>NHHR02000011.1 GCA_002170885.2 Rhizobiales bacterium TMED168 | reverse complement strand
CCAGCAGAGGAGCCTAAGGCAGAGGAAGCTCCAGCAGAGGAGCCTAAGGCAGAGGAAGCTCCAGCAGAGGAGCCTAAGGCAGAGGAAGCTCCTGCTGACAAAGAAAAAAAATAATGTTATTTACTCTACTGTGGTAGATGATGAAAATAATTTCATTTTTATTGGCGTTGTCGGTAATGCTAAGGGTCTTAAAGGCCAGATCTTAGTAAATTATTTCGCTAGAGATATAGATAAATTTAAATCTTATGAATATTTTTATATAGGCGAAGATAAAAAAAAATATAATGTTAAAAAACATTATTCTTTTGGCGATAGCTTTTCATTAAAATTTATTGATGTAAAATCTAGAGACGAAGCAGAGAATTTAAAAAATAAAGATATTTTTATTGATTCTAGCCAACTTGAAAGTCTAAGTGATGAAAACTGGTATCATTCTGATCTCTTAGGGTTAAATGTTGAAACGATAACAGAAAAAAAAATTGGTAAAATTAAGGCAATTTATAATTTTGGAGCAAGTGATATCATAGAGGTTATGCTTAATAGTGGAAAAGTTGAGATGATTCCTTTTACAAAAGACTTTGTTTACCAAGTAATTGCTAAAAAAAAATTAATTATTAAAGAAATGGATATTTAAATGACTTGGTTTGCTGATGTTTTAACTTTATATCCTGAAATGTTTCCTGGCCCCCTAGGAAAAAGCCTATCAGGCAAGGCTCTTAAAAAAGGTATTTGGGATTTAAATGTATTTGATTTAAAAAATTATGGTCTCGGACCTCATAAGTCTGTTGATGAAAAACCTGCAGGTGGAGGACCCGGAATGGTCTTGAGGCCTGATGTTCTTGATAACGCTATAAATGAATGTTTTAATAAAGAAAGTCGTCTAATATATTTTTCTCCAAAAGGAAAACCTCTAACTCAAAAAATGATTGAAGACTTTTCTTTAGCCAAGGGTGTTTCTATTGTATGCGGTCACTTTGAAGGAATTGATCAAAGGGTAATTGATTTCCATCATATGGAAGAAATTTCTATTGGTGATTATATTTTGTCTGGTGGTGAAATAGCTACAATAACATTTCTAGACTCTTTGATTAGGTTACTGCCTAATGTTTTAGGTAATGGAGATTCAAAATTAATAGAAACTTTTTCTGATGGACTTTTGGAGTATCCTCAATATACAAAGCCAAATGATTTTAAAGGAATTAAAATTCCTGATATTCTGCTTTCAGGGAATCATAGTGCTATCAAAGACTGGCAAGAAAAACAGTCAATAAATTTAACGAAATTAAGAAGGCCAGATCTTTTTGAAAATAAAAAAAATAAATTATAATAAAAATAAGGTGACTTATAGGTAATGTCTGTGCTAATTGACCTACCTTAGTTTAAAAAATTAATTAAAGTTGATTATTATGAATATAGTTGAAACATTAGAAGCTAAACATATTGAAGAATTAATGAAGGACAAAGAAATCCCTGAATTTCGTCCAGGTGATACTGTTAAAGTTAATGTTCGTATTAAAGAAGGCCAGCGAGAAAGATTGCAGGCTTATGAAGGAGTCTGTATAGCTCGTTCAGGAAAAGGATTAAATCAGAATTTTACTGTCAGAAAAATCTCTTACGGTGAAGGTGTAGAGAGAATATTTTCATTATATAGCCCATTGGTTGACTCTATTGAAGTAGTAAGGATGGGTAGTGTTAGAAGATCAAAATTATATTACCTAAGATCAAGAAGAGGTAAATCAGCTAGAATTACTGAACGTAAGGGCGATATATCAAAGAAAGTTACCCAAGCTTCTGGAGCAAAATCCGATGCATCTGAAGCTTCTCAAGGCGAAACCTAAGATATATACTCCTTAATGAGAGGGGCGTTATGTCTGAACCAAAAACAATTTATGATAAAATATGGGATACTCACCTAGTTCATGAGGACAATAATGACTGTCTTTTATATATTGATAGACATCTTATTCATGAAGTAACTAGTCCACAAGCTTTTGAAGGTCTAAGAATGTCAAACCGCAAAGTTAGAAAACCCTCTAATGCTCTTGCTGTTGCTGATCATAATATACCTACGACTGATAGATCTAAGGGAATTAGTGATCAAGAATCTGAAATTCAGATTCAAACTCTTGAAGATAATTGTAATGATTTTGGCATTGAATATATAAAGACCAGTGATAAAAGACAGGGCATAGTCCATATAATTGGTCCAGAGCAAGGGTTTACATTACCAGGCTTAACTATAGTTTGTGGTGATAGTCATACTTCAACTCATGGAGCTTTTGGAGCTTTGGCTCATGGAATTGGAACATCAGAGGTAGAACATGTTCTTGCAACTCAAACTCTAATCCAAAAAAAAGCAAAAAACTTTAAAGTTACTATTAATGGTAAGTGTAATGAAAGTGTTACAGCCAAAGATTTAGCGTTGTCAGTAATTGGCGCAATTGGGACTGCTGGTGGAACTGGTTATGTAATTGAATATACAGGAGATGCAGTAAAGTCGCTTAGTATCGAGGGAAGAATGACTTTATGTAATTTGACAATTGAAGCTGGTGCAAGAGCTGGATTAATAGCCCCTGATGAAAAAACTTTTCAGTACTTAAAAAATAGACCAATGTCGCCTAAAGGAAAAAATTGGGATGATGCATTAGAGTATTGGAGGACTTTGCCCAGTGATGAGGGTGCAAAATATGATAAATCTATTGAAATTGATGCCGCAAATCTATCTCCTCTTGTAACATGGGGTACCAGCCCTGAGGATGTTATATCGATTGATGGCAACATTCCTAAACTTGAGGATATAGAGGATGATTCCAAAAGAAGTGCAGTCAAGAGATCTCTTGATTATATGAATCTGACACCTGGGTCTCCAATTAAGGGTGTTGAAATAGATAGGGTCTTCATTGGATCTTGTACCAATGGAAGAATTGAAGATTTAAGAGAGGCCGCAACAATTGTTGAAGGAAAAAAAGTATCAAATAATGTTGTGGCAATGGTTGTACCTGGCTCAGGTTTAGTTAAAGAGCAAGCAGAGCAAGAGGGCCTAGACAAAATATTCCTTAATGCTGGTTTTGAGTGGCGTGAACCAGGATGTTCAATGTGCTTAGCTATGAATGCCGATAAATTATCCCCCAAAGAGAGGTGTGCATCAACATCAAATAGAAATTTTGAAGGCAGACAGGGAAGAGAAGGAAGAACACATCTCGTTAGTCCTGGCATGGCAGCAGCAGCAGCAATTAAAGGTCATCTAGCTGATGTAAGGGAGTTTATGAATTAAAATGGAAAAATTTACTTCAGTAAGTGGCATAGCTGCTGCAATGTTAAATAAATCTGGAAATCAACTAAGTCTTATGATGAATATTGATACTGATATGATTATTCCTAAACAATTTCTAAAAACAATAAAACGCTCAGGTTTAGGTAAAAATTTATTTGACGAAATGAGATATGATATGGAAGGCAATCAAATAGATAATTTCATATTAAATAAAGAACCATTTAATAAATCTAAAATTTTAATTGCTGGAAAAAACTTTGGTTGTGGTTCAAGTCGTGAGCATGCTCCATGGTCTATACTAGATTTTGGAATAAAAGTGATCATTGCTCCATCATTTGCAGATATATTTTTTAACAACTGCTTTAAGAATGGTATTTTGCCAATAAAGCTTAGTGAGGAAAAAATAAACTTATTAATTGATGACTCAATAAATGGTGTTGAGTTTGAGGTAAATTTGATTGATCAGTTAATAGTCATTAAGGGCAAAGAAATTTCATTTGAGATTGATGAAATAAACAAAGACTGTTTGGTTAAAGGTTTAGATGATATTGGCTCTACTCTTGAAAGAGTTTCCTATATAGATGAATATGAAGAGAGGGTTTCCATTAATTATCAATGGAGGAGTCCTGAGAAGGGTTAGATTGATGAGCTATAAAATTTTAATTTTACCTGGTGATGGAATTGGCCCTGAGGTTATGCAAGAAGTTGATAGGGTTATAAATTGGTTTAATAAAGAAGTTAGTCTATCTGCTGAGGTGGAGTATGAAAATGTAGGTGGTGCGTCATACGAAATAAATAAAACTGCTATTTCAGAGAAAGCTATGAATCTTGCAAAAAACTGTGATGCAGTTTTATTCGGGGCAGTTGGCGGACCAAAGTGGGATAATGTTGAATATGAGAATAGACCTGAGGCAGGGCTTTTAAGGCTTAGAAAAGATTTAGATTTATTCGCTAATCTCAGACCTGCTTTATGCTTTCCCGCATTAGTTGATGCATCTGCATTAAAGAGAGAAATTATTGAAGGTCTAGACATTATTATCGTAAGAGAACTTACCGGAGGTATATATTTCGGCGAGCCTAGGGGAATTGAAGATTTAGGTTCAGGTAATAGAAGGGGAATTAATACTCAGGTATATGAATCTTGGGAAATTCAAAGGATAGCTGAAGTCGCTTTTGAGTTAGCAAGAAAAAGAAATAAAAAAGTTACTTCTTCTGAGAAACGAAATGTAATGGAATCTGGTTTACTTTGGAATGAGGAAGTAACTAAACTTCATAAAGAAAAATTTTCAGATATTGAGCTTGAACATATGTTAGCAGATAATTGTGGAATGCAGTTAGTGAGATGGCCTAAACAATTTGATGTAATTGTTACAGACAATCTGTTTGGTGATATGTTATCCGATGTTGCCGCAATGTTAACTGGCTCTTTAGGTATGCTACCATCAGCATCTCTAGGAAAAGCAAGGGATGGAATTTTTAGTAATGCGCTTTACGAACCAGTACATGGTTCGGCTCCTGATATTGAAGGACAGGGAATAGCAAATCCTCTTGCTTCGATATTATCTTTTGCAATGGCTTTGAAGTATAGTTTTTCAAGAATAGAAGATGCTAACCTTTTAGAGAAGGCTATTTCTAATGTTTTGGAGTCGGGTCATAGGACAAAAGATATTGCTACTAAGTATAGTAAGGTTATTTCAACAGTAGAGATGGGCGATGCTGTCATTTCTGAACTTAATAATCTGACATAGGATAAAGAAAATGAGTTTAAAAAAGATAGCTATTGTGGGCGCAACAGGAAACGTTGGAAGAGAAATGCTTAATATTCTTTCTAATAGAAACTTTCCTTGTGAAAATGTTATAGCCCTTGCTTCAGAGAGGAGCGAGGGTGATACAATCGCCTTTGGTAACAAAGATTTGGTTATTGAAAATTTAGCAAATTATGACTTTTCAGATACAGAAATTGCACTATTTTCTGCAGGAGGAAATATTGCCGAAATTTATGCCCCTATTGCTGCTGAGCAAGGATGTGTTGTTATAGATAATTCTTCAAAGTTCAGAATGGACCATGATGTTCCTTTGATAGTCCCAGAAGTTAATATTGAAATGTTAGATCAATATAGGACAAGAAATATCATTGCCAATCCAAACTGTTCAACGATTCAAATGGTTGTTGCGTTGAAACCTTTAGATGACATCGCTTCAATAAATCGTATTAATGTTTCCACTTATCAATCTACATCAGGCGCTGGAAAAAATGCCATGGATGAATTATTCAATCAGACAAAGGGAATTTTTTCTAATCAAGAAGTGGAACCAGAGAACTTTACTAAGCAAATTTCTTTTAATGTAATTCCTCATATTGGACCCTTTCTAGAAAATGGAAATACTGAAGAAGAGCAAAAAATGATTAATGAGACAAAGAAGATTATGAGGCCTGATATTCTTGTAAATGCTACGTGTGTTCGAGTTCCGACATTTATTGGCCATGCTGAATCTGTAAACATTGAGTTTGATTCCTATCTGTCTGAAGAAGAAGCCAAAGAAGTTTTAGATAATTCTAGTGGTTGCAAAGTAATTGATGAAAGGGAGGATGGGGGTTACTCAACTCCAGTTGAATGCTCTGGAAGCGATGAGACATTTGTTTCAAGGATAAGAAAAGATGATACCGTTGAATATGGTCTTAATATGTGGATTGTTTCTGATAATTTAAGAAAAGGAGCAGCCTTAAATACCATACAAATTGCCGAAGCTTTAAATGATGAGTTTTTATATTAAACTCTTATCTGCATTATAATTCCTTGGCTATCTCTAAAAATTTTATTTGGTATTCTCAACTCTTTTTTCTGCGCGACTCTATTTGCAGACCAAAAAAGTGAACAGGCATCAATAAAATCATCTTTTTTGTAGAAACTATCTCTAGCAAATAAAAACTTTTCTATAAAAGATTTTCTAAATCCATTTTTTTCAAGCAATTTTTTTCTTTCCAATATTCCATCACTATTTTTTTTCTTGGTGCTAACTTTATTTTTTTTCATTGTTTGAAAAACTATTTCTGGGTGTGACTCAAAAATATTTATTGAATTTGTTTTTTTTATAAATTCATCAACTTCTTTTATTTTTTTAATTAAATACCAACTTTGTTTTGAAAGCCCCATGCCTTGATTTTTATTAATCACATTAGCCTCTTCATAATTTTTTGCATCTAGGGTCAACCTAGACGGAGCATTAAATACGCTGGATTTATTAGTTAATAATTCACTGCGAGCTAATTTATCAACCAATCTACCACCCTTAGTAAGTTTAACATCAAGACCTATAGGAATATCCACTAAAATTAATTTAAAATTTTTAGAAAGAATATCATTAAAATTTTTGAATTTTTCAAATTCTAATTCTGAATAGTTGTTTTTATAACCACTTACACAAACCCACCCACCTTTAGATCCATCAATTCCTGCAATTTTTTTCATTATAAAATTTTCTTTTAAAAATTATGTTTACACTATAGATTTAACATCATAAATAATCATTATTTTAGCATTAATCTTTAGAGTATTATTTAGCAATGACAAATAAAAATGAAATGAATACAGTAGAGAGACCAATTTCTCCTCATTTACAGGTTTATAAAATCTCATTTACAATGATTATGTCAATGATGCATAGAATTTCAGGTTTTATATTATACTTGGGGAGTTTCATTTTTTTATCCTGGTATTTGTGTATTTTACTAGGACAAGATACATATAATTTTATTAATTATTTTTTATCTTTTTCAATTATAAAATTTGGACTTTTTTTATTTACATGGATCTTTTTTCATCATCTTTTTGGTGGAATAAGGCACTTTATTTGGGATTTTGGTCTAGGATTTGAGTTAAGCTCAATTGAATGGCTTGCCCGGCTTACTGTTTTATTTTCTTTTATTTCATCTCTCTTACTTTGGTTTCTTTAGGTTTAATTATGAATCATTCAAAAGAAGGTACCAAACATTTTGTTCAACAAAGAATAACAGCCTTAATTAATTTAATTCTAGGAATTATTGTTTTTAATTTTTTTATAAAAAATATTAGTAATTCTTATGAAGTGGTAATAGAGGGTTTATCGAATAACTTTATGTGGTTAATAATAATGATTTTCACATTTTCGATGTCTTTCCACATGTGGATTGGCCTGAACCATATTTTAGATGATTATATAGATCAGACTAGAACTAGACTTTTCCTAGGATTGCTTAATTTTACCATGGTCCTTATTGTCGCATTGGCAACTGCAATTATAATGATTAATATTGGATTTTTTTAGTTATTAGTTAGTATTTTTTTAATTAATAGATGTAATTTATAAGATTAATTAATTAATTTAAGATAGCTGTAATATAAACTTTGGATTAGATATATAAGAGATTGAGAAATGTCAGATTATGAATTTATAGACCATGAATATGATGTAGTTGTAGTTGGAGCTGGTGGTGCCGGCTTAAGGGCTACACTAGGTGCTGCGGAAGGAGGTTTAAAAACTGCCTGTATTTCCAAGGTATTTCCAACTCGTAGTCATACTGTAGCAGCTCAGGGTGGTATTTCTGCTGCTTTAGGAAATTTAGGTGAAGATGATTGGCGTTGGCATATGTATGATACTGTTAAAGGTGCAGACTGGTTAGGTGATCAAGACGCCATAGAATACTTATGCAAAAATTCTCCAAAGGCTGTTTATGAGCTTGAACATTTTGGGGTTCCCTTTTCAAGAACTGAAGAAGGAAAAATATATCAAAGACCCTTTGGTGGAATGACGACACAATATGGTGAAGGCCCTCCTGCTCAAAGAACGTGTGCTGCGGCCGATAGAACTGGTCATGCAATACTTCATACACTTTACGGTAAGTCAATTAGCGCATCTGCAGATTTTTTTATTGAATATTTTGCTATTGATTTAATCATGGCTCCAACAGGTGAGTGTGTTGGTGTGGTAGCTTTGTGTATGGAGGATGGAAAGTTACATAGGTTTAGATCCTCGCAAACTATTCTTGCAACAGGAGGCTATGGCAGGGCTTATTTTTCAGCTACTTCTGCTCATACATGTACCGGTGATGGATCTGCAATGGTCTTAAGAGCTGGTTTACCTCTACAAGATATGGAATTCGTTCAATTTCATCCTACTGGTATTTATGGCGCTGGATGTTTAATAACAGAGGGATCAAGAGGAGAAGGTGGTTATCTTGTAAATTCTGAGGGTGAACGCTTTATGGAGAGATATGCACCTAAAGCAAAAGATTTAGCTTCTCGCGATGTTGTTTCAAGAGCAATGACAGTTGAAATTATTGAGGGTCGCGGTGTCGGTGAAGAAAAAGATCATATTTTCCTTCATCTTGATCATATTGATCCTGATATCCTAGCTGAGAGACTACCAGGCATTTCTGAGTCTGCAAAGGTTTTTGCTGGTGTTGACGTTACTAAAGAACCAATTCCTGTACTACCGACTGTCCATTATAATATGGGAGGTATTCCCACTAATTATATGGGTGAGGTTCTTAATCCATCCCCTGAAGATGAAGATAAAATTGTCCCTGGACTTATGGCTGTTGGTGAATCAGCCTGCGCATCGGTTCATGGAGCTAATAGGCTTGGATCAAATTCTTTAATTGATTTAGTAGTTTTGGGTCGTGCAGCAGCAATTCGATGCACTGAAACTGTAAAACCAGGTGTATTTGAAACTGATTTCCCCAAGAATGCAGGACAGAATTCTATTGATAGGTTAGATAAATTTAGAAATTCAAATGGATCAACATCAACTGCTGACTTAAGATTAAAAATGCAGAAGACAATGCAAAATAATTGTGCTGTATTTAGAACCGATGATGTTTTAAGAGAGGGTCGAGCTTTAATAAGTGAAGTTTATGAAGGAATGTCTGATATTGGTATAAAGGACCGGTCACTTATTTGGAATTCAGACTTAATTGAGACACTAGAATTTGATAATATGATAGTCCAGGCTATTGCAACTATTTCAGGTGCAGATGAAAGGAAAGAGTCCAGAGGCAGTCATGCAAGAGAAGATTTTCCTGATAGAAACGACGAAGATTGGATGAAGCACACTCTAGCTTGGGTTGATGAGGATGGCCAAGTTGATATTTCTTATAGAAAAGTTCATGAATATACTTTAAGTAATGATATTGCTTACATACCCCCCAAAGAAAGGGTTTACTAGGAGTAATCAATGGCTGAATTAACACTTCCAAAAAATTCTAAAATACTTAAAGGAAAAGATTACCCATTAGAGGATGAATGTAAAAATAAAAAAGGTTTTTCGATTTATAGGTGGAGTCCTGATGATGATGAGAACCCCCGAACAGATTATTATGAAATAGACCTCGCAAAATGCGGCCCAATGGTTCTCGATGCTATAATTAAAATAAAAAATGAAATTGATCCAACTCTTACCTTCAGAAGATCTTGTAGAGAAGGTATTTGCGGTTCTTGTGCGATGAATATTGATGGCGTTAATACCTTGGCTTGCACAAAATCAATTGAAGATATTAAGGGAGATATAAAAATTAGCCCTCTTCCTCACCAACCAGTAGTTAAAGATTTGGTTCCTGATTTAACTAACTTTTATGAGCAACATAAATCTGTTCAGCCTTGGTTAAAAACAAAATCAGATAACCCCGAAAAAGAATGGTATCAGTCAAAGGAAGATAGAGAAAAAGTAGATGGAATGTATGAGTGCATTATGTGCGCTTGCTGTTCTACTTCATGTCCAAGTTACTGGTGGAATCCTGATAAGTATCTTGGTCCTGCAGCTCTTCTTCAGGCTAATAGGTGGATTAAAGATAGCAGAGATGAATTTAAAGAGGAAAGGCTCGATGACCTTGACGATGCTTTTAAAGTATATAGCTGCAGAACAATTATGAATTGTGCAAAATCATGTCCTAAAGGTCTTTCTCCTGCGAAAGCGATTGCAGATATAAAAAAGGAATTAGCTACTAGAAAATAAGTTTTATTTCTAATAAATATGAATGATGAGTTCTCTCTCAACATATAAAAATTATTTAAAAAAAAATCTTATAAAATTTGATCCAATTCAAGAATCTACGATGATAGTTATTGATGAATTGCTTTCATATGAATTCTCTTTAAAATCGAAGTTTTATAAAAATTTTCTAAAACGTCGTAAATCAAAAAACGGTATTTATCTCTATGGTGAAGCAGGAGTAGGTAAAACTATGCTAATGGATATTTGCTTTTCTTCTATTAAGGTTAAGAAAAAAAAGAGAATTCACTTTCAAGAGTTTATGATCGATATTCATAATAGACTTCATAGAATAAGAAATAGTAAATCTATTAAGGATCCTTTAGTTACAGTTGCTGAAGAAGTTGCTTCTGAAATAAAATTTTTGTGTTTTGACGAGTTTCAAGTCACTGATATTGCTGATGCATCTATTCTAAAGAAATTATTTACAGTCTTATTTGAGCAGGGAACTATTATTTTCTCTACATCAAATATAAAACCTTCAAATTTATATTTAGATGGCTTGCATAGAGACAGATTTCTATCATTTATTGATTATTTAGAAAACGATTGTTTGGTAATAAATATTAATAGTGGAAAAGATTACAGAAAAAATAGAATTATAGATGGTGAGGTTTATTACTCACCCATTAATAATTCAACTGAAGCGGCGATGGATAAAATATTTAAAAACATCACAAATGGGTTACCATATGAAGAAAAAATTCTTTTTATTAAAGGAAGAGAATTAAAGATTGAAAGACAAGCCTTGGGTTGTGCAAGGTTTGATTTTCAAGAGCTATGTGCAAAACCCCTTGGGGCTGAAGATTATTTAGCAATTTCAAATGAATTCGATGTTATATTTATTGAAAATATTCCAATTCTTTCTTCCGAAAAAAGAAATGAAGCAAAAAGATTCGTATCGTTAATTGATGCTTTATATGATAACAAAAAGAAGGTTTTTATATCTGCACATGGCCAGCCTGATGAGATATATAAAAAGGGCGACAGTCAATTTGAGTTTAAACGATGTATTTCAAGGCTCCATGAAATGAGGTCAAAAGAATATTTGTAATAATTGATTGGTTTTTTCTAAAACGATTGCTAAAAGTATCAATAAATTTTTAATAAATTAGCTAAGAGGGAAATTATGAGAAGAAATAAAATTGCTTTAATAGGTGGTGGGCAAATAGGTGGTACTCTTGCTCACCTTGCGGGCTTGAAAGAACTTGGTGATGTTATAATATTTGATATTGTTAAAGGTATCCCTCAAGGTAAGTCGCTTGATCTGGCTGAATCTTCTCCTGTCAGTTCTTTTAATTCTCAAATGAAAGGTTCAAATAGCTATTCCGCTATTAAGGGTTCAGATGTTGTCATTGTAACTGCTGGTGTCCCTAGAAAACCGGGGATGAGCAGAGATGATTTATTATCAATTAACTTAAAAGTTATGTCAGATGTTGGTAAGGGTATAAAAAAATATGCTCCAAACGCATTTGTAATTTGTATAACTAACCCTCTTGATGCAATGGTGTGGGCTTTAAGAAAATTTTCTGGTCTTCCAGCAAAAAAAGTTGTTGGTATGGCAGGCGTTTTAGATAGTGCAAGATTTAGATATTTTCTAGCAGAGGAATTTAAGGTCTCTGTTCAAGACGTAACTGCTTTTGTTTTAGGTGGGCATGGTGATACCATGGTCCCTCTTCCAAGATATTCAACAGTTGCCGGTATACCACTGCCTGACCTTATTAAAATGAAGTGGACAACCCAGAAAAGAATTAGTGATATCATTCAACGAACCAGAGATGGTGGTGCCGAGATTGTAGGATTGCTAAAAACGGGTTCAGCATTTTATGCTCCAGCTGCCTCTGCAATAGAAATGGCTGATTCTTATTTGAAAGATAAAAAAAGAGTACTTCCTTGTGCTGCAAATTTATCCGGTGAGTACGGAATAAAGGACCTTTATGTTGGAGTTCCAGTAGTTGTTGGTTCTAAAGGAGTTGAAAAGATTGTAGAGATTTCTATGAATGCTAAAGAAAAGAAAATGTTCAATCAATCTGTTGCATCTGTTAGGGGGTTATTAAGAGCCTGTTCTAAAATCGATAAAAGATTGGTCCTAAAGAAATAAATATTAATATTAAAAATAGATGGTGAAAAAAAATGAATATCCATGAATATCAAGCAAAAGAATTGTTAAAAGGTTATAATGTACCAACTGTTCCAGGTTTTTTAGCGTTAAGTCCTGATGAAGCAATTAGCGCAGCAGAGAAAATTGGCGGAGATGTATGGGTTGTTAAGGCGCAAATCCATGCTGGTGGAAGAGGTAAGGGCGGTGGAGTAAAAGTTGTTAAATCCCTAGATGAAGTTAAATCAGTATCCGATGAAATTTTAGGTATGAATTTAGTTACTCACCAGACAGGACCTGAAGGCCAAAAAGTTAGAAAAGTTTATATCGAAAAAGGTACAAATATTGTTGATGAACTTTATTTATCCATTGTAGTTGATAGAACAAATTCCCGTGTGAATTTCATAGCTTCTACGGAAGGTGGAATGGATATTGAGGAGGTTGCAGCTGAAACTCCTGAAAAAATTATAACAGTTGATATAAATCCATCTTCGGGATTGGATGAGAAGGATATTATCTCTATTTCAAAAGCCTTGGGACTTGACGAGTCTCTCTACGCAAAGAGTGCAGATTTATTAAAGAATCTTTATTCAGCATTTACCAAGACTGATATGAGCTTATTAGAAATTAACCCATTAGTATTAACTGGTGAGAATGATTTAATTTGTTTAGATGCAAAAGTAAATTTTGATGGAAACGCTCTCTTTCGTCACCCCGACATTGAAGAGTTAAGAGACCCCGACGAAGAGGATCCATCAGAATTAGCTGCTAACAAAATTGGGCTAACTTATATTAAGCTGGATGGAAATATTGGGTGTCTTGTAAATGGTGCTGGGCTGGCAATGGCTACAATGGATATAATTAAGCTATATGGTGAAGAGCCCGCTAATTTTTTGGATGTTGGTGGTTCTGCTACAAAAGATAAAGTAACAGAGGCGTTTAAAATAATTTTATCTGATAAGAATGTTAAGGGCATTCTTGTTAATATTTTTGGAGGAATAATGCGCTGTGATGTTGTTGCGGAAGGTGTCTTAAATGCAGCTAGAGAAATTAATATTTCTGTGCCACTTGTTGTAAGACTTGAAGGTACAAATGTTGAGGAAGGTAAGAGGATTATTGAAGAGTCTGATCTAGAAGTTATATCTGGTTCAGATTTAGATGATGCTGCTCAAAAGATTACTAAAGCTATATCAGAGGTAAAATAATGTCAGTATTAATAAACAGAGAAACAAGAGTAATATGCCAAGGTATCACAGGTAGTCAAGGTACTTTTCATACTGAGCAAGCTATAGAATATGGTACAAAAATGGTTGCTGGCGTAACGCCCGGTAAAGGTGGTTCAACTCACCTTGGGTTGCCCGTTTTTAATAATGTCTCTGAGGCGATTAATGACACTGGAGCAAATGTTTCAGTAATATACGTTCCTCCTCCATTTGCAGCAGCAGCAATTTTAGAAGCAATTTCCGCTAATATAGAATTGGTTGTATGTATCACCGAAGGTATACCTGTTATGGATATGGTTAAAGTTAAAGAGGCTCTAATAAATTCCAAAACACGGTTAATTGGGCCTAATTGTCCTGGTATAATTTCACCTGAAGAATGTAAAATTGGTATTATGCCTGGCCATATACATCAAAAAGGAAATGTTGGTATTGTGTCCAGATCAGGTACATTAACATATGAAGCAGTTGGGCAAACTACTGCCTGTGGATTAGGCCAGTCTACATGTATAGGTATTGGAGGAGATCCTGTAAACGGAACTAATTTTATAGATTGCTTAGATTTATTTCTCCATGATGACCAAACAGAGTCAATCATAATGATTGGTGAAATTGGAGGTTCTGCAGAAGAAGAAGCTGCAGATTTTCTTTTGTCTTCTTCAATAAAGAAACCTACAGTAGGTTTTATTGCTGGTTTAACAGCACCTCCCGGAAGAAGAATGGGGCATGCAGGTGCTATAATTTCAGGTGGTAAAGGCGGAGCAGAGGACAAAATTTCTGCTCTAGAAAAGGCAGGCGTTACATTAGCTGACTCGCCAGCCTCATTAGGTAAAACACTTTTAAATGTTTTGAAAGGATAATTATGTCAGAAAATTATGATTTAGCTGTTATTGGTTCAGGTCCAGGTGGTTATGTTTGTGCAATTAGAGCAGCTCAACTTGGTCTTAATGTTATTTGTATAGATAAAAGAGGAGCACATGGCGGAACATGTTTGAACGTTGGCTGTATACCTTCGAAGGCACTTCTTCATGCCTCTGAGGTATATAATGAAACTATATCTTCATCATCAATGGGTATAAATGTTGAAAATGTCTCAATTAATCTTCAGGAAATGATGAATTACAAGGATGAGGGTATTAATGGAAATGTTAAAGGTATAGATTTTTTATTTAAAAAAAATAAAGTTAATAGTGTTTATGGTGCCGCAAAAATTTTACCAAATAATCAAATTAATATTGAGTTAAATGATGGGGGTGAGAAATTGATACAGGCTACAAATATTGTTATTGCAACAGGATCAGTATCTGCTCCTCTTTCAGGTATTGAAATTGACGAAAAAGATATAGTTTCTTCAACTGGTGCACTTTCACTAGAGAGTATTCCAGAAAAATTAGTAATTGTTGGGGGTGGTTATATTGGACTTGAGCTCGGTTCTGTATGGAGTCGATTAGGTTCAAAAGTTACTGTAATTGAGTACCTAGATAAGATTGCTCCTGGATTGGATGGAGAGTTATCTAGTGAATTTCAAAAAATTCTTAAAAAACAAGGACTGGAATTTCTTACTGGAACTAAGGTTTCTGGAGTAGACAAAAATGCAAAAGGGCTTTCAGTTAATTTGGAAAATGTTTCTTCAGGAGAATTAAGCACAATGGAAACTTCAATTGTTTTAGTTTCTACTGGTCGTATTCCAAATACAAACGGTCTTTTTGATAATAGTTTAGGTATACAATTAAATGAAAAAGGATTCATCAAAACTGATAGTAATTATCGTACCGATGTGAAAGGTGTCTGGGCAATTGGTGATGTTATTGAGGGTCCAATGTTAGCTCATAAAGCAGAAGAAGAGGGTGTTGCGGTTGCTGAACTAATAAAAGGTAAGCCAGGGCATGTTAATTATAATATTATACCAAGTGTAGTTTATACAAATCCAGAAGTAGCATCTGTGGGCCTTACTGAAGAACAATTAAATGAAAAAGGTTTAAGTTATAAAATTGGTAAATTCCCTTTTATGGCTAATGGTAGAGCGAAAGTTAATAAAGCTACAGATGGATTTGTAAAAATTTTATCTTCTGAAGAGACTGATCAAATATTGGGTGTACATATTATTGGTTCTCAGGCAGGAACCATGATAGCAGAAGTTGCAGTTGCAATGGAATTTGAAGCTACAGCAGAGGATCTTGCACATATATGCCATGCCCATCCAACTTTATCTGAAGCCATAAAAGAAGCAGCCTTAGCCTCTGATAATAGGGCGCTGCATATGTAATTACTTCTCTTTTTCTGAATGAGGATGAGATTTATCATATACATTAAGCAAGGTTTTTTCATTTAACTCTGTGTAGATTTGAGTGCTAGTAAGACTACTATGCCCCAGAAGCTCTTGAATTGCTCTTATATCTGTTCCACCCCTTAAAATATGAGAGGCAAAACTATGCCTTAAAGAATGAGGTGTTGAATGAATAGGATAGTTACCGTCAAATTTTTGAATTAGCTTTTTCATTGTTCTTTGAATATCTCTAGAGGATAGGCCTTTTTTTGAACCATTAGTATATTTAATGAATAGGGGATCTTTTTTATCTAAGTTAAGATTTTTTTCGATTTCAGAAAGACTTTGCAAATAATTTTTGATCTTTTTGTTAACGATTTCAAGTATAATTATATATCGCTCTTTTTTGCCTTTCCCTAAAATTTTTGAGTACTCCTTGAATGGATAGTTCTCCATTTTAAATTGAAGAATTTCAGAAACCCTTAATCCAGAAGAGTATAAAAAATATAAAATAGCTAAGTCTCTTCTATGCTCCCAACTAAGAAAACTCTCTTCAATACTTTCATTGTTAGTATCTGGATCGATAAAATTTAAAAATTCAATAATATCTTTTTCTTCAAAAACTTTATCATCTGTTCTTGAGGTATATTTTGAAGATTCAATTTTTTTAATAGCATGACTTTCCCATTTATTAGATTTGCACAGAAATTCTATAAAAGTTCTTAATACAGAAATATTTCTAGCTACACTTCTTGGTGATTTTTCTTTTTTTAATTTATCTACTTTAATACATCCATTTCTTCTTAATCTCTCAATTTTAAAGTGAATATTTTTAATCTTTAAAGATTGCTCTATCTCTAAACCCTTCTTAATCTCGCCACCAAGAAAATTTTCTAATTTATCTAATAATTTTATTGTTTCTTTGTTTGAAAAAAATGCTTTGTCTTCACTTAATATTTTCCTTGGTGTTTTTTTTATGAAATAATAATTTTGTTGATGAAAATTACTTTTAATATCCTTTAAAAGGCTACCTTTTTCAGGATTTTTGTAGAATGCGAGATATGAGTTAATTGATATCTTACCTAAATTCTTTATATCTTTTAATCTAACCTTTTGCCCTGAGTAGTCCTCTAAAAAATTTATGAAATGAGAAATTGTTCTTGCATATTCAGTAATTGTTAAAGGGCTCTTGCCTTGTAATTGAAGGGATTGAAAAAAATTTAAGCATTCCTCTTTAAGGTCATTAAAGGCAGAATTAAAACTTATTGATTTTGGTAATAAATTTTCTAATTCTTTCATTTTTTACTACATTATCTTTTGACCACTTTTTTCCCAGTCATCCAAAAATGCTTTCAAACCTATATCTGTAAGAGGGTGTAGAGCTAATTCCTCTAAAACAGAAGGTGGTAGAGTAGCAATATCTGCACCAATTAAGGAAGCTTTCTTTACGTGATCAAGAGACCTAATTGATGCAGCCAAAATTTCTGTACTAAGGTTGGGATAATTATCGTAAATATTTCTTATATCTTTTATAAGCTCCATTCCATCTTCTCCAATATCATCTAATCGTCCAATGAAGGGAGAAATAAAGGTTGCTCCTGCTTTAGCCGCAAGTAACGCTTGTTGAGAAGAAAAACATAAGGTTACATTTACCATTATATTTTGATCTGATAATACCTTGCAAGTTTCAAGACCATCCCATGTTAAAGGAACTTTAACTGCAACATTATTTGCAATCTTGCTTAGATATTTTCCTTCTTCTATCATATTTTCTGTCTTTGTGGCGGTTACCTCTGCGCTAACTGGTCCATTCACTATTCCACATATCTCACTTATTACCTCTTTAATATTTCTTCCTGATTTTGCTATAATTGAAGGATTAGTTGTTACCCCATCGACCATACCACTTTTTGTGAATTTTTTTATTGCCTCAATATCTGCACTATCTATAAAAAATTTCATGATTATTATTTCCTTTGTTAGTTGCGACTCAATATATTTGAATGCAACTGTAACATATTTTTATAATGTGAGTTTGATAAGATGAAAAAAGTTTCTGTTCTATTAGCTGCTAATTCAACTAAGGCTTACCAGTATTTGGTACCAGAAAAAAAATATATAAAAAAAGGTATGGTTGTAAAAGTTCCATTTAGGTCCAGAGAACTATTTGGTATAATATGGGAAGATGATAAGGAAAAAGTTGAAAAATCTAAATTAAAGGAAATCATTGAAAGTTATCACTTATACATTTTTTCTGAAAAAAAAATTAGATTTATTAAATTTTTAGCTAGTTATAATTTCTCAAATTTAGGTAAAGCACTTAAATTATTTATACCTCACCAATATTTATTAGAAAAACAGAAAGAATATTATGATTATAAATTTAATGATAATAATTATCTAAATATTAAGAAAACTACATCAAGGAATAAAATAAAAAAAATTTTTTTAGTAAATAGTCATTTATCAATTTCTGAAATTTCTAGCAAAGCAGATGTATCAAGAGCAGTTATTAGAGATTTGATTGAAAAAAATTGTTTAATTCCAATTATGCGAAAAGATCAACATGATATTGACCATAAGGATCAAGTAAAAATAACTTTAAATGAAAATCAAAATATAGCAAAAAAAGAAATTATAAGCTCAATTGACAAAAAAAATTATAATTGTTTTTTAATTGACGGTGTAACTGGTTCAGGAAAAACGGAGGTTTATTTTGCAGCTGTAGAAAAATCCCTCAAACTAGGAAGGCAGTCTTTAATATTATTACCGGAAATTTCACTAACAGAAGATCTATTTAAAAGGATAGAAAAAAGATTTGGCATAAAACCAGT
Source organism: Rhizobiales bacterium TMED168 (assembly GCA_002170885.2). The sequence goes on along the minus strand of NHHR02000011.1, from coordinate 22,222 downwards.
TATGTGGCACTCGGGCTTATCAAAAGGTACTAGAAAAGAAATATGGCAAAATGTTTTTTTAGGTAAGTCAAAATTAATTATTGGCGCTAGATCTTCTTTATTTTTACCCTTTAAGAATCTTGGTGTAATAATAGTTGATGAAGAACACGATATTACCTATAAGCAGCAAGAGGGTATAATATATCATGCAAGGGATATGGCGATATCTTTAGGTTTTTATGAAGAAGCTACTGTTATTCTTGTATCAGCTACACCATCTCTTGAGAGCATCAATAATGTCAACGAAGGTAAGTATAAAAGACTTAATTTACCTAAAAGAGTTGGTAAGGCAAAGTTACCTATTATCAATTACATTGACATGCGTGAAGAGGAATATAAAAGTCAGGAGTGGGTATCAGAAAGTTTAAAAAATGAAATAAAAAAATCATTACTAAATGGTGAGCAAGCTCTAATATTTTTAAATAGGCGTGGTTATGCTCCTTTAACATTATGTAAAAAATGTGGTAATAGATTAGAATGTCCTAAATGTGACTCTTATTTGGTTGAACATAAATTTAATTCAAGATTAATTTGTCATCAGTGCGGTTTCTCTACAAAACCTATTAAAGATTGCAGTTCATGCAATTCCAGTAACTCTCTAATTGCTTATGGGCCAGGAATAGAAAGAGTTACTGAAGAAATAATCACTCATTTTCCAGACTCAAGAGTTGTATCACTTTCATCTGATAATTCAGAGAACTCTTATAAAATTCTAACAGATATGAAAAATGGATTAGTTGATATTTTAGTAGGTACCCAAATTATTTCCAAAGGTCATCATTTTCCTCTTTTAACATGCGTAGGGGTAATTGATGCTGACTTAGGTATGGCTAATGGTGATTTAAGGGCTGCAGAGAGAACATATCAATTGCTTCATCAAGTATCTGGTAGAGCAGGTAGAGAGGACCGACCGGGAAAAGCTTTCTTACAAACTTTTTTTCCTGATCATCCTGTAATTGAAGCCTTGGTTAATGAGGAAAGAGAAAAATTTATAGAGTCTGAACTTCTTATTAGAAAAAAAAATAAACTTCCACCATTTGGTAGGTTAGCATCAATTATTTTATCCGATAAGGATGAGAAAAAGATATTATCATTTTGTAAGGTCCTAAAAAGAAATATTCCATCATATAGTGGTATAATTGTTCTTGGGCCAGCCCCAGCGCCTGTGACAAAAGTAAGAGGAAAAATACGCTATAGATTCCTTATTAAAGCAAAAAAGGATATTAATATTCAAAAATTCTTACACCTTTGGATGGATAATATAAAAAAACCCTCTTCATTACAGATCTCCGTGGATATAGATCCCTATTATTTTTTATAAATGAATCACTTTCTGATATTGCATGCATTAAAAGCTTGTGTTACCACCATTTAAGAAAGATTTTAAAAATATCTTTTGGAGGCAATATTTATAAATTATCGTTATTGATCAATAGCTTATAAAAACCAGGTTATATTTTATGAACCAATCATCTTCAGATTATGCAGTAGGCCTACCAGGAAGATATGCATTATCTCTTTTTGAGATTGCTCAAGAAGAAAAAAATATTAATTTTATAAAAGAAATTGATAATCAATTATTAGCTATTGCTAAAATAGTAGAGACAAATAATGATCTTAACCTGATAATTAAAAGTCCAATTTTTTCAGCCGAAGAACAACTTTCTATAATGAATGATATTCTTGAATCTATAAAGGTTGAAAAGATTATTAAAAATTTTATTGGAGTACTTTGTGAAAATAGAAGATTATTTTTATTACCCGATATCATAAAATCATTTCACTTATCTTTATTAAATTTTAATAAACAAGCTACAGCAAAGATTACTACCGCAGCACCTATTAGTGATGAGCAAAAGGAAAATATTAAATCAATGTTATCTGACCATTTTTCATTAGATATAGATTTAGAAATAAATGTAGATGAAGAAATTTTAGGTGGCTTGATAGTTCAAATGGGATCTAAAATGATAGATAGTTCTCTCCTAACACGTCTTAAATCAATTAAAAATGTTATGAATGAGGTTTAACAATGGATATACAGCCAGCTGAGATATCAGCAATTTTAAAAAAGAAAGTAAAGGAATTTGGAAAGGAAGCTGAAGTTTCTGAAATTGGCCAAGTTTTATCTGTAGGCGATGGAATAGCTAGAATCTATGGTTTAGATAATGTAGAGGCTGGAGAAATGGTTGAATTTCCTGGTAACATTAAAGGTATGGCTTTGAATCTTGAGGAAGATAATGTAGGTGTTGTTATCTTTGGCGATGATTCATCAATTAAAGAAGGAGATACAGTAAAGAGAACTGGCTCTATTGTTGAGGTTCCTGTTGGTAAGGGCCTTTTGGGAAGAGTTGTTGACTCTTTAGGTAACCCAATTGATGGCAAAGGACCTATTGATTCATCTGAAAAGAGAAGAGTTGACGTTAAGGCTCCAGGTATTATTCCCAGGCAATCAGTTAATGAACCAATGCAAACAGGTTTAAAGGCAATTGACTCACTTATACCAATTGGAAGGGGTCAAAGAGAATTAATAATTGGAGATAGACAAACAGGAAAGACTGCCGTTGCTGTTGATACAATTTTAAATCAAAAAGAAATAAATTCTTCAGGCGATGAGAGTGAAAAATTATATTGCATTTATGTAGCTATCGGTCAAAAAAGATCCTCTGTTGCACAGATTGTTAAGACTCTTGAAGAAAATGGAGCATTAGATTACTCAATTGTTGTTGCTGCAACAGCATCTGAACCAGCACCACTTCAATTCCTTGCACCATTTACAGGTTGTGCTATGGGGGAGTTTTTTAGAGATAATTCTATGCATGCCTTAGTTGTTTATGACGATTTATCTAAACAGGCTGTTGCTTATAGGCAAATGTCACTATTATTAAGAAGGCCCCCTGGTCGTGAAGCATATCCAGGTGATGTTTTTTATCTTCATTCACGATTATTAGAGCGCGCAGCTAAATTGAATGATGAGAATGGTGGAGGTTCTTTAACGGCTCTTCCTATTATTGAAACACAAGCAAATGATGTTTCTGCTTATATACCAACAAATGTTATATCAATTACAGATGGTCAAATCTTTTTAGAAACTGATCTTTTTTTTCAAGGTATAAGGCCTGCTGTTAACGTAGGATTATCAGTCTCTCGTGTTGGTTCTGCTGCCCAGACAAAAGCAATGAAAAAAGTAGCAGGGTCAATAAAAGGTGAGCTCGCTCAGTACAGAGAAATGGCAGCCTTTTCTCAATTTGGGTCAGACTTAGATGCTTCAACCCAAAAACTTTTAGCAAGAGGTGAACGCCTTACTGAGTTATTAAAACAAGGTCAATTCTCTCCATTAGCATCTGAAGAGCAAGTTATTCTTCTTTATGCTGGTGTTAATGGCTATATGGATAAAATTGAAGTTAATCAAATTAATCATTTTGAAGAGCAATTAATGGAAACTATCAAAAAAGATTATGCAAATATTCTTGATGATATTAGGTCAACAAATGCATTAAGCGATGATAATGAAGATCTTTTGAAAAAAGCATTAGAAGGTTTTTTGGATAGTTTTAAAAAAAATAGTTAATAAATAATGGCCAATTTAAAAGAACTTAGAAATAGGATATCAAGCGTTACTTCTACACAGAAGATTACTAAAGCTATGCAAATGGTTGCAGCTTCAAAGCTAAGGAAAGCCCAGGATGCTGTAGAAACTACAAGACCATACTCAGATAAAATATCTCAAGTTGTTGGGAATCTCTCTCAAGAAATGGAGGGCGATGAGAATGCTCCAAAGCTTCTGGTTGGGAATGGAAAATCTGATAGATATTTATTTGTTATTGCCACTTCCGAACGTGGATTGTGTGGGGGCTTTAATTCTTCAATAACTAGATTAGCTTCTCAAAGAGCAAGAGAACTAATCAAATCTGGTAAAGATGTAAATTTTATTTGCATTGGGAAAAAAGGAAAAGCTTCACTTTCTCGAGAATTTGACGATAAAATTATTGAATTTTTTGATTTTTCAGAAGTTCGTAATTTAGGTTTTGAGCAAGGAGATATGGTAGCTCAAAAAATTATTTCACTATTTGAAGAAGAAAAGTTTGATATTTGCCAACTTTATTTTTCAAAGTTTGAGTCAGTTCTTACTCAAATACCTACGGCGCAAACTGTTATTCCATATAGTTTAGATACACATGATCATAAAAATAGTATTGCGCAAGACGCATGTTACGATTATGAGCCAAGTGAAGTTGATATATTGAAGGATTTACTACCTAAGAATTTGTCTATTCAAGTTTTTAGTGCACTTTTAGAAAATTTTGCAAGTGAACAAGGTGCTAGAATGACAGCTATGGATAACGCTACTAGGAATGCAAATGAAATGATTGATAAATTAAAAATTACATACAATAGGTCGAGACAAGCAACTATAACATCTGAGCTAATTGAAATTATTTCAGGTGCGGAGGCTCTTTAAAAATTAAAAACGAGGAATATTATGAGTGAAATTAATCAAGGAAAAGTTATTCAAGTAATGGGGGCTGTTGTTGACGTAAAGTTTCAAGATAGCTTACCGGCAATTTTAGAAGCCCTAGAGATTGAGACAGATGGAAGACGTCTTGTTTTAGAAGTTGCTCAACACTTGGGAGAGGATGCTGTAAGAACTATAGCTATGGATACAACTGAGGGGTTGGAAAGAGGTCATAATGTAAAATCGACTGGTCAACCAATTTCAGTTCCTGTTGGAGACGAAACCCTTGGAAGAATTATGAATGTTATTGGTGAACCAGTAGATGAAAAAGGAGATATAAAAACTCAATCTGTTAGAGCTATTCATCAGCCAGCACCAGATTTTATAGAACAATCAACTGAGAGTGAGATGCTTGTTACAGGAATTAAAGTTGTAGATTTGCTATGTCCATATTCAAAAGGTGGTAAAATAGGCCTTTTTGGAGGTGCTGGAGTTGGCAAGACTGTTTTAATTATGGAGTTAATTAATAATATTGCTAAAGCACATGGCGGTTATTCAGTTTTTGCTGGAGTAGGAGAGAGGACAAGAGAGGGAAATGACCTCTATTGGGAAATGATTGAATCCGGTGTTAATAAAGAGGGCGGTGGTGACGGATCAAAGTGTTCTCTGGTTTATGGCCAAATGAACGAACCCCCAGGCGCTAGAGCACGTGTCGCTCTTTCAGGTCTCACAGTTGCAGAACATTTTAGAGAAGATGGTCAAGATGTTTTATTTTTTGTAGATAATATTTTTCGTTTTACGCAAGCTGGATCTGAGGTTTCTGCATTATTGGGACGTATACCATCTGCCGTTGGCTATCAGCCAACCCTAGCTACTGATATGGGTGGAATGCAAGAAAGGATCACCTCAACAAATAAAGGATCAATTACTTCCGTTCAAGCAATATATGTTCCTGCGGATGATTTAACTGATCCAGCACCTGCTGCATCATTTGCTCATCTAGATGCCACCACTGTTTTATCAAGGGCAATTTCTGAAAAGGGTATTTATCCTGCAGTTGATCCATTAGACTCAACAAGTAGAATTTTGGAACCAGGTATTATTGGTGAAGAACATTATAATGTTGCAAGGAATGTTCAAGAAATCCTTCAAAGATATAAGGCTCTTCAGGATATTATTGCTATTTTAGGAATGGATGAGTTAAGCGAAGAGGATAAGCTTAGCGTTTCACGTGCAAGAAAGATTGAAAGATTTTTCTCTCAGCCTTTTCATGTTGCAGAAATTTTTACAGGATCACCAGGAATATTAGTTAATATTGAAGATACCATTAAAGGCTTTAAAGGATTGTGTGCCGGTGAATATGACCATTTACCTGAAGCAGCATTTTATATGGTCGGTACAATTGAAGATGCTATTGCCAAAGCAGAAAAACTAGAATCAGAAGAATAATATTATGAATAATAAAATTAACTTTGATTTCGTTTCACCTGAAGACTCTATTGTTTCTTCAGAGGTTGAGATGGTTCTCATACCAGGAATAGAGGGTGATGCAGGAATACTGCCAAATCATTCACCTTTTATGACAACACTCAGGCAGGGTATTGTTGAGGTTACTTTTGAAAAAGGAAATGTAAAAAGATATCTTGTTGAGGGGGGGTTTGCGGATATTAATCAAGATAAAATGACTATACTTGCTGAGAATAGTCTTAATTTATCGGATTTAGATAGCAATACTTTAAAAACTGAAATTGATATCATTAATGATAGAATTACTTCCGCAGAGGATCATGAAAAAAAATTACTTGATGAACGTAAATCTCTTATAGAAAATTTTATATAGTTATATTTTTACTTATTTCTTTAGAGAATTGCCTCACTAATTTTTCATACAATGGTCTTTTAAAATCTACAACAAGATCAGGCATTGTGCTTAGATCTCTCCACATCCATTCTTCAAATTCTGGTGTGTGGTTATTTAAATTAAATTCACTATCATTCCCTGTGAACTTCATTAAAAACCATTTTTGTCTTTGGCCTTTAAAGCCACTTATAACTTTTCCTATTAATTCATCAGGTAATTCATATTCAAACCATGCTTCATGTTCAAATAAAAGCTTTGCTGATTTAGTACCAGTTTCTTCTTCCAACTCTCTGAAAGCTGCCTCAATAGGCTCTTCTCCGTCATCTATTCCACCTTGAGGCATTTGCCATAAATTTTTCTCACCAAGGCGAACTCCTGGACCATTTCTTCTTTTGCCTGTCCATACAAATCCATCTTTTCTAATTAAAATAATACCAACAGCATTTCGCATTTTTAAATTATTCTTTATTACTTCAATATCATTCATTTGATTTTTCTTTTTTAAATTTTCTTATTTAGGTTTGACAAAATTTTAATTGCTTCATTTAGTTGTGTGTCATTTATCTCATCAGCAGGTATGTATGCTGAAGAACCTGACTCTATATTATTATTTTCATTTTTAATGTATTTATTCAGTTTTGTTTCCCCTACTGTCAGAGAGTCATAATTTTCATCTTTAAAATTTTGATTGATCATGATATCAGGCTCAATTCCTTTTGCTTGAATGGATCTACCAGAAGGCGTGAAATATTCTGCTGTTGTTAATTTAACAGCGCCATATAAATCATTTGGTAAAAAGAGATTATTTTTTTCTATTGGGAATAGTGTTTGAACTGATCCTTTTCCAAAAGTCTTCGTTCCCAAAATAATTGCTCTTTTGTTATCTTGTAAGGCGCCTGCAACTATTTCTGAAGCAGAGGCAGAACCTCCATTTACTATTACAAGAAGAGGCTTGCCAAAAATTAAGTCACCTTTTTTAGCTTTATACTCATTAATAGTTTTATCAAAACGAGGCCTCTTTGTTGATACAATATTACCCTCATCTAGAAAAAAGTTTGTTACCTGTATAGCTTGGCTCAGTAAACCACCAGGATTTCTTCTTAGATCTAAAATATAACTTTTGATTTGATTATTTGGATCAAACTCAAATTTAATTATTTCTTTATAAAGTTCGTCAGAAGTTTTTTCATTGAAAGATGAAACTCTAATATATCCAATATCACTATTGTCACCCTTAATATTCACAAGTACGCCAGGAACTTTAATTATCTCTCTTACTAACTTTAAATCAAAACCTTCCTGAAGACCTTGCCTAGCAATAGTTATTTGAATTTCTGTATTTGGCTTTCCCCTCATAAGAGATACAGCATCTGATAGGCTTTTACCTAAAATAGGATCTTTATTAATATGTGTTATTAAGTCACCTTCAATAATACCAGCTTTTTCTGCAGGTGTTCCATCTATCGGTGAAATTACCTTTACCAATCCTTTTTCCATTGTTACTTCAATACCCAGCCCACCAAACTCACCTTTTGTGTCATTTGTTAATTCTTTAAAATTTTTTTGATTTAAATACACAGAATGTGGGTCAAGTGATTGAAGCATACCATTAATAGCAGATTCAACAATTTCATCTTCAACTGTTTCGTCAATATACTCTTCTTGGACAAGCTTAATTACTGACTGAATAAGATCTTCATTTTCCTCTTTAATTTTATCTAATGCAAATAAATTTACTTCAGAAGTAATTACAAAAAAAGTTATGAATAAAGTGAGGTTAAAAATATTTTTCATTCGTTATTCTCTTATTACATTCTTATCTCATATAAATAAAAGATGAAAATAAAATCCTCGCTAATTTCTATGATAAGGATGATTATTTAAAATTGTTATACCTCTATATATTTGCTCAAGGAGCATAACTCTAATAAGCTTATGAGGCCAAGTTACTTTACCAAATGATATTATCTTATTTGTTGTTTTCATTATATCAGCATTAAAACCATCTGGACCTCCAATAAAAAAATTTAAATTTTTTCCACTAAAGGAATTCTTTGATATAATTTTTGATATGTCTAAGGAGTTAATATTTTCTCCACAGTCATCAAGAAAAACATTGAAATTACTTTTATTGATATGCTTAGAAATTATTTCTGCTTCTTCTTTTTTTCGCTCTTTAATAGATTTTTTTCTCGAAATAGGTAGTTCTTGAATTAATAGATTTTTAATACCAACTGATTTACTAAAATTTAGAATTCTTAGAACGTAGTCATTTTGTAATTCTAAGAAGGGACTATTTTTTAACTGTCCTATTGTAGTAATTTTTAATTCCATTTTATATTTTAGGAGAATTAAGCTTTATAGATGAGGACCATAATTTTTCAATATCATAAAAATCTCTTACTTCTTCCCTGAATAAGTGGATTATTACGTCTCCACCATCAATTAAAACCCAATCACCTTTATCTAAACCTTCGGTATTAATATTTTTAATATTATTCTTTTTTAAATCATCGACTGTTTTTTCAGCTAAAGATGAAACATGTCTACTAGATGTTCCTGTCGCAATTATTAAGTAATCAGCAATATCTGATTTACCCTTTAATGATAGTGAATTTATATCTAAAGCCTTATTGTTATCTAAGTTAGACATGATTTGTTTAATTAATTTTTTTCTCACTTACCACTACTCCTTATAGCTGATGAGGAAATATCATTCATTGGCCCATTAATAAAGGTAAAACACGGTGTTTTAAGATTAATAAGATCTTTAGAATTCGTTTCATCTATTTTATTGGAATATTGCTTTAATAGTTTTTCCACCTCGCTTAGTGGGTGAGAAGATCGAGGATATATTGCAATTGCTATTTTATCCAAAATTATTTTCCAATCTTTCCATTGTTTTATTTGTGCTGCATTATCTGATCCCATTATCCAAACAAATTTTTTTGTTACAAAGGTTTTTTGGAAAATTGAAATAGTATCAATTGAATACTGCGTTTTTAATTTTTTCTCGATATCTGTGATTATAAAGCTTGAAGACTTTGCAATTTCTTTCGCACTCGCCAATCTATCTTTTAAAGAAAATAAAGTTTTCTTGTCTTTAAGTGGATTATGAGGGGAAACTAACCATATAACTTTATCTAAAGCTAAAATTTTACTTGCATGGTTTGCTACCTGGAAATGCCATTCATGAGCTGGATTAAAGGAACCTCCGAATAATCCAATTCTAGAACTTTTTTCAAGTGATATTTCTTTTTTAAGGATTTCCTCCATTAGGGTCTTACTTGCCCTGAGCCTCGAACAACATATTTAAAGCTTGTCAATTGCTCAACTCCAACAGGTCCTCTAGCATGAAACCTACCTGTTGCTATACCTATTTCTGCACCCATGCCGAATTCTCCGCCATCTGCAAATTGTGTGGAAGTATTATGCATGACGATAGCGCTATCAATTTCTTTTAGGAATATATTTGCTGTATTATTATTTTCGGTAATAATTGAGTCAGTATGACTTGTGGAGTAACTATTAATGTGGTCAATAGCACCCCTAATTCCATTAACAATTTTTATACTAATAATTGCATCTAAATATTCTGTGCTCCAATCAGACTTTTGGGCAGGTTTCATATCTCCAATTATTTTTAATGAATTATCACACCCTCTTAATTCACAGCCCACATCTTTTAGAGCTTTTGCTATTCTAGGAAGAACAATCTCAGCATTTTTCTTATCTATTAATAATGTCTCTGCTGCACCACAAATACCTGTTCTTCTCATTTTGGCATTTACTGTTATTTCTTCGGCTTTTTTAATATCAGCATCTTCATCTATATATATGTGACAAATACCCTCAAGATGACCAAATACAGGAACTTTTGCTTCATTTTGAACTCTTTCAACCAAACTTTTTCCTCCTCTAGGTACTACAACATCAATAGTGTCATCTAATCCAGATAAGAGGTATCCAACAGCATCTCTATCTGTAGTTGGTATAATCTGTATTGAATATTCAGGAAGACCAGTTTTTACTAGTCCATTTTTTAAAGAATTATAGATAGCATTTGAAGAGTAATAACTTTCTGATCCACCCCTAAGTATAACAGCATTACCAGCTTTTAAACATAAAGCTCCGGCATCAGCTGTTACGTTTGGTCTGCTTTCGTAAATAACTCCAATAACACCAAGTGGAGTTCTAACTCTCTCTATATTTAAACCATTTGGTCTATTCCATTCGGACATAATTTGACCAACAGGGTCTTCAATTTTTATTATTTCTCTTAAGCCATTAGATATAGATTGAATTCTTTCATCGTTTAAAATTAACCTATCTAAAAATGACTTTGAAATATTATTTGCTTTCGCATTTTCAATATCCTTAATATTAGCTTCAAGAATAATTTCTTTATTTGTTTCAATATCTGCTGCCATAGCCTCTAAAGCATTGTTTTTAATTTTTGAGTTTGCCAATGTTAAAGTTTGAGATGCTTTCCTAGCATTTTTTCCCATCAAAAATAAATTTTCTTTTAGTTCTTTAGACATTTAGACCTCTTTCTTACCTGAATATGATAGATTATTTCTGTGTATTATTTCAAGTTTATCAGCATAACCCAAGATATTTTCAATTTCTTCAGATTTTTTTCCTATTATTTTTTCAAGGTCAAGTGAATTGTAATTAGATAGTCCCCTAGCAATTTCATTGTCATAATTATCATAAATAACTAAGGTGTCGCCTTTATCAAAATTNCCCACAACTTTAACTACTCCTGCCGCAAGAAGACTTTTACCTCCTAAAAGGGCGCTACTAGCCCCTTCATCAGTATAGACTTTGCCACTTGGTTTAAGTTGACCAGATAGCCAAATTTTTAAAGAATTTTTAGAAATTTGATTTGGGTAGAACCAGCTACAATTTTGTCCTCTTTTGATTGATAAAATTGGATTATCATTTTTTCCGGAAGCAATTACCATATTGCACCCAGAAGACATGCTAATTTTAGCTGCTTCTATTTTTGTAACCATTCCACCACTTCCTTGGTAACTTTCCTTTCCAGCCATTGATATTATATCTTTGTTTATTTCCTTTATTTCAGTAATAAGTTTTCCATTTTCATTTTTTGGATCTTTTGTGTAAAGGCCACTTATATTAGATAGAAGTATTAAACAGTCAGCTGATAGCATTCCAGCAACTCTTGCAGCCAGTCTATCATTATCACCATATCTAATTTCAGAAGTTGCAACAGTATCATTTTCATTAATTATTGGAATATATTTATTTTTAAGTAATTCTTCAAAAGTTGCTCTAGCGTTTAGATATCTTCTTCTATTTTCTGTATCTTCAGCTGTAATAAGAATTTGTGCTATTTCAATCCCTTTACTTTTTAGTGCTTTTTCCCAACCATTAATTAATTTAATCTGCCCAATTGATGACGCTGCTTGACTCTCCGAGAGTGATAATTTCTCCTTATTTTTAATTGTATTACCTAAGGCTATAGCCCCTGATGAAACTAAAATGACTTCTTTATTTTGATTATGAAGATTTTGGATATCATTAGAAATAGAGTCCAAAAATTTTTTATCAATATTATTCGAGTTATCTGTTACAAGCGAGGAGCCGACTTTAATAACTATTCTTTTACAATCTGATATATTGTCTATGGTGACCATTTCTCTTCTTTTTTTAACTGTTTATTTTTTTTTATAATATTTAATACTTTATTTAATATTTCTTCTAGACCTTTATTTGTTACTGAGGATAGAGCAAATACTTCCTTTCCAGTCTTTTTTTCTAATATTTTAATTTTTTTATTTCTTTCGTCTTCATCAATAGTATCTGTTTTTGATAGAGCTATGATTTCATTTTTATCTGCTAAATCTCCTGAATATGAATTTATTTCCTTTCTAATTGTTTTCCAGTCATGTAAGGGGTCGTTAGAAATGCAATCAATTAGATGGATAAGTATACTGCATCTTTCAACATGCCCTAAAAATCTATCACCAAGCCCTTTTCCATCATGAGCACCTTCGATTAAACCAGGAATATCAGCTATAGTTATTTCATTAGACTTATGGCTAGCAATGCCAAGTACTGGGTTCAATGTCGTAAATGGATAATCAGCAACTTTTGGTTTTGCAGAGCTTATAGATGAAATGAAGGTTGATTTTCCTGCATTAGGTAATCCTATTAGCCCAACATCCGCAATAAGTTTTAGCCTTAACCATATCCATTTTTCTTCTCCTTCCAGACCAGGATTTGCATGCCTTGGAGCTTGGTTATTTGGTCCTTTAAAATAACTATTTCCAAATCCTCCATTACCTCCTTCAAGTAAAACTAATTTTTGACCTACTTCTTTTAAATCCGCGATAATAGTTTCATTGTCTTCTTCAAGAATAATTGTACCCATAGGTACTTTTAAAATTATATCTTCTCCATTGCTTCCTTTTTTTTCATTACCTTTTCCNTCTTCACCANTTTTNGCNNTNAANTGTTGTTTAAANCGNAANTCNATTAANGTATTTANNCCNTCGACNCATTCTATCGANACANTTCCNCCNTTTCCTCCGTCNCCTCCATTAGGNCCNCCAAANTCAATATATTTTTCTCTNCGAAANCTNACGCAACCGTTNCCNCCTTTTCCAGANNTNANATATAATTTTGCTTGATCAAGGAATTTCATAACCTATCTCATAAGTAACAGATTTAAANAATTTTAGAACTATANTTTAGNNGANTTTNTANATTTAGTTAGNTTTTTCAGCAATTGGGTCAACAGAAATNACNGGACCACCNNTTCTTAANTTNTTAAAGCTAACAGTTCCTTCAATAAGAGAAAAAATTGTNTGATCTTTTCCTAAACCNACATTCCGNCCGGGNTGCCACTTAGTTCCTCTNTGNCTNACTATAATATTACCAGGAATAACNTTTTCNCCNCCAAANTTTTTCACACCTAATCTTCTTCCTGCNGAATCTCTTCCATTTCTAGATGAGCCACCTGCTTTTTTATGTGCCATAATTTACTCCTTAGTCTTNTCTTTTTTAACAGANCTTNTTTTTGTAGCNGTTTTNACNGTCTNTTTTNNAGTTNTTNTNTNTNNAGANGCNCTTTTNTTTNGTTTNNCTTCTTTAGGCNCTTNNTCTTTTTTANCTNNAGCTTTTTTTGNAGCANTNGCTTTAATATCAACAATTTTTAAAGTGGTCAAATTTTGTTGATGACCATTNTTTCTTCTNTANTTTTGCCTTCTNTTCTTTTTAAANACAATNATNTTTTTNGCNCGTNTTTGNTCNANNACNTCTGCNTTNACTGTAGCACCTTTAATNATTGGATCNCCNANAATAAGNTNATCTTTNTCNCTAATCATTAATACTTCATCNANGCTAATTTTNTCNCCTGCTTCAGCNGTTAACTTTTCAACTGATATAATATCATCTTTNGAGACTTTATATTGNTTTCCNCCNCTTCGAATTACTGCATACATAATAAANANCCANTCATATAAAAAGAATTAAAAAACTCTTTAGGNGCGCAAATATAACGTTGAGTGAGANGNTGTCAAGTTTATAATATNTAAAAAATAATTTATGTNTTATNGANNAAATGTNTCATTCTATAAATNGTNATAACNGGTAAAAATGATATTAAAAACATTATAAAATAAAGGNTACTNANTGAANCATCATTATAATCCAATATNCCTGCGCTCCACTCACCAACTATTCTTGAGAAATGTCTAATACTCATCAAAAGAGCAAATTGTGAGGCTGCAACTGAAGTCTTTGAAAGCCCCATACATAGAGATAGACTTGCAGCCATGAGAAAAGAACCTAAAGCAGAAATTATAATAATTATTAAAGAGCCAAAATAGAAATTTGAAATGTTGTTTTCAAAAAATGCTATCAACAGGAATACAAAGGCAATCATTATTTGTGAAACTATAATAACTCTATATGGATTAATTCTATCCGATAAATAACCGCCAATTATAGCTACTGTAGCGCCAATATATAAGCCCAAAGACCTTATTTCGGTTAAATTAGAATTATCCCAATCGTTAGAAACTATAAATAAATTTGAAACACTTACATAATGCATCCCAAATGAAATATTTGATAGTAAGCAAAAACCTATTAATAGAATAAAAACGGGGGCTTTAGATATATTATACAAATCAAAAATAGTCTTTTTATAGTAAGAGAACTTTATTTTATCTGTAGATTTGAGTGATAGAATTCGATTACTCTTATTCTCTCTAATTAAAAGTGTAAATAATGAAAAAAATAAATTTAAGTAGCCAAAAAATATAAATGTTTCCTTTAAACCTATTTCATTGATGGCAAATGAGGCAAAAACTGCTGCTGAGCTAACTCCAATAGTTCTACTAGCCCACATTAATCCATTGCTTATACCTCGTTCGTCATTATTTAAGGTATCAATTGCTAAAGCGTCTGTAGCTACATCTAAAATTGAAGTAAATAAGATTACTGTAAATAAACAAAGACCAATTGATAAAGCTGAAAGCTCACTAGAGACATAATTTGAAGAGATAAAAAAAACTAAACTAGATGCCAATAATGAAAAGAAGATCCATGGTTTTCTTTTCCCCATTTTTGATGACTTTAAAGTATCAACAAACGGACCTATTAAAATTTTAAAAGTCCAAGGAAGTGATGCCAATGACATAACTATTGCTATATCACTTATACCAAAGCCAACTGATGTCAGCCAATCTAATAGGGCAAAATATATTAAACCTTGAGGTATTCCTTGAATGAAATATAGCACTGAAAGACCAGCTCGCCTTTTAAAACGGCTGTTAGAAAGATACAAAAATTACTCCCCTGTTTCTTCTTGTTTTTTTAAGGCTTCATTTACTTCTCGATCAATTCCTAATGCAAAGTCAGAAACATAAGGATTTGTTAATCTTTCATTTCCAAAAGTAGACATTGGCCCGTGACCAGGAATGAATCTCATTTCATCACCAAGAGGCCATAACTCATTAACTATAGAATCTATCAGTTGTTGGTGGTTGCCTCTTGGAAGATCAGATCTACCTATTGAGCCTTGAAACAAAACATCGCCAACTGCAGCTAATTTTGTTTCTTCATGGAAGAAAATTATATGACCTGGTGTATGTCCAGGACAGTGCCTGACACCGAAAGTTTGATTGCCAATCTTTACTTCATCTCCACCTTCTAAAAATCTTGAAGTTTCGAATGACTCCGCAGGAGAGAAATTATATTTTTTCCCCTGTTCTTCAAGGCTTTCTATTAAAAATAAATCGTCCTTGTGAGGGCCTTCAATATGGACATCTAGAGTACGAGATAACTCAGCCGTCGCACCTGCGTGATCTAAGTGAGCATGAGTAATAAGAATTTTTTCAATTGAAATCTCATATTTCTTTATAGCATTAAGGATTTCCTCTATGTCACCTCCAGGATCAATGACAGCACCTTTTTTTGTTTCAGTGCACCAAATAATAGAACAATTCTGTTGAAATGGTGTTACTGGCACAACAAAGGCGTGAACTGAAAGTTGTTTTTCATCATTCATATTTTACTATATATATCTTCAGCTCAATTTAGCCAATAACTTCTTTTAAAAAGTCTGTCATGGATTTCCATGATCTNCTATCTGCATCAGGATTATAAGCCATTCCCATTTCAGGAGAATTTGCCTCCTTGTTTGTAAAGGCATGAGATGTTGAACCATAAGCATGTATCTGCCAATCGGCCTCAGCTTCAGTTAATTCATTTGCTAGACCATTAACATCAGAATGAGGCACCATGGGATCATCATTTCCGTGAAGAACTAGAACTTTGGTTTTTACTTTATTACCATTGGTATTACCTGGCTTATTAAAGATTCCATGAAAAGAAACAACTCCAGCTATATCGAGTCCAGTCCTAGCGGTATCTAAAACGCATAATCCCCCAAAACAAAAGCCAATACTTGCTATTTTTGAGTTATCAATTCCAGCCTCTGCTTTAGCAGCTTCTATAGCCAAAAGCATTCTTTTTTGGAGCATTGGCCTATCTGATAGAACGTAATTCATTAATTCCATATTCTCCTCAGGAGTTTCTCCTATTTTTGCCTCTCCATACATATCTACAGCAAATCCTGAATAACCTAGAGCATTCATTGATTTTGCTTTATCGATAGTAAATTGGTCTCTTCCTGCATATGTAGGCACAACCAAAACAACAGGAGCATTTTTATTTTCTTCGCAAGGAAAGAATATTCCTTCAAGACGGGTTTCATCATCAAAATAATTTATAATTTTTTCCATCTATATCCCCAAAATTATTCTGGCATATTGCCTGACACAACAGACATTGCATTATCAACACGTAGTTGAGCTCCATTAACAAATTTTGACTCGTCTGAAGCAAGGTAAAGAACGGCGTTGGCAATATCTAGAGGTTCTCCAATTTTATTAGAGTCAACTGGAGCATCTTGAACCGGAGAAGGACCAAATTTTTCCTCCATTAATGATGGCATACTTGTTACCATTGGTGTTACAATTCCCGAAGGATGAATTGTATTACAGCGTACACCATTTTTTGCTAATCCACAGTGTACCGCAACTGCTCTGCTGTAAGCCTCTATTGCGCCTTTAGCTGCACAATATGCTGCAACATAGGATTCGCCCTGAACTGAGGCAATTGAACACATATTTACAATAGATCCACCACCCGTTTTGGCCATAACAGGTATTACATACTTACATCCAAAAAATGTGCTATCCATATGAACAGCCATTGTTAATCTATATTCCTCAGTTGTTTGATTTTCTGGGTCACCTGGTTTAACAATACCAGCATTATTTACAAGCACATCTATTGTGCCGTATTTTTTCTCTGTTTCATTAATGATCTCTATCCAACGATCTTCATCAGTAACGTTATGTTTAAAAAAAGTACCGCCTAATTTATCAGCAAGGGCTTGCCCTTCATCTTCAGCGATATCGGTTAAAACTACTTGAGCACCCTCTGAAGCAAAAAGTTCAGCATCGGCTGCACCAAGACCCATTGCCGCTCCAGTTATAATTGTTACTTTACCATCTAATCTTCCTGTCATTTTACTTCTCCATTTCTAAATAAATTACTGTTCATACATTTCTTCTGCTGTAGGTAAACGATTTAAATGAATACCTGCACTAACTCTNATAAAATCACCTGTAGTGAAACATTCATCNGATGCNAGCCAAAGNGCTGCATTAGCAACATCATTAACATCAGCTAANCTTCCNAANGGTGANTCTTTNGTCATTGCNTNTATNGGTCCTTNCATTTCNAATAATCCNCCAGTCATNGGTGTNTCAACCAANCCAGGTGANAANGAATTAATTTTNAATCTTTTATGTTGNTATTCTTTTGCNGCTACTTGNATNACTTTATCNGTTGCTGCTTTNGTTCCTACATANCCAGAAAGNCCNACAGCNGANAACTCNACAGTAACNGANGTNGTAGAAATAATAGATCCTCCTTCTTCCATTATTTCAGCGGCCTCTCTNATAAAAATAACAGGCCCTATAAAACTTACTTCAGAATANTTTCTTAAATGATCTCTTGATAATTCATTTANNGGNCCNGGCTCATAAATACCTGTTGAATTAATAGCAATATCAACTTTTCCATANGTATCTTTGGCAACTTTAAAAAGATTTTCTANATCNCCATCTTTTGTAATNTCACAAACTTGNGCAGTTCCATTAATTTCNTTAGCGAGCTCATCNAGNGGTTCTTNGCGNCTTCCACTNACNACNACTTTTGCTCCNTCNNTAGCATAGGTTTTTGCAANTACTCCNCCTAGNCCNTCNATNGANGATGCNCCNAGTACAACAGCNACTTTNTCTTTTAATCTAGNCATTTTTTCCCTCTAAATATTTATCTATTGTTTGATGTAAATGTCTTGTTCTTGACTCTTGATAATTTCCCAGAGATTGCCCCTTTTTTAAACTAGTTTTGAAACCTTTTGTTTGAGATAAAAGATTATTTGTATCCTGATCATACACCGCACCAAGAAATTCAGTACCCGGGCATTTAGTATAGCTGTCCTCAATTTCCAATTCAAAAGCATCTGGTGGAGGTGGACACGGACCATCAACTGGTTTTGGTCTTAAGAATATTAAATCAAAAAGTGCTCCATCTACTCCATTTGGTCTAAATCTATATACCATTGATAATTGAAGCCCGGGAAAAAAGAAAGCATTTGGAAAAACAAAATATTCAATTGAGTCAATTGTTTCAGTAACAGTGAGATCAGAGAAGTCCTGATTATATTTTTCTTTCATATCCTTTTGCACATGTTTAGCATAGGCTTCTCTGGCAGTTACTCCATCTGGTAATTTTTTTCCAAGACCTTCATTGGTTCTTCTTCCCATCAGTATGTCGTATATTTCTTGTTGAGATGGTCTATTCTCTTCAATATGAGGACTTGTGTAGCCAATTGTATGCACAAATCTTGATATATGGTCTCCAAAGATATCATAGTCAGCATTTGCATCACCAGCTGTATAGACACCTTCTGAATGAGTTTCTAAAACATGATATGCTTCTAAAAATGCTTCTGCGGAAACCTTCCAATTTGCTGGAAGCTTTTTAATTACATGAGTTTCTATATAACGATCCTCTAGTTTCCAATTTTTAAAGTGATCAGGGAGTACACCTAGATAATTTTTTAATGGTTTTGCTTCTTGATCAAAATTTATAAAAATAAATCCCCCCCATATTTCTAATTTTAACTCAGGAAGAGAAAATTCATTCTTTTTAACATGTGGAAAATCCCAATCACATGGTAAATATTCTAGTTCACCCTTTAAAGACCATGTCCAGCCATGAAAGGGACATTTAAGTTCTTTACATACACCATTGGTATTAGATGGTTTAAGCTGTGTTCCCCTGTGAAGGCAGGAATTAAAATATGCCTTTATTTCATTTTCCTCAGTTCTAACTATAAGCGCTGATCTATCACCTACATCGTATACATAGTAGTCACCTGGCTCAGGGATATGCTCCTCACGACAAGCCCATTGCCATACTTTAGACCACAAATGATCCTCCTCTTTTTTTGCAAATTCTTTAGATGTATATCTTTCGTATGGAATATCCTCGTCACCAACGAATTGATAAGAGTCCTCAAGGAGAGCTTCAGGTGCACCACCCTTATCGTTTTTAATTAATTCTTTAGTGCTAGGGTGACCTGGACATCTAGCTTCACCAGGTTTCAAATCATCTGTTAAACTCATTTATATTCTCCTTTATATCTCTAATTAAAAACAAAAAATTATTTTAGTAAATGTTTTTTAGAATTAGTTTTATTTTTATTTAAATTAACCAGGATATGAAATTTCACTAGCTTCATAAAAATATGCATCAATTGCTATTGGATTTTTTGCAATTTCTGCTCTAAAGGTATCGACATGTTTTGTTTTGAGATGATTTTGAAGACTTTCTAGATTTTCCCATAATTCAGTTATTCTCATTACATTTGGATTATTTAAATCAATACTAAAGGCGTAATCTATGCAGCCTTTTTCTTTTAAAGTTTCTATTTCAAGATCATTAATAATTTTTTTTAATTTTATAAAATCCTCGTTATTAGCTTTTGCTTTTGCATTAACTACTATCATTTTTTAGCCCCTTAAATTCAATTGACATAAAGAAAATCATATCTTTACTATGTTAATAATCTGATTAAATTAAATAATTGGGAAATTAAAGAGGGATTTAAATGCCACAAAAATTTAATTATATTGATTTTAGCGAAGAAATCTCTTCATTGCCACGTAAATCAGCATCTCTTTCTAAAGATAGGTACATCTCTTCAGACTTTATGGAAATGGAATGGAATGGTATATGGACGAAGTCCTGGTTATTTGCTGGACTTATTTCTGATATAGAAGAAATAGGTGATTTTTTTGTTTATGATATTGGAAGAGAGTCAATAGTTATTACGAGAAATGAAGATAAAAAAATTTCTGCATTTTATAATGTTTGTCAACACAGAGGTAATAAAATAGTTACAATTGAATCTGGATCTTTTAGCAAAGTTTCTTGCCCATATCATGGTTGGACCTATTCATTGGATGGTAAACTTGAATATGTTCCCGATAGGGAATTATTTGAGGGAGGTGTTCCATGTGAAGAAAAATCGTTAAAACTTGTAAAAGTATCAGTTTGGGCTGGTTTAATATTTATCAATATGGATGAAAATTCATGTTCTTTGGAAACTTTTTTAGGCCCAATCATTGACCAGTTAAAGCCTTATAAGTTTGAAAAAATGAATCTTGTTAAACATCAAACAGTATCTCTTCTTGAAACAAATTGGAAAACTGTTAGAGATAATTTCTTGGAGCAATATCATGTAGATTTTATCCACCCTCAGCATGCAAGTTTTGTTGATTGTTGTGATGCTGAAAATGATTTATGGCCTTTTGGTCATACTAGGACAATGGTGTCGAGCCCAGTTGTAAATCCAAGGTATTCGATGCCAGAAGAGCCACCAGAATTTATGCAAGATTATCTAAGAGGTCTTAGATTAGATCCTAAAAATTTTTATGGAAAAGTTCCTGAAATTCGTAAGGCAATTCAAAAGCAAAAAAGAATCATTGGGGATGAGTTAAATTTCGATTATAGTGATTTTACTGATGAACAAGTATCTGATGTGCTTCAATATGATATTTTTCCAAATATTTTTATGACTATACATCCAGAAAGATTATGGATATTCGGTCCAAAACCGCACAAATCTGATCCAAATAAGTGTTCTTTTACCAAGTGGTCTTTTCAAATACCATTTGAGTTAGTTAGAGATGAAGAAAAAGGACTTGAACTTTTACCAGGGTCTTCTTTTTATGAACAATCGGATACTAGGCCTGAACACGATATATTCTCAAGAGACGATGTCGTTGCGGGAAGAAAATCATTTACTATTACCATTGATCAAGACATCCATTATTTAAATGATATGCAAGCTGGTATGCACTCTAAGGGATTTAAAAGTGCTTTATTAAGTAAAGATGAAGAGCGTCTACAGCATTTCCATGATTGGGTTGATGACTGGATAAGTGATGACTCTCTGTGGTCTAAATTAGATTAGAAAAATAATGAAAGAAAAACCTTTAACAAAAAAAACTTTGTTTTTTTATGGGCTTTCAGAAATGCCGTTATCCATTGCTTCTCTTCCACTATTGGCTTTTATACCAAATTATTATGTTTCTGACTTGGGACTTGATTTTGCTGCGGTTGCTTTAGTAATGCTTTTGGCAAGGTCTTTTGATGCAGTTACCGATCCATTAATTGGCTTCCTAAGTGATAGGACTAATAGCAGGTGGGGAAGAAGGCGTATATGGATGTTTCTTTCAATACCGCTTCTAATGATTGCGACATATAAAATCTTTTTTCCTGATGAATCTTGGGAGTGGGTTCCTTTGAGTTTAGATTTCTTATCTTTAAATTTAGGGACTGGTGGACATTATTTATTATTTTGGTTTTTGGTCTTATGGTTTGGTTGGAGTATGTTATTTATCCCATACTATTCATGGGCTGCAGAACTATCCTCTGATTATAATGAACGATCCACAATTGTAGGGTGGAGAATGTTTATAGGAACATTTGGCAATGCAATTTCTAAATTTTTACCAGCAATTGCTCTGTTTTTATTCGCCTTTGGAGGTGCTGAAGAAACAATTATAATTATTGGCCTTTGTTTACTTCTGGTTATTCCAATTTGTATCAGTCTTTCAGTTTTTAATGTTCCTGAAAGAATGGACTATCAAGTTAAACAAGGATCAGTAAAAAAAGGTTTAATCGCTATGTGGCAGAATAGCGCTTTTCGAAAACTTATTTTTGCATATTTCTTTAATTATCTG
>NHHR02000012.1 GCA_002170885.2 Rhizobiales bacterium TMED168 | reverse complement strand
TCGCCTATTGGATTACTGCCAGCAGATTTAAATTGAATATAGTCAAACAAATAATTATTGCCAATTGCCTCAGCCATTATAGATCTTGCTGAGTTTCCTGTGCATAACATAAGAGCTCTAATTGGTTTCATTTATTTTCTCTTTATAAATTAAAAGATAAGATTTTATAATTTTCTTATTTTTATATTTGAAAAATATTACAGAATTATTACAAATAACTATTCGAAAAGGTTGATTAAATGAAGCTTTAGAACTTATTTAGTGATAAATATAATAAAAATGTTAAAATAAAATTATGATGAAAAAATTATTTGTATTAATTATACCTTTCCTAATAATAACCTTATCGTCGTGTGAAAAAAAACAAGAAAAGTTTAATTTTTCAGAAGAGCAAAACTCTTTTTTTCGAGAATTTAATTGGGATCTAAACAATCAAGAAATTATTGAAGTTGAAAAAATTAAAAATAATATTTCAGTCATATTTGGTTATGGAGGTAATATATTAGTTTCAATTGGCAGTGATGGTACTCTTATTATTGATAGTCAATTTCCTCAACTGAATGAGGGTATTCTTAAAGAAATACAAAAACTAGGTGGGAGCAATATTGACTACATTATTAATACACATTGGCATTTTGACCATGCAGAGGGAAATCGAGCATACGGACCAATGGGTTCAACAATAATAGCACATGAAAATTCCAGAGATTATATGAAAAGAGATAACTTAATTGACCTTGTTTTTATTAAATATCCTCAGCAAGCATATGATGGCATGTCTCTCCCAACTATTACTTATAAAGATAGTATGAATTTAAATTTTAATGATAACAAAATAAGTTTATACAATTTTGGCCCGGCACACACAACAGGCGATACAATTATATATTTTGAACAAGATAATATTATTCATTTCGGCGATATTCTTAATATTGAAAATTTTGTCTTTATTGACTCTGGAAATGGAGGTTCATTATCTGGAATGATAAATAATTTAGAGCAAGGGCTGAAACTTATGAATAAGGAAACAATTGTAGTTCCAGGTCATGGAGAGATTACAAATTATGATACTGTAAAAAAATATTTAGAGGCTCTAATTATAACAAAAGAAAAGTTACTGGATATGATTAATATGAATATGTCTGTAGAGGAAATTATTCAGAATAATCCTATAGAAAATCTTGAAGAAATTTTGGGTAATACAACAGTTTTAATAAATCGATCCTATTTATCGCTTACAAAAAGTAAAAATATTCAGTAAAGAAATGAAACTATCTATAGAAATTACAATGTACCCTTTAGAGGATAAATACCTTCCTATTATAGAAAATTTTATTGAGCATTTAAAAAACTATAAAGATATTAACTTAGAAGTTTTTCCAACTAGTACAGTTATTGTCGGTGATTTTGATACTGTTATAGATATTTTATCGAGCTCAATAAAATGGAGTGTAAATAATAAAGATAAAGCTGTTTTTATTACAAAATTTTTACCGAATTATCAGGCATTATAATTAAACTACGTTATATTTGTTATCAGGGTCGTTATAGTAATGCTCAGCATTATCTCCATCTAAACCAAAGTGCATTTCTTGTATCCTTGATAAATTTCCTAGCATCCAAGAGTGTGCTGCATCATTTTCAGAACGTCTATTCCAATATAAACTTACAGAATATTCGTTTGTTTCAAAAGGTAATGGAGCCACAATAAAATTATTTGCTTTATTAAAGAAAGATGCAAGATGACCTGACAAGGTTATTAAATAATCGGAAGCTCTTATAATTTCTTTGGCAACGGAAACATAATTTACAGACATAGCAATTTTGCGACTTTTACCAATTACTTTTAAGTAATCATTAACAGGACTATCTATTGTTCCGTCATAACTAACATGAACGTGATTAGCAGAAGTGTAATCATCAATAGTTATTCTGCCGTTTTCATCGAAATGCGGATTTCCTTTTCGCCCAACACAAAGTGGACGATCCTTATAGATAAGAAATTTATTAAAATGCTCATCAAATTTTTCGTCTGTATAAGATTTTAATTCAGACCGTAAACCATCGTCAGATGAAATTATAAAATCTAGTTCTTGATTTTTTAATTTTTCAAGGTCTCCTTTTGATGTGGATACTGACGAAATTTGTATATTCGGCGCTTCATTTTGAAAAGTTTTAGCAAGCTGTGGAAAAATTCTGCCTGCAGCAATATCTGGTAAACAAAATTTAAATAGTCTATCTGATTTTCCGGGATTAAAATCATCACTACTCAAGGATGACTGGATCGAATCAAGGGCACTTTGAATGGGATAAATCAAATCTTCTGCTTTTTTTGTGGGTTTCATCATATCCGATGATCTAAAAAATAAATCATCATCTAAAGTATATCTTAAACGATTAAGAGCATTACTTACTGCAGATTGAGATAGATTTAATTTATCAGCAGCTTTAGTTATTGTTTTTTCATTATAAATTGATGTAAAAACAAGCAAAAGATTTAAGTCAATCCTAGATAAATTCATAATATAAATACCTTTTCATTAATTATATTAATTATATAACATTGATATAATAAATAGTAAACATTTATATAATTGATTTGATAAATAATATACTATCACTATATAACATTAATCAAGATAACGGAGCAGATAATGTCTTTACTAAAAAATATTTTAATTGTTGGTTTATTCCTCTCAGTATTTGTTGCTGTTTCACCAGCATTTGCCGGTGAAAATAATCCAAGTAATGAGTACGTTGTTGTTTCAAAACAAACTTCAAATAATTTAGTTTCAGTCTAACGACTGTCNCATAATGGACAATCCCTTCCTTCCCCCCTCCCATTCCCTTGAAGGGATTGTCCACAAAACATAGAGTTGAGAAAATGGTAAAAGAAAGTGTTGTAAATTTTAAAGACCCTGAGCTAACTGAAAAGTTAAATCTTATTGAATCTAACAGGGTTAATTCTCTTGCCTCTCTTGACAGATACCTATCTAAATTTTTGTCATTTATTTTTTAATATTTGTACCAAATTTGAATAATGAACCTGGTTTCAAGGTTATAAAATAATCTTCACTAAAATTACCGTCTTCAATTAAATCCCTCAAAAGAGTTTTAGGTTCTTTTACTGGTTCAGTAGTGAGTATAAATGTTCCCCAATGCATTCCTATAGCTTTTTTTGCTTTGAGATCTACTGCAGCTCGTAGAGCTTCTTCAGGATTCATATGACTTTTCTTCATTATCCTTCTTGGTGAGTATGCACCAATTGGTATAAAAGCTAAATCAGGGCTACCTAATCTTTTATTTATCTCAATAAAATCATTTGAATAACCAGTATCGCCTAAATGAACTAATTTTATCTTAGAAGTCTCTATCCACCAACCACCCCAAAGGGTTTTATTTTTGTCGAAAAGACCTCTTCTAGACCAATGCTGAACAGGTACAAAAGTAAAAGTTGTATTTTTAATGGTTCTTGATTCCCACCATTCAAATTCAAAAACATTCTTAACCCCAATATTTAGAAACCAATCTTTTAATTTCAAGGGTACAAGAAAAATTGTATCAGGATTAAGTTTATTTAGTTTTTTAATACTCTTTAGATCCAAATGATCGTAGTGGTTATGGCTAATGACAACAATATCTATATTTGGTAAATTTTTATAATCAACTGCAGGTTCTATTAATCTTTCAGGGCCAAGAAATGATAATGGTGATGCTCTATCAGAAAAAATTGGATCTGTAATAATATTCAGATCATAATTATTAATTACAAAAGACGAATGTCCAATCCAAGTAGTATATCCTAATGATCTTTCCACCGCATTTATATATTCTTTTGATATTTCAATTTTTTCTCTCTGAACTGACTGCAGAGCCCGAAAGAAACTAAAGGGTGGGGACTTTTCATTTTGTAAAATTTCTTCTTCTGACAATAATATACTATTAGTATTTTCAAAAACCTCATCATCAAAAATTACGCAAGATGATAAAAGTAAAAAGGAAAAAATTAAAAAGATAATTTTCATTATAACTTTTGCTCAGGTATGCCTTCTTTAATTGATTTAATATTATTATCTTGATCAAAATAAACTAATGTTGGCTTATGCTTAACAGCTTCATCCTCATTAAAAAAACTATAAGCACAAATGATAATAATATCTTTTGGAGAAGCTTTATGCGCAGCTGCTCCATTAATGGATACTGTTCTTGACCCAGCTTCAGCTGACATCAAATATGTTGAAAATCTATTGCCGTTTGTAACATTATAAATATCTACCTTTTCATATTCTTGCATTTTAGCTTTTGCTAAAATTTCTCTATCTACAGCACATGAACCCTCATAATCTAATTCGACCTGTGTAACATTTATACGATGAAGTTTTGATCTTAATAATGTTTTTAACATTTTTGCCCCAAAAAAAATTAAGTTAATAGCTAATTAACTAAAATATTATCAATTAATCTGACATTACCTAATTTTACTGCAATAGCAATCAATAGTGANNCATCANCNNCNTTTGCANCNTCTAANGTNTNNGGGTTAAGTATNGATAAATATTCTGGANNNANANTCANTNTCTTTAAAAGNTTCAANAGAGNTNAAAATTAANTCATCNTGANTTTNATTNTNNATATTATCNTTNATCCANGNTANTTGNTNANAAATNNNTGGAGCAATTTTTCTATTNTNGNNNGNTAATAAANTATTNCTTGAAGACATAGCCAANCCNTCACNNTCTCTTATAATNGGACTTCCAATTANTTTNGTATNNAAATTCANTATCNTTAAAAAAATTTNTAATNATNAAGAATTGNTGATANTCCTTTANNCCAAANATTGCANAATNAGGNTTTAAAANATCAAATANNTTNNTNACNATNGTNACNACACCNTCAAAATGNNNNGGTCTNNTTTTNCCACANANTTTTTNACTTANATCCGNANCTTTATANTTNTTNATATTNTNNANAATATCTTCTGANGGNNANAAAACAAAATNNCATCCAGCTTGCTCTAATTTTATTAGATCATCTTCAATAGTTCTTGGATAATTATCAAAATCTTCATTAGGACCAAATTGAAGAGGATTAACGTATATAGAAGTAATAATAGTTTTTCCTACTTCACGAGCTTTATCCAAAAGACTTAAATGACCTTGATGTAAATTGCCCATCGTAGGAACTAAAACAATATTATTATAACTTTTTGTGATTTTTTTTGCTTGATTTTGTGAAGATATAACTTCCATTTCTTAAAAAAAAGTATGCGCTTTTGAAGGAAATTTTTTTGCTTTAACACTTTTAACATATTTTGCAAGGGCTCCTTCTATTGAAGAAGAACCTTTTAAAAAATCTTTTACAAATTTAGGAGGTTTTTCCAAACAAGAGATACCTAAAAGATCGTGAATAACCATAATTTGACCATCGGTCTCTGGACCAGCGCCTATTCCAATTACGGGTATTTTTAATAGACTGGTAATTTCTTTTGATAAATCATTTGGGACACATTCAAGTAATAGCATTGCTGCTCCGGCACTTTCCAAAGATTGAGCTTCTTCTATAAGTTTTTGCCTTTTTTTAGTATCACGTCCCTGAACAAAATAACCACCAATCCTATTAATAGATTGTGGTGTTAATCCCATATGAGCGCATACCGGTATTCCTCTCTCAGATAAAGTACTTGTCATTTTACATATCCAAGAACCACCTTCAATTTTAACTGAATGCGCACCATTTTGCATCAACCTTGTTGCATTTTCTAAAGCAAGGGCATCTGTTGAATAACTCATAAAAGGCATATCTGCCATAATATGAGAATTAATATTACCTCTCACAACACATTCAAGATGATAGATTAATTGATCCATAGAAACCGGAAGAGTACTATCGTGACCTTGAATAACCATACCCAAACTGTCGCCAACTAAAATAACCTCGACACCAGACTCGCTTATTCTTTGAGCTAATGTTGATTCATAAGCAGTTAAACAAGTAAATTTCTCAGAATTTTTTTTCAACTTACGCAAGGTTGAAATTGTAACAAGTTTATTTTTACTTTGAGCTGACATTGTTTTTTTATATAAATTCTTCAATAAAAATCTTACTGAAAAATATATTATAAACCCCTTTTTATGACTGATTTACTAGCATATTTAAGTATTTTACAAAACTATAAATCTTTATTTATAAAAAATTTTGTTTTTTTCATATATTTGGACCTTTTTTTGCATATTCAATGGTCGAGGAATGTTTATGATTTTTAATGAAATGCTTACTACCAATAGTAAAGGTAAATTAACCACTAGGTTACCTTATGTAAAAGTTAATAACTGGATGCAATCCATGAAGGTAGCTGAAATTAAAAAAAAATATAAGGATGCACAAAATTTATTTGAAAAATTAGGCATTACTTTTTCAGTATATAATGACTTAGAGGAGGAACGTATGCTTCCTTTTGATATAATTCCAAGAATTATCACTTCTAAAGAATGGTCAACGATTGAAAATGGAATTAAGCAAAGAAGTTTAGCTATAAATGCCTTCTTAAATGATATTTACAATAAAGGAGAAATTTTAAGCGCTGGAGTCATCCCCAAAGAAATCATTTACACTAATCCAGCTTTTGAAAAAGAAATGGTTGGAATGAAAGTTCCCGGCAAAATATATAGTCATATTATTGGAACTGATATTGTTAGAATTGATAAAGATAATTTTTTTGCTTTAGAAGATAATTGTAGAACGCCCTCCGGTGTTTCATATATGCTAGAAAATAGAGAAGTGATGATGAAACTTTTTCCTGATTTGTTCAAATCATATCAAGTTTCACCTGTTGAGAATTATCCTAAAAAATTAAAAGAAACTTTAGTAAGTTTAGCTCCATTAAAGTGTGAAAATGAACCTGTAATTGTTTTATTAACTCCTGGAGTAAAAAACAGCGCTTACTATGAGCATAGTTTTTTATCTGACCTAATGGGAATAGAGTTAGTGGAAGGGAATGACTTATTTGTAAATGGTGATTTTGTATACATGAGAACAACTGAGGGTCCAAAAAAAGTTGATGTAATTTACAGAAGAATTGATGATGAATATCTTGACCCTCTCTGTTTTAATCCAAATTCTAAGATTGGTATACCTGGAATCATGAATGTTTATAGATCAGGAGGTGTAACAATATGTTCAGCTCCTGGCTCAGGTATAGCTGATGATAAAGAAGTATATATATACGTCCCTAAAATGATTGAATTTTATTTAGGTGAAAAACCAATATTAAATAATATCGAAACTTGGTCTTGTGGAGATACAAAAAAAATAAAATTTATTTTAGAAAATTTACATGATCTAGTTATTAAGGAAGTCCATGGATCAGGTGGTTATGGAATGCTTATAGGTCCAAAATCAACAAAAAAAGAAATAATTAATTTTAAAAAAAAGATAATGAATAATCCTAGAAATTATATTGCTCAACCTACTTTGAAGCTCTCATCTGCTCCAACAGTTATAAAAGGTAAAATTTCTGAACGTCATGTTGATTTACGACCTTTTTGTTTATCTGGGAAAGATACATATATAACACAAGGTGGATTAACTAGGGTTGCAATGAAAGAGAATTCCCTTGTTGTAAATTCTTCCCAAGGTGGTGGAGTAAAAGATACGTGGGTCCTAACTGGATAAAATTATCATGCTATTAAGTAGATCAGCAGAAAATTTATTTTGGGCAAATCGTTATGTTGAAAGGGCTGAAACCCTCTCGCGACTTTTAGATGTTGGTTATAGAATTTCCTTATTACCAAATACAGAAAAAGGACATAGAGGTGAATGGAAATCAATTTTACTTTCTGCTGGTTCCTATGAAGGCTATTATTCAAAATGCAGCGAGTTTGATCAAAAAACTATCTCAAATTATCTATTATTTGATTACGAAAATGAATCTTCAGTAATAAGCTGTATGAAAAAAGCCAGAGATAATATTCGCTCTGCCAGAACTAGGGTAACGAGCGATGTCTGGCAATCCTTTAATCAAAGTTTTCAAAATATAAATAGATACAAAAAACTTACTTATAAATCCGAAAACCTACCGACGTTATGTAATTCTATTAAACAAGAAATAAATTTATTGAGAGGGGCAATAGAAAATACCCAACTAGAAAATGATGGATTTGCCTTCTTGAATCTAGGTTACTTTGTTGAAAGAGCAGATTCTACTGCAAGACTTTTGGATGTTAAATATTTTGTTTTATTGCCTAGTAAGGAGATTGTTGGAGGAGAACGAGATAATACAGAATGGGATATTTTATTAAGAGCCATTTCTGCACATAGAGCTTTTGGGTGGGCTTATGATGGAAAGCAAACACCATCAAAAATCGCTCATTTTTTAATTCTCCATCCTGAATTCCCTAGATCACTTATCTATAGTTTAAAAAAAATATCTATAAATTTAGGTAGACTGAAACTTTTATATGGTGGGCGTAGTTCTTTAGCTGATGTGAGGGTTAGAAAAATTTTATCCAAATTCTATGATCTAGAAGTTGAAGAGATATTTGCAGGTGGGCTTCATGAATTTTTAACAGGCTTTATTTCAGAAATTAATGAAATATCTTCTTTAATTGACGAAACGTATTTTAAGGGAATTAAATGAGATTATCTATATTACATTCAACTTCTTACACTTATGATGAACCAGTTAACGGTTTAATACAAAGCCTTAAGCTTATTCCATCCATTCATGAAGGACAAAAAATTATTGAGTGGGATATTAAGTCATCCATTAAGGGTATTTTTGGAAGTTCTTATAAAGATGGTTCAGGAGACATAGTTCAAACATTTTCAACTGAAGAAAAGGTTAAAACATTAGATATTATAACTAAAGGAATTGTTGAGACCAATAATCAATACGGTATTTTAAAAGATTATAAAGAAGAAATTAACCCAGATGTTTATCTAAGAAATACAAAACTAACAAAACCGAATAGTGAAATAATTAAATTATCTAAAATGATTAATCCTAATTTTGAAGATCTTTTAAAGGCTCACAAGTTATCAGATTTAATAGCTGAGAAAATTGAATATATAACTGGATCCTCGACTATCCATCAAAGCGCCTCAGATATCGTAAAATCAAAAAAAGGTGTTTGCCAAGATTTTTCTCATCTAATGATATCCTGTTCAACATATCTAAATATTCCAGCAAGATACGTAACAGGTTACTTGGTGAATAGCGAGAATTTATCTGAAATAGAGTCAACTCACGCGTGGACAGAAATTTTTATGAAAGATTTAGGTTGGGTAGGCTTTGATCCAACCAATAAATGTTGTACAGATGATAGGTATATTAGATTATGCTCTGGACTAGACTCAATATCAGCCTCTCCAATAAGAGGGGTAACAAGAAATCCTAGTCTTGAAAATTTAGACTATAAAATTGAAGTAAGAAGGGAACAACAATAAAAGGGACTAGTAATGACTTATTGCGTAGGGCTAAAGTTAGATGAAGGTATTGTCCTTTTATCTGATACAAGAACGAATGCCGGAATAGATGATATTGCAACATACAAAAAAATGTTTGTATTTGAGGAACCGGAAGAAAGAATAATTGTTGTATTGACTGCTGGAAATCTCTCAATAACGCAAACAACAATGTCACAAGTAATTGAAGCTATAGAATTTCCGTCTGAAGATGGCCTAAAATCTATTGAGGAAGTCCCTACACTATTAGGAGTTGTTGAACTTCTTGGACAGGCTTTGTCGGCAAATGCTGTGAATTTAAATGATAAATTAAATGAAAATGGCGAGAATTTATCAGCATGTTTTATTGTTGGAGGACAACGTAAAGGTGGAGAAATGAGATTATTTCTTGTATATCCAGAAGGTAATTTTATAGAGGCTACAAACGATACGCCATTTCTACAAATTGGAGAAACTAAATATGGAAAACCTATACTTGATAGAGTAATTTCTTCTAATATGTCTCTCGATGAAGGAAGAAAGGCTCTTTTAGTTTCAATGGACTCAACACTACGTTCAAATTTATCAGTTGGAATGCCCTTAGATCTTTTGGTAATAAAAAAAGATGATCTCGGAAGTGATGGTTATGAGAGAATAGAAAAGGGAGACCAAAAATTTAAAGAAATGGGTGAAATGTGGTCCAAGGCCCTTAAAGACACTTTTGATAAAATAAAAATCTAAATTTAAACTTTAACGAAGAATTATTAAAAATTCATTGGACCTAGTTTTCCAGAATGCCCATTTAATTTGTCATTATCAAATAAACGTTCACCTTGCGCAGTATCAAAAAATTCATGCATTTCTATTATTTTGTTTTGATTAAAGGTCATAATGTGACAATAAGTCATGTCTAGCTTTTCGCCATCGTGGGTCTCTGCTTTTGCACTCATAAGTCCTGTAGCTCTATTTTCATCAACACACATAACACTCCAATTCTCAGCAAATTTTGTACTATCTTCTTTTAAGTTTGAAACAACTGCAGGAACAAGAATAGTATATATACTATCTCTTCCACTCCAAAGGCCTGAGTATGGTGTTTCGCCTACTATATTAAAAACTACATCCTCATGCATAAGTGATATGATAGTATCGAAGTCACCCTTAGCTATTGATGAGTAATATGTTTCTATTATTTTTCTATTATCTTCAACTTTAGTCAAAATACACCTCTATGAAATGTTATTATAGTTTTGGGGGTTCTTTAATTTTATCGTCGACATAATAATCAACATACTTATGAAAAAATTGATTTCCTTTCTCATTTCGTCCAAATAAGACGCTATCATTTGATTGTGAGTTAAGCCCTTTTTGAATTTCAATTCCTAGCAAATAATCCTCATCATTCACTACATTTCTTAAAAATTCCATATTTTGATCAAGCTCTGCTAATTCATCATTATTCTTTGGAGGGTTTGGAGCAATATAATGTAAGATCGTCGTATTTTCATTCGGTGTTTTGCCCGGAAGAATTTGAGCAATTTGACCAATTCCTAAGCCAAGTGAAATAGCAATATTAGGAAATATTGTTCTTACAAAATCTACACCGCTACCTTCTTTCTTCCACCATTCCTCTTTTGGTAATTCAAAAATTTCTTCAATATTGGTAGATGCAAAGGCTATTCTTAAATGAGGACCAAATGCGCTAAAATCCATAATATCATTCATAGTCATATTAGCTATAGTATCTTTATGAGCGGTAGTGAAATGATACCCCTCAAGATACCCATCAAAGGCAATTTTCCAATTTGCTCCTTCGATAACTTTAAAACCATGGTAATACCAGTTTTCTAATTTAAAATGTTCAATTTCTGGAAGCATTCCATCTAAAAAATCTTTAAAATTTATGTCCTGGTCTTTAGACAAAGAAATGAAAATCATTCCTCCTAACTCTTCACAAGATAGCTTCACTAAACCATGACAGCTTGGATCAAAATCACCGAATTTATCTTTGTCAGTAACGCCTATCAAATCTCCTGTATTGGAATAGGTCCAACCATGATAAGGGCATGAAAATCTACTTTTATTTCCTATGCCAGGCTCTGTTATTATTGCGCCTCGGTGAGTACAAACATTTCTAAATGCATTAATTTTTCCATTTTTATCTCTGGTTATAAGAATTGGAATACCAGTAATTTCTAGCGATTTATAATCTCCAGGATTGGGAATTTCTATTGTCATGGCAGCCATTAAAGGTAATGTCTGAAAAATATTATTCATCTCAGAAGTCCATCTTTCATCAGAAGTATAATCCGATGTTGGGATCGAAATAACACTTTGAGCTTGATCGGTAGTTCCGTTCTTTACATGTCCAACTATTTTTTCAGCAATTTTATTATATTCTTCTTTTCTGTCCATAATTTTTCCTTAACAAAGAATTAATATTACACAAATATTTTTAAAATTAAAATATAGTCATTATAAAATTAGATATATTTATTTTAATAATAAAAAAACCCCGTCAAAAACGGGGTTTAATTATTTATTAGTAAATATAACTAATTATTTACCAACGATACCCTGCTTCGATACCATACTCTAGAGGCTCGCCAAAGAGCGTGAAGTTCCATAAACCAGCAACGCTATTTGACCCTACTCTGTATGTTTCATCAGTAAGGTTTTTACCATAAATGGTAACCCAATAAGTATCATCAATATTTCTCCAAGTAATATTTGCATCAACTAGAGTTCTATCTTCTAATTGACTATATATTGGATTTGTTGGTTGTGATTGAGCTTCATCCTGGTAATTTCCTAAAACATTGTATGTTAAAGAACCATTTGCACCCAAATCTTGATCATAAGTTAATGATAATCCCCAACTTAATTCAGGTGAGAAAGGAAGTTCAAAACCACTGAAGTCAGTTGGATTATCAATTCCATCATTAGGAGTTTCATCCCAAAGGAAAACATCATATTTATGATCTTGAGTAGCTATGTTAGCATCAATACGGAAATTATCCGTAACAAGGTAGTTCAATTCTATTTCAATACCTTTATTTGTTGACTTACCAGCATTCACTTTAATTGTTTCCTGATATGGAGGAATAGGTAAAGGAAGAACCTGATTTCTTTGTAAATCCTCAAATTCGGTATTAAAGATTGAAATATTTAATCTTAAACGACCATCCATAAAATCACCCTTCATTCCTAATTCAATATTTGTGTTTGTTTCAGGGTCGTATGGATATGCACATGAATAAGTTGTTGAACATGTTTCGGTATATCCACCAGCCATAAAGCCAGTAGCTAGTGATCCGTAGAACATAACATCTTCGTTCATAGTATAATCGAGAACTAATCTATAAGTTGTTTCACTCCAATCATCTGTATTATTGACACAAATTTCTCTTAGGTCACAGCTCAACCAATCAGTATGGAATTGTGGAACATCATCATCACGAGTAAATCCACCTGTGCTAATGTTATTATTAGCTCGTCCAAGTGAATTAACACCATTAGTACCAGTCTCACGAACAAATGTTTTCTCATCTTGTGTTTCACGAACACCAGCAGAAACTCTCCAAGCTTCATTTAATTCATATGTAAAATCAAAATAGAAGGCTTTACTTGTTCTGTTTTGGTGAGTTGCAGTTGATGAGTAATCAGTATGAATATAACCAGGAACACCCAAGAACCATTGAAGACCAACAGCAGCATAAGCAGCAAAATTTAAATTATCTTCTGCATAACTTACACCAGCAGTAAAATTAAATGGACCATCATACTCACTAGTTAGACGAAATTCTTGTTGCATTTGGTCTCTATCTGTATTTCTAGAGGCATCATACAAGCTTGCAAAAGCTTCGCCTGTATAAGTACTTGCATTAAGTTCTTTGTGATTTCTATATCCGGTTATAGATTTTAAAGTTAAGTAATCTCCAATAGCGAATGTTTGATTTAAGAAAACACCTTTACTATCCATTCTATGACCCTTACAAGTCGAAAGAACTGCATTACAGTGAAAGCTTTCACCTGTTTCATATACATTTGTCCATTTCTCTCCACCCCAATTTGGAGATGGGGTATGGATTCCACTAAAACCTAGAAGACAGAATAACATACTACTTGGACACTCTGTTTCATTAACAGCAGCAGGTGTTCCTGAGTCGTCTTTACTTAACTCAAAAGTTAAAAGAGCTGAATATGTTGGAGAAGCTTCATATAAAAACTTAATTTTTGCAGCTAAAACATCTTTACCGCCTAGATCACCTCCATCACCCATATTTGCAAGAGATGTCCCGTCATCAGGCCATGTACCTGTTGGATTAAAAAATGTTGGTCCAGGGAAATCACTTGCAGGTTTAGAGTTAGTATAAAAGCCTTGATCTTTATCCCAAATGGCAGCAACTCTCATTGCAAGTTTTCCTTCAACGATAGGAACATTTAGGGCAAGTTTGAATTTATTAATACTTCCCTCATTCCAATCATACTGACCAGCTAATGCACTAAACTCTCCAGAAAATTCATCCAATACAGGTTTCTTTGTTGTTACAGAAATAACACCACCAGTTGAATTTTTACCGAATAATGTACCTTGTGGTCCTCGATAAACTTCAATTTGTTCAATATCAAACATTTCAACAAATTGAGATTGAACGTGATTTAGACCAAAGTCATCAATTAAAAAAGCAACTGAAGGATCTTCAGTAACTAGAATGGAAACACTACCCGTACCTCTAATACCACCAGAAACAGCATTAAAGCCAGGTTGGGTAGTTAAAGTTAAGTTTGGAACTAAAGCACCCAAATTTGTAACTTCATTAGCAAAAGTGTTATTAAATGCTTGTTCAGTTATAGCTGAAACAGCTATCGCCGCATCTTGTTGGCCAATATCTCTTTTTGTACCAGTAACAACGATTTCTTCAATATCTAAACGACTGCTTTGCGCAAGAACATTTTGAGAATATGTTCCAACTAAAACAAAAGTTAGCATTGAAAAAAGTGATATAAATTTTCTCATTTAAAATCTCCCCAAAGAATTTAATTAATATTAATTCTATATATTTAATAATATATAATAAAATATTAAAGGTAATAGATACAAGTTTTTTTTAATAAATTTTAAAAAAAATACTATATATTGTGTAAAATATTTATATGGATACTATATACGTACAACATATATTAAATAATGTAAAAAACCCTGAGTATTTTATTATAACTTTATAAATAATATTTTTATTGTTAACTTTGCTTAGCTCATAATTTAAGTAATTACAATTAATAAACTTTTTTCTTTAAAAATACCTTAATAGTATTTATTAGTAATCTTAAATATTGTATGTATATTTACTTAAATGGATATTTGAAATTTTTTTAACTCAGATATTCAATTTATTTAATAGATTCAATTAGATTGAGATAACATTAAAATGATAATTTTACTTTCGCCCGCAAAAACACTTGATTATGAAAAATTGGAAACCAATACTTTATACACAATTCCTTTGCTCTTGGAAAAATCAAAAATTCTTATCAATGATCTGAAAAAAAAGAAACCTAGTGAAATATCAAAACTTATGAATATAAGTGACAAACTATCATCATTAAATAGCGAAAGATATAAGTCTTGGAAAGGGCTTAAAGAGAAATCTAAAAATTCAAAAGAAGCAATATTTGTCTTCAAAGGAGATGTTTACCAAGGTTTGGATATTGAAAGTTTTGAGAAAAAAGATCTCGAATATTCCCAAAATCATTTAAGGCTAATATCAGGTTTATACGGTTTGCTTAAACCACTAGATATTATTGAGCCATATAGACTAGAGATGGGAACAAAATTGAAAACCAGCAAAGGTAAAAATTTATATGAATTTTGGGATAAAGAGATTTCTGATCAATTAGTTAAAGATCTAGAATCTTTAAAATCAAATACAATTATAAATTTAGCATCAAATGAATATTTTAATTCTGTTAAGGTTCTTGAAAAAACAACTAATGTTATATCTCCAGTATTTAAGGATTTCTCAAAAGATAAATATAAAATTATAAGTTTTTATGCAAAAAAGGCTAGGGGCCTTATGGCTGCGTGGATATTGAAAAATAAAATTAAAAAAGAAAAAATTAGAGATTTCAATATTGATGGTTATTATTATTCAAAAGAAGACTCGTCAGAAAACTCCCCTGTCTTCTTAAGAGATTAATTGAAGCTTTGATGGTAATTTTTAATAATTTCTTCAAACATCACACAATAAGATTTCTAATAATCTTTTCGATAATTTCAGGATATTTAGTTGATCATTTTAACCTTTGGAATAAATGGCCTTTATTTATATTAGTAATTTTTTTAGCACCTTTTTACGAGTGGTATGCGCATAAATTTATATTACATAAGCAATTAAATGAAAAAGATAACTGGTTAAAAAAATTTCAAATTAAGCTTCATCATGGCCATCATGCTGACCCTGATAATCTCGATCTACAATTTGCTCCATTCCTAGCAATTATTATCTTATTTATTCAAACTTATCTTTTTTATTCGATCATTTTGTTAAGTTTTAAAAATGCATTAGTCCCTATTTTTTCAACATTTATTTATTATCTTTTTTATGAATGGATTCATTTAGCTCATCATTCTAAAAATTATAAACCATTAACAAATATCGGGAAAAGATTGAAAGAAGCTCATATGCAGCATCATTTTCATAATGAAAATTTTAATTGGGGTATCACTAATCTTTTAGCTGATTATGTATTGGGAACATTTAAAACTTCTAAAAATATTGTTAAAAGTTCAACCACCAAAACAATTGCTGGTTATACAAAAGATCTACATTAATAATTAATATTTTTTGTTGAGGTATTTTCTTACTTGCCCTATAAGAGTTTATCAGTGGGGCCATAGCTCAGTTGGGAGAGCGTCTGGTTTGCAACCAGAAGGTCGTCGGTTCGATCCCGTCTGGCTCCACCAATTTAAAAAAATTTTTAATGAACTGATTGCAACTCTTTATTGAGTGATTTTCTTCCAAAAAAGAAAATAGTAAATGATAGAGGGCCAAAAATTAAGAAGGTGTAACTTAGTGCTAAATTAATAGACATATCACTTTGAAAAATAACACTTGTGAAAAAAGGTACGACCGTAGGACCTAAACTTAATCCAACAATATTCATAATAAAAACATATAAGCCCGAAACGGAGCCCCTGTAATTCTGTGGCGTCATTTTCTGAAGGCCAGATGCAAAACATGCCATTGGTAAAGTAATAAAAAAACTAATAATAAACATTCCATAAAGTACCAATTTTTCCGAAACAAATGAGAATGTTAACGCAGGAATAACTGCAAGTGCTAAAGCAGAAATAAGAAAAACTGAGTGTGTTGAGTTTTTGATACCCTTTGTTTCAAGAAATCTCTCTAATACTGGACCAGAAAGAACTCCTAATGAACCAGATATAAGTGTTACTATTCCAAAAAGGTAACCAACTCTTGATAAATCCCAGCCATGAATTCTAGCTATATATGTAGGTACCCAAGCTTGAAAAGTATAAAGAAGAACAACTATAAATGAGGCAGCAATCATTAAGGTAAAGTAGGCAGAAAATTTACTTTTAATATAGGCAATAACATCGATAAAAGATTCGTCCTTTTGTTTTTCTTTATTAATAATTCCTTTTCTTTCTGGATCTGAAAGAAATGCTAGACCAAGTGATAAAATAAATCCAGGAATAGCAATAAGTATAAAAATCATTTGCCATGGTTGAAGAATAATACCAAAAATTTCTACTGGAACTGTGTAAAGTTGAATAATCAATCCTCCAAAAAGAAGGGCTAAGCCCTGACCAATATATGGACCCATTAAATAAAAACTCATTGGAAAGGCTCTTTCTTCAGGACGAAATAAATCTGCAATAATAGACCACGAGGCTGGGGTTACCGCTGCTTCACCAGCACCAACACCTGCACGAGAGACAAAAAGACTATAATAGTCGCTCGAAAATCCGTGGGCAGCTGTTGCCAAACTCCAAAGGAGTATTCCTCCAATCAAAACAACAATTCTATTGAATTTGTCAACCATCCTTCCAACAGGTAAGCTAAAAAGAATGTAACTTATCATAAAACCAGGACCTAGAATTTGACCCATTTGAATATCTGAAAGATCTAAATCTGTTCTAATGGGGTCAATGAGAAGATTAATCATAGCCCTATCAATAAAAGACACAGTATAGGTTACTAATAAAAGCGTAGTTAGAAACCATGCATATTTTTTACTTGGCCATAATGATAAATCAGACATTTTTCCTCTAAAATAAAAACCCGCTAAAAATATAGCGGGCTTTATTGTAACTTCAAGTAGCTAAATAATTATATTAAAATCTATTTAGCTTCCCAACTTTTTACTAAACTATATAGTGAAGTATTCATTACTTTTCTAAATTTTTTGGCTCTCTTGAGATAATTTTTTCCTTCGGGACTTGATAAGGAACCATTTAAATTAGAGAGAACTCCCTCAAGAGATGAGGAGCTTATTGCTACATAATGCGTTCTTCCTTTAATGCCCGTAAATGTTTCAGAAAAAATTATCATACTTCCATCAATAGAAGAATTTTCCATCATTTTTGTTACT
>NHHR02000009.1 GCA_002170885.2 Rhizobiales bacterium TMED168 | reverse complement strand
ATTTCTTCAATACCAAATGAGTCCGTGGATTCGGTTTCTTGGGCTGATATAGAAGGTGTATAATTAAATGTTATAGCAAATAATGCTAAAAACATAAATAATTTACTTATATGAGACATTAAACAGTCCTCCCCTAGATTAATTTTTAACAATTAAACTGATTTTTTTTATTTTTAATAATGTGTTATTAACACAATAAATATATTCTATTTATTCAATAAATTAATATCAAGCTTTTTTTACTAAAAAAAGATCATATTATAAATTATAATCGACTAAATTTAATTTATTCAATTTTGAGTTTTAAAATTTAAACATCTCTAAAATTACTCATTGATCACCTGATAGAGAAAACAAAACCAGCTAAATAATTAAAAATTATTAAAAATTATTTAATAATTCTTATGTTTATACATTTTTATTCTTGTCAAGATTGGTATACGAGGGTTATACGATGTAACGTGTTTTTTTACTTTATCTTTTGGGGCGTAGCCAAGCGGTAAGGCAGCGGGTTTTGATCCCGCGATGCGTAGGTTCGAATCCTACCGCCCCAGCCAATTTTATAATAATTTAGAAATGATTAATTATGAATATAGTCTGGTTTAAAAGGGACTTACGAATTTCGGATAACGAATCTTTTACAAACGCCTGTAAGAGTAGAAAAATAATGCCATTATATATCATTGAACCGGAATTATGGCAGCAAGACGATCTAAGCTATAGACAGTATATCTTTTTAAAAGAAAGCCTCGAAGATTTGGACACTCAATTAAGAAAAATTGGACAAAAATTAATAATAAGAAAGGGCGATGCTTTAGAAATTTTTAAAAATATACATAGTGAATTTAAGATTAAAGAGGTTTGGTCTCATCAAGAAACATGGAATAAGTGGACCTTTGATAGGGATTTAAAATTAAAAAAATGGTTCAAGTTAAATCAAATAACTTGGAATGAAGCTATTCAAAATGGTGTTATCAGAGGACTAAAGAGCAGAGATGGTTGGTCTAAAGAATGGCATAAAAGAATGTATTCAGAAATTTTTTTACCTCCAAAAGAAATAAATAATCAAAATTTTACCACTATAGAAATTCCATCGCCTGAAGAAATGAGATTGAAAAATGATGGTATTGAAATTTATCAGAAAGGAGGAAGAAAAGAAGGACTTTTATTATTAAATAGTTTTTTAAATGAAAGAGGTAAAAATTATTCGAAAGAAATGTCTTCTCCTCTTACCGCTTATGAGAGTTGCTCAAGGTTATCTACACATATAGCATTTGGAACTATTTCCATGAGAGAAATCGTTAAAAAAGCTGATGAAAGAAAAAAAGAAATAAAAAAACTTTTTAGGGCGGATAAAGGAAATTGGTCTAGATCATTAAGTACTTTTTCAAGTAGATTAAGGTGGCATTGTCATTTTATTCAAAAACTTGAAGATCAGCCTGATATTCAATACAAAAATATACATTCCTCATACAACAATTTAAGAACCGATAAATTCAATAAAATGTTCTTTGAGTCATGGAAAGATGGATTAACCGGTTATCCAATGGTTGATGCATGTATGAGATCATTAATAAAAACAGGTTGGCTAAATTTTAGAATGAGAGCAATGCTAATGAGCTTTGCAAGTTATCATCTTTGGCTTCCTTGGCAAATAACATCTAAATATTTAGCATCTTTATTTACTGATTATGAACCAGGAATTCATTACTCTCAATGTCAGATGCAGTCAGGAACTACGGGTATTAATGCTATTAGAATATATAATCCTATTAAACAGGGTATAGACCATGATCCTGAAGGAATCTTTATAAAAAAATGGGTTCCTGAATTAAGAAATGTTCCAAAAAAAGAAATTCATAAACCCTGGGAAAATATAAAGAATATTCAAGATTATAAAAGTCCAATAATTAATGAGGTTGAAGCAAGAAAAGATGCTTCAAGTAGAATTTATAAACTCAGAAAGAGCAAATTGCATAAAATAGAATCTAATCAAATTTTTATTAAACATGGTAGTAGAAAGCCTAGATTGAAAAATTATAAAAAAAAGACTCAGATAAAAAAAATTGAAACTCAGGAAAACCTTTTTGATATTTAAAATAAATTAATAAATCTAATTATTTATTTAATGATATTTATATATACTTTTATCTTAATTTAATTATTTTACTCTAATGACAAAAAAAGCACTTATTACTGGTATTACTGGACAGGATGGAGCATACCTATCTGATTTTCTTTTGAAGAAGGGTTATAAAGTTTATGGTGCGGTAAGAAGAACTTCGTCTATTAATACAGCGCGTTTATCATATATGGGAGTGTTGGAAGATATTGAGCTTGTTTCCATGGATCTTGCGGAAATAACCAATATTCAAAGAGCCATTGAAAAGATTAAGCCGGATGAAATCTATAATCTTGCTGCTCAAAGCTTTGTTCAAACTTCATATGAGCAACCTATCTATACTTCAGATATAGACGGCATAGGTGTAACAAGAATCTTAGAAACAATAAGAAACTTAGGAGGAAAAATAAAATTTTACCAGGCTTCCACATCTGAAATGTTTGGCAAGGCTAAAGAAAGTCCTCAAAATGAAGATACACCTTTTTATCCAAGAAGTCCTTATGGAATAGCAAAGCTTTATTCTCATTGGATGACAGTTAATTACCGAGAAGCATGGGGTATTCACTCAAGTTCTGGAATCTTATTTAATCATGAGTCACCTCTTAGGGGCACAGAGTTTGTTACGCGTAAAATTTCTTTGGGTATGTCTCAAATAGCTCTTAAAAAAATAAAAAAAATTAATTTAGGTAATCTAAATGCCGAGAGAGATTGGGGGTTTGCTGGTGATTATGTTGAGGCAATGTGGTTAATGCTTCAAAAAAATAACCCTGGTGATTATGTTATAGCTACAGGAGAAACTCATAGTGTAAGGGAATTTGCTCAAGCAGCTGCGAACGCTGTAGATATTGATATTTCTTGGGATACAAATGGAGATAGTGAGGTAGGAATTTGTAAAAAGACTGGTGAAATAATTGTTTCTGTTGATCCTCAGTTTAATAGACCATCGGAGACAGAGCATCTTTTAGGCGATCCATCCAGAGCAAGAGATAACCTTGGCTGGAGTCCTTCTTTAGATTTTAAATCACTTGTGAATATGATGGTTGAGCATGATTTAAAAAGATTAGAGGAAAATAATTTATGGTTTTAAAGGTTATTTTTTTTGAATCATCTCTTCAAATGCTTGATTATATTCTTGTTCTATTTTTCCAACTAAAGCGCCAACCGATGGTGCATCTTTAATACCACCAATACCTTGGCCAGATCCCCATATATCTTTCCATGCTTTTTGTTTAGTATTCCCACCAGATCCAAAATTCATTTTTGATTTATCAGCTCCTGGTAAATTATCAGGATCTAACCCAGCCTTAGCTATTGATGGTTTTAGATAGTTACCGTTAACACCAGTGAAAAGGGAGGAGTAAACAATATCATCTGCAGTAGATTCAATTAGCATATCTTTATATCCTTGATCAGCATTCGCCTCCTCTGTTGCAATAAATCTTGTACCCATATATGCAAGATCTGCTCCCATTGCTAGAGCTCCTGCAACAGAATGACCATCACCTATTGAACCTGACAATAAAATTGTTCCATCAAACCATTCCTTTATTTCTCTTACCAATGAAAAAGGTGATAAGCTGCCGGCATGACCTCCTGCACCTGCGCAGACAAGTATTAGTCCATCTACTCCTTGTTCTGCAGCTTTTTTTGCATGCTTAACATTTATCACGTCATGAAAGACCACACCACCGTAACTATGCGCAGCTTGAACAATTTCAAGAGGGGGCCTCAGGCTAGTTATAATTACTGGAACTTCATGTTCGACACAAGTTGCCATGTCATCCATTAACCTGTCATTAGAAGCATGACAAATTTGATTTACAGCAAAAGGTGCAGAGGGCGAATCTGGATTTTTTTCATCATGTTCAGCTAGTTCATCTTTTATTCTTGATATCCAATCACCCAGCATACTTTGTGGTCTGGCATTAAGAGCTGGAAAGGATCCAACTATTCCAGACTTACACTGTGCTATAACAAGCTCAGGACCAGAAACTATAAAAAGAGGGGCTCCCACGATCGGAAGTCTTAATTTTCCATCTAAATTTGATACCAGCGACATTGTTAAATCTCCTAAATTTTTTTTGCATACTAATGATTAATTTAATAATTGAAACATTC
Organism: Rhizobiales bacterium TMED168; assembly: GCA_002170885.2. Next base: position 67,390 of record NHHR02000009.1, on the reverse strand, counting down.
TTTTTTAGAATGGATAATATACTATGAAATTAAAAAAAATAAATAATGAATCTAACTTAGGTACAGAAATATATAATTTTAAAATAGATGATCATTATTCTTCAAATATTATTAGCACTATTAGAAATGCCTGGTTAGAAAGTTCTGTTATAATTTTTAAGAATTTGAGTCTAAATCATGACCAGTTTTTAAGTTTAAGCCAAATGTTTGGAGATTTTGGTAATGACCCATATATAGAATCAATCAATGGCTACCCCAATATAATTGAAGTTAAAAGAGAGGAAAAAGAGGAGGCACCTCCTTTTGGTGGATCATGGCATTCGGACTGGTCATTCCAAGAGAATCCTCCTTCAGCTACACTTTTGCATTCAAAAATAATTCCTCCAGTTGGTGGTGAAACTTTATTTATTAATACTCAAAAAGCATACGAAGATTTATCAGAAAAAATTAAAAACAAAATTGAAAATTTACATGTATTTCATAGCGCAGCAGGACCTTATGCAGATGATGGTTTTTATGCATTAGAAAAAAATAAAGATAGGTCTATGAAAATAATGCCATCAAAAAAAGCTAAGGAAGTATTTTTACACCCTTTGGTAAGAACTCATCCTGAGACAAAAAAGAAGTCCCTTTTTATTAATCCCGTTTACAGTCTATCTATTAATGGCTATGGAAAAGAGGAATCCTTAAGATTTTTGCATAAGTTATTTTCTCATTTAGAGCAAAAAAAATATATTTATTCACATTCATGGGAGCCTAACATGCTTGTAATGTGGGATAACAGGTCTGTAAATCATCGTGCGCAAGGTGGTTATGAGGGCTACAAAAGACTTTTGCATAGGATAACTTTATCTGGCGATAGGCCTTTTTAGTAAATCATTACTCCATAAAATAAAGGCATAAACGAATGCCGTCTCTTTAATTTGATTATATCTTCCCGCCATACCTCCATGACCTGCATCAGTATAAGTTTTTAAAAACAAAGGATTGTTGTCAGTTTTCTTACTCCTTAGTTTAGCGACCCACTTTGTAGCCTCCCAGTAAGTAACTCTTGGATCGGTTAAACCGGATGTTGCAAGTATTGTTGGATAATCTTGTTCTTTAATGTTTTCATAAGGTGAATACGAATGGATATAATTAAAATCACTTTTATTTTTTATTGGATTTCCCCATTCCTCCCATTCAGGTGGTGTTAGGGGAAGACTATCATCAAGTATAGTATTCAAAACATCGACAAAAGGCACCTCTGCAACAGCGCAGTGAAATAAGTCAGGTCTCATATTTATGGAGGCACCAATCAATAAACCTCCAGCGCTTCCTCCATGTATAGTGATATCCTTTGAAATATTTTTTGTTTTTAACAATTCAGCACAAGAAATGAAGTCTTTAAAGCTATTAACTTTATTTTTCTTTTTTCCATCATCATACCACTTTTTTCCTTTCTCCATCCCACCTCTAATATGGGCAATTGCGTAAACCATTCCTCTATCTATCAAGGAGAGGCGTGATGATGAAAAACTTGGCGAAATTGAAATTCCATAAGAGCCATAACCGTATAGAAGTGTTGGGGCATTTTTAGGTGTATCTTTTCTTTTTATAATTGAAATTGGAATTTTCTTACCATCATGAGATTCCGCATATATTCTTTTTAAAGAATAATTTTTTGGACTATGGCCAGAAGGGATTTCTTGTTTCTTTATTATTCTTTTCTTTTGTTCATTTAATTTATACTCATACGTTATTTGAGGGGTAGACATTGAAGAGTAATAGATTCTTATTTTATCGGATTTATACTCACATCCTTCATTAAAATCTAAATCATATAAATCTTCATTAAATTTTATAATATTTTTTTTCTTTGTTTTTTTATTTATTGTTAAAATTCTTGGTAAACCATTTTCAAGTTCCTGAATAATAATATAATTAGATAAACAAGAAAAATTAGTTATCAATATACCTTCACGATAAGGTAAAAAGTCTTTCCAATTTTTTTTGTTAACATCATCTTCACTAGTTTCCATTAATTTAAAGTCTGTAGCCTTATCTTTATTAGTTAGAATAATAAATCTAGATTTTTCCTCATCATGCTCAATATTGTATTCAATACCTTTTTTTCTTTTAGCTATTAATTTAAGCTTCTTTTTTAATTGCTTTTGATTTATTACCCTAATTTCACTTGTTTCATGATTATGAATAGTTAAAATTAAATATTTTTTACTAAGTGTTTCCCTAATATTAAGAAAATAACCTGAATCTTTTTCTTTATAAATTTCTATATCTTCACTTTGACTCTCTCCTAAAAAATGAAAATATAAACTTGATGGTCTATGATTTTTATCCATTTTTACATAGTAAAATCCTTCATTATTGAGGGACCACACAATATTACCATCTGTATTCTCAATATAATCTTTAAGATTATTTCCTTTGGCTAAATTTTTAATCCTTATTTTATAAAACTCAGAACCTTTATCATCATAACTCCAAGCTAAATAATCGTGATCATTAGAATTAAAAGCACCGCCAGGTTTAAAATACTTGTATGTTTTACTTTCTCTATTCCAGTCATGATAAATTTTACTATTTTTTATCGAATTTTTAATTTCATAGCGACTTAAAATTGAATACTGCTTATTTTTTTTAGTTTCAGAAAAATAGAACCAATCTCCATCTTTTTGAGGAATAGATTTATCTTCTTCTTTAATTTTATTTTTGATTTCATTAAAAATTTTTTTTTCTAAAGGTTTAAGAATTGTTAAATTTTTATCTGTCCAGTGATTTTCATTGTCTATATATTTTCTAATATTTTTTTTTAAAGTATTCGGTGAATGAAGAACTTCTTGCCAATTATCATCTCTGATCCATTCAAATTGATCGGATAATTTTTTATTATGTATAATTTTTTCAACAAGTTTTTTACTTGCTTTAGGAGTTTTAATTAAATTCATTGGTTGTATTAACTTTTATTCAAATACTATGGAAACTGTTTCTGCGATCATTGCAGGCCTCTCTTGACCCTCAATTTCTATGCTGACTTCAGAAATTAATTGGGTACCACCTGCTTTTGGCTGAGCTTCTAAAAGCTTAGTTTTAGCCCTAACTTTTGAATTAACAGGGACCATATTTGTAAACCTTACTTTATTTGTTCCATAATTAATTCCCCTTGTAGCGCTTTTAATGGAACTAATTTTTGATGTTAACATTGGTACAAGTGATAAGGTAAGAAAGCCGTGAGCTATTGTAGGCATTCCTAGCTCTGACTCTGCTCGCTCAGGATCAATATGAATCCATTGATGATCTCCAGTTGCATCAGCAAAATCATTAATACGATCTTGATCTATTAAGAGCCATTCACTAACACCAATTTCTTGGCCAATATACTCTTTCATCTCATCAACATTATTAAAAACTCTCATTGTTATTCTCCTCGATTAAACAATTTTTGTATCTTTTTTACCCCAATATCTATCTTTTAAAAGTCTCTTATATAATTTTCCTGTAGGGTGTCTAGGAAGTTCCTTTTCAAAATCTACTGTTTTTGGACATTTTATACTAGATAAATTTTCTTTACAAAAATTAATTATTTCTTCCTCTAAGTCTTTACCTTTTTCATTCCAAGATACTGGCTGAACTATGGCTTTTACCTCTTCACCAAACTCTTGATTCGGAGCACCTATAACTGCACAATCAAATACTTTGGGATGTGTTATAATTAAATCTTCAGTTTCTTGTGGATAAATATTTACACCACCTGAAATTATCATAAAAGCCTTCCTATCGGTTAAGTAAAGATAGTTATCTTCGTCAAGCTTTCCAATATCCCCTAAAGTAGTCCATTTTTTGTATTTTGGATGTCTAGTTTCAAGTGTTTTTTTCTCATCATTGTGATAGGTAAATTCAATATCACTCTCAAACCATATCGTTCCTTCTGAACCAATTGGAAGCTCATTTCCTTCTTCATCACAAATGTGTGGTATACCAAATATTGGCTTTCCTACTGTGCCTATATGGTTAAGCCATTCCTCTGAATTACAGGCAAAAAAACCATTTCCTTCTGAACCAGCGTAGAATTCATTAATTATTTTTCCCCACCATTTTATCATAATTTTTTTTATTTCGATTGGACACGGTGCTGCAGCGTGTATAGCACATTCATGAGAAGATAAATCATATTTTGTTCTCACAGTCTTCGGCAATTTGCACATCCTAACAAACATTGTTGGTACCCATTGACTCATATTAATCTTATATTTTTCTATGTATGAAAGAGATGTTTCAGCATCAAAGTTTTCCATTATAATATTTGTACCTCCAAGATAATTAACTCTCATGGTAAACCTTAAAGGGGCTGCATGGTATAATGGAGCTGGAGATAAATATTTTGTATCCTCATTAATATCGTAAAGAGGTGCTATTACAGACATCAGCGCATCAGACTGATCTATAGGAATATGCTTTAAAGGAACCCTGATACCTTTTGGTTTACCTGTTGTACCCGATGAATACAACATATCTTGACCCATTTCTTGATCATTAACTGGAGTTTTAGGTAAATCTTTAATTGCCTCTTCAAATGATGCCCAGCCATTTTCAACACCATCGACCATATAATGAAGACTGTTATTAGACGTTAAAGTGAATATTTCATTAGCAACTTTTTTTAAGTACTTCGAAGAGATTAGAAATTTAGAATTGCAATCATCATGAATATATCTTGCTTCATTAGCAGTTAATTTTGAAGAAATTGGTGTAAAATAAAGACCAGACCTTTGCGCTGCCCAACATATTTCAAGAAATCTAGAATTATTTTCCATAAAAATTGATATACTATCACCAACATTAAGACCCTTTTGCCTAAATAAATGAGCAATTTGATTTGATCTTTCATCTAATTCTTTATATGTGGTAATTTTACCTGTAGACGCCATTATTAAGGCAGGTTTATCTGGATTTTTTTTGGCATGTATATATGGATGCATTTAATTCCTCTTTTTATTTTGAATTTAATTATTTAAAAATTATATTATTTTTGCAATATATATTTATTAAATAAAATCCTTTAGGAGATTAAAATGAACTATGAAGCAATATTATATGAAATAGAAGATAATATTCTAACAATTACTTTAAACCGCCCTGAAAAATTAAATGCTTTTAATAATATTATGCAAAATGACTTAATCAATGCAATTGATAGAGCCAATGATGATGACGAAGTTAAAGCTATTATTGTTACAGGTTCAGGTCGTGGGTATTGTGCTGGCGCTGATTTATCAGCCGGAAAAGATACTTTCAATATGGAGGCTAGAGATGATAGAAAAGGAGCAATTTCTGAAAGTGGTGAAATTGACTGGTCTCACTCTGGAGTAAGAGATGGTGGGGGTCGAGTAACGTTAAAAATGTTTGAGTGTCTCAAGCCAATAATTTCTGCATGTAATGGACCAGCGGTTGGAGTTGGTATTACAATGCAATTAGCAATGGATATCAGGCTAGCATCAGAGGATGCAAAATATGGATTTGTTTTTGCAAGAAGAGGCTTGGTTCCCGAGGCTTGTTCCTCCTGGTTCCTTCCAAGAATTGTTGGAGTGTCAAAAGCTTTAGAATGGATTTACTCAGGAAAGGTTTTTGACCCTGAAGAAGCTTTAAAAGGTGGTTTAATAAGATCAATTCATAAACCAGATGAGTTATTACCTGCAGCTAGAGAAATAGCTCGAGAAATTATTGACAACACCGCACCAGTATCTGTTGCTTTATCTCGTCAAATGATTTGGAGAATGGCAGGGGCAAATCATCCAATGGATGCCCATAAAATTGATAGCAGGGGGATTTTTGCGAGAGGAAGAATGTCTGATGCAAAGGAGGGGGTCCAGTCTTTTCTTGATAAAAGACAGGCTGAGTTTAGCGACAGTGTTAAAAATGATATGCCAGAGTATTACCCTTGGTGGGATGAAGAAAAATACTCTTAATTAGGTGATTTTATTTTCCATATATTAGTTTTTAAAGTTAATAGAGATATAAAAGCAAACCCCATAGAGGATGTTACTAAAATATTAGTCTGAAGACCGTACTGTTCAATAATATTTCCTGAAATAATTGCTCCGACTGGACCAGATGCCATGAAAGCTAATGTATAAACTGATAACATTCTACCTCTATGGCTTTCAACGGCAAAAGTTTGCGTTATTGTTCTTCCCATGGCTATTACAACTCCAGCTCCGCATCCCCAAGAATAAATTACGAAACAAAAAAAATAAAAAGGCATTTCAAAATATAAAGATCCTAGGATTGGTAGACCACTAAACATGGCTATCATTAGAGCCCTACCCCAACCCTTGATATTTTTTTTTAAAGCTAAAATACCATTTGAGGATAATGTCCCAGTCCAAAAACAGGCGGTTACAATTGCAAATCCAGTTGATCCAAAACCATATCTTTCAGTTGTGATGTAGGGTAGCGTTACTAAATTATTTCCCATGAAACATAACCCAACCATTATCATTGCTATAGAAACTGGAAATATTTCTTTAGAATTTTTAACTTCGATAAATGCTTCAATCATTTCTTTTTTTACTTTATTTAACTTAAATGGTTTCTTGTTGAAAATTGGTTTGGGTAATCTAATAGAAAAATAAGCACCAATAGTGAGAGAAAATATTTGTGAAATTATTAAGGGTAATACTCCCAGATTATCAGCCAAACCTCCAATAGACATACCTATCAGTTGAAAGCTGAATTGTGTTATCATTGCTATTGTTACAGTTTTTTGAATTTCACCTTTAGCAATAGATGTTAAAAGAGACTCTCTGGAAGGTATAGCAAATGCTGAGGCACATCCCATTATTAATCCATAAATAATCATTACTTCATAGCTTAAGAAATCAAAATGAATAGCGCATAAAATTAGAAAAAGTGGAGTTGTAGCTAAAAGGTGAACAAACAATAATAAAATTCTAGTATCGGTTCTATCAGCTATAGTTCCTCCAAAAACTATCAAAAAGATAGAAGGAGCTAATAACGAAACCTGAGCAAGCCCATAGTTAGATGGAGAAACCCCTAACATTAATATTAGAATTGTCGGAAATAAAACCATCTGAAGGCCTTGTGACAAGTACCATGATGCTTGACCAATCATATAAGAAAAAAGTTCATTAGTTTTTGAGGTTTTTATTGATAACTGTTTCATAATAAAAAGCTAAATTCTTTTATTTGCTTCACTATGTAATCTTTTTATCATCGCGTTCAAACCATTGGATCTTTGCTGAGAAATATTATCCTCAAGTTTTAGTTTTTTTAGCTCATTTGCTGGATTAATTTCTAGGATTTCTAATGGAGTTTTTTCGGAAAATAAAGCAAATACTATTGCTATTAATCCTTTAACAATAAATGCATCTGAGTCACCTCTAAAACTTAAAACAAGATTATCCAGGTCTTTATTTTCTTCTACAACCAGCCAAACCTGACTAGCACATCCTTCAACTTTATTTTCTTCATTGTACTCATTACTACTTAGGGGTGATAAGGAATTTCCTATATCAATTATATACTTATATTTATCTTCCCAATTTTCTAAAAATTGAAAATCATCTACTATATCGTTAAAACTCATAATTTTTATTTATTCTTCAGATAATTCTACTAACATTTTTCCGAAGTTTTCACCTTTAAATAATTTTATAAAAGCATTGGGTGCAGACTCAATTCCTTTATCGATTGTTTCTTTCCATTTCATTTTATCATTTTTTATCCAATTTTTCATATCTTTTAAAAAATCGTCTGATAAATCATAATGACTAGAAACCACAAAACCTTGAATTTTTAATGATTTTACAATTGCTGCCATTAAATTATTTGGCCCTGGTCTTGGATTTGTATCATTATATTGTTCTATCATTCCACACAAAGCAATCCTCCCATTAACATTCATGACACTAAGTGCGGCTTCTAAATGAGACCCACCAACATTTTCAAAATAAACGTCAACACCACTTGTACATGCTTTATGTATGGACTTTGTTAAATGATCAGATGTTTTATAATTAATGGCCTTATCAATTCCTAAATCATTTTCAAGAAAATGACATTTTTCATCTGAACCAGCAGTGCCGTATACATTACAACCTTTTGCTTTAGCTATTTGACATGCAACTGTACCAACAGCACCTGCTGCTGCAGAAATTAAAACATTGTCATTTTCCTTAAGTTCACCGATTCTTAATAATCCTACATATGCTGTCATTCCGGGCATACCAAGTGTACCTAAATATGCCTGTAACGGTCCTATATCTGGATTAACTTTGATTAAAGATTTTGAGTTTGTCGAAAAATATTCTCTCCATCCAAGATTTGAATTTACGTAATCACCTTCTTTAAAATCATGAGAATTTGATTGTATAACGACTCCAATTGCTCCTCCCTCAAGGGTTTTACCAACTTCAAAAGGAGGGACATAACTTTTTCTATCAATCATTCTTCCACGCATATATGGATCTACTGACATCCATAAATTTTTAACTAAAACCTCACCTTCATTTATTGAATTAATTTGCTTTTCTACAAGCAAGAAATTTTCTTTTCTTGGTTCTCCCTCTGGTCTAGAAATAAGATGAATTTCTTTACTGACAATATTACTCATGTTGCTCTCGTTTTTTTTATTTAATATAATTTGATATGATATATTACATATAGTGTATCAAGATACCAATCTTTAAGTTGTTCATAAACTTTAAGCAAGGTATGAATTGTTTTTTGGATGTAAAATGAAAATTACTATTGCGCAATTAAATAATACTGTCGGCGACATTGATGGGAATATAGCTAAAGCTATAGAAACTATCTTGGATCAGAATAATAGACACTCAGATTTAGTAATTTTTTCTGAATTATTTATTTCTGGCTATCCCCCAGAGGATTTGGTTTTAAAAAATTCTTTTTTAGATGCATGCTTTAAAGGTCTCCAAAAAATTGTGAATTATACAAAAAATTTGAATACTGGAGTTATTATAGGTTTACCAATAAGGGAAAAAGACAAAATCTATAATTGTGCTGTGCTTATAGATAAAGGTAAAATATTGGGGATAAGTAAAAAGAAAAGCTTACCCAATTATAGCGTTTTTGATGAAAAAAGGGTTTTTGACTCAGGCGATACTTCTCAAACTTTTATTTTTCGTAAAATAAAAATAGGCATACCAATTTGTGAAGATATATGGAAATCAGATGTTTGTAATAATTTCAAAAAAGAAGGTGCCGATATTATAATCTCACCAAATGGATCTCCATACGATAGATATAAAAGAGATTTAAGAATAAAAACAGCAGTGGAAAGAGTTAAAGAAAATAGTATACCTCTTATCTATGTGAATCAAGTAGGGGGTCAAGACGAGCTTGTTTTTGATGGATCAAGTTTTGTTATTAACTCGGATAAATCAATATTTTTGAAAGCTCCTTCATGGCAAGAAAATATTATTAATATAGATTTTGATCCTGAGATTGGCTTTAAAACAGTTGATAATAAACCTATGATACTAAATGACAGCATTAATGAATTAAATGATATTTACTCTGCATTAGTTTTAGGATTAAAGGACTATGTTCAAAAAAATAATTTTCCTGGTGTTATTCTTGGTTTATCTGGTGGAATAGATTCTGCTCTTTGTGCTGCTATAGCTGTTGACGCTCTAGGACCCCGTAAAGTTTCATGTTTCATGCTTCCTTTTAGATATACATCTAAACAAAGCTTTATTGATGCAACTCAATGTGCAAAAAATTTAGATATAGAATTAGGTAATCTTAATATTGAAAATTCTTTTGATAGTCTTGAAAAAGTTCTCATACCTTTCTTTGAAGGTTTACCAAAGAATGTTACCGAAGAAAATTTACAATCAAGAATTAGAGGAACACTTTTAATGGCATTGTCTAATAAAGTCGGAAAAATGGTTGTAACAACAGGAAATAAGTCAGAGGTATCTGTTGGATATTCTACTTTGTATGGTGATATGAATGGAGGTTATAATCCTATAAAAGATATTTATAAGACTGAAGTTTATGAACTTTCAAAATGGCGTAATTCATTTAAGCCTCTGAATTGTCAAGGACCACTTGGGGAAGTAATACCTCTGTCAATTATTGAAAAAGAACCAACAGCAGAATTAAAAGAAGATCAAAAAGATCAAGATTCTTTACCTCCATATGATAAGCTTGATGAAATCTTAGAATGTTTGATTGATCATGAAATGAGTATTCATCAAATAGTAGATAGGGGTTTTGATGAGTCTTTAGTTAAAAAAATAGAAAATCTTTTATATGTTTCAGAATACAAAAGAAGACAGTCAGCTCCAGGGGTAAAAGTAAGCCAAAAAAACTTTGGTAGAGACAGAAGATATCCTATTACAAATTTATTTAGAGATAAAAATTGAAAAAAAATATTATTACAAGATTTGCACCAAGCCCAACAGGGCTTCTTCATGTAGGTAATATTCGTACCGCATTATTTAATTATCTATATGCACTCAAAAATAGTGGAAAATTTGTCTTAAGGATTGATGATACTGATATTCAGAGAAGCACCAGAGAATTTTCTGATCAAATAATGCTTGATCTTGATTGGTTAGGAATAAAAATTGACGAAGTTTATAAACAATCCGAAAGAATAGAAATTTATAGAAAATATTTTAAAAAATTGGTTGATGGCGGCTTTCTTTACGAATGTTACGAAACTCAAGATGAACTTGAATATAAAAGAAAAAGACTTGTTGCTAGAAGAATGCCACCAATTTATGATCGTTCATCTCTTAATATTTCAGATGAGGAAAAAAATAAATATATAGAAGAAGGTAGGAAACCATATTGGAGATTCAAGTTATCAGGAAAAAAAATTATTTTTCAGGATTTAATTAGGGGTGAAGTTGTTGTTGATACTTCGGCCCAATCAGATCCAGTTGTTGTTAGAGAGGATGGAGGTTTTTTATATAATTTACCAAGTGTAATTGATGATATTGAAATGGAAATTACCAATATTATTAGAGGTGAAGATCATGTTACTAACTCAGGAATACAAATAGAAATGTTTTCTTCTTTAAAAAAATCTGTACCAACTTTTGGGCATCATCCATTGCTTGTTGATGAAAATGGGGATCCTTTTTCTAAGAGAAATTCTGCATTATCAATCAAACATCTGAAAAAAATAGTATTGATCCTATGGCAATTAATTTATTAAATACATCTATAGGTACTTCAGTTGAAATGACCTCAGTTAATTCACTAAATGAAATATCAAATGTTTTAGACTTAGGTAAATTAGGCAGAGCGCCTGCAAGATTTAGTATTGATCAATTAAATAAATTAAATTCCTCTCTTTTAGTTGATTTAAGTTTTGATGAAGTAGAGAAAAAGCTTAAAGATCAGAATATTTTTGCTAACAGATCTTTATGGGAATTAATTAAAAATAATTTAAAAAATTTATCTGAGTATGCAAAATGGGATAAAATTATAAATGAAGAAATAAAAGTTGAAGGACTGGATAGCAATTTCTTAAATACCGCAGCCGAAGTTTTACCTGAGGAGCCTTGGGATGATGGAACTTGGGGTTTATGGATAGAAAATATCAAAAAATCTACAAATAAAAAAGGAAGAGATCTTTTTCTTCCTTTGAGAAAAGCAATTACTGGATTAGAAGATGGTCCTGAGTTAAAAAAAATTATTTTATTAATAGGATATGATAAAATTAAAAAGCGTCTTTTAGGTAATTAATATGGCTAAAGAAAAGTTATATATTTTTGATACAACTCTTCGTGATGGTCAACAAACACAAGGAGTAGATTTTAGTGTTCAAGATAAAATATTAATTGCTAAAACTCTTGATAACCTTGGCCTTGATTATATTGAAGGTGGATGGCCTGGAGCAAATCCTACTGATACAAAATTTTTTGAATCCAGACCAAAGTTTTTAAATTCAAAATTCACAGCTTTTGGAATGACAAAGCGTGCTGGTAGATCTGCAGACAATGATCCGCAGCTAAGATCGTTAATTGATTCTGGTTCTGACAGTATTTGCCTGGTCGCAAAAACATGGGATTATCATGTTGATGTTGCGTTAGGGATTAGTCTTGAAGAAAATTTAAAATCAATAGAAGAATCTATAAAATCAGTTAATGAAAATGATATTGAATCTATGATTGATTGTGAGCATTTTTTTGATGGATTTAAATCAAATAGAGATTTTTCTTTTTCTTGTATCGATAAAGCTCTTAGTTCTGGAGCAAGATGGGTTGTTTTATGCGATACAAATGGAGGTACTCTTCCAAATGAAATTTTTGAAATAGTAAGTCAGGTAAATAATAAATTCTCAGGAAAAAATATAGGAATACACTGTCATAATGATACAGAAAATGCTGTAGCTAACTCATTAGCTGCTATTGATGCCGGAGCTAGGCAAGTTCAAGGTACATTAAATGGTTTGGGTGAAAGATGTGGTAATGCTAATCTTATATCTTTATTACCAACATTAATTTTAAAAAATAGATATTCTGATAGTTATGAAATTTCTGTTTCAAAAGATAATTTAAAAAATATTAAAAATGTTTCATTACTTCTTGATGGGATTTTAAACAGGCAACCTAATAAGCATCAACCTTATGTTGGTGATAATGCATTTGCTCATAAAGGAGGACTCCATGTCTCTGCAGTAATGAAAGATCCCTCAACATACGAACATGTGAAACCAGAAAATACAGGAAATAATAGAAAAATACTTATATCTAATCAAGCCGGTAAGTCTAACTTGTTATCTCGTTTATCATCTGTTGGAATCAGTATTGATAATAACGATAAACGTTTGGGGCATTTACTTGATGCTGTAAAAGAAAAAGAATTTAATGGCTTTTCATATGATGGAGCAGGAGCTTCATTTGAATTATTGGCAAAGAAAATTTTGGACAATATTCCAAATTTTTTTAGTGTTGAAGATTACAATATATCTATAAAAAAAGGACATCCATTTAATCAAAGAGATATAAATTCTGAAGCAAAAATAATTTTAAATGTTGATGGTAGAAAAATTGAGTCAACTGGGCTAGGTAATGGTCCTGTTAATGCTCTCGATATAGCCTTAAGGGATGATTTGGGTCTTTATGATAAATATATAAGTGATTTAGTATTGGTTGATTATAAAGTTAGAATTCTTAATGGCGGAACTGAAGCAATAACAAGAGTTGTAATAGAATCTATTGACGATGAGGGTAAAAGTTGGTTCACAGTTGGTGTAAGTTCAAATATTGTAGATGCTTCGCTCATTGCTTTAATGGATTCAATCCAATATAAGTTGATAAAAGATGAAGCGCCTCTTCCTAAAAAGATTTAAATTTTTGATGATTTGAGAGTTCATCGGTATTTTTTACGATAAATAAATTTTTTAGACTTGAATATTTTATTGCTTCATCACCTTTCGTTCTTATGAATTTATTTTCTTCCATGTGCTTTAGCAAATTAATTAGTGGATCCCAAAATTTATTTATATTAATTAGAAATATAGGTTTTTTATGTTCACCAAGTGCTGCACTCGACAGTACTTCTGTTATTTCGTCAAGAGTACCAATACCGCCAGGAAGACAAATAAAAATATCTGATAATTGAATCATTTTTTCTTTTCTATCAAAAATTTTCTTTGTTTTTATTAAATTTTTTGTATCTGAAAAAATTATTTTTGGGTCATCAAGGTACTCAGGAAAAATCGAAGTTATTTTTACATTATTTCTATATGCAGATTTTGCCGCAATACCCATTAAACCAAGATCCCCTCCACCATAGAGGAGTGAATATTTATATTTTGATAAGACACCGCCAAGATTATCAGCTTCTTTTTTATAATAAGGATCACTTCCATCCATAGAAGCGCAAAATAAGCACACAGTTTTCATAAATATTTATTTAGGTGATTCTAGTATTTTTAAAAACCTTTTATCAAAATTAAATTTTTTATTTTTTAAATTATTAGGTAAAGCCAATAGTGTGGGTATCAGAAATAATGTTAGGAGACTTGAAAAACCTAATCCCCAAATTACTGCTGTTGAGAATGGAACCCACCAAGCGGACATAAGTCCTCCAACTTCTATACTCCTTCCAAACCAGTCTATAGTAGTTTGAAGAGCAACTGGTGTTAACCCAATCATAGTTGTAGCAGTTGTTAATAGTATTGGCCTCAATCTTTGGGCTGCTGAGCGAAGTATTGCCTCATTCAAATCTATTGTATCTAACTTTAATCTATTGAAAGTATCTATTAAAACTATAGAATTATTTACTATAATACCTGCCAAAGACACTATTCCAAGACCGCTCATTATAACTGAGAAAACTTGTCCAGTTATCAATAGACCTGTTAACGCCCCTACCGTTGAAAGCACAACTGTTGAGAGTGTAATAGACGCTTGATAAAAACTATTAAATTGCGTTAATAAAATGATAAACATAAGAAATAGTGCACCTAACATCGCTCTTCCAAGAAAAGCAGCCGACTCCTCGCCATCTTCATTAGTTCCTGCGAATTTAATATTAACTTCATTAGAAAAATTTTGATCAATGATCCAGTTACTAATTTCAACATTTTTATCAAATGGAAGAATTTTTTTCCCCGTAATAGGATCAATCATAGTATTTGCTCTTATCTTCAAAATACGTGTTCCATTTGACCTTTCAATTGAGGTAACTTTTTGCTGAGGAATTCTTTTTACAAAGTTTGATAATGGAATTGCTCCGTCAGGTGTGGGTATTCTAAGCTGATCAAATTGTTCAAGCTGCCTGAAATCTCTTGGAAATCTCACTCTTATATCTACTTCATCTTCAGAGTCATCTGGACGATACTTATCGACCAAAATACCGTTCGTCACCAATTGAACTATCGAACCTATTATGGATACATCGACACCATACTTTCCTGCTAGTTCTCTATCAACATTAATTACCCACTCGATACCTGGCAGTGACCTTGTATCATCTACCTCCATAATACCATTCATGGACTTTAATTTCTCGCTAATTGAATTTGTTACTTTTGTTAATTCAATATTATTTGATGAAGTTAATTCTATTTGAATGTCTTTTCCAGACTCGGGTTTTCTCTCAATTTTATATGCTTCAACAATTACCCCCGGAAGCAAGGATGTTTTTTTTAAGATTTGCTGTCTAATATTATCTGCATGCTCTCTCTCTTTGACTGGTTTAAGTTCAATCATCATTGTAGCAATTTCATCACTTCTGCTTTCACTATCACTCATAATCATTTGTTCTGCAGATGCTCCGCCTATAATAGTTGAGGTAGTTTTTATTCCCTCAATTTTTCTGACTAAATTTTCAACATCTAAAGCAATTTCAAGTTTTTGACTTGGTGATAAATTTCCTCTAGCAATTGTGTGAACAGTCATTTGGTTGGTATCACCTTCAACTGAAAAACGAGTACCAGCATTGAAATTTACATATAAATTAAAGAGAACAATCACGATGATTATTGAACTAAAAATAGTTAAAATAGGATTTTTAATAAATTTTTCTAAAATATTTATATAAATTTTAGTAAAACCAGATAACTCTAATATATTAAATTTTTCAGATCTTACAGTGTTATTTTTTTCTGTTTTTCCAAAAATTGATCCCATTACCGGAATAAATATAAGAGCTGAAAATAAAGATGAAATTAAGACTAAACTTACCATAAATGGCATCCATTTCATAAACTGACCTGATACTCCTGGCCACAATATAAGAGGCAGAAATGCAGCTAATGTTGTTGCTGTAGAAGAAATAATTGGCCAAATCATTCTTTTATAGGATTGAGTGTATGCTTCTAGTCTGTTAAATCCTTCAGCCATTTTTCTATCGGCATATTCTACCATAACGATTGATCCATCAACCAAAAGACCAACCGATACTAATAGGCCAAACATGACCATCATATTAATATACCCACCTGATAAAGCCAAAAGTGTAATTGCCATAAGAAAAGATGTTGGAATAGAGATACCTACCATTAAAGCCGAACGAATTCCTAAAGCTCCGATAACTAAAATCATTACTGAGATTATTGCGTTAGTTACAGCGGCTTGTAATGATTTAAGCATTTCCAAAATATAATCAGAATTATCACTGGTAAAATTAATTTCAATATTTTCAGATAAATTTTCTATATATTTTTCTGCTTCATACCTAACTTTTTTATTAATATTAAGGACGTTTTCTCCGATCCTTTTTTTGACCTGGAGTGCAACAGCTGGTTTTCCATTTACTCTTGCATATGACTCTGTATCTTTATAAGTTTTTCTAATTTCTGCAACATCACCCAATGTTACAGCACCATCGCCGGATGAAAAAATAACAAGATTATACACATCTTGAGCACTCTCATATACTGCAGGTACTTTGATAGAAAACTTACCTTGGCCTTTATCGATAGATCCAGCAGCAACAAGACGGTTATTACCAGTTATAGATCTAATTAAGTCCATCAATGAAATATTATAGTTTTCAAGCTTTGAAGGACTGACTAAGATTTCCATTAAATCTTCTCTATCGCCTGTTATTGGAGCTTCAAGGATACCAGGTATAGACTCAATTTGTGTTTGAAGCTTTTTTGCATGATAAAATAAAGTTCTGTCAGGAATATCTCCTGATAATGAAACAACTATTGTAGGAAGTTCTGCCATATTAAATTCTAAAACCATTGGCTCTTCAGCGTCTGTAGGAAGTTTTGATTTTACCATATCAACTTTTTCTCTCACATCACCAAGAGCTTTATCTTTATCAAACTGGATATCAAATTCTAATAAAACAGATCCAAAACCATTAGAAGCAGATCCATTCATTTCTTCTATTCCCTCAATAGTTTTTAATTGATTCTCAAGAGGTTTTACTATTAATCGTTCTGAGTCTTCTGGAGAAATACCTTGATGAGGAACTACAACGTAAATAAATGGAATATCTATATCTGGTTCTGCATCTTTAGCGATATTGACATATGTTAATAATCCTATTGATATAATAATTATCATTAGGAATACTATTGTTCTTCTAGCTTGCATTATATAATCAATAATATTAATCAATTTATAACCTCAAGGCTATAATCAACAGTTTGACCCTCAAGAACAAACTCCTGTCCTATTGTAATGAGTGTTAAAATTTCTGGAAGCCCAGTTACCCAAACCAATTCTTGCTCATCTCCAATAATATCTACACCCGAGAAAATAACTTTATTTTTAGTGTTAATATGTCTAACTCCTATCTTTCCTTCAGAGTCTAGAGTTAATGATGATGGAGGAATTAAATGAGCCTGAACTTTTTTTGTAGGAATAAATAGCTCAGCTGTAATTCCATCTTTTACTTGAAAACTTGAATTATTTATTTCTAACTCAATACGAAAAGTTCTAGTTTTTACATCAGCTGTTTTTGAAACATAACTTATTATTCCTTCTAACCTCTCCCCTGTAGATAAAATTGCGAACCCATTAATACCTGGTGTAATTTTTTTTATTTCCTGCTCAGAAACCTGACCAATAACGAGTATTGGATCATAATCAATCACTTGCCCGCATGGCTTTCCAATTGATAAAAAGTCACCTATCTCTGCTAAATTATCATTAAAGAAACCATCAAAAGGAGATCTTATTTTTGTATTTTCTAACTCCTCCTCCATTTGCACCACCATTGCCTTTGAGGCATCAAAAGCTGCTTTGGATCCAGCGGCTTTTGTTTGAGATCTATATCCTTTTTCAACTAATACTTTTGAAGCATCCCACTCAAGCTTTTTTTGCAACATTAATGCTTTTGCTTCATCTAATTTGGCTTTTCTTGAGTCAACAGAGAGTATACATAGCACTTGGTCTTTTTTTACAAATTCACCTTTTTTAACTAAAATTTCTTTGATTATTCCATTAGTTTCTGAAGCAACTAAAACATTTCTATTAGACTCAGTTCTTCCTTGAATTAGGACATTTGATTGTCTTAGTTTGGATTTAATATTTCTTGCTTTAACTTTAATAATTTTTTTTTCGTTATCTAAATTTAAAGAGCTAGTATCATTTAAATTATTATTATTTTGAAAAAATCCAGATAGCATCCATAGGATAAGAAATGATAAAACTAATATCGCTGTTTTAGTTGTTTTGTTCATGATTCTCTAAAATTTTTTTAAATAATAATATTAATAAAATAAATAAATAAAAAAATGACGTTGGCGTCATTTTTATGCAGGTTATACATTTATTAATATTGTTTTTCAAGGAGTTTTAAAGAATTTAATTTTTTTTTTTAATTCCTATAAAAAAAAATATTTAAAAAAAAATAATTTTGGGGTTTATTATAGGACATATGACTGCTAATAGTTTTTTCTGCTATTATTTTTATATAATTCTATTATTAAATCTAAAGAGCAAAAGGGGAATAATAATAAATTTAAATTAATTTTAATTTGATAATTTTTTTAGTTTTTGTAAGCTATTTATCAAATTACATAATTAAAGAGAGGAACAAAATGATTTTAAATTTTCATTTTAAAAAAAACTTGATGTTAAAGGTTTTATCAATTCCATTTATGGTATCAGCTCTAACTTTTTCTGTGAATGCTCAAAAAGAGATCGATCCAACTAGACAAATGGATCCAGTAAAATCTCTTTTAACCCAATCAAATATTAACGGTAAGGCAGCTCAAGGTGAAATTGATGTAATTGACGATGCAACTAATGAGATCGTTCAAGAGTTCAGACAAAACTATCAACAATTAAAAGATCTTACTCAGTATAATGATCAGTTAGAAATTCTAATCGATAGGCAAGAAAGAAAAATGATTAGAATTGAAAAAGATATTGCGAGTATAAGTAGTTTAACTCGTTCAGTAATGCCATTAATGTTTAAAATGATTGATGCATTAGATAATTTTGTTGAACTTGACGTTCCTTTCTTAATAAATGAAAGAAGGCAAAGAATATCAGGATTAAGAAATTTGATGAATAATCCAGAAGCATCACCTGCTGAGAAATATCGTAAAATTTCTGAAGCTTATGAAATTGAAAATGAATATGGAAGAACTATTGAAGCTTACACTGGAAAAGTAAGTCCAGATGATGACAGAACAGTTAATTTTTTAAGAATAGGTCGTAATTCTTATATATATCAAACCTTAGATGGTGATGAGGCTGCTGTTTGGAGTAGAAAAAATAATGGGTGGAAAAAACTCGGAGGTTCTTATAGAACACCAATCCAAATGGGTATTCGTATTGCAAATGAGCAGGCTGCACCAGATCTTATGGTTGTACCTCTAGAAATAACATCAGAATAAGGGAAAAAAAATGACAAAAATTATTAAAAAATTTAGTTTATTGGGTGTTGTATTTTTGACTATTTTTTCTTTATCTGCATTACCAGTATTAGGTAAAGATGAAGATGAGGTTCCAAAAGAAATTAGCTCATTGAATGAACTATTGTTAAAGGTTCAAGAAGAGGCGCTTTATGATAGCGAAGAAAATAGAGCAAGAATTGCTAAATTTATGGCTGAAAAAAGTACACAGGATGCAGTCCTTCAAGAAACTTTGGCCAATCTAAAAATTCAGGAAGATAGAGCTGTACGTCTTGAAAAAACTTTTGATGAAAATGATGTTAAACTTAGTGAACTTGAGGATCTTAAAGCAGA
The DNA here is from genome assembly GCA_002170885.2 of Rhizobiales bacterium TMED168. The sequence goes on along the minus strand of NHHR02000009.1, from coordinate 47,724 downwards.
GAGATTAGGAGCTTTTGGAGAACTTTTCGGTGTTGTTAGAGGCACTGCAAGTGAAATGGGTGCTCAAATTAAAGAGTCCATTATTAGTGGAGAATTGCAGGGGCGTTCAACAACTCTTACAGATTTAGCTAAATCAAAAGCTCTTCCTTCAAATGAAGAGCTTGAAATGCTTTGGTATCATCTTCTTGAAGAAATGAATGCTCAGGGTGAGGTTAAACACTTTACCGGTACAATTGTTGATACTGATGGTAATTTTTCTGAAGAGGAAGTTATTCGTGTAGGTCCTTGGACAGCTTTTGATAAAAGAGGTAATTTTTTAGGTTATTTACCTGATGATGAGAGATATAGAGTTTTAGGTCGTCAACCACAGGCTAGATTTTTGGATTTAGGTGATAACATTGTTGATGGAGACAAAGGTGATATTGTTAAAGGTGCAATTGACCCATCGCGTGGCGCAATTTTGAGCCTTTTAATTCAAACTCCTGGTTTAAGTGAAAGAATTGGACAAGGTGGAGTTGTAGGTTATATAATTTTAGGATTGCTTGCTGTTGGTTTAGTTTTATCCATTGAGAGAATATTTAGATTAACTATAACCGCTAGAGCTGTAAATGCCCAAGCTAAGGATGTAGATAATCCAAATGATTCTAATCCATTAGGAAGAGTTCTTGGGGCATATCATTCGAATAAATCAGCTGATGTTGAAACATTAGAATTGAAACTTGATGATGCAATTTTAAAAGAGCTACCATCGCTTGAAAGAGGCATTAATTTCATTAAGTTATTATCCTCTGTTGCTCCATTATTAGGTTTATTAGGTACAGTCACTGGTATGATTGTAACCTTCCAAGCAATTACATTGTTTGGTACTGGTGATCCTAAGTTGATGGCTGGAGGTATCTCTCAAGCACTAGTTACAACTGTTTTAGGTCTTACAGCAGCTATTCCATTAGTTTTACTTCATTCTGTAGCTCAAACTAGAAGTAGGTCAATTCAGCAAATACTTGATGAACAAAGTGCTGGACTAATTGCCGAAAGAGCAGAATCTAAGTAATATTATCAATTATTGATTCGAGGATTTAAATGGGTGATTTTCTTTTAAAATTGATAAGACCAGATCTAGCTTTTAGTAGTATAAGAGATTTTCTAGAACTGGGTGGCGATGTTCTTCTTGCACTTATGTTGGCAACTTTTGTTATGTGGATATTAATAATTGAACGTTATTGGCATTTTGCAACTACTCATAAAAGTATTGCTAGCACAACTATTGAGGCTTGGAATAATAGAACTGACCACGATTCTTGGTATGCCAGAAGAATTAGAGAAAGGCTTATAAGTCAAGTTAGGCAGTCAAGCCAGAGAGGTTTAATATATATCAAGACTCTTGTTGCAGCGGCACCCTTGTTGGGTCTTTTAGGCACTGTCACAGGCATGGTCGAGGTATTTGACGTAATGGCAATTACTGGCTCATCAAATGCTAGAGCAATGGCTGCAGGTATATCTAAAGCAACACTTCCTACTATGGCAGGAATGGTTACCTCATTATCAGGAATATTTTTTATAGCTCAAATAGAATCTAAGACAAGAAAAGCTATTTCAAATGTAGAGGATGAATTATCTTTGTCATAAGGTAAAATATTAAGGAGAATATAATGAGAAGAAGAGTAAGAGTAGAAGAAGAGAGTGAAATTAATATCACACCGTTACTCGATATTGTTTTTATAATGTTAATATTTTTTATTGTAACTGCTACCTTTGTTAAAGAGTCTGGTATTGATGTTACTAGGCCTGATTCTGAAACTGCTCAACAGCAAAATAGAGTAGGTATTTTAATAGCTATTAGTGACAAAAATGAAATTTGGATAAACAGACGTATGGTTGATATGGATGCTGTGCAAGCAAATGTAGAAAAACTTCATGCAGAAAATCCTCAGGGCGGTGCAGTTATTCAAGCAGATGAGAAGTCAGAAGTTGGACTTATGGTTCAAGTTATTGATGCTGTTAGATTAGCTGGTGTTGAACAATACTCAATAGCTGCTTCAGAGAAATAAGGTAATTAAATTGAACGAACTAATAGAAAAAATTAAATTACAAATTAATAATATTCTTGAAATCAAGATTGGTGAAACAACCTTGAAAGAATCCATTGGTCAAATTGATAGTAGGGCCTCTGCTATACCAATTGCAGCTATTGTTACTGTATTTTTATTCTTAGTAATGCAGGCACTTGTATCGAGTAATGAATTTGATTTAGGTGATGAAAGCGCTAGTATCAATATAAGTTTTTTAAGGCAGCTTCAAGATACTGAAACGCAAACAGCGAAGAAAAAACCAAATCGTCCTGAACAAGAGCAAGAACCTGATCCACCTGAAATGGATATTCCTGAAACTCCAAGACCAGAAATGTCTTCAGAAAGTGTTTCTACTCCTGACTTTGGTGGTCCACAATTCGGTGCTTTTTCAGCTTCAACTGACGCTGATGTTCTTCCAATTGTAAAAGTTCCTCCGCAATATCCAAGGAGGGCAACACAAAGAGGTATTGAAGGTTGGGTCTTAGTAGAATTTACAATTACAGAAACTGGTGCGGTTGTAAATCCAATTGTAATTGACGCTGATCCTCCTGGTATTTTTAATCGATCAGCTATGAGGACGATAGTTAAGTGGAAATATAAGCCTAGAATAGTAGGTGGTAAAGCCGTTCCTAGAGCTGGTGTCCAACATTTAATAACTTATGAATTAGAGGATGCTAGGTAAAATGAAAAAAACTTTTAGAAAATTCATATATTTTGTTTTAATTTTCTCATTAGCTATTCCTGTATCGACTGTTTTTGATGCAATAACCTCCAGTGAAGTTTATGCTCAAAAAAAAGAAAGAAAGAAGCCCCCTAAGGCAAGAAGGACTCAAACCTTATCAAAAAAAGTAGGTACTGATTTTATAAAAGCTCAAGAAGCTCTTGCAGATGAAAAATCTGACGAATCTTTAAGAATTCTTGATAGACTTCTTAGTACTCAAGAGTTATCTGACTTTGAAAAAGCAACTATTTATAGATTGAAAGGTTATGTTTATGCAGAAAAAGAAGATTATCCAAAATCAATGGATTTTTTACAACAATCCCTTTCATATAATGCTCTTGAGCCACAAGCTCAATTAGATCTTCAATTTGGAATAGCTCAGCTTTATTTAGCTATTGATCAATGGGATAGAGGCTTAAAAGAATTATTGGATTGGTTTGATAATGCCGAGGCATTAGGTAATCCACCTGGACCATCTGCACATGCTTTATTAGCTCAAATCTACTTATATTTTGCTTCTGAAACTCCAAAAGACTCACCTGAAGAGAAACAATTCTATAGAAAAGCTGAACCGCATGCTGAAATAGCTGTTCTTCAAGCTGCTGAGCCCAGAGAAAATTGGTATCAAATTTATTTATCCGTTCTTTTATTCGATGATAGATATGAAGAGTCTGTTCCTCTACTTGAAGCGATGGTATATAGATTTCCAGATAAAAAGACTTATTATAGACAACTTGCTGCTTTGTACGCTGAGCTGAAACGTGAAGAAGACTCTTTTGCTATTCAGCAAATAATGTATTCAAAGGATATGTTAGAAAAACATAGTGAATTACTAAGGCTAGCCCAACTTTATTTATACTATGAAGTTCCTTATAAGGCTGCAATTATACTTGAAAAAGAATTAAATGCAGAAAGAATAGAGGATGAAGAAAAAAATTGGGAACAGCTTGCTAATGCCTGGTTATCTGCCCGAGAATGGAAGAAAGCAATACCACCTCTAACTAAAGCTGCTGAAATGTCTGAGGATGGAAGTTTATTTCTTCGTCTGGGTCAGACTTACATGCAAGAAGAAGATTGGAAAAATGCAGAAAAAAATATTCGATATGCTATTAAAAAAGGTGATTTAGAAAATCCTGGTAGGGCATGGTTATTATTGGGTATAACAAGAAATAAAAAAGGTATTAAATTTGAAAACTCGGCTCTTTTTGCTTTTAAAAGATCTACAGGTTATGAGGATATGGAAGCCGATGCAAGACGTTGGGTAAAAGTAATTGAGACAAAGCAAGCTCGAAGAGAAGCCGATAGATTAGCTGCAGAGGCTGCAGAAGCTGAACTTTTGGACGATACAATTTATTTTAATTAGAGGATAGAATCCAATCTTTTAATAACAGGTGCGCCATCTAGGTATTCACCTAATTTTTTACTAGCATCTCGAAAATGATCACTTTTCCCATGTATATCAACACTTTCTTGATCAATGTAATGTTCCATAACAATATAGGTATTAGCAACTTCTCTATCTTTTGATATCTGATAAAATATATTTCCTTTTTCTATTTCTCTTACATTTTTTGATAACTCAATAAAAGTTTTTTCAAATAGTGCTTCCTTTTCTTTTTTGACCTTAAGTGTGGCTAGTATGCATATCATTATTTTCCCTCGTTTTTTAATTTTAATTCCATCAGTGTTTTTAGAAGATCCCTATTTTCGTTTGAAAGAGATATATTTTGTTTTTGAAGTTGATTCATTTGATCTAAAAATTTATTTATATGACTTTCAGCACCTTCCAGAAGTGAGATTTGTTTTTTCTCTCTATCTTTATATATTTTTAATTCTGATTCTTGTCTTTCAATAAAAAAAGCTGCTTGTGAGAGTAATTTTTTTACATCCTCAGATAAATTATTTTCATTATTGTTTAATTCAATAATTTGAGTTTCCTCTATAATAAGTTTTAATGAGCTCTCACTAATTAGTAAATTACCACCCTCTGTTTTTACTGCTTCAAGTTTACCTTCATCAATTAAAGATTTAAGAATGTTTTGCTCTACTCCTGTCATTCTTGCTGCTGAAGCTAAAGTTAAAACTCGTTCTTTTTCATTCATTAAATTTACTCATCAGTTTTTTTTATTTTTATCCTCTTCTCTATAATCACCATATTTTGAATCTCTATCAGATAAAGCTCTAGTTAGTCCCTTTTCCTTTACTTTTTTAAAGAAATCTCTTGCTGATTTAGTATGCATAGATAATTGTTGCATTTCTGTGCCTGCTCTTATTCCGGATCTTATTCCCATTATTTCCATTTGCCTATGGATTGCTCTTTTATTAAATTGTTGAACATCTCTAGGAACACCAGCAACATTTTTAGCAATTTTTAAAACCTCTTCATCTAAATTTTTTTTGGAAAAGGATTGATTGGCAAAACCACAACTAACTGCCTCTATTCCACTCATTGAATTACCAGTTAACATTAATTCCATTGATTTTCTCATTCCAACAACCCAGGGATAAAACTGATTATCTGGCGGTGAGATATTTCTTACAACTGGATATCCAATTATTGCATCATCCGCCACATATACTAGATCACAAGATTGAGCTAACTCAGTACCGCCAGCAAGACAGTATCCGTGAATTTGGGCAATAACTGGTTTTGCTAAATCCCAAATTTTAAAACATCCTTCAACCACATGTCTTGGCCAATACCCTAAACCTCCAGCTGTATAATATGGATCCTTTTCATCTAAATCTCCCGTTAGATCGTAACCCGCACTAAAAGCTTTGCCAGAACCTCTTATAATGGTTGCATTTATATTTTCGTCTTGATCATTTTTCTCGAGAACCTCAAATAACTCTGTTCTGAGATTTGCACTAAGGGAGTTTCTTTTATCAGGTCTATTGAGTGTAACCCTAGATATTTGATCAATAGGATAATCAACAATGATAGATTTATATTTAGTCAAGCTATTCTCCAATTATAATTTAGTTTAAAGGATAATTAATTATATAGTTAACTCTAAAATATAATTCATCCTTGTTTTATTTTTTATTAAATATCCTTTTTCACTCAATTTATTAATTAAATCAATTTTCCATGAGTTATAATTATTTTCGATAATAATAATTGATGGCAATAAATTTTTTTCAACCTTATCAATAAATGGAATAATAACATTTTCTTCATTTCCCTCTACATCAATTTTTATTGCTGAAATATTTTTAATCTTTTCATCGTTAATAAAGTCAATTAGACTTTTTGCGATTACTGAATGTTTGCCTGTATCAGATATTTTACCTTGACCCAAATTTTCATTGGGAGTATCGAGTTTAAATTTTCCGGATTTATCCATAATGGCAATTTCTCTGGGAAAAATAGGCACATCCATATTTTGAGATACATTATATTTTAATCTTTCAAAAAGAAATGGATTAGGCTCAATTGAGAAAATTTTAGTATTTTTGAAAGTTTTATAAATATTACCAACTGAAAAAGAATAAAGTCCTATATTTGATCCTATATCTATAAATATTGAATTATCTTTAGACATATTTGCAATAAAATCTCTCTCATCTTTTTCAAAAATTTGAGGGGAAAAAAGTGCTCTTTTTTCGCTTACATTACCTTTAGTGTATAGTCTTAACTTTGAATTAAATAATTCTGTATCTATACAATCTTCTGACAATATAATGGCAATTTTTCTTAAAAAGAAAATAATCCTTTTAGAAAACCAATTTTTTCCAATACTTCTAGTTATAGTAATGATAATTTTTACAATAATATTTGGCTTATAATATCCAAAATTTGAAGAGTTATCGACAGGTATCATTTTTCTAATTATATTGTTTTTTTGGGTTTATTTATTATTCCTGAATAATAATAACATATAAGATAAGAATATGACTAAAAAAGAAAAAATTTTTAGGACCACAAAGGAAGTTGTTAAAACCGCTAGAAGAAGAAAAAATTCGTCTACTAGGTGGCTTCAGAGACAAATAAATGATCCTTATGTAAGGCTGGCTCAATCTGAAGGTAAAAGGTCAAGAGCGGCTTATAAAATTATTCAAATTGATGAGAAGTTTAATATTTTTAAAAAGGGTGATTCAGTTCTTGATTTAGGTGCTGCTCCTGGAAGTTGGACCGAAGTTGCCCTTGAAAAGTCAGGCGGATTAATCGTAGCGGTAGATATTTTGGATATGACTGATATAAAGAATGCATTGATTTTAAAAGCCGATTTGTCAGACGAAAATTCTTCAAATCTAATTAGAAAATTAAACAGTGAAAAATTTAATATTGTTTTATCTGATATGGCAGCTTCAACAACTGGTCACAAACAAACAGATCATATAAGAACTCAAGCACTTGCTGAGTTAGCGGCAATATATGCCACTGAGTTTTTAAAGCCCGGAGGAATTTTTTGTGCAAAAGTTTTTCAGGGAGGTACTCACGGAGAACTTTTATTAAGTTTAAAAAATAATTTTAAATCAATTAAACATTTTAAGCCTGACGCAAGCAGGAAAGCTTCTCCTGAAACTTATCTAATAGCAAAAGACTTTAAGGGTTAATTTAAAATTATTAAAATTTATTTGAACTTATTTCAAGATAGGTTATAAGCAGTCGTCAACACAACCTTTTTTTAGGAGTTGATATGAAGATTCGTGAAGGTATAACTTTTGATGATGTTTTACTTGAACCAGGAGAGTCTTCTGTCCTGCCTTCTGAGGCAAATATTAAAACCAAAATTACAAAAAAAATAAGTTTATCTATTCCTCTTATTTCAGCTGCTATGGATACAGTTACTGAGTCTAAAATGGCTATAGCTTTAGCTCAGGCAGGAGGTTTGGGAGTTATTCATAGAAATTTATCCGTAGATCAACAAATTGCTGAAGTTAAAAAAGTAAAGAAATTTGAATCAGGAATGGTTATAAATCCAGTTACAATTAGCCCAGATCAGACTCTAAAAGAAGCATTAAATCTTATGGAAATTCATAATATATCAGGTATTCCTGTCACAGATTTAAAAACTAAGAAACTTCAAGGGATTATTACAAATCGTGATGTTCGGTTTGCTTCCAATAAAGATCAAAAAGTATCTGAACTTATGACAAAAGATAATTTAATCACTGTTAGTGAAGGGGTTAGTCAATCAAGAGCAAAAGAAGAGCTTCATAAACACCGTATAGAAAAGTTAATAGTAGTTGATAAAAAATATAGGTGTATTGGTTTAATTACCGTTAAAGATATAGAAAAATCTCAATTACATCCTACAGCGTGTAAAGATGATCAGGGAAGATTAAGGGTTGCTGCAGCTACATCTGTTGGTGATCAAGGTTTTGATAGAGCTAGAGGTTTAATCGATGCTGGTGTTGATTTAATTATCGTTGATACTGCGCATGGCCATTCCTCACAAGTTTCAAAAATTGTAAGAAGGATAAAAAAGTTATCAAAATCAGTCCAATTAATAGCTGGAAATGTTGCTACGAAAGAAGCAACCAAGTCTCTAATTGATGCTGGTGCAGATTGTATAAAGGTTGGTATTGGACCAGGATCTATATGTACAACTAGAATTGTTGCTGGCGTTGGGGTTCCTCAACTCTCAGCAATAATTGATTGTGCATCTGAAGCTCATAAAACTGGAATACCAGTCATAGCGGATGGAGGTATAAAGTTTTCAGGTGATTTTGCAAAAGCACTAGCTGCTGGAGCAGATGTAGCAATGATTGGTTCTTTATTTGCTGGTACAGTTGAAGCTCCGGGAGAAATATTTTTACATCAAGGCAGAAGGTTTAAATCATACAGGGGCATGGGTTCCGTTGCAGCTATGGCTGAAGGATCCGCGGATAGATATTTTCAATCTGACTTGGGCAGTAACGAAAAATTAGTTCCTGAAGGTGTAGAAGGTCAAGTTCCTTATACAGGATCAGTTCAAGATATTATTTATCAAATGGTTGGTGGTTTGAGAGCCTCAATGGGGTATACAGGAAATAAGACCATTAAAAATTTTCAGACTAAAACTAAATTTATTAGAATTTCTCCTGCCTCACTCACTGAAAGCCATACTCACGATGTCTTGGTGACGCGTGAAGCACCCAATTATCCCGTCAGAGGTTAAGTTTGTACAAAACAAAAATTTTTTTCCTTATAACTTTTTTTGTAATAATTTTGTCAGGACAGATTTCTCTTAATCAAACCTCAAATAATATTTCAGATAAGGCTTTAATTATTTTTGATACTGATACAGAGCTATCTATTTTACTATCTAGACAAGCGCTAGTTGCAGACCCAGCAAACTCCTATGCTTGGGCAGTAGCTGGAAATATTCTTCGGAAAAATAAAAGATATAATGAAGCAGAAAGCTATTTTAAAAAATCACTCGAAATAAATCCTTTTTTAAAAGAGGGACTATATTGGAGTGCAGAAAATAATATATCCTTGAATAATCTTGATGATGCTAAAGAGAAACTAGCAATTTTAAAAAACTCTTGTTCTGGTTGTAATGAATTGAAAATGCTACAATCATCTTTAAGTCAAAAAGAACAAAAGGCTTATCAAAATAGTATTTCTAAAAACGAGAACTTAGATGAATGAAGTCCATGAAAATGACAAGATATTAATTTTGGATTTTGGCAGCCAGGTTACTCAATTAATTGCTCGTAGGGTGAGAGAAAATGGTGTTTATTCTGAAATTTTTCCATATACAAAATGGAAGGATGGTCTCGAGAAAATTAAACCTAAGGGTATAATCTTATCAGGGGGACCTGCTTCTACAATTGATGGCTCCTCACCTCAAGTTTCAAATGAAGTTATAAATTTTGGTGTACCTATTTTAGGAATTTGTTATGGGCAACAAACACTTTGCTCTCAATTAGGTGGAAAGGTTGAGCATTCAACCAAAAGAGAGTTTGGACGTGCAAATATTAATATTATAGGAAAATCAAAATTTTTTAATAATTTTAAAGAAAATACAAATGAACTGGTTTGGATGAGTCATGGAGATAAAGTTACTCAAATTCCTGAGGGTTTTAATGTCATAGCTAAAAGCGAAAATGCTCCCTTTGCAGCTATATCAAATGAAAAAAAAAATATTTATGGTGTTCAATTCCATCCTGAAGTTATTCACACTCCAAATGGCGCAAAAATGTTGAAAAATTTTACTCATCAGATATGCGAATGCTCAGGTGATTGGAGAATAGAGTCTTTTAAGGAAATTGCGATTGAAGGAATTAAAAAACAAGTTGGGAAAAGAACTGTAATTTGTGGATTATCTGGAGGTGTAGATTCTTCTGTTACTGCTGTTCTAATTCACGAGGCAATAGGTAAGCAACTAACCTGTATTTATGTTGACACAGGTCTTATGCGAGAAAATGAAACTGAGGAAGTTATTAATATGTTTAAAGATCATTTTAATATTCCTTTAATTCATGTCGATGCAAGGAGAGATTTTCTAGAGGACCTAAATGGTGTTAGTAATCCTGAGAAAAAAAGAAAGATTATAGGTTCTAAATTTATAGATATTTTTGATCAGCAGGCTACTAAAATTGGAGGCGCTGACTTTCTTGCCCAAGGGACATTATATCCTGATGTAATTGAGAGTGTTTCTTTTATTGGAGGACCATCTGTTACAATCAAAAGTCATCACAATGTTGGGGGCCTTCCTGAGAGAATGAAAATGGATTTAGTTGAGCCTTTAAGGGAGTTATTTAAGGACGAAGTAAGAGATTTAGGAAGAGAGTTGGGTATTCCAGATCATTTTATTGAAAGACATCCATTTCCCGGCCCTGGTTTGGCAATTAGAATACCTGGTGAAATAACAAATGATAAAATAGAAATTCTTCGAAAGGCAGATACAATCTATATCGATGAGATTAAGAAAGCTGGCCTCTATAATAAAATTTGGCAAGCTTTTGCTGTTCTTCTACCTGTGCAAACTGTTGGAGTTATGGGGGATGAAAGAACTTATGAATATGTTTGTGCTTTAAGGGCTGTTACCTCTTTAGATGGTATGACAGCAGATTATTACCCTTATGATCAGTCATTTTTAGCAAATGTAAGTACAAGAATCATTAATGAAGTTAAAGGTATTAATAGGGTTGTGTATGATATTACCTCAAAACCACCCGGAACTATTGAGTGGGAATAGTTTTTATTCCTAAATAATTGACAATATTTTTTAAAAATATACTATACCCCCTATGGGTATATTTATACAGATGTTTATAATTATTTTTTTCATAACAAATGCTGAGGCAAGACCAATTTCTTATAATGGTGGTCATACAGTTATGGTTTTATCGGATAATATAAAAAATTCTATGTATTACCATTACTCGCCAACTTATAAATATTCAATAGGTGTAGAGTTTCTCGAAGATAAACTTTTCAATAAAAATTATTCTTTTCTAAAATTGACTTATTTATTAAATAGGAAAAATACAAAAAATTCACAAAGAAATTTATATTTTCAGTCTGGCATTAACCCTGAAAGAACAAAAAATATTTTTTATGGTATTCATGGTGACTGGGAAACTAGAAGAGTCTTTTCAGGTTTCAGTTTAAAGAGGACTGAAAATGGATATAAAAATTATACCGATAAATTTATTCAATTAGGTTTTACTCCATATCTTGGAGATTATGGAGATCTACATTCTTGGATAATGATTAAGTCAAAGAAGAATTCATTTTCAAATAGTTGGTCAACTTATCCATTACTAAAATTTTTTAAAGGTGATTTTCTTTTTGAACTAGGTTTTAACAATAAGACAGAATGGGATGCCCATTTGATGTATAGATTTTAAGGAGCTATTATGAAAAGAAGTTTTATTTTTTTATTTTGTTTATTAATTTTTTCAAAAGCTTTATATGCTGATAATAATGGGTCTTCAAACCACTATTCTCACAAAGGGCATATTCATAAAGAATTTGTTAAAGGCGAAAAATTTAATATTCACTCTGATCGTTTTAATTCATTTGCTAATGAATTGAAGCAGGTACAAATTGCTATTGTTAATGTTAATGGTATGGTTTGTGATTTTTGTGCAAGAGGAATTGAGAAGTCTTTTTCAAAAGATATAAATTTAAAAAAAATTGATGTGGATTTATCAAAGGGAAAAGTTTTGCTTGCATATGATTTAGAAAAAAAAATAAGTTTTGATGAAATAAAGAAACTTATTGTTGAAAATGGCCAAAATGTTACTGACATTAAAATAATAAAATTATAATCAAATGAACGACAAAGCCATAAACTTTCTATCTTTATTTGCTTCTTCATCAACTCTGATTTGTTGTGCATTACCTGCATTATTCATCGTTTTAGGGGCCGGAGCTAGTTTTGCAAGTCTTATAGTAACTTTTCCATTTTTGATTACTTTATCTAAATACAAAGTATTTATTACATTATTTGCTTTTTTCTCAATTTTAGTCGGTGGTTATATAAATTATAAAACGTACTATTTACCTTGTCCGACTGATCCAAGCCTAGGAAGAGCATGCATGAGGACACGTAAAAGATCTCGTTTAATATATTATATATCCGTGATAATATTTTTATTTGCTAGTATTTTTACTTACATCATTCCAGGGGTTATTTAACTATGAGTCATCCATGTCATAAAGATCAATTGTCAAGTATAAGACGAATAGAGGGTCAGGTTCGAGGTGTTGAAAAAATGATTGAAAAAGGAGATTATTGTATTGATATCCTTAATCAAATAAAAGCAGTTAAAAATTCAATCATTACTGTTGAAGGAAAAATTCTTAAAAAACACATAAAAGAATGTATTAAAGACTCTCTTGCGGGGAATGATTTTGACACTAAAGTTGATGAAATTGTTAAAGTTCTAAAAAGATAAAAAAGCTAGCGTATATTTAGTTTTTTGATAAAATTTTCATGCGATACTATAAATAAAATTGGAAAACTTACAGACCAGACAAGAACAAGGATAAGTATCGAGAAAAGGTAAGGCTCGCCGAAAGTAACAGCACCTAAACGTTCACCAACCGTATAATTGAAAGGTAAGGCAGTTGCGCCAAGTCCAAATGCAACTAGTTTGTTCTTACCTACAAACGAAAGAGATAGGGTTATGGTGGTGCTAAAATTAATCCACAAAACGATTAGCCAGAAGGGAATAATTAAACTTGAGTCAGGGAAAATGAAAATTCCGAAAAAAGTAAGGCTACTGTCGATTGTAATTCCGATTATGGCAGGGAGTAATATCTGACGTACTTTGAGATCACCAATACGTAAAAGACATGCTAAATAAATTAGTAAACTGGGTAATGTTAAGTATATTAAGGAGTCTCTTCCCAGAACTAAGCCTGCCCACAACAAATTAAAGACAATAATGTTGAGAAATTTAGAAGTAACAATTTGTTTGAACTGAATTTTTACAGGCATTTTAAAAATATTTCTTCATCATGTAAGCCTTTCGGGGGTTTTCTTTTAATGTTCGATTGTATAAGTTTTTCGCAAATAAAGGTGTTTCTTCCTCATTATAATATAATATAAATTAAAAAAAGGAATTTACTATGAGACTTTTGTACATTTTTATTATTTTTAATATTTTTATATTTAGTGAAGACTTATTTTCAAAAGAACTTTCTGAAAGAGAAAAGTTTGATAATCTCTCCAAAGAAATATCAAATTGGGGCAGGTGGGGAGCAAATGATCAGCTTGGTACATTAAATAATATTTCTAATTCAAATATAATGGATGCAAAAAAATTAGTTATTGAAGGAAAAACAATTTCTTTATCTAGAAATATGTCAAAAGAATCTAATCCCTTTAATCACGCGCCTATTAAACACGAACCTTTTATTTTTCCTGCTGATGCCTTTGGAGCTGATCCTGAGTTAGCTCAAGAGGGAGCTGGCGATATTTTTGAAATAGAATATCATGGGTATTCCCATACCCATATAGATGCAATTAATCATTTTGGTAGAAATGGAAAAATGTATAACGGTTATCCTTTTGAAATAAACTTTAATAATGAATTCGAAAATTTGGGTATTGATGAGATAGGAAAATCAGGAATAATAAGTAGAGGTGTTTTAATTGATTTACCTGTTTTTTTTGGAGTTGATTATGTTGAAGCTGGAACAGTAATTAGAATTGAAGATATTAAAAAATGGGAAATAAAGAATAATATAAAAATTGGTAAAGGAGACATTTTATTACTTAGAACGGGAAGATGGGAACAACTACGTCAAAAGGGCTATTGGGAAATTACAAAAAAAAGTACTGGGTTTCATTATTCTGTTGCATCTTTTTTAAAGGAAAGAGATGTAGCTGTAATAGGTTGTGATGGTGTATCAGATGTTTATCCATCTGGTATTAAAAGTAAAAAAGATGCATTGCATGAATTAGTATTAGTGGATTTGGGTATGCCTATTTTTGATAATATGGATCTTGATTTATTATCTAAAAATTTAGAAAGATTAAATAGAAAAACCTTTATGTTTGTTGCTAATCCTTTAAAGATAAAAGGTGCTACAGGCGCTCCTATAAATCCGGTTGCAATTTATTAAAATAAAAAAATTACAACAACTAAATTCAATCCCTCTAAAGCCATATGCGGTATGACTTTCATGAGGGGTAAGTGGCGAGTGGGAATAAAATGATAAGAAAAACTAATTGGTCACTAATTTTAATAGTAATTTTTTTATTAATTTTTACTATTAAAGCAGAAACAAAAGAAATATCAAAAAATAATCAAACGCCAAGTCTTCTATCAGCTTTTTTTGGATTAGATAATGCTTTGCCATTTCGGGCAAATAGAGTTTGCCTTGGAGCATGGAGAAAGGATGGTATGCCAGTTATTATGTCTCATACACTTAATGCTGAAACCCTTCAGAAAGAAGATTTTAAGGTTATAAGAAAATCTGGAGTAAGTACTTTTCCAGCCTGTGTAACTTTGAGACCAGCCCAAGATGAAGGAGAAAATCGTACAGTTTTACTAATTGGTGATTTTGGCAATGCTGATGAAGACCCTCCCGTGAAGATTGAGGTAGTAGGTGATTTAATGTCTGATATTTTAACTGATAAACCTATTAATTTTCGTGGTACCAATGTTGAAGTCATTTCTTTGCATGCTGGTCCAACACTTGTATTGGCTGAAATATTATCTTCGGAAGTATGGTTAAAACCTAAACTTAGATCAACATGTCCAAATAATACAAAGCAGGTATTACGTGTAACTTGGACTGGTGGTATTAGGCTACCAACTGGAGAAGAGGTTAGTAATAATGATAAAGATTTATATAAAATCACTGTTATAGGTGCTAATGGAATAAATAAGGTTATTACACCAGCATCAATAGCCGACTTGAATGATAATGATAATAATCATCATTTATGTTTGGATACAGATATGGAACCCATAAATATATCCTTTCCTGAGGGATACTTAATTGATCCTAACCAAGATCTTAATCCTGCTACACAAATTGATGTAATCAATAAGAATGCGCTTGGCTATTAAAATAATTAACCTAGGAATGAATTTCCGTTGATATGATCTGATATTTTTTCTGCCATCATAATTGTAGGTGCATTTGTATTACCAGCAATCAAACTAGGCATTAAAGAAGCATCTACTACTCTTAGAGACTCTGTTCCATGAACTTGGCCATGCTCATTTGTGACAGCAAATTCATCTATTCCCATTTTACATGTACCAACAGGATGATAAAGTGTTTCTCCAGTTTCTCTAATCCATTGATCTAATTCGTGATCATTATTTATATCAATATTTTTTTCTGGTTTAAGTTCTTCACCTCTATACTCATCAAAAACAGGTTGCATAAATACTCTTCTAGCTTCTCTAAGTCCATTTCTAGTGTCTATTAGATCTTGCTCTACTGAAAAATAGTTTGGGTACATCAAAGGATCATCATTAGGATCTGAACTCTTGAGAGTGATGTATCCCTTACTTTGCGGTCTGCATAAATATACAAGATTAGAAAAACCGTGTTCTTGAGGAACTCCAGCCCTACCGTGAACATCCTGCATTGCTAGCGATACATAGTGTATTTGGATATCGGGTATTTCTTT
The DNA here is from genome assembly GCA_002170885.2 of Rhizobiales bacterium TMED168. The sequence goes on along the minus strand of NHHR02000009.1, from coordinate 31,891 downwards.
ATTTGGCTGTGATTTTATGAATGCGCCTCCTACACATGGAGGATTTGATGCATCTCCAGTCCCAGTTGTTAAATATTTTATTCCAGCAATCATTGTTTTCAAAAAACTTGCTGATCTATGAAGTGTTACTGGCTGTGTGCAAGCAAATTGACTTACTACAGCAAAATGATCCTGAAGATTTTTACCAACACCTTTTAATTCATGTGTAACATTAATTCCATGTTTTTTGATTTCTTTTGCGTCCCCAATTCCGCTTCTTAGCAATATTTGTGGTGAGTTTACAGCTCCTGAGGATAAGATAACCTCTCTATTGCAACCAATGAATTTTTTTGATCCCTTTTCGAAATATTCAATTCCAATAGCTTTTCTATTTTCAAAAATTACCTTGTCGACAGTGATGTTAATTTTTGTAAATAAATTTTTTCTTTTTAGAGCAGGGTGAAGATAGGCCCTAGCAGAACTAAACCTTTTTGAACCTTTTATAGTATGCTCATAACGTGAGAAACCCTCTTGTTGTTTTCCATTAAAATCATTTGTTAATGGAAATCCAGCCTGAGCTCCAGCTTCAACAAATTTATCTAGGAGTATATCATCGTCTCTATCAGATTTTTTAACGTTTAAAGGACCATTTTTTCCATGGAATTCCCTATCCCCATCACCTTCATAATTTTCAGCTCTTTTAAAGTAAGGTAAAACATCATCATACGACCATCCTGGATTTCCAAGTTGCCTCCAATGATCGTAATCTGAAGAATGACCCCTAGTATAAATCATAGCGTTAATAGAAGATGATCCTCCCCAACCTCTTCCTCTTGGCCAGTATAGTTTTCTTTCCGCCGTATTAGTTTCTGGTTCAGTTTCAAAACCATAATTTTGCTTACTTGCTTTTGGAACAATTTGTGAATAACCAGATGGCATATGTATAAATAAATTATTATCTTTGCCACCTGCTTCAAGGAGAAGAACAGAGCTTTTTTGATTTTCTGAAAGTTTATTTGCTAAAACACAACCGGCACTTCCAGCACCAACTATTATATAATCAAAATTTTCTTTCATATTTATCCCCCTTATAAAATGAATTTAAATCATGTACTAGCTCATGTAATACTGCAATAATCAATTAGTAAAATTTATAAAAAAAGAGAATATACAATGAAATTATTTAAAAGGAAAAATAAGTTATTTCCATCAGTAGAACCTTATGACAGCGGTTTTTTAATAAGAGGTCAACATAAAATATACTACGAACAATGCGGTAATCCAAAAGGAAAACCTGCAGTATTTCTTCATGGTGGACCTGGCGGAGGCTGCGGAAAGCTCTCAAGGAGATTCTTCAATCCAAAGAAATATAGAATTATTTTGTTTGATCAAAGAGGGTGCGGAAGAAGTAAACCCCATACGTGTTTAGAAGAAAATACTACATGGCATTTAGTCGATGATATTGAGTCAATTAGGGAAAAGTTAAAAATTAATAAATGGCTGGTTTTTGGAGGATCATGGGGGAGCACATTAGCCATAGCATACGCTCAAAAATACCCAGACAATGTAAGCCAAATGATATTAAGGGGCATTTTTATGCTCAGAAAAAAGGAACTTCAATGGTTTTATCAGTATGGTGCAAGTGAATTTTATCCTGAGTCTTGGCAAGGCTTTCTTAAAGAGATACCTCTAAAGGATAGAGATAATTTAATTGAAGCTTACAGGAAAATTTTTTATGGAGATGACAAAGATAAGAAATTATCTGCTGCAAAGGCTTGGTCAAAATGGGAGGCATCTTGTAGTTTTATTAATCATAACCCTGATGCAGTAAAGGATTCTGTAAATGCTGAATTTGCGCTTGCTTTTGCTCTTATAGAAAATCACTATTTTGTTAATAAAGGCTTTTTAGATAATGAAAATCAACTTTTGGATAATATTGATATCATAAGAGATATTCCTTCAATTATTATTCAAGGAAGATATGATGTTGTATGTCCGCCAACAACTGCTTATGAACTTCATTCGAAGTGGCCAGAGTCGAAATTAGTGATTGCTCCTTTTTCCGGGCACTCTGCTTTTGAAGAGGAAATAACTCACGAGCTTATAAAGGCGACAAATAAGTTTATTAATTATAAATAATTTTAAAAATATTGATTATATAAAGTTTTTTAAACTTTTGACTATTTCCTTGCTGGAAAATTCACCTGATGATAAATTAACTTCTTATTTAGATTGAAAGATTGGGAGTTTATTCATGTACGATATAATTATTAGAAATGGGACTATTATTGATGGCACTGGAGAAGATCGATATACAGGTGATATTGCAATAAAAGATGGAAAAATTTCAAAAATAGGTGAAGTTCTAGATACTTCTGATAATGAAATTGATGCTAAAGGTAAGCTAGTAACTCCTGGCTGGGTTGATGTTCATACCCATTACGATGGACAAGCAACGTGGGATCCAATTTTGGCACCCTCCAGTTGGCATGGTGTTACAACAGTAGTTATGGGAAATTGTGGAGTCGGCTTTGCTCCTGTAAAGCAAAAGGATAGGGATTTTCTAATTGAACTAATGGAAGGTGTTGAGGATATTCCAGGAGCTGCTCTATCAGAAGGAATAGATTGGAAGTGGGAAAGTTTCCCCGAATATCTTGATGCATTAGAATCATTTCCTCGTGCGATTGACGTAGCTACTCAGGTTCCACATGGTGCAATCAGAGCATATGTAATGGGTGAAAGATGTAATTCTGATTATGCCCCAACTAAAGATGAAGTAGATCAAATGGCAGAATTAGTTAGAGAAGGTGTTGAAGCAGGTGCTTTAGGTTTTTCGAGTTCTAAAACACTTTTACATAAAGATATAAACGGTGAATATATGCCAGGTACTTTCTCAGGAAATGAAGAAATGTTAGCGCTTGGATTAGGAATGAAAGGATTAAATAATTCAGTATTTGAATTGGTTTCCGATCATCTTGGTGAAGATGAAGAATGGGAATGGGTAAAGGATTTCCAAAAACAAACAGGTTTGACTGTAACATTAATTGCAACGACTGCTCCTGCCTATAAAAATAATAAGATGTATAATCTTGCAGAACAAGCTCGTAGTGAAGGGCATGAAATTAGACCGCAAGCAGCTGGAAGACCAACTGGTGTATTGCATGGTCTTCAGTCAAGTTTTCATGCATTTGTTGGACATCCAACTTGGCGAAAAGAACTTTCTACTCTCGGTCATGAAGATTTAGTTGCTCGTTTACGTGACCCAAAAATAAAAAAGAAAATTCTTTCAGAAGAAACTACTATTAAAAATGAATTATTACAGGATTTACCATCTTTGATGGGGCAAGTCTTTCCACTTGGAGAAAATCCTAATTATGAACCAGAATTTAAAGATAGTGTAGCCGGAATTGCCAAAGATCTTGACATTGATGTAATGGAGGTAATGTATGACTTACTTGTTCAGGGTGAAGGTAAAGAGCTTTTTTACCAACCTCTAGGAGGATATCATACATATGATTTAGAACCTCACAAAAAACTATTAGAACATCCGAATGTTTTGTTTGGATTAAGTGACGGAGGTGCTCATTGTGGAGTAATAGCAGATGCTGGAATGCCAACTTTCATTATGACACATTGGGGTAGAGACAGAACTCGCGGAGATAAGCTCTCTTTGGAGTTTATCGTAAAGTCACTAACATCTAGTACTGCAGAAGCGTTTGGTATGTTTGATAGGGGTTATTTAAAAGAAGGAAAGATTGCTGACATAAATATAATTGACTTTGATGCAATGAGGTTGCATAGGCCAGAAGCAATTTTTGATCTTCCAGCAGGTGGAAGACGCCTTGTCCAACGTCCTGAGGGTTATGAATTAACTATAAAAGCTGGTGAGGTTATCTTTGATAATGGTTCACATACTGGTGCTTTACCAGGGAAACTTGTGAGACGTAGCAATGAGATTAAAGAAATAAATATCCAATAGTTGATTAATACTCCCTAATCATAAACTACTATAATGAAAAAATTTTCTGAAAGCGAAAAGAGTGAAATTATTGAGTTAGCATTATCTGATCATGCAAGCTTTGAAAATATTAAGACTATTTATGGTATAGGTGAAAAAGAAGTTAAAAAACTTATGAGAAAAAACTTAAAAGCTCACTCATATAAAACTTGGAGAAAAAGAGTAAGAGAATTTTCTGATAGAAGAGAAAATTATAAGTAAACTTATAGAATTTTAAAAATGTGACCAATATGAAAAATTTAAAAAATAAAGTAATAGCTATTACTGGCGGTGCTACTGGAATAGGATTTGCTCTTGCAAAGACTTTAGGGAGCGAAGGTGCAAAAATTGTTATTGGTGAACCTAGAAAAGAAAAGCTTATAGAGGCTGTGAAAAGTTTGAAAAGTTTGGACATAGATGCCACAGAAACATATCTTGATGTAACTGATCTAGGGAGCGTAGAAGAATTCGCTGAATTTACAATTAAAAGTTATAGTCGAGTAGATATGCTTATTAATAATGCTGGTATTTCAGACGCTCAGGGACGTATTGATGGGGTAGATATCACCAAAGCTAGGAAGGTTTTTGATGTCAATTTTTTCGGAGTTTGGCATGGCTGTTCTGTTTTTAGTAAGAAAATGATTGAGCAGGGTACTAATGCAGCAATTTATAACCTTGGTTCTGAAAATTCATTATTTGTTGCTGTACCAAAATCGGTTGCATATGTAGCTTCTAAACATGCAGTTCTTGGATTGAGTGAGAGCTTAAGGAATGATCTTCCAGATTTTATTCATGTTGGTACAATATTTCCTGGTTATGTAGATACCCCTCTTACTAGTGAGGTTGAGGGAGGAATGAACGCCGATGACTTTGCTAGTATTGTAAAGGAGCAGATAAAAAATGAAGAGCATATAATAGTTTCACATGCCTACAATACTGTTCATATTGAAAAAAGAAATAATGAGATAGCTTTGGCTTATAAAAAATACGCACCTCGACACGAAGGTGATGATGAATATGATATTGATACAATTATTTCTAAATTAAGAAAAGATAAGAAATGAAGATTTTAGCGCTTGGAGGGAGTGGCGGTATGGGAAGATACGCTGTTCATTCTCTATATAAAAATCCTAAAATAGAAAAAATTTTTGTAGCTGATCTGAATGCTTCTTCTGCAAAAGATTTCTCATCAAGTTTTAACAATAAAGTAGACGGTTTTGGGTTAGATGTTACAAATGAGTCATGTTTACTAGAGGCTATGTCTAAGGTAGATATTGTAATAAATACAACAGGACCATTTTTTAAATTTGCTGAACTTATATTAAGGACTGCGATAGAAACAAATTGTCATTATTTTGATATTTGTGATGATTGGGAGCCAACTGAAAAAATGTTTCTTATGGATCAAAAGGCAAAATCTGCTGGAATAACTGCAGTTATAGGATTAGGAGCTAGCCCAGGTTTAACAAATATTCTGGCTTATATGGCAATGTTAGAGCTTGATGAAATTTCAAAAGTTTATACAGGATGGGACATTTCTTCGGCTAAAACGGAGCAGTTATCATCGCAGAAAGGAGTTAATGCAGCAATGGTTCATGGAATAGAACAAATAATTGGTAAGGTTAAAGTTTTTAAAGAAGGAAAGTATCAAATGGTAAGGCCTTTAAATGAAGTAAAAATTCATTATCCAGAAATAGGTGAATTTAAGGCAAATATATTTGGCCACCCTGAAGCAATTACTTTCCCTCATCATTATCCTGACATCAATGAGTCACTAAATTTAATGCATGGTGAAGAAAGAGGATTTAATATAATTTTAAAGTTTATAAGATTTTTAATTGAGGCAAAAATTCTTACAAAAAAAATGGCTGCACGAATTCTTACTTTTATGGAAGGATTAAATACTCCTGCACAAAAAAAAGAAAAAATTTGTCTACCTGCAGTTTTTGGTTATGCCGAGGGGACTAAAAATGGCAAAAAAATATCAATCGGGGTAACCATTGATAAAGAAATAAAGGATTTATCAATGGGCGAGGCTACATCATTTCCTTTAGTGTCTGGGGTAAAGATGTTAATTGACGGATTAATTGATGACTCTGGCGTTCATGCCCCAGAGTCAGGAATTATTGATCCAAAGTTATTTATAAATTACTTTGCTAGAGAAATAGGTAATGGAATTAAATTGTTTCCAAAAATTACAAGGAGTCAAATATGAGAGCAGTAGGATTTAAAAATTTTGGAGGTCCAGAGGTTTTAGAGGTAATGGACATTCCTGAGATTTCAGCTGGAAAAGGTGAAATAAGAATAAAAAACTATGCTTCAGCTGTTAATCCAACCGATATTGTTTCAAGAAGTGGTTTAATAAAACAATTTATAAAAGATTTTTCCTTACCTTGTGTTCCTGGAATGGATATTGCTGGTGTAGTAGATCAAGTTGGAGATGGCGTTGAAACTGGTATTAAAAAAGGTGACAAAGTAATAGCTATGGTTATGCCCAATAAACTTCATGGAGCATACCGAGAACAACTAGTTTTAGATCAAAATGCTGTTGTAAAGGCACCAGAGGGTTATTCATATATTGAAGCTGCTACACTACCTATGAATGGATTAACCGCTCGTTTATCTTTGGATCTACTTAATTTAGAAAAAGGGAAGACAATTGCTGTTACTGGAGGGCCTGGTGCCTACGGTGGTTATGTTATCCAATTAGCTAAAGCTGATGGCTTGACTGTAGTTGCAGACTCAAATCCTGCAGATGTAAAATTATTAACTGAACTTGGTGCTGATCACATTATTCCTAGAGGGAATAACTTTGTCGAAGAAGTTAGAAAGATTTTTTCTGATGGTGTTGATGGTATTGCTGATGGAGCCCTATTAAATGAAAAAGCTATAGATGCTCTAAAGGATAATGGATCTTTTACATCTGTAAGGAATTTTATAGGAAAACCGCAAAGAAATATTAACTTTAGTGCTACCTGGGTATCTGAATATAATTGCGATTTTAAAAAACTAGATACAATTCGAAAACAGGTTGATAATGGCTTAGTATCATTGAGAGTAGCAGATACGGTAACACCTGATAATGTCGCTGAAGCTCATCAAAGACTTGATGCAGGTGGAACTAGAGGAAGAATGGTCATTGATTGGCAATAAAATTTTATAAAAACTAGAAAGTATATTCATGAAATCAAAAGATCTTTTGGTACTTTTAGGTAATCAATTATTTCCTATAAGTGAAATAAAGAGAACAAATCCAAATCAAATCTTCATGGCTGAAGATTATGACTTATGTACATATGAAAAACATCATAAGTTAAAAATTTTAATGTTTTTATGTGCAATGAGAGAAAAGAGAGATGAATTAATTGCGAATAATTTTAATGTTTTTTATTCTGAAATTAATAGTGATGATTTTTCAATTTCATATGAGGAAAAACTAAAAAAATACATAATTAAAAATAAAATTAAACATATTAAATTTTTTGAAATTGAAGACAAATTTTTTGAAAAAAGAATGATATTTTTTGCCAATGAAAATAATTTAGAAATTACTTTTTATCAATCCCCAATGTTTTTGGAGTCTAGAGATGATTTTAAAAGATATGCAGAAGATAAAAAATCCTTAAGTCATGCAAATTTTTATAAAAACATTAGAAAAAAACTAAATATTTTAGTAAATGAGAGTTTTCAACCTCTTGGAGGTAAATGGTCATTTGACGAAGAAAATAGAAAAAAAATACCCAAAAACATTAATTTGCCAAAACAACCTATTAACAACAAATCAAAATATTCTGATGAGATTACAAAATTTATAAATTATAACTTTTCAAACCATCCTGGAAAAATTAATCATCTTTGGATGCCCATTACTAGAGTACAAGCTTTAAAGAGTTTTGATGAATTTTTAAAAGTCAAATTTAAAAATTTTGGGTCTTACGAAGATGCTATTTTAATTGATGATAATTTTTTATTTCATAGTGCATTAAGCTCTTCATTAAATTTAGGCTTAATTACACCTAAGGAGCTTATTAATAAGGTTTTAAAATTTATAAAGTTAAATGATATACCTATAAATTCATCAGAAGGATTTATTAGACAAATTATTGGATGGAGAGAATTTATTAGAGGAGTTTATCATGTAAAAGGCGAAGAACAGCAAAAGAGTAATTTTTTTAAATTTTCCAATAGATTAAATGATAATTGGTATTCTGGAAAAACTGGTATTCCTCCACTTGATGATGCGATAAATTTTTCACATAATTATGGTTATACTCATCACATAAATAGATTAATGATACTTTCTAATATTATGACCTTATCCGAAATTAACCCAAACGAAGTTTATAGATGGTTTATGGAAATGTATGTTGATTCATCTGATTGGGTTATGGTTCCAAATGTTTATGGAATGGGAACTTATGCAGATGGAGGAATTTTTTCTACAAAACCTTATATTTGTGGGTCTAACTATATTCTTAAGATGAGCAACTATAAAAAAAATGAATGGTGCGATACTGTTGATGGTTTATATTGGAGGTTTGTAGATAAAAATTTTGATAAAATTAAAAATAATCATCGTCTATCATTTATGAAAAAGACTCTAGAAAGGATGGATGTTGATCGAAAGAGGACGATTTTTAAAAAAGCTGAAAATTTTATTAATGATAATACTTGTTAGTTATAAAATTTTTAAATCTAACTATTATTTTTTTGCCAATCCTCAAGTGGTTGATTAATAAAAACTGGTTTTTCGCCATTTATAAAAGATATAAGGCCTGTAATCATATTATTTAAAGCAACACTTAAAGCCTTCGCTACATCTTTTTCATCAACCCTTTCATCAGAAACTACTTTACCTGACCAGTTTATTTCACAGCTTTTATTATTAATTGGTATAATTTTTGCAACTACAACGTAATCCTGCATTCCAACTGGTTTTCCATCTTTAAGTTTATAGGAAAAAGAAAAATTCTCATCACTGTATGCAATGAGTTCGTGTTGGACATATCCTTGAGTTATTAAATTAATATCTCTTACTGCTCCAACACCTATACCTTTAACAGATATAGTACTTTTATTTCCTCCAGGTACCCATCTAAGAACACGGTCAAAATGTTTCATTTCAGCCCAAATAGTTTCGGCAGGAATCTCGGCAATACGGCTTACAACAACATTTTCCATTTTTTATCTCAGTATTTAAAATAAGTAATTAAATAAAAATTTATTATTATTTTGGTTGAGATTCTTTCTGATATTCATAATATCCTTCAACGGGAATCATAACATGAGCATATATTGTTCTAGGAAACATCACATAAGGCTCTCCAGTAGTAAAATCTGTATTCCAATTATCTAGGGACTCAATATTTTTTGGGATAAGCATTAAATGTGGTCCTGACTCGATCCATTCTCCAGGAGTTGAGTCTTTTTTATTCAAAACGCCCGCTACTAAGTTATCTTCGCCAACATCTCCGTGAAGCATCCACATCCAGCCATCTTTGGATAATTCGGGTTTTTTGTTATTCATAAATGCATTCATCCATTTCATTGCTTCTTTATCTGAACATGCAGGCATTGCATCATGAGCATTTTTCCATCCTTTTTTTGGATAGGGCCTTCCATTTGCAGCCATACAGGTCCAACCATTAGTGCCCTCTCTAATAATTTTTCCGTCACCACCAATAATTGTTGCAAAGTTACCAATATAATCAGGCGCTGCACTTGAATAAGTTTCAATTTCCCATTCATCTAATGTGTGGTCGTAATTTCCAGCATACACAAATCCAACTAATAAAAAGTTCACTAACATTATTTTTAGAATTGATAGATTTTTCATATTTTATCTCCTTTAATTTTGTCTAATACCTCTTGATACCAATCTGTGTCTTGAGATTTTCCAACCATCATCAGTTCTTATCATATCGGTTTCGTAAGTTGCCCAAAGGGTAAGAATTTCACCTTCAGGCTGTTTTAAATAATGAAGCGCTTGAACATCTGTTCTGCAATGAGCATTATCACCATCTATTGTTGCTAGTTGAGGTCCAAGCATGTGCTGAGTAGGTCCATAATTATCTAATGCACCTTTCACATATTCGACCCAGTCACTTCTTCCGTTAATTGGGGCTTCACCAAAATCTAAAATTTCAACATCTTCTAAAAAACAAGACGCATATAAATCAAAATCTCTTTCATCGACTCCAGCAGCATATTTAAGCATAACGTCCTGTAGAGCTATTCTGTCTGCAACATAATTTTCATCACTCATAATTCTTCCCCTTCAAATTTATACATATATAATCATATTTATAATTTGATTTTAAATAGTTTTTATAATTAAAAAAGAAAAATTTTTTTAAATTATTAATTTTTAATAAATAGATATTACACTATCGTTTACTTTTTTTTATTTATAGTTTTAATATAAAACAAGAGTTTTTAATAACTCTTTAAAATTATTTATGGGAGACAATAATGACATTAGTAACAGTATTAAGTGCAAGTGGAAGACCTGGTTTAGCTCAAGTAAGGCAGCTTTTAAAAGCTGGATATAAGGTAAGAGCAACTACAAGAAACCCTGAAAGAATGACAAAATTTGAGGGTGTGGAAGTTGTAAGCGCAGACTATAATGATCCAGACTCAATTTATGATGCTTGTGTTGGTGCTGATACTGTTTTTTACACCCGTCCATCTTTTGAGGAGTCGCATAAAGCATTAGATTTTGCTGCAACTGTTGGGAGTTCTGCTAAAAGAGCAAATGTAAGACGTATAATTTATAATACATGTTGTTGGGGTCCACCTGAGGAACTCGGAGAGGTTGGTCAGGCTGGTTATGATAGTGTTAGGTTAATGATTAATATGCTAATGCAGGGCGGTGTTCAAACCACAACTTTTCAGCCAGTTTTATTTATGGATAATTTGTTAACAAATTGGGCAAGAAAAGATATTTTAGAGAATGATTTATACACTTATCCTCATAACCCCAATTTAGAGGCAAGTTGGATTTGTCTTGATGATGTTGCTAAATTTATGATCGCTGCAATTGATAGAGATGATTTAGTGGGTAGATGCATAAATATTGGCGGACCAGAGGTATTTGTTCCACCAAGAGTTGCGGATCTTTTATCCGGATATTTTGGAAGACCAATAAGATATGAAGAATTAAATTTAAAAGATTTTTCTAATCGTTTATATGATATTTTTTATAAAGATATTGATGATGACGATAGAGGTGGAAGATCTGAGGGTAGGGAAGCTTTTATTGATAGTATGAGCGATTTTTATCGTTTTAATAATATTTCTGAACACAAGCCGTTTAAAGTAGATATGGAGCCGGTTTTAAAAGAAATACCTATTAAATTAACACCCTTTAGTGAGTGGATTAGCGAACAAAATTGGGATGAAGAACTAGATACAACTGCAGGTTAGTGCTTTAATGGATCCTAATTTTCATGCTTTACAACTAATTGCTGAAATAGCCCTCGGTATTCTAGGATTTTCAGCAATATTAATTGGTCTAAGTAGAAAAAATGATGGATTTAGCGGACCAGATAATTTTCGTATTCAACTTTTATCATATTCTTCAATTGGCGCTATGTTTTGTGCTTTAATACCATTTGCTGTTTTTGGTAACAATAATGAAACATCATGGTTAATTGTTAGTTGGATATTATGCTTATATTCTGTTGTAGGACTTTTTATCTTTCCAAAAAGAGTAATTAATTTGAGGATACAAGGATATTCAGACTTATTTCCATTACCCTTGTTTATAATTCAAATGGGGATACTAGTTGTAAATTTTTTAATTGCTTGTCTAATGATTCTTGATCTTATTAAGGCTAAAGAAAATTTTTATGTTATTTGTTTAATGTTATTTTTGGTACAAAGTTCTATAGCTTTTATTAGAACAATATTTTATAGAGCCCAGTGATGATAGAGATTTTACCAAAAATAATTAGAACTAATGAGAAAGATAAACACCAGGTTATAAGTGTATTAAAGCTAGGTTTTTCCAATGATGATTTATTGAGATGGGTTTTTCCAGAAGCAGACTCTTTTTTAAAAAGTTTTGATATTTGGATGGAAGAGTTTTCAAAAGAGTCTTTTAAAAATAATATTGTTTTTTCTGAAGAAAGTTTTCATGGGACCTCTTTGTGGCATCCACCTGGATTTGAATTTGATGAATCTGTTCTGGGTTCAACCTTTGAATCCATTCCAGAAAATAGGTTGGAAGATGTCTTAAAGTTTTTTGAAGAGTTTTCAAAGTATCATCCAAAAGATGCATGGTATTTAGCTTTCATAGCAGTAGATCCATCCAAACAAGGCTCAGGTATAGGATCATTTATTTTAAAAGAAGCTCTAAAAATGATTGATGAAAAAAATGAAAAAGCCTATTTAGAGGCATCAAGTGAGAGAAATATGTCTCTTTATGAGCGCCATGGTTTTGAATGTATGGGGAGGATACAAATTAATGACTCTCCTGCTGCATTTCCAATGATTAGACAGAAAAAAAAATAGAGGGATTTCCATGAGTGATAAATATTTTAGTCCAACAGATTACTTACTAACAAATATAAATGATCAAATACTTACAATAACTTTAAATAGGCCAGATGCCTTAAATGCCTTAAGGCCTGAAATGTTAGACGGTATAAGAAACTTAATTGAAGAGACTGAAAATGATCAAAATATTTCTGTTATTGTTATTGAGGGTGCGGGTAGAGCTTTTTCTGCTGGAGTTGATTTAAAAGTATTACAGGGCATAGATCCTATAGCTGGAAAAATTGGGGATGTTTTTGATAAGCCAGCAGAACTTGCTTGGAGTACAATAAGAAAAAGCAGATGTCCTGTTATTGCCAAAGTTCATGGTGCTTGTTTTACAGGAGCACTGGAAATGGCGCTTCATTGTGATTTTATTTTTACAACAGTTGACACAAAATTTGGTGATACTCATGCTAAATTTGGTTTAAGACCTACTTGGGGTATGTCACAAACTTTATCTCAAGCTATAGGAGTTCGATTGGCAAAAGAAATGTCTTATTCTGCTCGTATTATTTTAGGAGATGAAGCGGTAAAAATTGGTCTAGCAAATAGAGCTGAAGAAAATAAAGGTGATTTAGATGCCCTTATTAATAAGATATCTTCAGAAATATCATCAAATTCGCAAGGATCTATAAAAGCTTTTAAAGATTTATATAATTTATCACAAACTGGGCTTGGAATTGATGAAGCTCTGAAAGCAGAATTTGAAAAAGAATATCCAGAAATTAAAGATACAAATGATCGTTTATCTGAATTTAAATAATTAAAGGTTAATAATTTGGAATTAAATTTTAATAATAGTTTTGCAAAAGAATTAAAAGATTTTTATGAATTTACTAGAGCCGAAAAATCAACTTCACCAAAAATGATAAAATTTAATGACTCCCTTGCCAAGGAGTTAGGTCCTAAATGGGAACAATTAACACTAGATAATGGTTTATTAATTTTTTCAGGAAATGAGATACCAAAAGGCTCTCAACCCCTATCACAGGCATACTCAGGCCATCAATTTGGAGGTTTTTCTCCATTGCTTGGTGATGGCAGGGCTATTTTACTTGGGGAGATAATTGATAAAAATAATATGCGTAGGGATATTCAGCTAAAGGGTTCAGGTAGAACAATTTTTTCACGAGGAGGTGATGGAAAATCATCGCTTGGGCCTGTTTTAAGAGAGTATCTAATAAGTGAAGCAATGCACTCTCTAAATATACCCACTACTCGAGCTTTGGCAGCTGTTTCTTCAGGCGATGATGTCTTTCGAGAGAAAGTTTTGCCTGGAGGAATATTAACAAGGGTAGCCTCTAGCCACATAAGAGTAGGAACATTTCAGTACGCAAGCACTACAGGAGATTTGGAAAAAATAAGAGCTCTCTCCGATTACTCAATTAACCGTCATTACAAGAGTCTTCTTCAAAGAAAAGATAAATACTTAGAATTTTTTGAGGCTGTTTGTGAGTCGCAACTTAATTTAATTTCAAAGTTGATGGGTATTGGTTTCATTCATGGAGTAATGAATACTGATAATATGACTATCTCTGGTGAAACTATCGATTATGGNCCATGNGCNTTTATGGATAGATATGANCCAANTACNTTTTTTAGNTCNATAGATACNCANGGACGNTATGCNTANTCAAATCANCCNTTNATTTTATTATGGAATTTANCAAGNTTTGCNGAAACGCTTATTCCNTTGATTGATAAAAATGANAAAAATNCAATTNANNTTTTANNTCAAAAAATATCNTTNATACAAANTAANTATGAGAAAGCTTGGNTAAAANTAATGTCTAGAAAAGNTTGGTATTNNNANNATTCAAGATGGTGATTTANANTTAATNAATGATNTTCTNGATATNATGAAAAATGAAAANGCTGATTTTACTNTNGTTTTTAGATATTTAGCTGACTTTATAATTGGAAANGAAANTTTATTNATNNATTTATTTGATNATNCTAANAAAATTAATNANTGGATNNTTAATTGGAAAAATNGAATAGANAAAGAAGGTAAATTNGATAANTCANTATNCNNAANNATGAAGAAAATAAANCCACTTTATATTCCNAGAAATCATCTTGTTGAACATGCTCTTGATGAAGCCTTATCAAGAGAAAACTATAAACCATTTCACAACCTTTTAAATTTCGTAACAAATCCTTTTGATGAAATATCTAATNGTAAGGAATACACTTTACCAGCACCTGTTACAGACACACCTTATAAAACATTTTGTGGAACATGATTTTTCTTCCTTTGGTTATAATCTTGTATAAAAGTTAATTTGTAGTAGTTTATTACCGGGAGTCTTTAATGGATGCTAAAAAAATACAAGAAGTAAGAGATCAGATGGAATATGAGAGAACAAGAAACTCTCCACCAAAAGATTTTCCAAAATTACCTGAGATTCCTGGCAAAAGATATACTGATCAAAACTTATTTGATTTAGAAATGGAAAAAATATTTTTTAAATCATGGCTTATGGTTTTTAGAGAAGATGAAATACCAAATCCAGGTGACTATAAGGTTTGGGATAAGTTAGATAGAGATATTTTAATCGTTAGACAAAAAGATCATTCTATTAAGGCATTTTATAATACATGTATGCATAGAGGTGCTCCTGTTGTCAGAGACAAGAAGGGAAGTACAAATTTGCTTCGTTGTCAGTACCACAGTTGGACATATGACTTGGGTGGTGATTTAGTAAAAGTTCCGGATATGAGAGATTTTAAAGATTTTGATATTTCATGTAAGAAATTAAAAAAAGTTTTTTGTGATACATGGGATGGATGGGTTTATATCTCTTTATCTGATAGCGATCCTGGTAGTTTAATAGATTTTTTAAACCCAGTTGCTCAAGAATTAAAATGTTTCAAGAGTTCTGAATTGATAACAGTTTATAAAAAAACTGTNACTGTTAAAGCTAATTGGAAAACCTGTCTTGATGCCTTTATGGAGGTCTATCATGCTCCTACAATTCATAAAGATACAGTTAATATTTTACTTGATGGTAATGCAATGGCTGCTGGTCTTCTAAAAAATGGACATTCAAGAATGGTTACCCCTAAAAAAATGAATTTAGATGGGGGTTTTCTTGGCGCAGAAGAAGCTGATTATGTTCCTTACATAGAAACATGTGATAAAATTCATGCTCAAACAAATGTTGCTTATGGTATGTTTCCGAATTTTATTACACCAACAGATACCTCTGGTTACCCTGCAATTTTATTTTGGCCAAAAGGATTGAAAGAAACCGAATTTGAGTGGACACAGCTTGCCCCTAAGTGGTCTGGCGAAGAAAAACCAGATTACTGGAATGAACAAGAAATATCTTTTGATTCAATAATGGACGAAGACTTTCAAAATTTAGAACCTATGCAAAGATCTCATGATTCCGGTGTTTTTGAATCTATGCCTCTTAACTATCAAGAAAGAAGAATCTATTATTATCATCAAGTTATAGATGATTGGATAGGAAGGGAAAATTTACCTCAGAATATTCAAGTTCCTAATGTGCTTGACCCTTTTATTGAAGCTTAAAATTTCTTAAATATGAATTTTCCTATCTCAACAGATTCCGGTTCTGAAAAAATTTTTAAGGTTGCAAAACCAAGTTTATTAAAAGTTTCAAATGAACTGAATATTGATAATATTACAGACAATTTTTTTTTAGAAATCGTCATACCATTATCTATTTACTTAAACTCATTTGAAAAAAGAAATAAACCATATTTAATAGCACTTACTGGCGGTCAAGGATCAGGTAAAACAACTTTATCAATCTTTATACAAAAAATTTTACAAAATATTTTTAAAAAAAGGACAACAGGATTTTCTATTGACGATATTTATAAGACTAAAGATGAAAGAGTTGAAATTGCAAAAAAAATTCATCCTCTATGCACTGTTAGGGGTGTACCTGGAACACATAATATTAAATTGGGAGTTGAAATAATAGATAGGCTTTGCAATGCCGATAATTCAACACATACACCTATACCATCTTTTTCCAAAATTTTAGATCAGCATTATCCAAGGAAAGATTGGCTAGAATTTAAAGGAAGACCTGATTACATTTTTTTTGATGGGTGGTGTGTAGGTGCTAAACCAATTCCTAAAAGTAAGTGGGAACCTCCATTAAATAAAATAGAAAAAGAGCAAGATCCTGATCAAATTTGGGCAAAATGGAGCAATAATGAACTAGCAGGTGATTATCAAAGCTTATTTAAAAGGTTTGATAAACTTATTTTCATTAAGGTTCCCAAAATGGATAATGTATTTGAAAACAGATGGCTACAAGAAAAAACTTTATCAAAGGGTATTAAAGATAAAGATTTATTAAAAAATATTATGAGTAAAGGTGAGGTAAAGGAATTTGTGATGCATTATGAGAGACTTACAAGGTTCATTTTAGATGAAATGCCTGATTATGCAGATATAGTTATAAATAGAAAAAATCAAAATGAATTTTCTGTCATAAAAAATTAAATTTTATTAAATTATATAAAGTATTTTTATTTTAGGAATTTCAAAGTAAAGTAATTTTGAATTTTATTAATAGGGAGAAAAAAATGTCTACAGTTATGATCGTTGGAGCAACAAGAGGAATTGGTTTAGAATTAACAAAGCAATATGCTGACGAAGGTAATACTGTTATAGCTTGTGCTAGGGATTTAAATGCTGCATCACAACTTGATGAATTAGCATCGGGTTTAGAAAATATTAAAATTGAAGAATTGGATATTGCTGAAGCATCCTCTATTGAGTCTGCATCAGGTCGTATTGGTAAAGAATCTATAGACAGTATTATTATTGTAGCTGGCTATGTTGGTGGAATGCCAGAAAATCAAACAATCGACAATATTGATATTGATGAATGGCATAGAACATTAAATATCAATACAATTGGACCACTTTTAGTAGCTAAAGCTTTTAAAGAAAATTTATCCAGTTCAGGAAATGGTAACTTTATGATTTTATCAAGTCAATTAGCAGCCTCTACGTGGCCTATGGGCGGAATGTATGTATATTCAACTACTAAAGCAGCTGTAAGTAAAGTTGGTCAGATATTAGCTCTTGATTGGGCTCAAGAACCTATAATCGTGTCCATTATGCACCCTGGTTGGGTTCAGACAGACATGGGCGGACCAGCGGCTGAGATAACTGCTGAGGAAAGTGCATCTGGAATACGAAAAGTTATTTCTGGTCTTAAAAAAGAAGATTCCGGTAATTTCTATAAATGGAATGGTGAAATTCACCCTTGGTAGAAAAAGTGAAGCCTGTTTGTTTAGTTTTAGGAGCTGGTGCAGGTATCGGTGGAAATGTTGCTTATAAGTTTTCTCAAGAAGGCTTCCATTCATGTATTTGTCGGCGAACAGATCAAGAAGGTTTAAATCTTTTAATAAATAAAATAGAGGAAGACGGTGGTTCTGCTACTGGCTTTTTATTGGATGCCATTAAAGATAATGTAATTGAAGAGCTAATTGAAGATATAGAAAAAAATATTGGTCCAATTGAGGTTATTATTTATAATTTAGGCGCCCAAACAGGTATGAAGTTTTTAAATGAAACTTCTTTAAAGGAGTTTGAATGGGGATGGAAAATTGCAAATCTAGGACTTTTTAGGGTAGCCAAGACTATATGTCCTGTTATGGAAAAAAGAGGAAAGGGAACCATACTTGTTACTTCTGCAACAGCAGCAATGAGGGGTAATAAAAATCAACATTCACATGCTTCAGCAATGGGTGGAAGAAGAATGTTGTGTCAATCATTAAGTGCAGAATTTTCAATTAAAGGAATCCACATAGCTCATATTATAATTGATGGAATGGTTGACGCGCCTGATACACTTGGGAAAGTTCTTGGTCCTGAATTGTATCAAAAACTTAGGGAAGAAAAAGGAATGGAAAAAGATGGTCTTGTTCTTCCCATAAATGTTGCAAATACATATTTTCATCTATATAAGCAGCATAGATCAACCTGGACTCATGAGATTGATATTAGGGCTTTTTCTGACCTTGCCTGGTGGAATCACTAGTCTTAAAATTTTAGAAAATCAAAATCGTTATTGGGGAAAAATTGTCAAAAAAAATTATAAGAATTTCTGAAAATCAAATACCTAAAAGATTAAGAGGAAGCCGTTCAAACTTGCTTAGAATGATTGGAAGATTTGGTATAAATATTTCTGGCTGGACTATCAAAGGGCAGGTACCTGATGAAGATAGAATAGTTATAATTGCTGCACCGCATACATCAAACTGGGATTTTGTTCTAGCAATGTTGGCAATTTTTGGTTTGAATATTAAAGTCAGATGGCTTGGGAAACATTCTATATTCAAGCCAGGATTTAAAAAAATCTTTGAGTGGCTTGGGGGTATACCAGTCTATAGAGAGAATCCTTCAAAATTAATTGATAAAGTTGTAAGAATCGTAAAAAAAGAAAAAAGTATTGTTATTGCTATGACACCAGAGGGTACACGAAAGAAAGTAACAAGGTGGAAAACTGGATTTCTAAGAATAGCGAGCCTAACTAAATCAAAAATTCTATTAATTTCTATAGACGCACCTACAAAAAGTATTCAAATAGGAAAGATTTTTAATCCTTCAGGAAATAGCGAGATAGATCTTGCTTTAATACAAAATTATTATAAATCATTTAGAGGGATAAAATCGCAAAAATCATAATTTTCAAACCTAAGGTTTTAATGGCCCTTTAGCTATATATTTATCAATAGTTTGGTGATAATGCCTCAGTCTACTCTCCTGATAATTAGCATAAGTTAGTTTTCCTTTTTTACTAGCCCTTATACCTCTCTCAACTTCTGGGATATTACTCATATCTTGATCAAAAATAAGGCCTATACCAGTTAACTCCTCTGCATCATCCCAGTTTTCATCTTCAGATAAATAATGAATTGGAATTGGTTCATAAGGTTCTTGTTTTTCAGGATCTTTATGATTTCTTTGTAAAAACATCGCCTCCATAATCGCAGAATCTTCTCTATTACCATTTGGTCTAAATCGATATATTAAATTTCTTGGAAACCCTCCCCATGGAGAAAAATTAGGAAAAGTATTATAAACAATTGCGTCAAGCATTTCTGCATCAGATTTATCAGAATAATCATGTCCGTCAGCTTCAGAAAAAGCATCTCTCATTGCTTGAGCTGCAACTTTTCTGGCTTCTTGTCCTTCCGGAACTAATATTTTATCATCAGCGGCCATTCGACCTGAACCATAAAAAATAGTATCTAGTATTTCTTGTTCATCTACATTTTTAAGGTTTGGACTAGGTTTACCAGTTAAAGCTATGTTTCTATTCATGTGGTCACCATAAATATCATATCTAGCATTTTCATCTGCCTGAAATGGTAAAATTTCAGGGTGAATCAGTGTTGCATGAAATGATTCCATAAAAGCTTCTTGAACCGTTTTCCAATTTCCGGGAACAACTTTTGAAACATGAATAACTTTTTTACAATTCCCAAGGTCCCATCTTTTATGATGCTCTGGCAAAGGATCTAAAAACTCTTCTAAAGGAACACAATTCTCATCCATATTTATAAAAACAAAACCTTGCCAAATATCTACTTTAACTTCTGGAAGACTAAAATCTTTATCTTTTATATGAGGAAAGTCCCAAGATGCGGGCGTATGTTTTAAAGATCCATCTAAGTGCCAGCAAAAACCATGAAAAGGACACTGAAGTTGATCGCCAAAACCTCTTTCAGATTTAATTCTTCTCCCTCTGTGAAGACAGCTATTATAAAATGCTTTAATTGTATTTTTATCAGATCTTACAATTAGAAAAGACCAATCTAAAATATCATAAACTAAACTATCTCCTATTTCAGGAATATCTTCTACTCTACATGCGAATTGCCATACTCTAGTCCACATACATTCCTTTTCTTTTTCAAAAAATTCTCTGGAAAAATATCTAGATGCATCAATATCCTCAGAACCAAGGAAGTCATAACTTTCCTTAACCATAAAGTCAGGAACCTTTTTGCTATCTTGAGATAGATATTCAGTATAGCTTGTATCAGGTGATCTATTTTCACCATTCTTAACGATTTCTAAATTATTTTTATTTTGTTTTATTTCATTCATATATCTATTATCACTTCCTTTATTTGTCTCTAAAATATATTTTATTCAATTAAAATTCAACATTCTTTTTGTATATAAAATTTATCACTAAATTATGCATTAAAATTTAAATCAAAGATTTTTTTAAATTACAAATATTTTTACTTACTGTTATTAGTTTAGTATAATTTTATATTATTTTCACAAATTAAAGAGGTAAAAATGACTGATTTAGAGGCAAAGACGGCTATCCGCGAATTATTGGATAAATATTGTGATGGAGTAAATCAGAGAAGTGCTGATATTTGGGGAAGTACTTGGTCAAAAAATGCTATTTGGGAGATCCCTCACCTAGAAATAAGGAATGAAGGTAGAGAAAATATCATTAATATATGGACTGAAGCAATGAAAGGATATCCTTTTGTACATATGATTGCTCAACCAGGTTACATCAAAATAAATGGTTCTGAAGCAGAAATGAGAAGTTATACAATTGAAGCAGCTGTTTTACCTGATGGAAAAGAATTAAGACCCTGTGGTCAATATGATGATAGTTGCATAATAGAAGATGGTGAATGGAAATTTTTAAAAAGGTCTTTCACAAATCTTCATGGCGAATAAGAATTAAATTTTCTAAATTAAGGATTTTGAATGAAATTTATAATTTTTGACTTGGATGACACTCTTTTATGTGGAGATTGTGAGAAGGAATGGATTAATTTTTTGATTCAAAAAGGACTGTTAAATAAAACAGATCATTCCTCTAAACTTAACCAATTTGATGCTGATTATCGCAGAGGTATACTTAATTTTGAGGAATATTCAACTTATATTCAGGAACCTATCAAAGGCTTTAGTAAAAATAAAGTTGATAAACTTATAAACGAATTTATTGAAAATTATGCTGATGATTTAACTGATAACTTAACAAAAAAATTAATACTTGAGGCAAAATCTGCTGATAATGTTCTTATTGCATCTGGTTCTCATGACATTTTAGTAAAGGGTTTTGCAGATTTTTTTGAAATTGAGTCAAGTATTGGAACACCTGTAGAAATTATAAATAATATTTTTACAGGAAATTTATCAGGTGAACCTACCTTTGCAGAAGGTAAAGTAAAGGCTGTTAAAAAATGGTGTTTAGAAAATAATCTTAAAATTAATGAATCAATTTTTTATTCTGATTCAATTAATGATTTACCAATGTTTGAGAGTTGTGGAGAGCCAATAGTTGTTAATCCTGATCAGGATTTAGAAAAAATTGCTAATAAGAGATCCTATAAAATTATTAATAGATAGTTTTTAAAAAAGAATTGTATAATAATCTAATTTTTAATAATGGAGATTTTAATGTTTAGTCATGTAATGGTCGGTGCAAACAGTATCGAAGAATCAAAAAAATTTTATGATGCAATTTTAGGTACTCTAGGATATGCACCTGGAGTGATAGATCCAAAAGGCCGTTGTTTTTATGCAACAAAAAGCGGTATTTTTGCTATAAGTATACCAATCGATGGAAATTCAGCTGGACCAGGAAACGGGAGCACAGTTGGCTTTTCCGTTGACAGTCAAGAAGATGGTGATAAATGGCATGCTGCTGGTCTTGAAAATGGTGGTACAACATGTGAGGAACCACCTGGGGTAAGAGAGGATTCAAATATATATCTTGCTTATTTGCGTGACCCAGCAGGTAATAAAATATGCGCTCTCCACCGTCTAAGCAAATAAAAAAACGGTTTACTTAAAATTAGTTAGAAATTTAAGGAGGGAAAATGTTGGAAGGTAAAAGAATTATTGTAACTGGATCAGCCAGCGGTATGGGTGAAGCTACATTAAATGCATTTGTTAAATCTGGAGCTAACGTAATTGGAATGGATGTTTCAGACACAAATGGAAAATCAATTTGTGAAAAGGCCAATAATTCTGGACCAGGAAAATGTACGTATATTCATGTTGATGTTTCAGAAAAATCAAGTGTTCAAGACTCTTTTTCTCAAGCTTTAAATATAATGGGTGGGTTAGACGTTCTTGCTCACCCAGCCGCTATACAAAGAAGTTCAGATGCCTCTAATGTAAAAGTTGAAGATTGGGATTTAATGTTTGCAATTAATGTTAGGGGTACAATGTTAACAAATCAGGAAGCTTTTAGGTATATGAAAGAAAGCGGAGGTGGTTCAATTATTAATTTTGGTTCTATTTCTGGTCTTAGACCAGAGCCAAGTGCCTCTGCATATTCATCAGCTAAAGGTGCTGTTCATTCATGGACAAGAACTGCTGCAGGAACATGGGGTAAACACAACATAAGAGTAAATGCTATTCTTCCAGCAATTGCTACACCTATGTATTATGCAGCGAGAGAAAGATCAACGGAAGAAGAAAATTTAGCAAGCCATTGGAGAAATTCTATTCCTATTTCTTTGGGGCAAGAATACGGTGACCCTGAAAAAGATTTAGCACCTGTTATGATATTTTTTGCTTCTGATGCCTCTAAATTTATTACAGGTCAGTTAATACCTGTTGATGGTGGTCAAACTGCAGGGTTGTAAAAAATTAATGAATCTAAGGGGAGTTCAATAATGGCTGAGATAGATGTAAATAATAGATTTTGGGTTATGAAAAAATTGCCTGAGGGAAATGATTTTGAAAATGCTTTAGAAATTAAAGAAGAAAGTAAGATTGTTATTCCTGAAGGATGTTTTGCTACTAAGAATAAATACCTCTCTATGGATGCAGGAACAAGAATGTATATGACTGAAAGGGAGGATTCATATCAACCACCAATACCTATAGGGGAAAAATTGATGGGTACTGTTCTTGGAGAAGTTATAAATAGTAACCATCCGGAGTATAAGGAAGGTGATGTATTAAGATCATATGGACAATGGTCTGATTATTCAGTCGTTGATCCTTCAACAATGTATCCAAGCAAGGTTAATATTAATGATACAGATTTGGTAAACTATGTTGGTATATTTGGCGCAAATGGTTGGACAGCATATGTAGGAGTAATAAATACAGGAAGAGTTAAAGCTGGAGATACTTTTGTAGTTTCTGCTGCTGCTGGGTGTACAGGATTAATGGCAGGGCAAATAGCAAAAATTTCTGGTTGTAAGGTTATTGGAATAGCAGGAACAGACGAAAAATGTGACTTAATATGTAATAACTATGGATTTGATGGATCAATTAATTATAAAACTGAAAATATTTCAAAAAAATTAAAGGATTTGTGTCCAGATGGTATAAATGTATATTTTGACAATGTAGCAGGTTCAACATTAGATGCGGTTTTAGCAAATATGGCTAATTTTGGTGTAATAGCAGTGTGTGGTTTATTAGAAAACTATGCCTCTAAGGAGCGTTTACCTGGCCCTTATAATTATGATCTTATATTAATGAAAAGATTAAGATTTGAAGGATTTTTTTCTCCAGACTTTTATCACAGAGAAGCCGAGATAAACCCAATATTAAAAAAGTGGAATACTGAGGGTCTTTTAGACCTTCCAATTGAGACTACAGATGGATTAGAAAATCTTGTATCCGCCTATTCAAAGCTTTTTAATGGATCAAATATTGGTAAGGTTGTTGTTAAGGTTTAAAAAATACAAATTTTTAATTATTAAACTGACATTTAGCTTAAAAACAAAGAGAATAAATTAATTTTTGATAATAATAATCATTTACATTTACATTTTTATTGGATTGTTTAAAGTTAAATTCTTAAATGAAAATTGTCACAAATAATTAATATTCAAAAATGACAATTTATTATATAAACATAAAATATTAAAAGGAGGGATTATTATGGAAGAATTTCAAATTTGGAGTATATGGAGCTCAAATAGAATTGGGTCAGGTTTGGTTGGTATTGGTTCAATTTTATCGATATGGTTAGCATTGAGAATTGCTGTAGCAACAAGAAACTCAGATGAAACTAATTTATTTGCTAAAATTATGTCGACTGCTTTTGGCTTAATTGTTTTAGCCTTTAGTTGGATGCAAGCAACCATCGTTGTTAATACATGGGTTTCAACGTCAATTGCTCTAACGCAACTTAAAGAAGAAACTGGAAGTATTTCATCTGTTGCGGAAGGTTATTTAGATTACGTTGGAACAACAGATCCAGCAACAATGCCTCTGCCGCTCGGTATTGCTTTCTTTGCAGTAGTTGCAATAATTATTCTTGGACAAATATGGATGCCAAAGAAATAAAATTATATTTTATTAATTATAAAAAACGCTCAATATTGGGCGTTTTTTTTTATTTAATTTTTGATGTATAGTGTTTAATAATTAAAACAAGGGTTTTAAATGATAAAAGTAGTCATGCTTATGAAAAGAAGACCAGGAATGACTGTCTCTGAATTTAGAGATTACTATGAAAATAATCATAGAATTATTGGCGAGAAATATCTAAGTGGTTTTGCAACAAAATATATTAGACGTTTTACAAATCCGCTTGTTGATAGATCAGGGAATCTTAAAGATCCAGAATACGATGTTATAATGGAAGTATGGTATCCTGATGAAGAAACTTTTAAGGCCTGTGGAGAGAAATTAAGTGAGCCAGATATTGCAAAAGAGATAAGAGAAGATGAAGAAAAGATTTTTGATACTCGCTTTATGAGATCTTATACTGTTGATGAATTTGAGTCAGAACTTAAAATATGACAATAAAAAAAGCTTAGTCTACTTTCCATTGAATAATTTCAACAACATAGTTATCAAGGTCGCGACCCAATCCAACTAAGCCATCTATTGTATAATGAGGGAGAGCGTATCTATCTATTTTCCCACCAGCATTTTCAATTTTTTTCATAACAGCTTTTGCATCNTCGACTTCAAAGACAATTTTTACATTATCACCATCATATTCTTTTTCATCTTTAGGCCAATTCATTAGCACTAATAATGTTCCAGGTTTATCTTTGTAGCCAAGAACAACCTCATTAAGAAAGCTTTCTGATCCATCTGCGTTATCAACAACAACATTGTCATAAGTTCCGATAATTTCTAAACCCAGTATTTCTTGATAAAACTTTGTTGATTTTTCTATATTAGATACACCTATTCCAACAAACCCTAATTTAGAATTTGCATTAAAAGGCATAAAAAAAGTTAAACAAAAAGTTAATGAAAGTAAAATTAGTCGCATTTACCCCTCCCAAAAAAATTAAAAAATAAAATTAATGTTTACATTTTATATAAAAATTATCGCTTATAAATATAATTATCTATAAAGTTATGAAATTGTTGTACACGATTTTCTTGGCCAGATAAATAAGCGCTTTCAAAACCGCTTGAATGAAAACCTAATTGCTGAGCACTAGCGCGTTCAAGGTCTTGATCCGCAACATCGCTTAGAGTTTCTTCACCATATTTAACAACTTTTTTTTCTACTTCCTCCCACGGAACCATATCTTCTGGAGAGGGAACTAAATCAGAATCATTTGGTTTTAATGCAAAACCCCAATGGTCATAAATAGATTTATTAGGATCTGTTGGATGAGGTTCTGTTCTCTGAAGAGAAACAACATTTGCTGTGTAAGTAATAGAAGTTCCTGGAAAAATATTAAAATGAAATGCATCAGTTAACCATGCATCGGGAAGGTTTTCAAAATGATTAAATCCCTTTTTCTTACCAATTTTTCTTTTTTGATTTTGCAAGCTCTCTCTAACTAAGTGAGCTTTGTTGTCAAAATCTTTAGGGTTTAACTCCCAATACAATAGATCTGCCTCGAGCTTTTCATTCATTTTAAATGTTTCTGAGTTTCTTAAAGAAGGAAGAGAACCTTTCATTTTCATTAAGTTGTGACCAGTTTCATATAGTTCAAAATCAGTGTTTTTATAATCATCGTCATAATAATCACTTATTTGAGGGTGAGTTGATGGTAAGTGATAGGATTCACAAAAATTATCCCTTAAAGCTTTCCAATTAAATGGTACTTCACATACTTTGTAGTAAACTCTTTTTAACCCCTCGTTATCAAACATATCAATATATTTAGTGACTTCACCTAAAAAACCTTTCAAAGGGAAGCAGTTTTTGTCCATATTGTACCAAATAAAACCTCCATATTCTTCACAATTGATTTCAGAAAGTTTTATTTTTCCACAAGGATTGCCCTGAGGAAAATCATCTTCATCTTGAGCGTATATTAATTCACCGGAATAATTATATTTCCAACCATGATAAGTGCATGAAAATTCTTTTACGTAACCTGAGTCAGTATGGACAAGTCTATTACCTCTATGCGGACATACGTTATGAAATGCCTTTATTTTATTATTCTTTTCTCTAACCATTAATATTGACTCTCTTCCAATATTATGAGTAATAAAATCGCCTTCTTTCTCTAGTTCTTTACTCCAACCTCCAATATTCCAAACTTTTGGCCATAGGTAAGTTAATTCATTTTCCATGAAATCTTTTGAAGTATATCTATCACCTGTAATCTTAACTTCTTCTTCATAAGTTACGTTAGAAGATCCACTAATATTTTCTTGTCTTTCTTTTATTTGGTCTTTTTTCATTTTTTAATTTTTTTAATTTGCTTTATTATTTGCTTTATTAATAGTTTATATTCATAATCTAAATAAATAAACAGTTTTTTAATAAGTGTTATATAAAAAAAATAAAAAGGGGTGTGGTCATGAAGTTTATTTGTAAATTAGCGTTTTTAATATTCTTTTCTGTTAATTCTAGTATAGTTTTTTCTCAGGATAATTCTATCTCGGACTTAACTAATACAATTGAGGAAATAGTTGTTACAGCTAGAGCAACTGATGAGTCTATTAGGGATATACCTGTTTCAATTACAGCTTATGATGAAGAAGCTCTTGAAACTTTTGGTATTAAAGATCTTCAGGATTTAGCGGCATCATCCGCTTCATTAGAAATTGGCCAAATAAACAGTGGTAGCGGTTTTCAAATAGCAGTTAGAGGTATTTCATCTAGCCCTGGAAGTATTGGAATTGAGCAGTCAGTAGCTCTTATGATTGACGGTATATATTATCCTCAAGGAAGGACGATACATGAAGGTCTATTTGATGCCAGTCAGGTTGCTATTTTAAAAGGTCCTCAGGCACTATACTTTGGTAAAAATGCTACAGCAGGTGCAATAGTTATTACAACAAATGATCCAGGGGATGAGACTGAATGGTCAGTAAAATTATCTAATGAATTTGAATATAAAACTAAATCTGCCGAATTAGTTTTTTCTACTCCTATTAGCGATACTTGGGGGGTAAGACTAGCTGTAAAAACTTCTGAGATGGATGAGGGTTGGATAGAAAATGATGCTGGGCCGACAACATATAATACTCTTGACGTAGGAAATGGCTTTGCTGCATCTTCTTATCCAAATGATAAAGCATATGATTTTGCTCCAAGAACTGAAAATACATTTGCAAGGTTAACTCTTAAAGGCCAATTAGCAGATAATATTACTTTAAAAGTTAAGGCTTCAACTGCTGAAACTGAAAACACTTCTTTAGCTCTTCATGAAAACTTTGAATGTATTACTTTAAATGGAGTTTCCCATGTTAACACTGGAGTAGATGAAGCTGGTCGTCAGGCTCCATTAGCAAATCCAAATGACACTACTCCATGTAATACAGATGGAAAAAGAGGATCAAATCCAATTCCTAAGGCTGTTGCGGATATTACTCCACTTGAGGGACAATTTGGAGGAGCCCTTGGCGAGGTTTATGAGTCTAATATTCTAACAGCAAGTCTTGATATTGAGTTAGATAATTATGATATCTTGACTGTTGCTAATATAGCAGAGCAAGAGGTTGGTTGGGTTATTGACTGCGATGGAACAGCATTTACGAGTTGTTTTGCAGGTGAAGGTAACAGTTATGAAAATTTAGCCATTGAGTCAAAAATAGTTTCAAAAAACTCTGGTAATTTTAATTGGGCTTTTGGTGTTTATTATCAAGAGTGGGAATTAAATTTTGCTCAAGAAGTTACTTTTGCAAACTTAGAAGACTCATCAGCTCCAGATATATATCGTTACCTTGCATATAATAAGATTTCCCAAACTGAAGGTGAAGCTATATCGGTTTATGGTGAAGCTATATGGGATATAAATGAAAACTTACAACTAACTGCAGGAGGTAGATTTATTAAAGAGGAAAAAGATTCTTACTTTACTCAACCTTATGCAAATGCGGCAGTCTTAGGATTATTTAACCTAGGTAGATTTATTGAGGTTGATACAGATCTAGATGATTTTGTCCCCGAGGTAACTCTTCGTTATCAGCCAAATGATAATACAACTTATTATGTTGCTTATAAGGAAGGTTGGAAGTCTGGTGGATTTGATAATGGCACAATAGATAGTACTTTAAATGCTGATCCATATAAAGATATCCAGTATGATCCGGAGACAGTTAAAGGTATTGAGTTTGGTGTCAAAACATCACTTTTTGACGGAAGCTTGCAACTTGATCTTGATGTTTACAGTTATGAGTATGATGATCTGCAACTAAATTATTTCAATGCAGCAATTTTTGCTTATAGAACATTAAACGCTCAAGAATCAGAATCTCAAGGTTTCGATCTTGCATTATCTTATTATCCTCAATCAATAGAGGGACTCTTATTGAACGCAGCTATCTCTTATAATGATGCGGCTTATAATAAATTTAATGGCCCCTGTTATAGTGGTCAAAAACCCTCTGAGGGATGTAATATTGGAACAGGAGCACTTAAAGATCAAAATTTAGATGGAAATCAAATGGCTCTTGCTCCTGAATTAAGAATTAATTATGGATTTAATTATTCTTCATCTCTAGGAAATGGATTGGAATTAGGCTTAAATGCCAATGCTAAATATTCTGATGACTATCCATTGACTGCTTGGATTAATGCTTCTCAAGAATCTTACACAACTTTTGACGCATCTGTATTTGTTAGTTCTATTGAAAAAGGATGGTCACTTGGATTAATAGGTAGAAATTTGAGTGATGAATATATTCAAACAATTTCAGCTGAAACTCCATCAACAGGCGGAAATACAGGAACGGAATTTGGCTTTCCTGCTGACAGGTATGCATATGTGAAACCTGGACGAACTATAATGTTAGAATTATCTTATAAGAGATAACTTTAAAATAAATTTAAATTAGCCCTGAATTAAAATAAAATTTGGGGCTTTTTTATGCACTGTGTAGAATTGAAAAAGTTCTTTTTTGGAAAAACCACGTATTATCAATTTTTTTAAATTCATCTAAGTATTGACCATGAATTTGTGACTTATTTCCGTCAATATCAGTACCCACTTCAATTGTATACGTTGTTCCTTTTGCAGTATTATCATCAATTTTTAAAGAACCTAGTAGTGCAGTAAAAACTATATACTCATAATTAGTCATTGCTTCCTTCCATTTCTCAACAATATCCTCTCTTCCCTCAACTTTTTCTAAACCTGGAAAATTTGGTACACTCCAGATAGCATCTTTTGACCATGTGTTTCCCCAGTCTATAGAATCTTTTCTTGATACAGCATCACCATAAGACATTACTAACTCATGAAGAGCCAATCTATCATCAATAGATCCAATAAAACTCATTCCATCCTCCTAAAATAATTTATTATTATATTTTTGAGTATCGACAAATTGTAATAATAATCAAATTAAAAAATATTAAATACTAATTTTAACTAGATTAATGGCTCTGATTACAGTAATTTTATTGACTGTATCAGGGTCATTTTTTTATAATTTTTATATAGGATTTTAAATGTTAAAAGTTCATTTTGCACCGAATTCAAGAGCCGGAAGAATAATCTGGCTATTAGAAGAGTTAGAACTTCCTTATGAAGTTAATAATATGGCTTTTCATCCAAAAGATCTTAAATCGGATGAGCATAGAAAAAGACACCCTTTAGGACGTATTCCAGTTTTAGATGATGGTGATATTAGAATTTATGAGTCAGGTGCAATTGTTGAGTATATTATAGAGCGTCACAAAAATGGTGGACTAAAACCCAGTGTAAGTTCTGACGAATATCCCCAATTTTTACAATGGTTCCATTATTGCGAAGGGATGGTAATGCCTCCAATTAACACAATCGTTGTTCAAACGATTTTGTTACCGGAAGATAGAAGAGATGAAACAGTTCTGAGACAAGCAAAGAATCTTCTAACAAAAGCTTTAATTCCTGTTGATGAAACTTTAGATAATAAAGAGTACCTAATTGGCAATTTTTCTGCCGCTGATATCATGCTCGGTCATGCATGTTTTATGAGTAATAGAATGGGCTGTATTACTGATGAAATGGTTAATTTAAAAGGCTATGTTAATCGTATATCTGAAAGACCTTCTTTTAAAATCGCCATAGAAATGGAATAGGCTTACCAACATGTACAAATTTTGGACAGTTGATGTATTAAGATTTGTAACTATTTTTTTTACTATTTCAGTTTTTGTATCAATGTTTTTCTACCCTGGTGGGAATATTCATGATCCATCACAGCTCGGTTATTCAATTAGTCATAATTTTTTAAGTGATCTTGGTGGCTATAAATCTCATTCGGGTTTACCAAATTTGATTTCCTTTTTAATTTTCAATTTTTCTATGACTTTATTTACCTTAATAGGTATTTCTTTTTTGTTTATTCCTAAATTATTTAGAGATGATATTTTAAGTTTTACAATTTCAATCATTGGTTCTGCATTTCTTTTCTTTGGAACTTTTTTCTTTGCTGGAGTTGGTTTTACCCCATACGATTTGTATCTAGATGAACATATTTTTTTCGCTATAAATGCTTTTAGACTTCTTGTTCCGGGGTTGATTTTGTATTTTTTTGTTCTTATACGAAGTAGTGTGAGTAAGAAATATTCAGTAATGATTTTTTGTTTATTATTTTTTACTTTTTTATATGTTGTTTATCAAATTATAAGTGATAGTCCGTTAACGAGTATTGAGCAAATGGTAGAGCAGGCAATAATTCAAAAAATTATAACTTTTGTTAATATTATATGTATGTTTTTTTTAAGTTTTGCTTTTTCTGAAAGATTAAAAGATATAAAACTTAATTAGAATTTTTTTGAGGATCTTTATGACCAAAAATTTAACACCAATTATTGAAGCTAATAATAAATATAGCAAAGAATTTGATAAAGGTGATTTATCAGCACAACCAAAAAAAAATTTAGCTATTTTAACATGCATGGATGCCAGGTTTGATCCTGCTAAAGCATTGGGTCTTGAGGAGGGCGATGCTCATGTAATAAGGAATGCTGGAGGAAGGGTTACGGATGATGCAATTAGATC
>NHHR02000008.1 GCA_002170885.2 Rhizobiales bacterium TMED168 | reverse complement strand
CCGAGAAGACTCGAACTTCCACGGGTTTTATCCCACAGCGACCTCAACGCTGCGCGTCTACCAGTTCCGCCACGGCCGCAATATTATTTATCATATAGCTTTATACAAAAAGAGTTAATATAATATTTTTAATTTATTTTAAAATTTAATTAAAGAATTTTGCAAATTAATAATTATGAAAAATACTATAGAATTTTTTTGTTCAAATGAGTTAGTTGATTATAAAAAAAGCATAAAGCTAATGGAACAAAGAGTAAAAAAAATTAACGATAATACTGAGTCTGAATTACTATGGTTTTTGGAGCATCCATCTGTTTACACAGCCGGTACAAGCTCAAAAGAAAAAGATTTACTGAATAAAAATCTATTACCTGTTTTCAAAACAAATAGAGGTGGTGAATATACTTACCACGGCCCTGGACAAAGGGTGGCTTATGTAATGCTGGATGTTCGTAGAAGAAATTATAATGTAAAGTCTTATATAAGGCTTCTTGAACAATGGTTAATAAATTCACTTATGGAAATTGGAATTAAATCATACTTAATTAAAGATAAGATTGGGATATGGGTAATGAATGATAAAAAAAATAATTGTGAAGAAAAAATTGGTTCCTTGGGATTAAGAATAAGAAAAGGAGTAAGCTATCACGGAATAAGTCTTAACATAAATCCAAATATAGATCATTTTTCTGGAATAGTTCCTTGTGGTAATGAAGGAAGCGGTGTAACGAGTATAGAAAAAATTGGTGTAAAAATATCAAAAAATAAATTTGATAATATTCTAATATCAAACTTTGAAAAAATTTTTAAGATTAAAATTAAATCTATTCAAACTCTATCATAATTTGTTCTGTTGCAAGGCTCTCACCTTCTTCACAATGGATCTTTTTAATAGTTCCAGAGATTTCTGATCTAATAATATTTTCCATTTTCATAGCCTCTATAACACATAATTTGTCTCCATCCTCAATCGACTGTCCCTCTTCAACATTAATTGAAACAATTAAACCAGGCATAGGACATTTTATTTCTTTATTATTTTTCTCAATTACTTTTTCAATCATGTAAGAAGATAATTCATTAGCAATTTTAGATCTGATTTTTATTATACCTTCCATTCCATAGCCTTTAATTTCAAAGCCTTTAATTGTTTTATTAATTTGTATAGTAAAATCATCTTCACCAATTTTTATGTTCATTACCCTATCACCAATATTCCAGTCTGATTCTAATGGAATGAGATTGCCTTCATATTCAATCATACTATTTTTTTCAGTGTTATAAGTTTTAAATTCAAAAATATTTTTATTAATTTCTGCAATTAAAGTCCTTTCATTAAACTTTTGAGAATTTTTTAAGTCTTTATTTTTGTTTCTATTTTTAATTTTTAAAAAAGCAAAAATACTTGCCAATGAAAAAGTTAAACAATCACTCCTATCTTTAATTTTTGAACTGAATCCATCCGGATATTCCTCTGAAATAAAACCAGTATTAATATCTCCAGCAATAAATTTTTTATTTTTAATAATGGAAGAGAGAAGATTTAAGTTATTTTGTATTCCCGATATTTCAAAATTATTTAAGGCATTTTTCATTAATTCACACGCCTCTGATCTGGTTTTACCATAAGAGCAAAGTTTTGAGATCATTGGATCATAAAACATAGATATTTCTCCGCCCTCATATACGCCTGTGTCATTTCTTATATTATTAAAAGATATAGGAGGCTTATAATTAACTAATCTTCCTGTTGAAGGCATAAAATTTCTTTCAGGGTCTTCAGCATATATTCTTGATTCAATTGCCCATCCATCAAATTTAACGTCATTTTGAGATATATTTAATTTTTCGCCAGCTGCAATTTTTATCATTTCCTCAACCAAGTCAAATCCTGTAACTAACTCTGTAACTGGATGTTCAACTTGGAGCCTTGTATTCATTTCTAAGAAATAAAAATTCTTATCTTGATCAACAATAAACTCAACAGTTCCTGCACTTTGGTAGCCTACTTTTTTAGCTAATTGAACAGCTTGAGCTCCCATAGCCTCTCTTAACTCATTGTCAACAAAAGGGCTTGGGGACTCTTCAATAATTTTTTGATTTCTTCTCTGAATTGAACACTCTCTTTCTCCAAGATGAATGACATTTCCATGATTATCGGCTAGAACTTGAATCTCTATATGCCTTGGTTTAATAATAAATTTTTCAATAAAAACTCTATCATCACCAAAGCTAGATTTAGCCTCATTTATAGATGATGTATATGCATCGGGAATGTCATCCTCATTGTATGCTATGCGCATGCCCTTCCCCCCTCCTCCAGCAGATGCTTTAATCATTACTGGAAAACCTACATTATTAGCTATCTGAACTGCTTCTTCTGAACTCTTTATAATATCCTGATATCCTGGAACAGTATTCACACCAGCATTAATAGCAAAAATTTTAGATTCTATTTTGTCTCCCATTACTCTAATAGGTTCAGCTGATGGACCA
Source organism: Rhizobiales bacterium TMED168 (assembly GCA_002170885.2). The sequence goes on along the minus strand of NHHR02000008.1, from coordinate 82,016 downwards.
ATAAAAGTTATATCCTCTTTTGTAAGACTACTCATAAATAAATGATTTTCAGATAAAAAACCGTATCCGGGATGAACAGCATCAGCATTGGTTTTTTTACATGCTGAAATAATTTTATCAATTGATAAATAAGATTGATTTGAGGGTGCTGGCCCAATATTTACCGCTTCATCTGCCATCTTTACATGTAAAGCATTTTTATCTGCATCAGAGTAAACTGCAACTGTAGGTATTGATAAACTGTTGCAGGAAGATATTATTCTACATGCAATTTCCCCTCTATTAGCAATTAAGATTTTCTTAAACATTTTTTTCTCATAGAGGTAAGTTATCGTGCTTTTTCCAAGGATTTGATAGTTTTTTATTCCTTAACATCTTTAGGGCTTTAACAATACGATTTCTTGAGTTATGGGGTAAAATAACATCATCAACATAGCCTCTTTCAGCTGCAACAAAAGGATTTAAAAAGCGGTCTTCATATGCTTCCGTGTGTTTTACAATTTTTTCTTCATCACCTAGGTCAGTTCTATAAATTATTTCAACGGCCCCTTTAGCACCCATAACAGCAATTTCAGCACTTGGCCAAGCATAATTTATATCACCCCTTAAATGTTTTGGTGCCATTACACAATAAGCTCCTCCATAAGCTTTTCTTGTAATAATGGTGACTTTAGGCACTGTAGCTTCTGCATAGGCATAAAGTAGCTTTGCTCCATTTTTTATTAAACCGCCATATTCTTGTGAAGTACCAGGCAAAAAACCAGGAACATCCACAAAGGTCACTAATGGAATTGAAAATGCATCACAAAATCTTACAAATCTTGCTGCCTTTCTACTAGCATCTGAGTCTAAAACACCAGCCAAATGAAGAGGTTGATTACCAACTATACCAGCTGTAAAACCGTCAAACCTTCCAAAACCAGTAACAATATTTTGAGCAAATTTTTCTTGAATTTCAAAAAAATCCTTCTCGTCGATAACTTTTAGTATTAGTTCTTTAATATCATAAGGTGTGTTAGAATTATCAGGTACTAAAGTATCTAGGCTATTTTCTATTCTATCGATTGGATCATTTGTCTCTTTAATAGGAGCTTGGTTAGTATTACTAGAAGGAAGAAAGTCAATTAATTCTCTAATCTGCTCCATCATTTCCAAATCATTTTCATATGCACCGTCTGCTACTGAAGAAACTGTTGTATGTACCTCTGATCCACCTAATTGTTCTGATGTAACTTCTTCATTCGTAACAGTTTTAACTACATCTGGTCCTGTAACAAACATATAAGAGGTATTTTCAACCATAAAAATAAAATCAGTAAGAGCAGGAGAATACACATCGCCTCCAGCACAAGGGCCCATAATTATAGATATTTGAGGAATAACTCCGGAAGCTAAGACATTTCTTTGAAAAACTTCTGAATACCCACCAAGAGAGTCTATGCCTTCTTGGATTCTTGCCCCACCAGCATCTAATACTCCAATTAATGGAGAATTATTTTTTAATGCCATATCCTGTATTTTATTAATTTTTTTTGAATGAGCCAAAGATAATGATCCACCAAAAACAGTAAAATCTTTAACATAAACAAATACTGTTCTTCCGTTAATCAAGCCTGAGCCAATAACAACGCCATCACCGGGTATCTTTTGATTCTGCATATCAAATTCGTGTGAGTCATGTTCAACAAACATGTCATATTCCTCAAAAGAGTCTTCATCCAAAAGAAGAGATATTCTTTCACGGGCTGTAAGTTTACCTTTTGCATGTTGTGAGTCGATTTTTTTCTGACCCCCACCAAGCTTAGCATTAAGCCTTCTTTTTTCTAATTCTTTAATTATATCGTCCATTAGATACCCCAATCACTGCTAAAAAAATCACTTTCCAGCTTTAATGGCAAATTATATTTAGCCCAAGTTTCCATCATATGATCAGGAAGTGGTGCTTCAAAATGTAAAATGTCTCCATTTAAGTCAATAAAATCAACACTATGACTATGAAGGTGTAATTTATCAAATTTCTTAACTTTTTCAGATTTTTTTCCATATTTTTTATCTCCAGCTATTGGAAAAAAAGACATAGCTGCATGTTTTCTTATTTGATGAGTCCTTCCAGTAATTGGTCTAAAGGCAATCCAAGAAATATTATCTTTTATATTCAATATATTATGGAATAATGTTAATGAACTAAGATTATTTTTTGTTGAATCTTCAATATTTAAATTTATTTTACCTCTTTTACTTTTGGGAGAACCTTCAGTTATAGCCCAGTATGTTTTATATATCTTTTTATTTTTAAACATACTTGAGAGATGAATGGCCATTTTCCTGCTCAAGGCTACAAGTAAAACACCTGATGTCTCTCTATCCAATCTATGAACAAGCCTAGGGGTTATCTTTTTGGACAAAAAGGCAGAAATTAATAAACCATCGAGATGCCTTTTAATTCCTGTTCCTCCCTGAACAGCAAGATTGTATGGTTTATTTAAAACTAAAAGATCATTATCGATATATAATGTATGTTTTTTTATGAAATCCTCTGACCCAATGATTTTAATGTTTTTTTTATCGATGTTAGAAAAATCATCAAAAAAACTTGGTATTTTTATTACATCATCGATATTTAATCTATAATTGGATTTTATTTTTTTTCCATTTATTTTTACAAGACCCCTTCTCAAATATTTTTCTAATTCGTTATGAGATAAACCTCTAAAATATTGTCGAAACCATCTATCCAGTCTAGTTTCTGCAAAGTCCTTATTTATTTTATGCTCTGTAAAATTTTTCATTAATAGATTTCTTTAGCAAGAATAAAACCGATAAAAATAAACAGAATGGATACAAAAACTGATGATGCTATATATATAAACAGTTCAAAATATTCTCTTGATAAAAGCAAGTTAAGAGAATCTAGTGAAAAAGCTGAAAAAGTTGTAAAACTTCCTAAAAAACCTATGACAAAAAACATTTTGTAAAAATCTGAAGAATTTGATGTTAAAAAATAAAACATTGTCCCCATTAAAAAGGAACCAAAAACATTTACAAAAATCGTAGAAAGATTAGTATTTAATCCTATATTTTCAAAAAATATACTTACTATGTATCTTGAAGTTGCCCCAAAGAAACCACCTGCTCCAATATAAAATATTGACATTAAAATTTCTCTCCATTTTTGTAGTTAAATTATAGTATAAATTTTTATTATATATTAAAATTTTATTGTTATTAATATTATTATGAAATCAAAATCAATAAATATAAAATGGCTTGAATATAAAGGTGAAATCAAAAAAACTCCTTTAAAGAAAAATTATGAAATTCTTCATAATGATACAATTAATATGGATGAGTATAAGAAATTATATAAGGATGTTGGTAAAAATTATAGTTGGTTAGGTAGGCTTAATATTTCCAATGATGAATTAAAAAAAATTATATATGATGATAAAGTTGAAGTGCATATAATGAAAAAAAATAGAAAAAATATTGGTTTTTTTGAACTAGATTTCAGAAATGATTATTTAAAAGTTAAAGAAGTAAGAATTGTTCATTTTGGATTAATCAATGACTATATTGGTAGAGGATTTGGTTTAGAATTAATGAATAATGCAATTTCTAGAATAAGTGAATTAAAAATAGATAAAATTATACTGCAAACAAACTCATTGGATCATCACAGAGCCCTTCCTTTTTATAAAGAATATGGTTTTAAAGTATTTGCTGAAGAAACTAAAAAAATTATTTACTCTGTTACCTAAATGATTAATAAAATAATTTTAATTTTTTTAATAATAATTCATCTTTCAAGTAATGCTCTTGCTGAAAAAGATAAATTAATAATCTCGGTTGCCTCAAGTTTATATAAAGTAAGTAAAGAATTAGCAAATGAGTGGGAAAAAAATGAAAAAACTAAAATTATAATTATTCCTGGATCTACACCATTATTAGCTAGACAAATAGAAAGAGGTCAAAGATCAGAATTCATAATTACTGCAAATTACTATTGGTTAGAATGGATGTTGGAGAAAGGCCTTGTTGAAAAGGATAGTATTTTAAAAATTGCAAAAAACTCATTAGTAATAATAAGTGGAATTAATAAACCCATTTACCTAGATATTAACTCACCTGAATTCAAATATGATTTCATCGAACAAATATCTTCGTCAATGATTGCAATACCTCACCCCTCATCTGTGCCTTTAGGAATATATTCAAAGCAAGCATTGAAATCTTTAGATCTTTGGGACTCAATAGAAAAAAAATTAGTTTATACTTCGTCAGCTCAAGCTAATTTAAAATTTATTTCGCAAGGTGAGGTAAATCTTGGTATTTCCTATTTATCAGATGCTATATTTTCTTCAAAGGTAAAGATATTGTCCCAAATAGATAATAAAAAATTCGAATATGAGCAACCAATATATTGGGCTGCAAAAGTTAAAAATAAAAATAATGATAATTATTTTTTAGAATGGTTAATTGGTGATAAAGCTCAAAATATATTCAAAAATTATGGTTTTGAAATAATTTCAAAAAAGGAAAATAATTGACAGATTTTGAAATAAGCGCCTTATTCTTAAGTATTAAAATTGGAATTGTTTCTACATTTATTATTCTAATTCCAGGAATATTATTAGCCTGGATTTTAGCTAAAAAAAATTTCATTGGTAAAACTATAATTGACGCGTTAGTTCACCTCCCGTTAGTTATTCCTCCTGTTGGTATAGGATATTTTCTTTTAATTTTTTTTGGTAATAATTCATTTTTAGGAGAATTTTTTTATGAAACTTTTGGAATAAACTTTTCATTTTCTTGGATTGGCGCGTCACTAGCATGTTCCATAATGTCATTCCCTCTGCTTGTGAGACCTATTAGAGTTTTAATGGAAGCTCAAGACGAGAAACTTGCAATTGCTGCAAAAACACTTGGCTCTTCAGATTTAAGAATATTTTTTACTATTACACTCCCTCTTTCTTATCCAGGAATATTAGCAGGATTTGTTCTATCCTTTGCTAGATCAATTGGAGAATTCGGGGCAACCATTGCTTTTGTAGGTAATATTCCAGGAGAAACTCAAACACTTCCATTAGCATTATGGCTTCTAATAGAAACCTCAAATAATAATTATGAAATAATGAGATTGGGTATTATTTCAATATGCCTTGCTTTTACTGCATTATTAATAGCTACATCAATTGAGAAGACTTTCTTAAGAAGGCTAAAAGATGATTAATAAAAAATTTAATATAAATATTTCTCAATCAATTGGTGATAGTAAATTAATCACCAGTTTTAAAATAAATCCGGAAATAATTTCAATTTTTGGACCATCTGGTTCAGGAAAAACTTCAATTTTAAATGCGATAGCGGGAATAAATAAGCCAATAGAAGGAAAAATATCACTTGGAGATACTATTTTCTATGAAAGTAAAAAAAATATAAATATTCCAATCAATCAAAGAAATATTGGTTACTGTTTTCAAGATGAGAGGCTTTTCCCTCATTTAAACGTTATTAAAAATTTAACTTATAATTTCAAAAATGAGGAGAATAAAAACTTAAGCGATATAATTGATGTTTTAGATCTCAGTAAAATCTTAAAAAGAAGAATTAAAAATTTATCTGGTGGCGAAAAAAAGAGAGTTGCTCTAGGTAGGGCTTTAATATCAAAGTCAAATTTACTTTTATTGGATGAACCACTTTCGGGAGTAGAAAAAAATAGAAAAGAAAAAATTCTTTGCTACATAAAAATTTTTTCAAAAATAGAAAATTTACCAGTTTTATATGTTACTCATGATAAAAATGAAGTTAAAATATTAACTAAAAAAATATTTTGCATTGAAAATTATCAATTAAATAAAGTTCAGGAGATATAATTGTTCAAAAATTCAACTAAAAAAATCTTTTCTATATTTATTTTATTATTTTTCATTTCATCAAATTTATATGCTGATAATTTTAAAACTCTTTACAGAGGGAATGGAACAGAGCCAGACACACTAGATCCTCATTTAGCCACAGGTTCATGGGAAGGTAATATAATAAATGATCTTTTTGTAGGTCTTTATACGAAAAATGAGAATGGTAAACCAGTAAGTGGGTCATCTCTAAACCATAAAAAATCAATCGATGGTCTAAAATATAATTTTTATTTAAGAGAGGATCATTTTTGGTCTGATGGGGTTAAGGTTACTGCACATGATTATGTTGAGGGGTTTAGAAGAGTTTTAAATCCTAAAACTGCATCTCAATATGCCTCTTTGTTGTATTTAATTAAGAATGCAAAGGAAATTAATACAGGAAAAAGAAATGTTGAGTCTTTAGGTGTTAAAGCTATCAATGACTATGAATTAGAGATAATTTTAAATTATCCGGCTCCTTACTTAATCGAACTATTAACACATTACACTACCTACCCTATTCCCAGACATGTGTTAAATAAATACGGTAAAGATTGGATTAAACCCCAAAATATAGAAACCAATGGTCCATACTCGTTATTCAACTGGAGGCCACATGATAATATTCATTTAAAAAGAAATAGTTTTTTTTATGATAATAAAGAAGTCTGGTTTGATGATGTAATTTTTTATCCTATTGATGATAATGAGGCTGCTTTAAGAAAATTTAGAGCCGGTGAATTAGATATTAATAATGGCTATCCTGAAAATAAATCTCAATGGCTGAAAAAAAATATGTCAAATAATATAAAACACGATGATATCATGGTAATTTCTTATCTAATATTTAATTCTCTGGTGCCACCCTTTGATGATAAGGACATAAGAAAAGCGGTTTCATTATCTATAGATAGAGATGTAATTGTAAACAAAATCAGAAACTTTAATGAAACAATAGCCTGGTCTCTAGTTCCCAAAGGTATAGAAAATTACGAATTCAGTAACCTAATAGAAGAACAAAAATTATCCCAAGAGGAAAGATACGAATTAGCAAGAAATATCCTTTTAAGTAAGGGTTATGGTGATGATAACCCTCTAAAGTTTACGCTTAAATATAGAAGCGGAGGAGATCAAAAAAAGCATATGGTTGCAATTCAATCTATGCTTAGCAAGGCTAATATAAATACAACCTTAGAAGCATCAGAACCAAAGGTTTTATATAATTATTTAAGAACTGGTGATTTTCAAGTTGGTGATGCAGGTTGGATTGCAGATTTTAATGATGCCTCAAATTTTTTATTTTTATTTCAATCGTCCTCTGGTGGATTAAATTATGGAAGGTATTCTAATAAAATATTTGATGATTTGATGCTAGAGGCACAAAATGAAGTTAATATTTTAGATAGAGCAAAAATTTTAAAAGAAGCAGAGATAATCTTAATGAAGGATATGCCTTTAGCACCAATTTTATTTGGTATTAGCAGATATCTTGTTCAAGAAGATATTGAAGGATGGATTGAAAATCCATCATCATTTCATGCATCAAGATATTTAAGAAGAAGATAGCCTCTTTAGATACAACCAAAGCTAAAGAGGCTAACTAAAAAGCCTAAAATCTTGATGAAACTCTAGCATACCAAAATTGTGATCCCCATGTTCTATATGAAGGGTCAAAGTCATTGGCAAAACTATCAGTATTGATACCTTTTATTCTTGAACCAGTAACAACTATTTCCTCAACAGGATTTAAATTTTCAATAGTTTCTTGTGCATTAATAGATAAATTACCAAAAGATAATACTGAGAGTAATAAAAAGTTAGTTAATAAAAATTTATTTAAAAATTTTGACATTTTGCCTCCAACAAATAAAATTATAAAATAACAAAAAATACAATAACTTAGTTTAATATTTAACATTTTTATGTCAAAAATTTGACTTTCGAGCTAAAACTTAATTAATGGCTATAATTCAATGAAAAATGAAAAAAATATAAGTGAAAATTTTATAAATTTAATAAAAATTGTTGAAAAATTAAGAGACAAAAAAGAAGGATGTTTATGGTGTAATTCTCAAACATCAAAAACTATTGCAAAATATTCATTAGAAGAGGCAAATGAAGTAATAGAGGCAATTAATGAAGGTAATGAAAATAAAATATGTGATGAATTAGGTGATCTTTTGTTTCAAGTAATTTTTCATGGACAAATTAAAAGTGATGAAAAAAAGTTTGATATTAATGATATTATTAAGTCAATAAATAGAAAAATGATAAGGAGAAATCCTCATGTATTTAATAATACAAAGAAAAAAAAATATACTCTAAAAGAAATCGAAGAAAATTGGGTTAATATAAAAAATAAAGAGAAAAAATTAGAAATTTAGCCAATAAAACTTGTTGAGTCTAAGGGTAGAATAGTAGAAATGGAATGTTTATAAACCAATTGAATATTTTCATCTCTTTTTAATAAAAAACTATTATTTCCAAAGGCGATAATATTGCCTTCTAATTTAATTCCGTTTACTAAAAAAATTGTAAGTTCTTTTGAATTTTCAATTGCATGCTTTATAAAATCAGATTCAATATCATCTAAAAAATTATTATCCGGGGTTTCAATATTTTCTTTTAACATTATCCTACTCTTTAATTGTTATGTTAAATTTTTGAAGTACCCCCCTATTCCTTTAAAAAAATAAGCAAAATTAAACTAATATGATTTACTTATTTATTGCAACCCTAAATTTTAATAATAATCAGGACTTATTCTGAAAAACTGTTCAACCATGTGAATACAATGAGGTTTAGAAAAAATAACTATATTATCGCCTTCTTTAATATAAGTATCCCCGGTGGGCATAATAAATTTATCTTTTCTTATTATTCCGCCAATTCTTAAACCAGAGTCTAATTTTAGCTCTTCAATAGATGGTCCAATAAGCTCTGAGGAAGACGATACCTCACCCTCTATAACTTCTGCATCACCATCAATTAAAGAATAAAGTCTTTTTATATGGCCTTTTCTGACATGTCTTAGAATAGATGAAATTGTTATAGCTTTTGGATCAATAAACTCTCCAATTTTTAATGACATTATTAATGATTGAAAATCTGATGTGTTAAGTAGGGCAAGTGATTTTTTACATCCTTCACTTGAAGAAAAAGCAGCAGATAAGAAATTAACTTCGTCGCTATCAGTTAAAGAAACTAATGTTTCGGTATTTTCTATATCAGCTTCATGTAAAATTTCTCTATCAACCCCTGATCCATTAAGTACAGTAATATTTTTATATTTGTCAGATAAGATCGATGCATTACTCTCATCACTTTCTATAACGGTTAAATTAATTTTATCAGTCATCGTATCTATCAATGATGCAACCTCACCTCCAACAGACCCACCTCCAACTAGGACAACTTTTCTCGCCTCTTTTTCAGGGTGTCCGAAAATAGAAACTGCTCTTTTTGATAATTCTGCAGGACATACAAGATAAGCAATATCTCCGACTATAATCTTGTCATCAGATTTAGGAATAAGCATTTTATTCCCCCTTTGGAGCCCAACAATAACAGTTTTAAGATCTGGAAAAAGGTTTGTTAATTCTGAAATCTCTGTTTCAATAATCGGACAATCATCATCAATTTTTATTCCTAAAAACTTTAAAGAACCATTTATAAAAGGGATATTTTCAATTGCTCCTGGAATCTCAAGTCTTCTTAAAACATTTTTAGCAACCTCATTCTCAGGAGAAATAATGACACTTACCGGTAATTTATCACTTGTAAATAAATCTTGATGAGTTGGATCAAGGTAAGACTTATCTCTTATTCTAGCAATTCTTTTAGGAACTTCGAAAATTGAATGACCTATTTGACATGCTAGCATATTTACTTCATCAGATGACGTAATTGCTATCATCATATCCGCATCTTTAGCGCCAGCTTTTTCTAAAATATCAGGATGTGCTCCATGTCCGACAATACCCCTTATATCTAATTTATTTGTTAATTTTCTTACAAGTTTTTCAGATGAGTCAATAATTGTAACCTCATTACCTAATAAGGATAATTTTTCAGCAATAGATGCCCCACTTTTTCCAGCTCCACATATTAATATTTGCATTTTTTTCTCTGATATTAATATCCTATAATATTCCTATAACGTTCATTTGGCATAATATTTAAATCTTTCATTTTTCTATGAAGAGCTGTTCTATCCATGCCAATAAATTTTGCAGTTTTTGAAATATTACCATTAAATTTTTTAATTTGAGCAAGAATATATTTTTTTTCAAAGTTTGACCTGGCAGTCCTTATATCCATATCTAAATCAATAACTAAAAATTTGTCCATAATTACACCATTAAAAATTATAGTTGCTTTAATACAACTTATAATTATTTATGTCACTAGTAAGTTCTATTTTTTATATTCTATTTTTGGAAAAATAATTGTTGGCTCTTTTATTGGTTCACCAAACCTGAGAGAAAATTTGTTACCTATACAATTTAGATCTCTTTTATCCTTTTTAATACATAAGAGATCCAAAAGTTTTTTACATGACTCAGGCATTATTGGTTGAAGCAAGATACCAAACTTTCTTATCATTTCCATAGTAACCCAAAGAACGGTATACATTCGGTTAGGATCTTCATCCTTAAGTTCCCATGGTTTTTGATCGGAAAAATATTTATTAGTCAAAGAAATTACCTCAAATACTTCTTCAATATAGGAGTTAATTTTAAAATCATTCATATGGTAATAAATTTTATCAATTTTTTTATCCAATAAATTCAGTAGTTCTAGATCTTCAGTATTTAAGATATCTCTTTTAGGAATAGAACTATTGCAATGTTTTTTAACCATCGTTAAACATCTTTGAGATAAATTACCTAAATCATTTGATAAATCTGAATTAACCTTAGTAATAAGAAGTTCATCACTATAATTTCCATCTTTTCCAAATACTGTTTCACTCATTAAAAAATATCTTAATTGATCAACTCCAAAGCTCTCAATTAATTCCATTGGATCCTCAATATTGCCTAGACTTTTCGACATTTTTTTACCTTTATTTAAAATAAAACCGTGAGCAAAAATTTTTTTAGGTATTTCTATTTCTGCAGAAAATAAAAAAGCTGGCCAGTATACAGTATGAAAACGAGTTATATCCTTTCCTATTAAGTGGAGATCGGCAGGCCAAAAACTTTTAAATTTGTTATCATCTTCATTGGGCCAATTAAGAGCTGATATGTAATTTGTAAGTGCATCTACCCATACATATATTGAATGATCTTCATCATTTGGAACTTTGATACCCCATTTTAAACCTTTCCTAGAAATAGAGATGTCTTTTAAACCATTTTTAACAAAATTTCTTATCTCATTGGCTCTACTTTTAGGCTGAATAAAAACTTCATTTTTTTCGTATAGCTTTAAAAGCTTTTTTTGATATTTTGATAGCTTAAAGAAATAACTTTTTTCTTCTAGCCACTCAACAGGATTGTTGTTTGGAGAAATATATTCATTTTTATCATTTTTTATAAGCTCACTCTCTTGATAAAATGCTTCATCAATTACTGAATACCATCCGGAATAATTATCAAGATAAATATCTCCATTACTTATCATTTTTAACCAAATTTCTTTAACAGCTTTTTTGTGTCTTTTTTCTGAAGTTCTTATAAAATCATCATTAGAGCAATTGAGTTCTTTTGCCATTTTCATAAATATTTGTGACATATTGTAGGCCAATTCTTCGGGGGTAATATTTAATTTTTCGGCTTTTTGTTGAACTTTTAAACCATGTTCGTCAGTGCCTGTAAGAAAGAAAACTTTTTTACCTTTAAGCCTATTAAATCTAGCAATAACGTCTGCAGCAATAATTTCGTAAGCATGTCCCATATGAGGCGGTCCATTAGTATATGAAATAGCCGTGCTTATATAAAAGTTTTCCATTTATCTATTGTAATTTTGTTATCTTGTTTAAATTTGAAATAATACTTACAATCACTTGTTTTTTATTTAGTTTAAATATTCTTTCTTGGCTAATTAAATTTAAAATAGTGTCTCTAATTTTAAAGACCATAATACTGTTTTGAATAAAGTTAGTATTGTTAATTGCCAGTTCTTTAATAAATGAATTTAATTTATTGTTAACCACATCAATAAAGACCTCGAATTTATTAATATTAGTATCTTCTTTTAAAATAAAATCAGAAAAATTATAGACACTTTCATCAATCTTCCTTTCATTAAAAATTTTATCAATTTCACCTTGAATTTTTAGTGAGTCTGAGTGAGAGAGATTTATTAGTTTTCCTATACTCCCATCTGAAATATCAAGAATCCTATCTATTTCATTTTTCAAAAGGTTTGGCTTTAAGATTTTAATTTTCTTAATCATTATTTCATTCTTTAAATTTTGAAATTTCAACTCTAAACACCTCGATTTTATAGTATCAATTACTTTTTCAACATTATGGGAAATTATCAAAAATAAACAATTTGTTGGAGGTTCCTCTAATATTTTTAAAATTGTATTAGTTGATGAAATATCCATAAAATCTATAGAATCTAAGATACATATGCGCCAATTACTAATAGAAGGAGTTTGATTAAAAAATTCTGAGCATTTTCTTACCTGATCAATCGAAATAAAAGTTTTCTTTTCGGGGTCTTCAGGTTCAATAACTAATAAATCTGGGTGAGAATTGGCTTCAATAAGCTTGCAAACTTTATTATTCTTATCAATGCTTAGGTCATTAAAATTATTTCCAGATAAAATATTTCTTGTAATTGCATAAGCCAAGGTAGCTTTTCCAATACCTTTATTACCAGAAAAAATGTATGCGTGATGCATTGAGTTATTTAGAAAAGAACCTATAAGAAAATCTATATTTTGTTTATGGCCTAAAATTGAATAATTTGACCTTGGGATAACCTTACCTATCGAATCATCATTCATATTAAAATTTAAACCTATCTTGAATTTCTTTGAATATAATATCTGAAATTTTATTCAAATCTTGATTGGCATCTATCATTACAGATTTTTTGGGATTTTTTTTAGAAAAATTTTTAAAAGCCTCTCTAAGTTTATTATGAAATGAGATATCCATATTTTCGTACCTTACTTCACTTGATTTTCTGCTTGCAGTTCTTTTTATACCCACCACAGGATCAATATCTAAAAAAAATGTTAGATCAGGCTCAATATCACCAATTGTAATTTTTTTTAATGCTTCCATCTTTTCTAACCCTAGTCCATGACCTAGGCCTTGGTATGCATATGTCGAATGATAATATCTGTCACAAATAACCCACTTTCCTTTTTCAAGAGCGGGAATAATTAAGTTCTTGGTGTGCTCATACCTAGAGGCAAACATCAGTAATGCCTCTGTCATGGGTTCCCATTTATCGACATCACCGGTTATTACCAACTCCCTAATAATTTCTGCTGAGGGCATTCCTCCAGGTTCACGTGTACATATAAATTCAACATTTTTATTAATCAATCGAGATCTTAAAATATCTATTTGAGAGGATTTACCTGAACCCTCTCCGCCTTCAAAAGTAATAAAATAATTAGCCATAATTAATTAATTAAATACCTAAATTTATTTAATGTCCTATCAAAAAAATTTTTTCTTTCAATATTATTGCTGGATATAAGATTTGATTGAAATATCTCCCTGTCATCATTAAAAATTATAAGTTTACCCATGATTTGATTTTTTTCTACTGGAGCAAAAACTGGCTCATTATATGAATATTGAATATTTAATTTTCTTTTAGTTCTTATATTTAATATTAGCTCAATATCTTCTGATATTAATAAATCCAATTTATCAATATTTCCCTCCCAAACCTTAATTGAGTCAATAATTTCACTTTTTTTAAACAAGTTATATTTTTTAAAACTTTTTTGACCATAATTTATTAAATTTTTCATTTCGGTGGTTCTTTGTTCTTTTGTATCTAAGCCTCCAATAATACCTATTAATCTTGAATTATCTTTATTGGAAGAAACAATCATGCTGTAGCCAGATTCATTTGTTTTTCCTGTTTTTAAGCCATCAATACCTAAATTATTATTTAATAAATTATTTCTATTGGGTTGATAAATACCATTCCACGTAAAGTCTTTTTCTGAAAAATAATAATAAAAATGAGGAAAATCTTTTATTACTGATTTAGCTAAAATTATCATATCATAAGGGGTCGAAAAATGATCATTATTATGAAGTCCTGTTGAGTTCTTAAAGTTTGAATTTTTCATACCTAATTTATTTGCATAAAAATTCATCTCATCTGCAAATAGTTCCTCTGAACCAGAAAGAGCCTCTGCAACTGCAATACAGGCATCATTTCCAGAATGTACAACAATTCCCCTGATAATATTTTCTATTGAAATATATGATGAAACTTCAGCAAACATTGTGGAAGATTCTGAAACTGCACCACCCTTTCTCCATGCATTTTCAGAGATAAAAATCTTTTCGTCTAATGTAATAATATTGTTATCTAAATAATCAAATAATATATACAAAGTCATTAACTTAGACATTGATGCTGGGTAGATCTTAGCCTTGTAGTTTTTTTCATAAAGAATCTGATCCGTATCATAATCAATTAAAAGGGCATATTGAGAATTAGAGTTAAAAGAATGGGCTACAGAAGAATAAAAAATTAGTATAAAAATAAAATATAATTTTTGCTTTTTAAAATAAAAAGTTTTAGAAAAATTATTTAATATTTTCAAGAAATGCATCTTCAAATCCCCTTTTTTTAATACTATCTTCTATTCGTTTAGCATAATTTTTATTAGAAAATGGCCCTACTGTGACTTTATAACCTGAAATGATTTTCTCAATACCTATTTCACCTAAGCCTTTTAATTGAGATTTAACTTTTTTAAGACTTGCATATTTAGAAAAAATACCAACTCTTATATATAAATTTTTTTTATTACCTCCAAAGTTTAAACTTTTTTTATTCCTAATAATTTTGCCATTTTTATCATAAATATTTGCTATTCCATAGTATTCAACAACTACATTTGCAGTTCCCTTTTTTTGAAAACCTAAAATAGATGCAGCTTTTTTAGACACATCAATTATTCTATTTTTTACAAAAGGCCCTCTATCATTAACTCTAAGAATAATAGATTTTTTATTTTCAATATTTGTTACTTTCACAAGAGATGGAAGTTGAAGTGTTTTATGAGCTGCTGTAAGTAAATTCATATTAAAAGTTTCCCCATTAGCTGTTTTTTTTCCATGAAATTTTGGTCCATACCATGAGGCAACTCCTTTTTCAACATAATCAAAACTCTCTTTTGGGGTAAAAATTTTACCATCTACTTGATAGGTATTTCCTACTTTATATATGCCACCAGAATATGGATTTTTTTTTATAGAATAGTTCTTATTTATTGGCGAACAGGATGAAATTATAAATAAAAATATCAAAAAAATAAAATTTAAATAATACATTCTCAATCATAACAAGATTCGCTATTCACAAAACTATCAGAATAATTAGAATACAAATATAGGGAGATGTTATGAAAAGAAATTTTGAGCTTGTTAAAACGAATGGGGTCGAGATAAATACTTTGATTGAGGGCGATGGTAAACCAGTTATGTTTGTTCATGGGTGGCCTGAAAGCTGGTATAGCTGGAGAAACCAAATTGAACCATTTAAAAATGCTGGATATAAAGTAATTGTTCCTGATATAAGAGGTTATGGAAAATCAAGTAATCCAAAGGGAATTGAAGAATATACTTTAAAAAAGATTACTGGAGATTTGATAGGAATATTAGATTACTTAGATGAAAAAGATGCTCATATAATAGGTCATGATTGGGGCGCGCCTATAAGTTGGTATACCTCCCTTCTCTATCCAGGGAGAATAATATCGGTTTCAGGTTTGTCAGTACCCTTTAATCCTTTTTTAGATATTCCGCCAACAGAAATTTTTAAAAATATCTATAAGAGCGATTTTTTTTACATTCTTTATTTTCAAAAATATGGAGTCGCTGAAAAAGAGCTTGAATTTGATTTAAATAAATCCTTAAAGCAAATATTTTGTAATTCGGATGCGCTTGGAATGAAAAACAGAATTGAGTCACTTTCAAAAAATCTTACGAAAAAAAAGAAGAAAGGGGACTTATTTTTAGATTTCGAAAGTGTCCCTAATAAACTCCCACATTGGCTTTCAAAAGTTGATTTAAAATATTTTGTTGAGGAATTTGAAAATAGTGGAATGACAGGGCCTCTTAATCGCTATAGGTGCATGGATTTAGATTGGAGAGAGTTAAAACATTTATCTCTTAATAAAATAAAAAAACCTGCTTGTTTTATAACTGGCTCACTTGATCCAGTTAATTTTTTTATTCCAAATGTAAATTTATTCGAATCTATTGGAGAAAATTACAATGATTTAAGAACAAAAGAAATTATAGAGAATGTAGGACATTGGACACAACAAGAGGCACCAGATAAAGTAAATAAAATTTTATTAGACTTTTTGGAAAAAATATAAATACATATCCATTATAAAGATCCCGCGGAGGGGTGGCCGAGTGGTTGAAGGCACCGGTCTTGAAAACCGGCAGGCGGGCAACCGTCTCGGGGGTTCGAATCCCTCCCCCTCCGCCATTGGAATGATTATGAATAAAGATACTAAAGAATGGGGGCCAAATAGTTTTTCAAAAAATTTATTCATCTTAAATCCATTTTAAAAGAATCGAGTTAATTTACTTTAGAAAATATCAAATTGTAAAATATTGATAAAATTTTTCAAAAAAGTCTTGAAGATAGATATTTAATTACTATGTTAAATTATGGAGTTATTTAATGGAACGTGATGCAAAATTTAAAATCGGTGAGATAGTAAAACACAAATTTCTATCCTTTAGAGGTGTAATTTTTGATGTGGATCCTACATTCAATAATACTGATGAATGGTGGTTATCAATACCCGAAGAAATAAGGCCAAAAAAAGATCAACCATTCTATCATCTTCTTGCAGAAAATGATGTAACTGAATATGTGGCTTATGTGTCAGAGCAAAATTTATTATATGATATTAATAAAGACCCTGTTAGACACCCACAAGTTGATGAACTTTTTAGTGAATATAAAGATGGTTCATACCTTGTTTCTCATGAAAGAATGCACTAATAATTTTGCAAAAAGATAATCGTCCTTATTACATACGTTTATTAATTGAAAGCTATTATAGGTTTTGGTCTAAACACTTTTTAATTCCTCAAATGAAAAAAGTGGGACCTAATCTTGACATAAATCAACCTTGGAATATTGATATTTATGGAAACAATATTTCAATTGGAAAAAACGTTCACCTAAGAACAGCAAAAAATATCACTACGCAAATTTGTGCTTGGAATAGGAATAATTGTAATGGAAAAATTGAAATTGGTGATAATGTTTTAATTTCTCCAGGTGTGAGAATTATTGCTGCAGATGAAATCATTATAAAATCAAATGTCATGATTGCTAGTAATGTTTATATATCTGATTCTGATTGGCATGGAGTTTACGATAGAATTAATACACCAGGAAAAAGTAAAAAAGTTTGCATTGAAGAAAATTCTTGGATTGGTGAAGGAGCAAAAATATCAAAAGGGGTAAATATTGGTAAAAATTCAATTATAGGACTTGGTTCTGTTGTTACTTCAAATGTACCAAATAATAAAATATTTGGTGGAAATCCAGCAAAAAAAATTGGTGAAATTAATACAAATAAAGAAATAAAAAAAAGAGAGGAAATGTTTTTAGATAATAATTACAATGATTTAATGAAATTTCTTATAAAAGAGGACTTAAAAGATAATAATTTTTTTAAATGGCTAAGAACAGTTTTTTTTCCTAAAAAAGGCGACTGAATTTGATAAAAATTTATTCACCCCATTCTGATAAAATTTCCATAGGATTTGTTGTAACTGCTGGTGGTGGCCCTTGTATCTTGGAAGGAGTTCTCGAAAATCTAGGGGCGACATTAGGTTGAACTACACCATTATCATTTATAAAAGTTTTCCTATCTTTATTGTGTCGATGATTTGGAGCTTCCTCCATGGATAAGACAGGAGCAAAACAAATATCTGTTCCTTCCATTATTGAAGACCATTCATCCCTTGTTTTTTTCTTAAAAGTTTTTATTAATTCTATTTGAAGATTATCCCATAAACTTTTATTCATTTGATCTAAAAAAATTTCACTTTTAATATTTAACTTTTCAAGAAGTAAAGAGTAAAATTGAGGTTCAATGGAACCAATAGATACATATTTTTTATCTTTTGTTTCATAAACATTATAAAAATGAGCACCAGAGTCTAGTAAATTATTTCCTCTTTTTTCTTTCCATATTCCTGAGCTTAAAAACCCATAAAACATACTCATTAGTGATGCGGAGCCATCAGTCATTGCACAATCAACAACCTGCCCTTTACCTGATCTTTGAGACTCGAAAAGAGCAGCAATAATACCCATAGCTAAGTATAAAGCTCCACCGCCAAAATCCCCTACTAAATTTAAAGGAGGGACCGGCTTTTCACCCTTTCTTCCTATCGAATGAAGTGCCCCAGTTAAAGCTATATAATTAATATCATGTCCTGCTGCTTGAGAGAGAGAACCATTTTGTCCCCAACCTGTCATCCTTCCGTAAACCAACTTATGGTTAATTCTTAAACAATCCTCTGGACCCAAGCCCAATCTCTCCATCACACCTGGCCTAAAACCTTCTTGAAGAATATCAGTTTTTTTAATTAGCTTTATGCAAACTTTAATATCATCAGGATTTTTTAAATTTAATTCTATTGATCTTTTTCCTCTTGCCTCAATGACATGCTTAGAAGAACCTTTATTATTTCTATCAATTCGAATTACATCAGCGCCCATGTCTGATAGAAGCATCCCGCAAAATGGGCCGGGTCCTATTCCAGCAAACTCTAAAACTCTTACACCCGATAATGGTCCAGTTTTCATAACATTCCCTCAAAATAAATTATTAATTCTTATCATTTAACTTTATATCGATACTTAAGTCACCGATTTTTTTTCTAAGTGTATTTCTATTTAATCCAAGAATCTCAGATGCTTTAAGTTGGTTACCCTTTGTGAATTCAAGAATTTTTGTAATAACTGATTTCTCTACCTTCTCAATAACACTTGGATAAATATTATTGCTTTCCTTATTTAATAGTTTATCCATATTTTTTTCAAAATATCTATCAATCATTTTTGATAGACCCAACTCTTCATTACCCTTATTATCATTCTTAATTTGTGTTAATTCAGAGGTAATTATGGATTCTGTAAGAGTTTCTTCAGAGTATAGGGCGGAAACCCTTAAAATAAAATTTTCTAACTCTCTTACGTTTCCTGGCCAACTATAAACCATCATCTCTTTAACTGCATTTCGTTCTATTTTTTTTAGAGGTAAACCAGATTTTTCTGTTTTAATTAAAAAGTGATCTATCAATTCGGGTAAATCATCAATTCTATCTCTTAATGGAGGAGTTTCAATAGGTACAACATTTAATCGATAATATAAATCTTCCCTAAAGACTCCTAAATCTATTAATTTCTTAAGATCTTTATTTGTAGCTGTAATAATTCTTACATCAACTTTTATTTTTTCTTTGCCCCCTACCGAGGTATACTCTCCTTCCTGTAAGACCCTTAATAATCTTGTCTGAGCGTCTAAAGGCATATCACCGATTTCATCCAAGAAAAGAGTCCCTTTTTCTGCCTGTTTAAATTTACCATCACTTTTTTGATGTGCACCAGTAAATGAGCCCTTTTCATGACCGAATAATTCACTTTCAATTAGTTCTTTTGGAATAGCAGCCATATTTACTGCAATAAATGGATTTTTCGATCTTTTTCCAAACATATGAAGTGCTTTTGCAACTAATTCTTTTCCAGTACCACTTTCGCCATAAATTGTAACGGTAAGATCATTTTGAGATAATCTTCCTATCACCCTATACATTTCTTGCATTATTTTAGAGCTACCAATTATGAGATCATTACTTTTTTTTCTAATTAATGACTGACCCTTCTCCTTAGGTTTAATCTTAATTGCTTTTCCAACAAGATCTCCTAAATCATTTAAATCAAATGGCTTTGGTAGATACTCAAAAGCACCCTTTTCTGCTGATGAAATAGCTGTCTGAAGATTATTCCTAGCACTAACTACAATTATTGGAAGATTTGGTCTTATTTCTCTAATCTGGGGAATTATTTCAAAAGATTCGCCGTCAGGAAGCATTACATCTGTTACAAGAACATCTCCATCACCATTTTCTATCATCTTCCACAAACTTTTCAGGGTTTTAGAAGGTTTAACAATATAACCCTCACTAGATAAAAAATCCGAAGTTACTAATTGAATTGACTCATCATCCTCTAATAATAAAACTACTTTTTTTGACATTTTTATAANACCGAAGCTAAATTAATTGTGAAAATTGTTCCATTAGAGCCAGTTTCAAAATTGATTATACCATCATGATCATTTATAATTTTAGCTACCATCGCTAAACCTAACCCCCCTTTTGAAGATTTTTTTGAAGAAACAAAAGGCTCAAATATACTTTTTTGGTATTCCTTTGGAATACCACATCCATTATCTTTAATTCTAATCTCAATAGGTAAATTTTTTCTTTCTCCTGAAAAACTCTGTCTGATAATCGAACTGTGTTTATATGATGTATGTATCTCTATAATTCCAAAACATTCGCTATCTTTTTTGTTTAAGAAATTATTCTTAATTGCATCACATGAATTGGTCATAAGATTAAGTAAAACCTGAATTAACTGGTCTTTATTGCCTAAAACATCTGGAAGTGAGGGATCAAAAAATTCTTTAATATCTATATTTATCTTTTGAGAATTTTTCAAAACATTAGTGGTGTGACGAATAACCGAGTGAATATTTAACGGCTCGAGATCAATATATGGAAGATTATCAAAAACTTCAATATTCTCAACAAGTCGTCTTATTCTATCAACTTCCGTACAAATAAGATTTGTTAATTTACTATCCGCTGTTCCTTTTTTTTCGATAAGTTGTGCAGCTCCTCTAATGCCAGCTAAAGGATTTTTAACTTCGTGAGCAAGCATTGATCCAAAAAAAGACATAGTTTTTCTTGATGATTCTTTATTGGATGAAAAAATATTTTCTTCAAAATTATTATCCATAAAAATTAACATAATATTTTCATCTAAAAATGGAATGACCTGAATATCAATATTTTTTTTTGAACCAATTTTTGGATTACTTAGGTCAAGATCATATTCATTAAAACCGTATCTTTTTGTAAAACATTTTTCAATTAAATTTAAAATAGGAGAAGAAAAAGGCATAAAATCCTCTATTTTTTTTCCAACAATCATTTTAGAACTAGTTTTAAAAAAATCTTCTCCTGAGAGATTTATAATGGATATTTTTTTCTGGGAGTCTATAATGACAACTGGAAAAGTCATTGAATTAAATATTTGATGATATATGTCTTTTTGTGCATCCATAGGAGTATGTCTAATTTTTGTGCAACTATATAATATGCCTATTAATTAGGCAAATATCTTTTATCAACTAATTTTTGAGTGAAATCTATGGTCCATTTTTTAATTTTAGCTGGTGGAGATGGCAAAAGAGCTAAAAACTATTACGAAAAAATACCTAAACAGTTCATCGAATTTAATAATATTTCTCCGTTAAAATATTTATTAAGTAAAATTGACAAAATTAAAGAAGTCTCGTCAATCACAGTTGTGATTAAAAGAAACAATATAAAAGAATACAAAAAAGCTAGTAAAGATACTAAAAAACTAAGAAAATATGTTTTTGGAGGAAATTCTAGAAAAGAGTCTTGTATTAAAGGTATAAGTAATCTCCAAAAAGAGTTTGGTAATAAAAGAAATCAAAAAGTTTTAATTCATGATGCTGCAAGGCCGTTTGTTTCAAAAGAAATAATTATAGAAAGTATAAATAAATTAAAAAAATATGACGCTACATGTCCATTTATAAAAATAGAAGATACAATTAAATCAATAGATTGCAAGAAAAATATAAATCACTTAGATAGAGACAAAGTAATTTCTCTACAAACGCCTCAAGGCTTTGATTTGAATCAAATATTTGAATTACATAAGAAAAGTATAAAACTTTATGATGATGATTTGTCTATTATAATTGATGAAAAAAAATCATTTAAGCTTATAAAAGGATCAAAAGAAAACTTTAAAATAACTACTTATGAAGATTTGACAATTTTTAAAAATATCATTACCGGAAAGAAAAAAAAATTTTTTGGTATTGGTTTCGATATTCATCCATTTGTTGAGGGTAATGAAATAAATCTTGGAGGTTTAAAATTTAAATCAAAATATAAACTAGATGCGCATTCAGATGGGGATGTTCTTCTTCNCTCTATAACAGACGCAATTTTTGGTGCTTTAGGTAAAGATGATATTGGGATTCACTTTTCACCAAATATTTTAAAATATAAGAATAAAGAATCTACTTTTTTTTTAAATAAAGCATTAAATTATATTAATAAATATAATGGTGAAATAATTAATTTAGATATAAATTTAATATGTGATTATCCTAAAATTAAACCGATAAAGCTAAAAATAGAAAAAAATTTATCTAATTTACTTAATTTAGAAACTT
This sequence comes from Rhizobiales bacterium TMED168, assembly GCA_002170885.2. Next base: position 59,411 of record NHHR02000008.1, on the reverse strand, counting down.
CTAAAATCAACATAAAAGCAACAACTACTGAGGATCAGGGATTTATAAATTTTAAGAATGGTATTGCGGCTCAATCAATTATTTCAATAGAGGTTTTAAATGAATGAATAAGAATAAGCTAATATTTTTTATAGTAACATTCGGTAAAGTAGGCACAATAAAGTATTTTCCAGGAACCTTCGGTTCCATTGCTGGTCTTTTACTAGGTGCTTTAATAATTAAACTAACAAATCATAGTGTTTTTCTAACTTGTTTTTTCATTCTAACTCTGATTAGTATTTTTACAGTAGACGAGTACCTAAAGACATCAAAAAACCTTGATCCAAAAGAAATTGTCATTGACGAAGTTCTTGGCCAATGGATTGCAATAGCATTTATTCAATTTGATTTTATGATTATTTTTTTATCTTTTTTAATTTTTAGATTTTTAGATATAACTAAAATATTTCCTATAAATAGAATTGAAAAAATAAAAGGCTATATTGGAGTAATTGGCGATGATTTATTTGCTGGAATAATTACAGCTATAATTATAATCACCCTAACAAATTATGGAATAATACAATGAATAAAGGAGAAATTAATAAATTATCAAATAAAATCATAATAAAAGGATCTAAAAATAAAATAATTATTTCTTCGGCTGAAAGCTGTACAGGTGGTTTAATTTCTTCAGCATTGACGTCTGTACCTGGATCTTCAAAAGTATTTGATAGGGGTTTTATCACATATTCAAATCAAGCAAAATCAGAGCTATTAAAAATTGATATTGATTTAATTAATAAACATGGAGCGGTTTCAAAAGAAATAGCAATTTTAATGGCTGAAGGATCAATTAAAAACTCTAACGCTAATATCGCAATATCAGTCACAGGAATCGCAGGTCCTGATGGAGGAACTAAAGATAAACCAGTTGGATTAGTTCATATGGCTTTAGCTGTGAAGAATAGAAAAACTCTTGATTTTGTATTTTCATTTGGTGCCAAAGATAGAGAAACAATAAGGGAATTAACTACACTAAATGCATTGAAAAATTTATATAACAATATTTAATTTAATATATTAAATCTATTCTCTTTTCAAAACTATGAATGATTTGTAACAATATCTTATCGATATTTTTTTTTAATATTTTTTCAAAAATTTTATTCTCTAAATCAATTGTAATATTTAACTTAACAATACTTCCATCACCTTTTTTTTTAAATTGCCATTTGTTCATTAAAGAATGAAATGGACCGTCAATACCTCTGGAAATAATTGTTAATTTTTTCTTATCACAACTGACCTCGCTTATAAATTCACCCGACATTAATAAATATTTCAAATTAAGTTTTGCAATGAACTTCTCATTACTACCACTTATTATTTTTGAAAAATTACATCCAGGTATAAATTTTGAATAACTATTAACATCACGCATAACGTCATAAAGAAATTCTGAAGGAAATTCTAAATATTTTTTATGCTCAACATTTATCAATTTAGATCACTGTTGGCTCATTCTTATTTTTTTTAATTTTAGAAAATCATCCCCAGCATGATGCGAAGATCTTGTTAAGGGACTTGATGAAACCATCAGAAAGCCTTTTGATTCAGCAATCTCTTTATATTTTTTAAAATCTTCAGGAGATATAAAGTCTTTAATTGGAGCATGTTTTCTTGTGGGCTGAAGATATTGACCTAAAGTCAAGAAATCAACATTAGCAGCTCTTAAATCGTCCATAACTTGCATAATCTCATCTTTTGTTTCTCCTAAACCAAGCATTAAACCAGATTTAGTAAAGACTTCTGGCATAATTTCTTTAGCGTCTGATAAAATTTTGAGAGAATTAAAATATCTTGCACCTGGTCGTATTGATAAATATAATCTTGGTACAGTTTCTAGGTTATGATTGAAAACATCTGGCTTGGAGTCCAAAACAACCTTTAATGAATTATCTTTTCTCAAAAAATCTGGAGTTAAAATTTCTATTGTTGTTTTTGGTGACTCTCTTCTAAGCAACTCAATTGTTTTTGAAAAATGTAGAGCACCTCCATCATCAAGATCATCCCTATCTACTGATGTTATAACCACATGATCAAGGCTAAGATTTTTTACTGTTTGTGAGACTCTATAAGGCTCAAAGGGGTCTAAATCCTCAGGTTTACCTGTCTTGACATTGCAAAAAGCACAGGCTCTGGTGCAAGTATCGCCCATTATCATAAAAGTTGCGTGTTTTTTTGACCAACATTCTCCCAAATTTGGGCAATTAGCTTCTTCACAGACTGTTACAACATTACCTTTTTTAATAATATCCCTTGTTGCTTCAAAATTTTTTGAGTTAGATAATCTTGATCTGATCCATTTCGGCTTTGGCAAAATAGATGTTTCTTNGTTATTTATTTTTTCTGGGTGTCTTACTTTTGTCAAATCGATACTTCTTTCTAAAAAAATAATAATAAACTATTTAACGTTTAAAAGAAATATTAAGTATTAATAATTTGATGGATTTATGAAAATATATATTTTTTCAAATGTTGATGAATATCCAAGGTTTTCTCGAATTACTTGGTCTATTAAGTCTAAATTATCCTTTGAATTATTTGAAAATCTTAGTATTTTATCTTCTAGGGCATCATTTGTTTTTACTATAATATTTAAATCATATTCATTTCTCTTAATTTGATGATTGATTTCTCTTAATTTAAGAATACCATTGTCGCTATTAATAAGATGGAATAAAGCAGAAAAATTTAATGTTACCATAATAAAAGAAATTGAAATATATAAACCTACTCTTTTATAAAAAGGCTTATAAGTATAATTTATTCTATTACTTTCTTTGAAACGAATCATTATTTAAAGAATCATAAGTCATAGCGATTGGTCAAGGATTATTTTATAAATAAACTCACTTAAGTATTGATTTACCTGCATATTTTGAATTTTTGCCAAGAAATTCTTCTATTCTTATTAATTGATTATATTTAGAAACTCTATCAGACCTTGTTAATGATCCTGTCTTAATTTGACAAGACTCTGTTGCAACTGAGAGATCAGCTATAAAATTATCTTCAGTTTCACCAGATCTATGAGAAATTATGAATGAATAATTATTATTCTCAGCGATCTCGATTGAATTAAAAGTCTCTGTTAAAGTTCCTATTTGATTAACTTTTATCAAAATAGAGTTTGCTGAATTTAGTTCGATACCTTTCTTTAGTCTTTTTGAATTGGTTACAAACAAATCATCGCCAACTATCTGAACATTGTCACCTATCTCAAAATTAAGTTTTGTCCATGCTTCCCAATCATCTTCACCTAATGGATCTTCAATTGAAAAAATTGGGAATTTATCAATTAAAGTTTTTAAATAATTAATCATTTCATCAGAATTAATTGGATTATTCATATTTGTTAAATTATAAAAGCCATCTTTTTGAAACTCTGTAGCAGCAACATCTAGAGCAAAAACTATATCATCTTTTACTTTATAACCTGAATTTTCAACTGCTTTACACAAAAGAGAGAGAGTATCCTCTGGAGAAGCAATATTTGGTGCAAAACCACCTTCATCACCAACGCTAGTTGGTTCTCCCATATCTGAAAGAATTTTTTTTAGAGAATGAAAAATTTCAGAACCCATCTGCATAGCATTTTGAAAAGATGATGCGGAAATAGGCATAATCATAAACTCTTGAAAATCTAATAAATTATTTGCATGTGCGCCACCATTAATAATATTCATCATGGGAACTGGTAATGTGTATGAACTATTATTACTAAGGTATTCAAATAATTGTATTTTATTATTTTTTGCTGATGCTTTTGCTGTTGCTAAAGAAACTCCTAAAATAGCATTTGCACCTAATCTTGATTTATTTTCAGTTCCATCAAGATTAATTAACAAATTATCAATGGCTTTCTGATTCTCAGAACTTAGACCACTTAAATTTTTATTAATCTCGTTATTTATATTGGAAATAGCTGTTGTCACACCTCTACCAAAATAATCACTGGAATTATCTCTAAGTTCATGTGCTTCATAAGCTCCAGTTGATGCGCCAGATGGTACAGCTGCCCTACCTAAAACACCATTTTCAAGAATAACATCTACTTCAACAGTCGGATTTCCTCTGCTATCAAAAATTTGACGTCCAATAATTTTTTGTATATTAGCCATATCTTATATCTCTACCCCATAAGCAAAATATTTGCTATTAAACAAATAAACTTTATGAGTATTTGATAAATGTTAAATTCTAACAAAGCAATAAATATATGGAAGTGAAAACGCCACCTGTTTATTGTCTTAATCGTTAGGTAGCCACTAAAGAGATAATATGAAACACCTAGGAAAAAATTCTAAACAACCAAAAAAACCAGATATTGAAATTTTAGATAAAGTAAAAAATTCTAATGTAGGAAAAAATTATGTAGTTAGGTTAATACAACCTGAGTTTACTTGCTTATGCCCTATAACTGAACAACCTGATTTCGCACATATAATTATTGATTATATTCCTAATAAATGGATAGTTGAGACAAAATCATTGAAATTATTTTTTAATAGTTATCGAAATAAAAAATCTTTTCATGAAAATACTACGATTGAAATTTCAGAAACTTTAAACAAGCTTCTAAAACCAATATGGATTAGAATTGGAGGTTATTGGTATCCTCGAGGAGGAATACCTTTAGATATTTTTTGGCAAAATAAGCAGCCACCGAAAAACGCTTGGATACCAAAACAAGCGGTTTCTCCTTATAGAGGTAGAGGTTAAAAATATTACAATTCATTTATTGGGATTTTATAATTTCGTCTACTGCCTTAACTTTAGTTAATAAATTTTCAATTTCATCTAATTTTGTGGCTGAAGGTCCATCACATAATGCTTTTTTGGGATCCGGATGAACTTCAATAAATAAACCTGCAATACCAATAGCTGTTCCAGCTAAGGCTAAATCAACTGCCTGATTAGATCTACCATCCGCAGCATTTCCTTGACCACCAGGTAGTTGAAGAGANTGAGTAACATCTAAAATAACAGGTTTATTAAAATTTTTTAAATCTGAAACACCTAAAAAATCAACAATTAGATTATTATACCCAAAAGATGATCCTCGTTCACAAAGCATTATATTTTCATTACCAAAAGAGTGGCACTTTTCTATAATGTTTATCATTTGACCTGGAGATAAAAATTGCCCCTTTTTAATATTTAAAGGTATTTTTGTCTCACAAGCAGCCTTTATTAAATCAGTTTGCCTGCATAAAAAAGCTGGAATTTGTATTATATCCACTACTTCTGAAACTTTTTCAACTTGGTTAATTTCGTGAATATCAGTAATTATAGGAATATTTAATGTTTTTTTAATTTCACTAAAATTTTTCATACCAATATCTAGTCCAGGCCCTCTATATGATTTAACTGATGATCTATTTGCTTTATCAAAAGAAGCTTTAAAAATAAATGGCAGATTTAATTTTTCAGTTATTTCTTTAAGTTTTNAAGCAACAGAATATGCCATTTCTAAATCTTCAAAAACATTTAATCCAGCTATAATTGAAATTGGTAAATTATTAGAAACTTGTATATTTTTAAAATTTATTTTCATTTATATTTCTTCCTTTTGTCGAAAGAAGCTTTAATAAATGAAGCAAATAAAGGATGGGGATTAAAAGGCCTAGACTTTAATTCAGGATGAAACTGAACACCAATAAACCAAGGATGTTTTTTTATTTCAACTATCTCTGGTAATAGTCCATCAGGAGAAATACCAGTAAAGCTCAATCCAATTTTTTCAAGCATATCTTGATAATTTATATTTACTTCATAACGATGTCTATGTCTCTCATGAATTTTCTTTGATTTATATATTTTAAAAGAAAGTGAATTTTTATCTAAGACTGCAGGATAAGATCCTAATCTCATAGTACCTCCATATTCACTATTATCATCTCTAATGTATTTCTTTTCATTTTTTAACCATTCTGTCATTAACCCAATTACAGGATTTTTTGTATTACTTAACTCAGAGGAATTTGCATTCTTAATTTTTGCCATATTTCTAGCCACCTCAATAACCGCTAATTGCATACCAAAACAAATACCAAAAAAAGGAATTTTATTAGTCCTAGCATAATTAATTGCCAAAATTTTACCTTCAGATCCTCTTTTACCAAAGCCACCTGGTATAAGAATTCCTGATAATTTATTTAAAATTTTAGTATCTCTTTTTGTTTTAATTTTTTCAGAGTCTATCCAATGAATTTTTACTTTCACATTATTTGCTATTCCACCATGAGAAAGAGCTTCTGATAAAGACTTATATGCATCCTTTAAACCAATATATTTTCCAACTACACCAATATTTACCTCACCTTGAGGATGGTTAATACTATCTAATACTTTGTTCCATTTTCTTAAATTTATTTTTTTTGGATTTTTTATTCCCATAGACATCAAAACTTCTCTATCAAATCCATTTTGCATATATATTTTTGGTATTTCATATATAGTTTTTACATCAGTTGCTTGAATGACTGATTTTTCTGAAACATTGCAAAATACTGATATTTTTTTAATATCTGACTGATTAATTCGTTTTTCGCTTCTGCAAAGCAATACATCTGGCTGAATTCCGATNGATCTTAATTCTTTTACTGAATGTTGAGTAGGTTTAGTCTTTATTTCACCTGCAGCTCCAATATAAGGAACTAATGTTAAATGAATAAAACAAGTTTTATTTTCAAGAAGTTCATTACCGAGTTGTCTTATTGCCTCAAAAAAAGGTAAACCCTCAATATCACCAACAGTTCCGCCAATTTCACATAAACAAAAATCTACATTTTTATTATTATTTAAAACAAATTCTTTAATTTGATCTGTTACATGAGGAATTATTTGTACTGTACCCCCGAGATAATCACCTTTTCTCTCCCTTTCTATAACTTTATTATATATTTGACCAGTTGTAATATTATCTTCTACAGATGAATTAACATCGGTAAATCTCTCATAATGACCAAGATCAAGATCAGTTTCAGTGCCATCTTCAGTAACGAAAACCTCACCGTGTTGGAACGGACTCATTGTTCCAGGATCAACATTTAAGTAAGGATCTAATTTTCTTAATTTTACAGAATATCCCCTAGCCTGTAAAAGCGCACCAAGGGTTGCGGATGCTATACCTTTTCCTAGAGAGGATGCCACACCACCAGTAATGAAAATATACCGTGTCATGGAATGACAATATAGCCAATATAATTAATTAATGGAAGTGTTGAAAAATTTTAATTTAAATCTGGTAAATTGTTTAGATCAATTTCTTCAATTTCGTCAATTATTTCAACCTGATTAATATCATTAACAATGGAATCAGAATCTTTAACACTTGATAAAAGAGCCAAAAGTAAACTTGTAGAAAAAAAGATTACTCCAAAAATTGATGTTAGTCTCGTTAAAATGTTTCCAGCTGATCTACTAGACATAAAATCACCAGTACCACCAACAAGGCCTCCACCCTCTGATCTTTGAAGAAGAACAAGGGCTATTAATGTTACAGCAACAATTAAATGTATAACCAAAATAAAAGTATTCATAATCCCTCTCTTATTGAATTAAGCTTTTATACGAAGAAACATAATAATTCAAACTTCTTAATTACAAAAATCTAAAATAGATTTAAAATCCTCATAATTTAAACTTGCTCCCCCAATTAAAGCACCATTAACAAAATCTATTGATAAAATATCTTCAGCATTTTTCTTATTAACAGATCCGCCATATAAAATTTTAATTCTTTTTCCTTTAATCCCATACTTTTCAAAAAGTTTTTGAGAAATATATTTATGTACTTTATAAATTTCCTCATTAATAGGTATTAAGCCACTACCTATTGCCCATAAAGGCTCATACGCTATAACTAAATTATTTGATGATATTTTTTCAGGAAGAGATTTTTTTAATTGTTCTCCAATAACCCTTAATGTTTTTCCATTTTTTTTCTGNGATAAACTTTCGCCAACACAAATAATTACTTTTAAATTATTTTTTAATGCGTTTTTTGACTTTAATTTAACAATATCATTTGTCTCATTATATAATTCTCTTCTCTCAGAGTGGCCTAAAATAACCATATCAAGGTTAATGTCTAATAACATTTTTGGAGATATTTCACCTGTAAAAGCTCCAGACTCTTTATCAGAACAATTCTGAGCACCTATCATTAAGGAAGAATTTTTTGCCATTGTAGATAATTTATCTGCAATTGTAAAAGGTGGACAAATTAAAATATCAGTATTTTGAAATTTTTTGTTTTTTATATATTTAACAAGATTTAATATCATTAATGAACTCTTCTTAAATCCATTCATTTTCCAATTTCCTGCAATAAGTAATTTCTTATTTTTTTTCATTTGAAATCCTCCCAAAGATGATTAAAGAATAGATTTTTTAATATAANATTTTTATAAAGTTTATAGCAAAATCTTGCCTTTTGTTAATCAAAGATACACTATGCAGGAAATTTTAGTAAAATATTTTGAGGTTAATAAAAAATGTTAGATTTTTTAAGAAAAAATGCAACTGGGCCCCTAGGTATTGCATTAATAATTCTTTTAGTCTTTGCGTTTTCTATTTGGGGGGTTGGAGATATATTTCGTGGTTATAATGCCAATATCTTAGCCAAAATTGGAAATAGAGAATTGGACTCCCAAAATTATCTTTTTAAATTTAATAGAGAGGTTAATAGAATTTCTAATCAACTCGAAAGACTTGTTACAACTGAAGAGGCAGTTAATTCTGGTCTTCACTATCAGATACTAGATAGATCTTTGGTAGAGCTTTCCTCTAGTGCTGCATCTGATGAAATGGGACTAATTGCGTCAGATAGTGCAATAAGGAAAAGAATTTTAAAAACAAATGCCTTTAAAAATGCCTTTAATCAATTTGACAGAATTAATTTCGAACAAATTTTAAGACAAAATGGTTTAACTGAAAATAGTTTTCTTGATATGGAAAGAGATAGCCATGTATTATCTCAGTTATATAAATCAATTTTTGAGAATATTAACTCGCCTAGTCCTTTAAATGATTTGTTATTTAAATATCAATATGAAAGAAGAAATGTTGATTATATTGTAATCAGCCCTGAAGAATTTTCTAAAAACGATAAAGTTAGTGATAAAGAAATAGAAGATTTTTATAATAAAAATATAAATCTCTATCAAACTCAAGAAAAAAGAGATTTTTCAATTATATCATTAAATGTTTCAGATATTGCAAAAACAGAAGTCATTAATGATAAAGAGGTTGAAACTTTTTATGAAGATAATAAATATGATTATTATGAACCTGAAAAACGTTCATACTATCTTATTCCATATTTATCTAATGAAGANTCTTTAAAAGCTATTAAAGATTTTAATTCTAATGCTGATATAGAGAATACTTTAAAAAATAGAAATTTAGAGGTCTCAGACGTAGATCAAGGCCTCGTTAAAATTGAAGAAGGTATATCTGAAAATGTTTCTAAAGCAGCTTTTGATGCGCCTTTAAAAAAACTAATTGGCCCTATCGAAAGCCCTTTTGGTCCGTCACTGTTGTATGTAAATGAGATAATTTCTGAGAAAGAAGTTAAAATTGAGGAAATTAAAAATCAAATAATAAATGATCTTCAAAGAGAAAAAGGTAAAGATAAAATTTATGAATTATATGCTGAAATTGAGGATTTAAGAGCAAATGGTAATACACTTGAGGAAATTGCTTTAGAAAAAAGTTTATTGATAAATAACTATAATAACGTTAATGATATTGGCCAAAAAGATGATGGCTCAATGGTTACAAATCAATCCCTTGATGAATTAATTGGTTTGATATTTTCTAATGATATTAACGATGATTTAGAACCTTTCGAAGATAGTGAAGGTAATTTAAGTTTTTATAGAATAGATAATATAATTTACCCCAAACAAATCCCAATTGATAAAGTTTCAATAGATATAAAAAATATTATATTAGAAAATAGGTCTATAGATTTAATGAAGATCAAATCTCAAGAAATATTTAAAAAGCTAAAAAATTATAATAATAATCTTGAATTTATTTCCAATGAAAATAATTTAGCAATTGCAAAAAGTAGTGATTTAAGTCGATCTTCCACAAATGAAATTTTCTCTGAAAAAGGTTTGGAAAAAATATTCAAAACTCAAAAAGGCTCCTCTTTTATAATAAATGCAGCAGTTGGAAACAGTGTAATTATGGGTATAATAACTGACACTTTTTTACTGGAAAAAACACAAGATAGAATGGAAGCTATTGATGAGGTTAATAAATCTAGACTTGAAAATAATTTAATTATTTCTCTTGCAGAGCAACATCAAAAGGAACTTTCATCAGAAATATTTTTAAATAGACTAAATTTGCTATTTGAAACTCAAGAGGCCGAAGGAACGTTCTAAGAAAATGAAAAAAATCATAATTGAACAAAACTTCGTTGAATTTAAAAAAAAATATCAAGAAAATAAAACTCAAATTATTAGCAGTAAAATTGTTAATAAAAAAGAAACCATAATATCTGCTTTTTTAAAAGTAACAGAAGAAACTGATAACTCTTTTCTTTTTGAGTCCCTAGAGGATGGTGAGGAAAAAGGTAGATACTCTATAATAGGTTTAAATCCTGATAAAATTCTAAGAATTAAGGATCAAAAAGTAACAGTTGAAGAATTTGGGATTGAAAAAATAAGAGGCGAAGGAAATATAATTTCTACAATTAGAAATTTTATTAATGAAAATATTTTTGAATTTTCAGAAAAATATCCATCTATTGCTTCCGGTATATTTGGTTATATAGGTTATGATTTTATCAGAAATATAGAACAACTCCCTAATCAAAATAAAGATCCATTAAATTTACCTGATTCAATTCTTCTCAGGCCTTCCTCAATTATAGTCTTTGACAATAAAACAAATGATATTTTTCTGATAACTTTTTCGAGGCCAGATAAGGGGGTTTCTGCAGAAGAAAGCATGCAAATTGCAGAAAGTTGTTTAACTGATCTTTTTAATAAATTAGAAAAAGATGAAGTGTCAGAAAAACTCCAAAAAGAACAATCTTTGCTTGAAAAACCTAAATCAAATACCTCTAAAGAGGAGTACTTTGAAATGGTTAAAANGGCACGTGATTATATAATTGCAGGTGATATATTTCAGGTTGTACCCAGTCAGAGATTTTTTTCTCCATTTAAAATTTCTCCATTTGAATTATATAAATCTCTGAGAAATATTAATCCTTCACCCTATATGTATTATCTTGATTTAAAAGATTTCTATATTGTTGGATCAAGTCCAGAAACACTTGTAAAAAAAGAAAAAAGAAAAATTACTATTAAGCCAATAGCTGGTACTAGATTAAAAAGAGAAGGTTCTAATAGAGAGCTTGCTAAAGAACTTTTGTCTGATCCAAAAGAAAGAGCAGAACATTTAATGCTATTAGACCTAGGGAGAAATGATGTTGGAAAAGTTTCAAAAATAGGAACTGTTAATGTTAAAAATCCATTTAGTATTCAAGAAACATCTCATCTATTACATATTGCATCAACGGTAGAAGGAGAATTAAAAGATAGTGATGATGAAATATCTTCTTTATCAGCTGGTTTTCCAGCGGGAACTGTCTCTGGTGCGCCAAAAATAAGAGCCATGGAGATAATTGACGAATTAGAAAAAGAAAAAAGAGGTATCTATGCTGGAGCTATAGGATATTTTTCTTCAAACGGTGATATGGATACAGCGATAGCTCTAAGAACTGCGATTATAAAAGATGAAATAATGTATGTTCAGGCAGGTGGAGGAGTTGTTTATGACTCAGACGAGGAGTATGAGTATAATGAAACAGTCAATAAGTCTCAGGCACTTTTTTCCGCTGCAAAAGATGCCATCGAGAGAAATATTAAGTAAATGATAGTATTAATAGATAATTATGATAGCTTTACGTGGAATCTTTATCATTTTCTAGGAGACCTTGGCTGTAATACAGAGGTTTATAGGAATGATAAAATTTCTGTTTTTGATGTAATTAAATTAAATCCCAGCCAAATAGTTATATCACCTGGGCCATGTGATCCAAGTTCGGCTGGAATATCAATGGATCTTGTAAGTGCAGCAATAAAAAATGATATTCCTCTCTTGGGTGTTTGTTTGGGCCATCAATCAATCGCTCAAGCTCTGGGAGGTGATGTAATTAGATGCAACGAAATAATACATGGAAAAACAGATCATATCCTTAATGATCAGAAAACAATTTTTAAAGGTATACCTAAAGACTTTAAGGCAACTAGATATCATTCACTTGTTGTATCAAAAGAAAATTTACCTAATAATATAGAAATATCTGCACAAACTAATAATGGTATAATTATGGGTATTAGACACAAGAAATCTAGGATTGAAGGTATACAATTTCATCCAGAAAGTATTGCTACAGATTATGGACATGTAATACTTGAAAATTTTATAGGCCTTTAAATGACAGATTTTAATAAAATATTATCTAAAATCCACCAAAAAGAAGGTTTATCAAACCAGGATAGTTATTTTTCTTTTAATTATATTTTAGAGGGTAAGGCAAACGAAAGGCAAATAGAAAAATTTCTTCTTGGTTTAAGGAATAGAGGAGAAAAAATTGAAGAAATTATAGCTGCAACTAGAGTAATGAGAGAAAAATCACTGAAAGTTTCAGCGCCAAATAGTGCAATTGACACTTGTGGAACTGGAGGGAGTGGTTCAGGAAAATATAATGTTTCTACAGCTGCTTCATTAGTTGCTGCTGGAGCTGGATCAATTATTGCAAAACATGGAAATAGATCTTTGTCATCAAAATCTGGCTCATCTCAGGTTCTTGAAGAATTAGGAGTAAAACTTGATATAGAACCCAAAAAAATAACTAAGTGTATGGAAAGGGCTAATATAGGATTTATGTTTGCCCCCAATCATCACCCTGCGATGAAATATGTTGGACCTGTAAGACAGAAGCTAGGTGTAAGAACAATTTTTAATATTCTTGGACCATTGTCAAACCCAGCAAATGTAAAAAAACAGTTAATTGGAGTTTTTGATAAAAAATGGCTTAAACCAATGGCTGAAACACTCAAAAATCTTGGGTCGCAACGAGCTTTATTAGTAAATGGATCAGATGGGTTTGATGAGCTAACAACAACCGGAATATCAAATGTAACCGAACTAAATGAGGGTAATATTGTATCTTATAAAATTAATCCTAAGGACTTAGGATTAAAACTATCAAAAACTAATGACTTAATCGGTGGAGATCCTAAGCAAAATGCAAAAAAAATTATTCTACTTCTGGAAGGCGAAAGAGGTCCTTATAGAGATATAGTATTATTAAATTCTGCTGCTGCTTTGTATGTGGATAATAAGGTTAGAAACTTTTTGGATGGAATTTCTGTTTCAAAAAATTCGATAGATAATGGAAATGCAAAAAATGCTCTAAAAAATTTAGTTCAGGTATCAAACTCATGAAAAATATTTTGGAAAAGATCGTAGATTATAAAAAATTAGAAGTTGAAAATTGTAAAAAAAATTTATCATTTAAAGATCTTCAAAAAATAATATCTAAAGCAACTCCTGTTATTAATTTTAAAAAAGAACTTGAAGAAAAAAATAAAATTGGGAAAGCAGGTATAATAGCTGAAATTAAAAAAGCAAGTCCTTCAAAAGGAATAATAAGAAAAGATTTCGATCATATTGAAATAGCAAATGAATATATTAAAGGTGGCGCTGCATGTTTATCAATTTTAACCGATACTCCATCTTTTCAAGGATTACCAAAATATCTCAAAGATATTAGAAAATTAGTAAAAATACCGATTTTAAGGAAAGACTTTATAATTGATAAGTATCAAATATATGAGTCTAGATGTTGGGGATCAGACTGTATTTTAATTATAATGAAGATATTAAATGATAAAGAAATTGATATTCTTGTAAATACAGCGAGAGATTTGAAGATGAGTATTATATTCGAGGTTCATTCAAAAGAAGAGGTTATTAGGGCATTAAAGTTTAATCCTAGTTTAATAGGTATAAATAATAGAAATCTTGAAAACTTTGAAACAAATATAAACAATAGTATTGAGATTAAAAAAGTTATTCCCAAAAATATTTTGATAATTAGTGAGTCTGGAATAGAGTCTCCAAAAGATATTAACTTCCTCGAAAAAGAAAATATTAATAATTTTTTGATAGGAGAAAGTCTGATGAAATCAAAAAATATAAGTCAAGACCTCAAAGACCTAGTCAATAAGGGTAAATAATGAATAAGATCAACCATTTAAATAATAAAGGTGAAGCTCATATGGTCAATGTGGGTGAAAAAGAAATATCAAAAAGATGTGCTATTGCTGAGGGATATGTAAGAGTTAGTGAAGCTACAATTAAAAAGATAAAAAAAAATAATCTACCAAAAGGAGATCTTTTCGGTACGGCCAGATTTGCAGGTATTATGGCCGCAAAGAAGACTTCAGAATTAATACCTCTTTGCCATAGCTTACCTATTTCTCATGCAAAAATAGATATTAAATTAATTAAGAATGATATTTATGTTTTAAGCACAATTAAGTGTCATGGGAAAACTGGTGTTGAAATGGAAGCATTAACAGCTGTTTCTGTATCATGCCTAACTATTTACGATATGTTAAAGGGATTAGATAAAAGTGCCTTTATATTAAATATTCAACTTTTAGAAAAAAGTGGGGGTAAATCTGGTGATTGGAAAAGAAAATAGTCCCATTTCAGTAAAAGATGCAAAAAAAAGAATTTTAAAATCTATAAAGCCAATAAATAAAACTGAAAAAGTAAACACTGAGGATAGCTATAATAGAATCTTAGCTAAATCCATTAAAGCAAAAAGAACTCAGCCTGCATTTAATACTTCCGCCATGGATGGTTATGCAATTAAAAAAAAATTTTTAAAGGATTTACCAATAGATCTTGATATTTTAGGTGAAACAAAAGCAGGTGACGAAAATAAATTTATATTAAAAAAAAATCAAGCAGTAAGAGTATTTACAGGATCATTTCTGCCTGAAGGTTGTGATAAAGTTATTTTGCAAGAAAATTGTGTATCAAGCAAAGATAAAGTTCTAATAAAAAAAGAAAATTTTGAAAACTACATAAGAAAAAGAGGTGAGGATTTTTTTCAAAGTGATCAATGCTTATTAAAATCTTCACTTATGGACTCTGGGAAAATAGCATTTGCTGGGGCAATGAATTATAAAACCATTGATGTTTATAAGAAACCAAAGGTAGGAGTTATTGCAAATGGTAATGAATTATTTGAACCAGGAAACAAAAATCTAGAAATTAAACAACCTGCATCCACAAAACCGTCAATAATGTCTTTAATAAATACCTGGGGTGGTGAAGCTGTAGACCTAGGAATAGCAAAGGATACAACATATTCACTAAAAACAAAAATAAAGAAAGGTTTAGCTTGTGACATGATTATCACTATTGGGGGAGCTTCAGTTGGCGACTATGATTTAGTTCATAAATCATTAAGTGAAATGAATTTTGGACTTAATTTTTGGAAAATAAAAATGAAACCTGGAAAACCTCTTATGTTTGGTATTTTAAAAAATAAACCAATACTTGGTTTACCTGGAAACCCTGTCTCTTCAATGGTCTGTGCACAATTATTTTTAAAACAATCTATCTACAAACTTCAAAATTACAATTATATTGAGAAAATTTTTCATCTACCCCTAGGAAAAGACTTGTCAAAGAATGGATGGAGAGAGAGTTATATAAGGGGGTACATGTCAAAAAATAAAAATAATCAAATAATTGCGATGCCAATTTCAAATCAAGACAGTTCATCCTTATCATCATATTCAAAAGCAAATATCCTTATTATTAGAGAACCTAATGCTAGAAAAATAAAAAAAAATTCTTTAGTAAAAGCTATCATTCTGAACTAAATCTTAATAGTACTTGACGAAAATAGAGAACAAAAGTAAAACATCGTTCTACTTTAGTTCTTAAATTTGAATAGAAATAAGGATTTTAAAAATGCTAACAAAGAAACAAAATGAACTTTTAATATATATAAACCAAAATTTGAGGGAATCAGGTGTTGCCCCCTCTTATGAGGAAATGAAAGAAGCATTAGATCTTAGATCAAAATCAGGTATTCATCGTTTAATTAATGCCTTAGAGGAAAGAGGTTTTATTAGAAGATTGCCTCATAGAGCAAGAGCAATTGAAGTAACAAAACTTCCTTCAGCTTCTTCTTCTAATAATAAAGGAAATTTCAATCCTGAATTAATAGAAGGAACAAAAGAAAAAAGTAAAAACGAATTTTTTGAAGAAACATTTGAATTAAAAATGATGGGAAAAATTGCCGCAGGAACACCTATAGCGGCAATTGAGTATGAAAAAAATAAGATATCTGTTCCAAACCATATGGTTGGATCCGGAGAACATTATGCCCTTGAAATTGAAGGTGACTCAATGATTGGTGCTGGTATTTTAGATGGAGATACAGCTATAATCAAAAAAGCTAACGATGCTTTTTCAGGTGAAATAATTGTAGCTTTAATCGATGGTGAAGAAGCAACCCTAAAGAGACTGAGAAAAAAAGGTGAAACTATTGCTTTAGAGCCGGCAAATAGTGCCTACGAAACTAAAATATATGGGCCAGATAGAGTGCAGGTTCAGGGTACTTTAGTTGGTATATTAAGGTCTTATTAACTCATCATTTTATTTACTTGAATAATAGAGATTTTTCCTAAAGAATTGTATCTATAGAAAAGTCTGGAATTTAGTTATCGTGAACAATAAAATTGAAGTAGTAACTCGTTTTGCTCCATCTCCAACAGGTTATTTACATATTGGAGGTGTTAGAACCGCTCTTTATAATTGGCTTTATGCAAAAAAAAATAATGGTAAGTTTCTTCTAAGAATAGAAGACACTGATCAAAAAAGATCTACTAAAGAAGCTATAGACATAATTCTTGAAGGACTAGACTGGCTTGGTTTAAACTTTGACGATTCACCAATATTTCAAAATAAAAACATCAATAGACATAAANAAATTGCAAAAAAACTATTGGATAACGGTAAAGCTTACAGGTGCTGGGCTTCAGAAGAAGAACTAAGTTTAATGCGAGAAAATGCAAAAAAAAATGCTTCACAAGTTAATTATAACGGATTATGGAGAAATAAAGAACCTACAAAAGTCGAGGAAGGAAAGCCATATACAGTAAGGTTTAAATCTAACCAAAAAGGCAAAACTTTTGTAAATGACAAAGTTCAAGGTACAGTAATTTTTCAAAATATTAATTTGGAAGATTTTATTATTTTAAGGTCCGATGGTTCACCAACTTACATGTTATCTGCCGTAGTTGATGATCATGATATGATGGTTTCACACATAATTAGAGGCGATGATCATTTAAGTAATTCAGCTAAACAGATACAGATCTATGAGGCTTTAAATTGGAAAATTCCAAACTTTTCTCATATTCCACTTATTCATGGAGATGATGGTTCTAAATTATCAAAGCGTCATGGCGCGTTAGGAATAGATTATTATGAAAAAAACGGGTTTCTTCCTGATGCCATTAAAAATTATTTATTAAGATTGGGTTGGAGTTACGGCGATAAAGAAATATTTACTGAAGACGAAATGATTAAACTTTTCAACCTTAAAAATATCGGTAAGTCACCCTCAAGGTTAAGCATAGAAAAATTAAAAAGTATAAATAACTATTATATCAAAAATAAAAAAGATAAAGAATTATTCAATTTTCTTAAATTAAAAAATAATCAAGTTGATAATTATGAGAAATCAATTTTAAAAATTTTACCGGAAGTAAAGATTAGGGCTAAAACAGTTAATGAGATAATTGAGTCTCTAGATTTTATTTTTCAAAAAAGACCCATAAAATTAAATGAAAATGCATTAAAAGTTATTACAATTGATTCAAAAAATTATCTATCTGATATTAAAAAAAATATAGAAAGCCTTGATCCCTGGGATATTAATAATATAGAACAGTTATTAAAAGATTTTTCATCTTCTAAAGGTTTGAAATTTAAGGATATAGCCATACCTTTAAGAGCTGTGCTAACCGGAACTTTAAGTTCACCTGGCATTTATAATGTTCTTGATTGTTTAGGAAAAGATGAAGTATTAAAACGTATTGAAGATATTACAAAGGATTAAATTATGTCAGATAAAAACTCTGAAAATGCTAAGTTAAAATTAAATAAAAATGAGATAAACTATAATATTGCTGAGGGAACAATTGGGCCAGATGTAATAGATATTTCAAAGCTTTACTCTGATACTGGCAAATTTACCTATGATCCTGGATTTACGTCTACTGCAAGCTGTAAGTCAACAATAACTTATATTGATGGTGAGGAAGGTACACTTCTATATAGAGGTTACCCAATAGAACAATTAGCAGAAAAAGGTAATTATTTAGAGACATGTTATTTGTTACTAAATGGTGAACTTCCAAATAAAGATGAGTATGAAGAGTTTGATAGTATTATAACAAATCATACTATGGTTCATGAGCAATTAAATAGATTTTTTGGTGGTTTTAGACCCGATGCTCATCCAATGGCAATAATGTGTGGAGTTGTTGGAGCTTTATCTGCTTTTTACCATGACTCAACAGATGTTAATGACCCTGAGCAAAGGAAAATAGCCTGTAATAGATTAATTGCTAAAATGCCAACACTTGCAGCAATGACATATAAACACTCATTGGGCCAGCCTGCTATTTATCCTAAAAATGATCTTAGTTACGCATCAAATTTTCTTAATATGTGTTTTGGAGTTCCAACTGAAGATAAGGGCGTAGACGAAACTATGTCAAAAGCTATGGATAAAATACTTATTTTACACGCTGATCATGAGCAAAATGCCTCAACATCAACTGTTAGGCTTGCTGGATCTTCAGGAGCAAACCCTTTTGCATGTATAGCTTCTGGTATTGCATGTTTATGGGGTCCTGCTCATGGTGGAGCAAATGAAGCTTGCCTAAGAATGCTTGATGAGATTGGGGATATAAAAAATATCCCTGATTATATAAATAAAGCTAAAGATAAAAATGATCCTTTTAGGCTTATGGGCTTTGGACACAGAGTTTATAAAAATTATGACCCTAGAGCAAAAGTTATGCAAAAGACTTGTCACGAACTTTTAGATCATCTTGGTCTCAAAGATGATCCTAAACTTGCTATAGCCATGGAACTAGAAAGAATTGCACTTGAAGATGAATATTTCGTAGAAAAAAAATTATATCCAAATGTTGATTTTTATTCAGGTATAGTTATGAAGGCTATGGGTTTTCCTATGGAAATGTTTACAGTTCTTTTTGCCGTAGGTAGAACTGTAGGCTGGGTTTCACAATGGGATGAAATGGTAAAAGATAAAAGTCAAAGAATTGGCAGACCAAGACAACTTTATGTAGGTAATCCAGGAAGAAATTACCAAGACATTAATGATAGATAATTTATTTTTCTATAAATTCTAAAATCTTTTTTGCAGCTTTCTCAGTTGGATCATCNTTATCACTAAGAATAATTTTTCTAAAATTCTTTAGATCATTAATTTGCTTATCTAAAATTTCTTTATCAAAAAATAACCCTAGTAATGATTGATAAATATTATTTTTATTACATTTATTTTGTATTAATTCTGTTACAGAATTTTTATTCAATACAAGATTTATTAATGAAATAAATCTAACTTTAGCAAGTCTTCTTACGATAGACCATGTTAAAAAATCCAACTTATAAATTACTAACATTGGTAATAAAGATAAACCAAGCTCCAATGTAACTGTTCCAGATGATGCACATGCAACATTTGCATCTTTAAATAATAAAAATTTTTCTTTTTCACTTAAGACAATTATTGAATTCTTAAACTCCCTCTCTATTAAGCTCTTATTCTTTCTATGTATTGGTATTGCAAGAATAATATCAGGAATTTTTTTCTTTATTTCATTAAAAGCATCTTTAAATGGCTTGATATGTCTCTTAATTTCGGACACCCTACTGCCTGGAAGAAAAACAAGAATCGGTTTTTTTTTAATATTATAAATTTCTCTGAAGCTTTCTTTATTATTGTTAGTTAATATTTTGGGAATTACAGGATGACCTACATAAGTTGTTTTTAAACCACGATGTGTAAAAAAATCCCTTTCAAATGGAAGAAGACAAAATAAATGATCAAAGTCTGTAGTCATTGACTTAACCCTATTCTCCCTCCACGCCCATGCAGATGGAGCAACGTAACATATCACGGGTGACTGAAAGGACTTTTTTTTCAATCTCTTTGCCACTCTATGATTAAAATCAGGACTATCTATTAAAACTACTATATCTGGTTCTTTATCAATTATGTCTTCAACAACATTATTAATCCTTCTAAAAAGGCTATTAATTTTAAGTAAAACAGGAAGAATACCCATAACTGAAAGTTCGCTGATAGGAAAAAGAGATTTAAAGTTATGATTTTCCATATTAATACCCCCCACCCCATAAAATCTTAGATTAGATTTTTTTTCAGATAGTTTTGATATTAATTGCCCACCTATAAAATCTCCAGAGGGCTCTCCTGCAACAATGTATATTAATTTATCTTTATTCAATTTATTAAACTCTAAATACCAAAAATAAATAAATTATTTTTATCTGCATATTTAATCATATTTTCTTTGTCTACTAAAAAGGCCTTTCTATTTTCAAGAATAATACCGTTTAGACCTAGTTCCTTTATAAGTTTAAGGGTATTGATACCAACTGTTGGAAGGTCAACCCTAGGATCTTGAATCGGTTTTAATATTTTAATCAAAAAACCTCCTCTGGCTTCTTCTTTTTTATTTTTAATAGCTTTATAAAGCATGTAATCTGTACCATTTATATCTTCAGTAATTATTACCTCTCCATTAGAGACTATACATGCCTGGCCTAAATCGTCATTTCCAATTTTTTTACAAGTTTTTATTGCTAGATCAATATCTCTAAAATTAGAATCACTAATTTTAGACTTCGTTAAAATTCCGTTAGTCATTAGAATATCTTCTAAAAATATATCTGCGCCAACTATTTTTATATTAATTCTAGTTTCAATATAACTAATTATTGTTTTAATTATTTTAGCATCGCCTTTTTTTCTAATCTTAAACAATAAATAAAATAGTTTTAAACCAGTAAAATCAGGAAATAGAAAAAAAAAAATTTGGGATATTTGCTCCGCCAATAATTACTAACTTAGTGCAATTATTCTTTCTTAAAGTTTTCATTGCCAGGCCAATTTGCCCAAATCGCATCCACTTATGAGGAAATTTTTCAATATCTTTATTAGCTAAATTTTTAATTCCTATTAAGAAAACTTTTTTTTCAAGTTTTATAATACTTTCGGCAACTTTAACAGGAAGTATACCNCTACCAGCATATATTCCAATTCTTTCATCAGACATTATGAACCTTCTGGTAGACAGTAACTTCTATTTCTCTTTTGTGTAATAAAATTAATTAATTCATCAACTACTGAAGAGTTAATTTTTTCAGATTTAAGTATTTCAATTCTTTTTTTAAACTCACTTTCCTCGCTATCAAATAAAATAGAGTATGCTTTTTTTACTTTTTTTATATCTTCATTATTAAAATTTCTTCTCCTAAGACCAGTTAGATTTAAACCTTCTAAAGAAGCTCTATTCCCAACTGCTAATCCATAAGGAATAAGGTCCTTAGTTAGTGCAGAAAAACCTCCTAGAAAAGAATGAGAACCAATCCTTGTCCACTGATGAACCGCTGACAAACCACCTAAAATAGCCCAATCACCTATATGAACATGCCCAGCAATCATAACATTATTTGCTAATACGCAGTTATTCCCAATATTGCAATCATGAGCTATATGAGCCCCGGCCATAAATAAATTATTATCACCAACTATAGTTTCTAATCCACCTGATTCTGTTCCAAAATGCATAGTAACATGTTCTCGAATATTATTATTTTTTCCAATTATTAAGCTACCTTTTTCACCATTAAACTTTAAATCTTGAGGATCACCGCCTAAAACAGTAAAGGGCCAAATTTTAGTTCCTGATCCAATCTTTGTATTTTTTTGAATAATAACATTTGATAATAACTTTACATCCTCCTCAATCACAACATCAGGACCTACAATACAAAATGGTCCAATTTCTGCTTTTGGATGAACATTTGATGATTTATCTATAATTGCGGTGGGGTGAAAAAATTCCATCATTAAACCTCATTCAATCTAACTACCATAGCTGTAATAGTTGCCTCGGAAACAAAATTTTCCTCAACATAAGCTTTTCCATTAAATTGCCAAATATCACCTTTATTTTTGTCTTTAACTATTTTCATTTTTAATTGATCACCCGGAAGAACTGGTTTCCTAAATTTCGCGTTATCAATTTTCATTAAGTAGACCGATAAACCTTTAGTATCACCCTCATATCCATGAACAACTAAGGCACTTGCAGTTTGTGCCATTGCTTCAATAATTAAAACACCCGGCATTATCGGATGACCTGGAAAGTGGCCTGGAAAAAATGGTTCATTAATCGTAACATTTTTAATGCCGGTACAACTTAGCGTTTTATTAATATCCTCAATTCTATCAATTAATAAAAAAGGGTATCTGTGAGGAATTAAATTATGAATTTCTTTGGAATTTATAAAATTATTATCTTTTGTCATTTTTTTTATCCTTTAAAACTTTTCTTAAAGATGAAATTTCTTTTTTCCATACATTTAATTCTCTTATTGGAAAGCCAGCCCAAACTTTTCCGGGGGGTATTGTTTTGCTTACCCCAGCTTTTGCTGCTATTTGAGAACCCTTGCCAATTGTTATGTGACCAACTGCTCCAGATTTTGCACCCATAACAACAAAATTTTCTAAAGTAGTTGAACCTGCAAGACCTACCATTCCAGCAATAATACAATTTTCTCCAATAATACAATTATGAGCAATATGAACTAAATTATCAATTTTTGTTCCACTTTTTATAATTGTATCTTGTAAACTTCCTCTATCAATAGAACAATTTGAACCAATTTCTATATTATTACCAATAATAACTCTACCAACTTGAGGAATTTTTTCATGCTTTTCTGAAGACATAGAAAATCCAAAACCATCTTGACCAATAGATGTTCCTTGATGAATAATATTATTGTCACCCAATATTGAATGAGTGATATTAACGTTGGAACCAATGTAACAATCTGAACCAATTTCTACACCACTACCTATAACCGAGTTAGAAGATATTGTCGTATTGTCACCTATTGAAGCATCCAATCCTATTACAGCGCCCTTTTCAACTAAAACATTTTTACCAAGGTTTGCTGTTTCATGAACGCCATCGTGGGAAATAAAGTTTGTTGTTTTTTTTGGGAAAGTCTCAGAGGGATAAAATTTTTGAGATATTTTTGTAAAATCCTCATAAGGATTTTTTGAATAAATTAAAATTAAATTCTTAGGTGCTAAATCCTTGTGTTCTTTTTTTATGATACAAAAACCAGCTTTAGTATTCAAAAAATCATTCTTATATTTTAGATCCTGAAAGAAGCAAATATTATCGCTTGAAGCAAGGTTTAAAGATGAAATATCAACAATTAACTGATTATCATTAATTTCATTATCAATTGTTTTTTTTCCAAGAAATTTATTAATTTCTTTTAGGCTAAAAGGTCCTGAATTTTTAAAAAATCTAGGGTCACTCATATAAATAATTCCTATTCGTCAGAAATAGTTACCTTTATANNTGGGAGTCTTTTATTTAATCTTTTAACAACTTCAGCAGAAATATCCAATTTGGGATCACCAAATAAAATTGCCTGTCTATCAAGAAGAATTTTAGCACCTTTCTCATTTACAATTTCAGTCAGGATAGGGCTCATTACAGAATCTATTGAGGCAGATGCCCTTTGTATGGCTTCTTGAATTTTTTGAACTTTAGTTTGAAGTTCTTGTTGCTTGCTCTCTGCTTCAGTTTGAAGAGAATTAAGTCTTTCTTGAAAAACTTCTGGAGCTAAAAGAGTTTTATCTTCTTCTAGTTTCTTTCCTTTAGCTTGAAGATCATTTGAAACTTCATCCCTTAGTTCAATAACCTCTTTATTTAGACCTTCACTTTGCTTTCTAAGAGAAACACCAGANTTAGATTGTGAAACAACGTACTGTAAATTTACAATCAATACATCCTCAGCTGCATTAACAGGTGCTGATAGTCCTAAAACAAATGCTATAACAGCAATAATAAGTGACTTTTTCATATTTTCCTCCAAATATATGATGCAAAAAAAAATTATTTTTCAATTAGACCATAAAAGAAATCTATACACTAATTGAAAATAAAATACACCAAGTAACTCTAATAGTATTTTTATAACTTAAAATCTAGTACCTCCACTAAATCTAAAGAATTTAGCATCATCATAATCTTCACTAACAATGTCTCTGCCAATATCAAATCTGATAGGACCAAAAGGAGAATTCCAATTTAAAGTTATTCCAAGAGATGCTCTAAAAGTTGCATCATCAACAAATCTAGTACATAAGGTACCATACTTTTCATTTAGACCCACACTATCAATACTGCATGCATCATTCAAAATACTATAATCTGAATTAATCACAGCAATTGGGTCATAATATGGACTATCTATATCGGAAAGAATCTGTTGAGCTTGTTGATTATTAAGAACTCTATCAGTATCATCGTTTTTACCAATAATACCAAAATCAGAAAAAATAGCTGTTTTTAGACCAAATTCATCTGGTAAACCTATTNGAATAGTTAATTCAACAGTTCCGATTGCGAAAAATTCAGCACCACGCGGTCTATCAGTAATTAACTCCTTAGGACCGACTCCTGCCCTATCAAAACCTCTGAAAGTAGTTCCACCTTTAAAAAAACGGTCATTAATTCGTAATTTTTTATTTGAGTAGTTATAAACATAACCGGCGTTTGCACCAATATTTAAAACCCAATTTTGTGCAATTTCATAATAATACTTTCCTCCTGTCGTAGATCTAATATACTCAGAATCACCAAGAAGACCTGCAAGATCTTGACCAAAAGAAAAAGTCCAACCAGAAGTAGTGTCTATATAATCATCACGTGTATCGATTACATAGCTGTAACCAATTTCTGATTTATCGGCATTATAATCATCAGCTAAATTATAACCGCTATCAAAAAGATAACTAGAAACTTCTTCTTGAAAATATCGATAAAAAACAGATAAATTTGAAAAATCAGACATTGGCCATACAGCTCTTATAGATGCACCTGATTGCATAGATCTATAGGAAGAGTATCTTCTGTAATCATTATCTATATGAAAAATATCAAACCCCGCTGACATTCTTCGTCCTAAAAAATATGGTTGAGTAAATCCTATCTCAAACTGTTTTCTTCTCTCGGAATTTGCAATATTAAACTTAATTGACTGACCCCTGCCTAAAAGATTTCTTTCAGATATTCCTATCTCTAATAATAGACTTTCAGCAGAGGAAAAACCTGCTCCTATTGATAGTTCTCCAGTTGGTTGTTCTTCAACATCAAAATCAACTATCATTCTATCTTCAGTTGAACCAGGTCTAACATTTACCTCAACTTCTTTAAAATAACCAAGAGATTTTATTTTTGTTTCAGATCTATCAATTAAGACCTTGTTATAAGCATCTCCCTCAAGAACTCTAAGCTCTCTTCTAATGACCTCATCACGTGTCCTAGTATTTTGATTAATATTTACAGTTTCAATATAAACCCTTGGACCTTCCTCTATAACGTAAACTATATCAATAATAGCCTCATCTTTATTTCTTTTAACACGGGGTCTGACTTCAGCAGAAGCATAGCCGTCCTCTCCTACAGCAAATGTTATGTTATCGATTGAAGAATCAATATCTGTAGCCCTATATTTATTACCCTTTCTATGATCAATTAATGGTAATAAAAGGTTAGTATCCATATTTGGAAGGCTACTTTTAATGCTGGCTTCTCCAAACTCATATTCTATTCCTTCATCCAGTACATAAGTAATGATAAAGTTTGATCCGTCTTTAGTTAGTTCTGCAACAGCTGAAATAACCTGAAAATCTGCATAGCCTTCATCTAAATAAAATGTTCTTAATTGCTCTCTATCATATGCAAGTTTATCAGGGTCATAAGAATCNTCTGATGAAAAAAATTTCCACCATTTTGACTCCTGAGTAACTAACTTGCCTTTTAATTTTCTATCTTTAAATTTTTTATTACCTAAAAAATTTATAGAAGAAACACCAGTTGTCGGCCCCTCACTAATTTCAAAGATTAAATCAACTCTATTTTGTGGTTGCCTTATAACCTTAGGTTCAATTTTTGAGGAAAATCTTCCAGATCTTCTATACAATTCTACTAGTCTTTGAACATCTGCTTGTACTTTAGATCTTGTATAGACAGATCTAGGTCTTAATTCCACTTCTTCCTCAAATTTATCAGTCTTTAAAGCTTTATTACCCTCAAAATCAACTCTGTTAATAATTGGGTTTTCAACAACAAAAACTACCAAACCAGATTTCTCATACCTAATAGCAACATCTGCAAATAAACCGGTATTGAATAAAATTTTGAGAGATTGGTCAACAATTTCTTCATTATATAAATCACCTGGTTTAATAGTCATATATGATCGAATTGTATCTGGTTCTATTCTCTGAGAGCCTCTTACTTCTACAAATAATATTCTTTCGATACTCTGAGTTATAGGGACTCCCTCAATTATTGGAATTTCTTCTTGAGCAGATAATGATAGAGAGTAAGAAAAAAATATAAAATACATTAAAAAAGATAATTTAAAATTTTTCNTATTTTTTCCAAGAAATATAATTTTCTTTTATAAACGACTTATATCAAGAATCGTAACAAAAATCATAAGAGCAATTAACAAACTTACACCTATCTGCATTCCATATTCTTGAACTTTAGGGTTGATAGGTTTTCCAAAAATAATCTCATATGTATAAAATAAAAGATGGCCTCCATCAAGAACGGGTATAGGAAGTAAATTTATTACTCCAAGATTAACAGAAATTGCAGCTATTAGACCTAATAAAGGTATAAAACCATACTCAGCAACTTGTCCCGAAACCTGTATAATCTTGATAGGCCCACCCATTTGATCAACCGATTCTCTTCCTATAATTAGCTGACCAAGATAGTTTAGTATTTTTGAAATTAATGAAAAAGTTTCTTGTGTTCCTCTAATTAGCCCTGAAAAAATATTATATTCTTTTAATTTATGAAAAGATGGATCTTGTTCAGCAATAATACCTATTCTACCAATACTATATTCATTACCAAATCGATCTTTTTGAGTAACTATGATTGGCTTAACATTAAGAGATAAATCAAAGCCATTTCTTAAAATTCTAACTTTTAAATTTTCACTTGGGTTTTCCATAATATAATTTCTTATATCGTTAAAAGAGTTGATATCATTATCATTAATAGAGGTTATTAGATCACCTCTTTCAATACCAGAATTGCTTGCCGCTGAATTTTCTATAACCTCTCCTACAAGAGGTTCAACTATTGTTTCTCCTCTATAAATAAAGATCATTGCAAAAACTATTATGGCTAAAATAAAGTTAAATATAGGACCTGCTGCGGTTGTTGCAACTTTTTGCCAAACTGACTTTGTGTGGAAATTAGAACTATCTTCTATTGATACTTCTTTATCTCTTTTTCCTGATAAATCTTCATCACCTTTAAATTTTACATAACCGCCTACAGGAAATAAAGCAACTCTCCAAAGGGTACCTGACTTATCATATCTTCCCCAAATTTGTTTACCCATACCAATAGAAAATGTTTCTACACCAATACCACACCATTTTCCAACTAAATAGTGACCCATCTCATGAACAAAAACTACTACAGTAATTAAAATTGCAAATGCAAAAACATATTGAAAAAAGTAAGGAATATAACTAATCAAATTTAATAATAATTCCATTTTTAAAATCCCACCTCTAATTTTTCTAACGTCTTTTTTCTAGCTTCGTTATCAGCAAAAAAGATATCATCTATATCTGATATTGTTTCTAATGATTTATTCTCACAATGTCCAATATCCTCTATAACTTTCTCAACGATTTCTAAAATATCTAAATATTGTATTTTATTCTTTAGAAAAGCATCCACAGCAATTTCATTGGCGGCATTAAGGAAAACTGGATAAAAACCACCCTTTTCAAGAGCTATACGAGATAGGTATAAAGATTTATAATTTGCTTCATCAACTAAATCTACTCTCAAATTATTTAAGTCTTTTATTGATATTGGATCAATATTATTTTCTTTTATATTAGGCCAAGATATAGCATGGTCAATAGGGTTTAACATACTCGGTTTTCCAAAATATCCAAATAAAGATCCATTTTTCATAGAAACTAGACCATGAATTATAGATTGTTTATGGATTATGACCTCTATATCTTTAGATGGAATTTCGAATAAATGATGAGCTTCAATAATCTCTAAACCTTTATTCATAAGTGTTGCAGAGTCTACAGATATTTTCTTACCCATCTTCCAAACTGGATGTTTTATTGCCTCTTGAGGTTTAATATGTTTTAAATCTTTTTTTGAAAAATTGTAGAAAGGCCCACCAGAGGCAGTTAAATAAATTTTATTAACGTCTTTTATAGATTTACCATCTAAAATTTGAAATATTGCATTATGCTCACTATCAATAGGAATTATTTTACAATTATTATTATCAGATAAGTTTTTAATTAGAGATCCAGCTGAAACAACACATTCTTTATTTGCAAGGGCAATTATTTGTGAACTTTTAATTGACTCAATAAGGGGTCTTAATCCAGCTATACCAACTATTGAGGCAATAGAAATATCAGCTTTATAACTAGCTGCTTCAATAACTCCTTCTTGACCTCCCAAACATTTTATATCAGATGAAACATTATTTTTTAGGTCACTCAGTTTTTTTTTGTTATTAATTGCTACTATTTTTGGATTAAATTCACTTGCTAGTTTTGATATTCCTTCAATATTATCATTACAAGTTATTGCTATTACTTCAAACATGTCCTTTTTTTGTCTCATTAAATTTAAAGTACTTGTTCCAACAGAACCAGTTGCGCCAAATATTGAAATAGATCTCTTCATGATCAACCTATTAAAATCAAAGACGGATTTTCAAGAGTATTAGAAAGAATTGAATATAATGGCATTAAGAAAAAAATTGGTAGAATACTATCAGCTCTATCTAGAAAACCTCCATGGCCAGGAATAAAAATACCTGTATCTTTAATTTTTGCTTTTCTTTTTAAAAATGAAACAAACAAATCCCCGGTTATTGATAAAAGGATAATACCAAAACCAAGATAGAGGTTTTTTATACTATATGAACTTGAAAAATTTAATGTAATTAAAAAAAACCACATTGTTCCAAATAATATAGAAGAAATAAAACCAGAAAGAGTTTTATTGGGAGAGATAATTTTAAATAACTTTGGGCCGCCTAAAATATTTCCAAAAAAATATGCAGAAATATCACTTATAAAAATAGTCGATAATATAATAGTTAAAGATAGTAATCCATCATTAGAGCTTCTTAACCATTCAATAGAAATAATTGACAAAGAAATATAAATAAATCCAAAAGAAGACATTTTATAATTGTTATCACTCAATTTTGAAAAAATTATAAGAAGTAAAAAGGTAAGAAAAAATATAATTACACTTAAGGAGCCAATAGAGTCTAATAATAAAATTAATACTAGCCCAAATGATGCTATAAGGCCCCTTAAAATCCAATATTGCTTAGAAATAAGCCTCATCCACTCAAAAATCATAAATAAAGACGCCCCAATTAAAAAATAAGTAAAATATAAGTTACCTTTTACTATTGAAAAAATAACAATAGATAAAAGGACAACAGAAGATAAAAATCTTATCCTAAGATCATCAGGTAGATTCATTTTTTATATCCCTATTAATACTTCCAAATCTTCTATATCTATTTTTAAAATCATTTATAGCTAATATTAGGTTATCTTTTTTAAAGTCGGGCCACAATGTATCATCGAAAAATATTTCTGTGTAGGCTAATTGCCATAGAAGAAAGTTTGAAATCCTTTTTTCAGATCCAGTTCTAATTAATAAATCTGGCTCAGGAAAACCTGCAGTAAATAAATTACTATTTATAATTTCTTCATTGATATGGGATGGGTCAATATCCCCAGATTTAACAGCTAAACCAATTTTTTTTAAAGCATTAACCAATTCGTCTCTTCCGCTATAATTAAAAGCAATTTGTAAATAAAGACCATTATTATTTCTTGTTAATTCCTCTGAAGAATTTATTAGATTTATAATATCATTAGGTATGCCAGTTCTATTACCAATAATTCTAATTTTAACATTTTTTTTATGCAATTCAGTTAAATCTGTTTGTATAAATTTTCTCAGTAAATTCATTAAATTTGATATTTCTGATTTTGGTCTTTTCCAGTTATCGGTTGAAAAGCTAAAAACTGTTAAATATGGTATTTTAAAATCTTCTATATAATTTAATAGATTTCTTAAGGATTTTACACCTTCCTTATGACCGTTTTCTCTAGGCAATCCTTTATTTTCTGACCACCTACCATTTCCATCCATGATAATTGCTAGATGAGAAAGGTTATTTTTCCTTTGTAAAGAAAAGTTCATCTTTAAACTTGTTTAATTTCTTGTTCTTTATTTAACAAAGTTTTGTCAATTTTTTTTATATAATCATCAGTTAGGTCTTGTACATTTGAAGAAAGTGAAACACTCTCATCTTTTCCGATTTCGGAATTTTTTTCCATTGCTTTAATGATATCCATGCCATCCCTTCTGATATTTCTAATTGATACCCTAGATTGCTCAGAGTATTTTCCTGCAATCTTGATTAATTCTTGTCTTCTTTCTTCATTTAGTTCAGGAACAGGTATTCTTACTAGTTGACCATCTGTTTGAGGATTTAAACCTAATCCTGATTCTTGAATAGACTTTTCAACTGAAATAACTAGCCCTTTATCCCATACTTGGATAGAAATTGTTCTTGGTTCTGGAATAGAAATAGTACCTACTTGTTCAATTGGCATCTTTGAACCATATGCATCTACAGTAATTTGATCAATCATATTAGCGGATGCTCTTCCAGTACGTAAGCCAGCTAAGTCTTGAGAAAAAGCGTTTAGCGCGCCTTCCATTCTCCTTTTTAAGTCATCTAAATTAAGTATTTCTGTCAATTTTTTCCTCAATAATTAATTGATTATAGTTGAAGACTCATTATCACCATTTAAAACTTTTAAGAAAGCATCTTTTTCATTAATGGAAAAAACTATTACAGGAATATCATTATCTCTAGCCAAAGAAATTGCTGATGCATCTAAAACTTTTAAATTTTTTGTTAAGACATCTTGAAATGAAATAGTTTTATACTTTTCTGCATCATCAAATTTTTGGGGGTCCTTATTATAAACACCATCAACTTTAGTACCCTTAAATAAAGCTTCACATGCCATCTCACTTGCCCTCAGGGCTGCAGCAGTATCGGTAGTAAAGTATGGATTTCCAGTTCCAGCAGCAAAAATCACTACCCTTTCTTTTTCCATATGCCGTATTGCTCTTCTTCTGGTATAAGGCTCACAAACTGAGGTCATAGTTATTGCTGATTGAACTCTTGTTTGTACACCAATTCTTTCAAGTGAATTTTGCATAGCTAGAGCATTCATTACAGTAGCAAGCATTCCCATATAATCAGCACTAGTTCTATCCATTCCTTTAGCAGATCCAGCAAGACCTCTAAAAATGTTTCCTCCGCCAATAACTAGACATAGTTGAATTCCTAAATTGCAAGCTTGTGATAACTCCGAGGCTATTCTATCAACAGTTCCTACATCTATACCATATGCATCTTCACCCATTAATGACTCACCGGATATTTTTAAAAGAATTCTTTTATAACTAGTATTAGTCATTGCTACTCCAAAATTATGACGAAATTTATAATGCTAAGCGAAAAAATTCTATAGAAAACTGTTAATTACCAGAAATCATAGAATCTACCTCACTAGCGAAATCATTTTCATCAGATTTTTCTATTCCTTCACCTAATTCAAACCTTACAAAACTATTTAGCTTTATTGGATTATCAAAAGAATTTAAAATTTCTGATATTTTATTTTCACCATCAATAACAAAAGTCTGTTCAAGTAAAACACTTTCTTGATAGAATTTTTTTAATCTTCCTTCTATCATTTTTTCAATAATTTCCTCGGGTTTTCCAGAGTCTCTAGCCTCTTCAATAAGAATATTCTTTTCTCTTTTAAGTATATCGGCGGGGATATCATCAATTCCAATTGATATTGGATTTGTTGCAGCAATATGCATTGCTATCTTTTTACCAATGTCACTTAATAAATCCTCATTTAAGCTTGATTTTAGATCAACAAGAACACCTATTTTACCTAAACCCTCTGATACTTGACCATGGATATATGAAGCAATAAAAGAGTCAGATGAACTAAATCTTTTCATTCTTCTCAAGTTAATATTTTCACCTATTGAAGAAATCATTTCAGTTACATAGTCCTGAACAGAAATATCTTTTTCTTCAATAATTTCGTTATTTAAACTTTCAATATCTTCTGATAATAAACTCAAGGTAGATATTTCTTTTGCAACTTCTTGAAAGGTTTCATTTCTGGCAACAAAATCTGTCTCTGAATTTACTTCTATAATTGAAGTATATTTATTTGATGAAGAAATAGCTATCAATCCCTCTGATGCTGTTCTGCCTGATTTTTTTGCAGCCTTTGCAAGTCCTTTTGTTCTAAGCCAATCAATTGAATTTTCTATATCACCATTATTTTCATTTAAAGCATTTTTACAATCCATCATGCCAGCCCCAGTTTTATCCCTAAGCTCTTTAACTAATGATGCAGTAATATTAGTCATTTAATATCTCCTAGCAAAAATAAATTATTTATTTCTTTTTTTCTTCAGACTTTTTCGGAGTCTCTTCTGTTGAGGAATCATCTTTTTTCTTATTATCTTTGACAATAGAATCATCTTTAACAGATATTTCTTTTTTTTCTTCAGAGGACTCTTGATCACTTAATCCTTCAGTCTTTTCATCACCGGCAAGCAAATCTGAAGTTTTATTTTTGTCAATTTCTTCTTTCTTATCGATAAGGTCTTTTACCTCAATATCCTCTTCTTTGCCTTTTTGAGATTTCTTTTTCGTAACTTTAGTATTTGACTCATTTTCTATTTTATTATCGCTTTGAGATTTAGCAATTCCATCAAGTGCAGCTTTGGAAATTAAATCGCAAAAAAGAGAAATTGCTTTTGTTGAGTCATCATTACCTGGTATCGGAAAAGTTATTCCATCTGGATTACTATTAGAGTCAATAATAGCTGCAATTGGAATATTTAGCTTAGTAGCTTCTTCGATAGCTATTTGTTCTTTAACAGTATCAAGTACAAATATTAAGTCAGGTAATCCTCCCATATCCTTAATACCGCCAATTGAAATATCCAACTTTTCTTTTTCTCTGTTTAACTTCAGAAGTTCTTTTTTTGTGAGACCTGATAAGTCTTCATTTTCCAAAAGTTCCTCAATGTTTCTTAGTCTTTTGATTGTATTAGAGATTGTTTTCCAATTTGTTAATGTTCCACCATACNATCTATGATTCATATAATATTGAGCACAATCATTTGCAGCATTTGCAATAATTTCTTGTCCCTGTCTTTTAGTACCTACAAACAAAATTCTTCCACCTGACTTTGTAACATCTCTTACAGCGCTGAGAGCATTGTGTAACATTGGGATTGTTTGAGAAAGATCTAATATATGAATGTTATTTCTTATACCAAAAATGAAAGGTTCCATTTTTGGATTCCACCTATGTTTTTGGTGACCAAAATGAACTCCAGCCTCTAGTAGCTCGCTCATTGAATAATCTGGTAATGCCATATTTACCTCCTTGTCCGGTTTTACCTCCACGAAAAATCCAATAATGGACCGGTTAGCAATATTCGTGTGTGTGATCAGTTGGATATAGTCATTATTATCTTTAACTGCAACAAATATTTTATATTTCTTCTATTTTTGAAACTCCAGAAATATCCTTAATTGAATTTAAAATAGTTGAGTCTAAATAAAAATTATTTCCTAAACTTAATTCAACTTTGTGAACTTTTTCAGATACTGATAAAAAGCATATTGATACTTCCGATGAACCATTTCTTTTTAGCCTACTCTTTAAATTATCTATCGCCTTAATATCTTCGATATAAATTTTCATTTTTGATAATGTTTGGGTTAAAAAATCGTCTATCGGAATAATAGAGGAGGTTAAAAGTCTTTGATTATTTTTTTCTCTCTGTACTTCTAAATCTAAGATTACAGACATACCTGGAATAATTTTTTCTCTAACCCTAGATAATAAATTTGAAAAGATAGTAATTTCAAAAGGTCCATCTTCATCAGTTAGTCCAACGAATGCAAATCTCTTACCATTTTTTGATCTTCTCTCCATTACATAAGAAATTGTTCCTGCTATTTTGCATTTAATATCTGAAATTTCGGTCAACTTTTGATAAGAAATAATACCTTGCCTTTCAATCAAATCCTTATATTCCTCAAGAGGATGCCCAGTTAAATAGAAACCTATGGCCGAAAACTCTTTTTGAAGCTTTAGGTCATTAGTCCACATAGAAACAGATGGTAGTGAAATATGTTCAAAGTTTTCAAATTCATCACCGAAAAAATTTTCCTGACTATCCGATTTTATTTTTTCTGCAGAGCTAGAGATATTAGATAATATATCAATAGACGCATAAACTTTATTCCTATTAGGTTCAATTTCATCAAATGCACCAGAAAAGGATAAATTTTCAAGATTCTTTTTAGTTAAAATATTATGATCTAGCCTTTGTGCAAAATTATGCAAAGATTTAAAAGCTCCATTTTTTGAAACTTCCTCATTAATTTTTACCATTGATAATTGACTTGCATTTTTTATAGCCCCAAGTCCATACCTTACTGAGTTATCTTGAACATCGAACTGCATTAAAGAGTGATTGATACTAGGCGGTAGAATTTTTATACCCATCTTTTTACACTCATTTGAAAAAATACTTAATTTATCAGTATTTTCAATATCCATTGTCATTGAAGCTGTAATAAAAAATTCTGGGTAATGAGCTTTTAAGTATGCGGTTTGATAAGCTATTAATGCATAAGCAGCTGCGTGTGATTTGTTAAAACCATATCCAGCAAATTTTGCTACCAGGTCAAAAATATAATTTGCTTTATCTTTTTCTATTTTATTTTCTATAGCACCACCAATAAACCTCTCTTTTTGATCATCCATTTCAGATTTAATTTTTTTACCCATAGCCCTTCTTAGAATATCTGCTTCACCAAGACTATAATTAGCAAGTACTTGAGCAATTTGCATTACTTGCTCTTGATAGATAATAACTCCATAAGTTTCTTTTAAAATATCCTCAAGAATAGGGTGCATGTAGTCAGGTTCTTCGTCACCTTGTTTACAAGAAATAAATTTAGGAATATTTTCCATTGGACCAGGTCTATATAGCGCTACCAATGCTATTATATCTTCAAAACAATCTGGCTTCATATTTCTTAAAACATCCCTCATTCCAGAACTTTCAAGTTGAAATATTCCAATAGTATTTCCAGAACTCAAAAGGTCATATGTTGCCTTATCATCAAGAGGTATTTCTGAAATAGTAATTTTTTTATTTATTTTTTTTTCAATTAACTGAATTGTCTTATCAATAACAGTAAGAGTTTTTAAGCCAAGAAAATCAAACTTAACTAATCCAGATGCTTCTGCCCACTTCATTTTGAATTGAGTTACTGGCATAGAAGATCTTGGGTCTCTGTAGAGCGGAATAAAGCCTTGCAGACTGTTATCACCTATAACTAAACCAGCTGCATGAGTTGAACAATTTCTATAAAGACCCTCCAAACTTAAACCTATATTAAGCATTTTCTCTACTTCTGGATTTTGATCACTTTCATCTCTTATTCTCGCATCACCCTTTATTGCTTCCCCCAAAGAGGTTGGATTGGCTGGATTATTAGGAATTAATTTACAAATTCTATCGACTTGGCCATAAGGTAAACCCAAAACTCTTCCAACATCCCTTAATACAGCTCTTGATTGAAGAGTTCCAAATGTAATAATTTGAGCAACCTTATCTTCCCCATATCGGTCTTGAACATAAGAAATTACTTCATCCCTTCTCTCTTGGCAGAAATCAATATCGAAGTCTGGTAAAGATATTCTCTCAGGATTTAAAAATCTTTCAAAAATTAAATTAAACCTTATTGGATCTAAATCAGTTATTGTTAAAGCCCACGCAACCAAAGACCCGGCTCCTGATCCTCTTCCTGGTCCAACAGGAATGTTATTTTTTTTTGACCATTTAATAAAGTCTGCAACAATCAAGAAATATCCAGGAAAGCCCATTTCAGTAATTATTTTTATTTCAGAATTTAATCTTTCCCAATATTTCTCATGGTTGGTAATATTTGACTTTTTTAATCTCTCCTTTAATCCACTTTCAGCCTGATTTTTAAATTCTTTAGCTTCTCCCTCTATATCTAATCCGCTAAATCTTGGTAATTTTGGTTCTGCTGTTGCAACTTTATATGAACATCTCAAAGCTATCTCTACAGTATTTTCAATAGCTTCAGGAATATCTGAAAATAAATCTATCATTTCCTGGGGCGATTTAAAATAAAACTCTGGTGTAAGACGGAATCTTTCCTCTGCATCAACTGTTGTTGATTGATTTATACATAATAAAGCATCATGAGCTTCATATTCATCCTTTTGATCAAAGTATGATGTATTTGTTGCAACAAGTGGAATATCACTTTGATAGGCAATATCTAAGAGGTCCTCCTCAACATTATTTAGTCCCGATCTTTGTAATTCAATATAAAATCTATCACCAAAAATATTTTTTAATTTACTTATAATATTAAATGCATCTTTTTTTTGATTATTAACAAACAGATTATTTATCAGACTATTTTCTCCACCAGATAAACAGATAAGACCTGAATTTAGTTCAAGAACTCTATTAAAATCTATAATTTCTTCATTGCGATCATTTATATAAATTTCTGAAGAAAGTCTTATAAGGTTTTTATACCCCTCCCTTCGACTACACAGTAAGACTATAGAACCCCTATGCTTTTTATAGCTAATAGTAATATTACAACCAATAATTGGTTGTATTCCTTTATTTGACATATATTCACAGAACTCTAATGCACCAAAAAGATTATTATTATCAACAATAGCTACAGCTGGGATATTATAATTAAGGCAATTTTGAGCAGTCTTGTCCATTGTTACCGCTCCTTGTAACAAGGAATAAGGGCTTGTTGCCCTTAAGGGTATATATTTAAAAGAGTTATTAATTNTATCTTGAAGATAATTAGACATTTATAAATTCAACTCTTCAATACTTAAAATTTTATCTTGTAAATTCGCTATATTCATATCGTGAGTTGCTATAATAAGACTACAATCATAATCATTTACAAGATTATTGAAAATTTCGATCACTTTATGACTAGACTTATTATCTAAATTACCTGTAGGCTCATCGGCTAAAATAATTGAGGGGTTGTTTATAAGAGATCTTGCAATAGCTACCCTCTGTTGCTCACCGCCAGATAGTTGGTTAGGAAAACTCTTCATTCTATCTTTTAAACCAACCTTACATAAAAGAANCTCGGCTTTCTCAATAGATATTTTTTTACTATGACCGGATAGAATATATGGAATTGCTGTATTCTCTTGAGCATTAAAGTCATCTAGAAGATTGTTAAATTGAAAAATAAAACCAATGTCTTTTAATCTATAATTTGACAAAACTTTATCTGATTTCCAATTTATTAAACTGTTATTAATATAAACCTCTCCTGAAGTAGGTGACTCTAGAAGACCAGCTATATGTAAAAAAGAAGATTTACCCGCACCGGAGGGGCCTATTAGTGCAACTCTTTCTTTTTTTTGAATTGAAAAATTAATATTTTTTAGTACGCTCAGAGTCTCATTATTTAGATAAAATTCTCTCGAAATATTTTTCAGCTCTAATACTTTATTCATTTCTTAGAGCCTCAACTGGATCGCTAGATATTGCTCTAAAAGATGGATAAATAGTAGATAAAAGCGTCATACCTAAAGACAATGATCCAATCATAATTACATCTCCAATTTTTAATTCAGAAGGTAATTGCGTTAAAAACCTTAATTCGGGATTAAAGAAAGTAACATCAAAAATATAAGAAAATATTTGTCTTAACTCTTCAACATATGGGCTTATAATAACACCAATCAAAATCCCCCAAAATGTTGCAAAAAAACCAATTTTTAATCCAGAAATAATAAAAATTCTCGAAGCTCTGTATTTGCTTAAACCCATAGCCCTTAATATAGATATCTCCCTGGCTTTATCTTTTATCAACATAACCAAACCTGAAGCTATATTAATACCAGCAATTACAAGAATTAAAGATAAGACTAATAACATAACATTTTTTTCTACCGTTAGTGCTTCTGCTAAAGTTGCATTTGTTTGACGCCAATCACGAGAAAAAACGTTAAAACCGTCTAATTTTTTATCAACTTTTTCTTTAATTAATAAAGAATCGTCAGCATCTGAAATCATCAACTCAATAACCCCAAAAACTTTACCTAAATTAAGAATTTCTCTTGCATCCTCAATATTTAAAAAAACAATACCTCCATCGTAATCAGTCAAACCAATCTCAAAGACGGCCTTAATATCAAAAGATGTTGACCTTGGAATTGTTCCAAATGGTGAACTAACTCCTCTCGGGGATAAAAGTGTTAAATTATCTCCGGTAGATAACCCTAGTTTTGATGCCAGTCTATAACCTATAACTGCTTCACCACGATTAATATTTTCAATGCTGCCAGTAATTATATTGTCAGATATAATATTTAGCGAATTAAGAGAGTCCCTAGAAATACCCCTCAATAAGGCTCCTGATGACTGGGTTGTGCCCATAACTAAAACCTGAGACTCAAGCATAGGAAAAAAATTTTCAATTTCTTTTATATCCTCGAGGTTTTTTTTAATCTCATCAGAATTTTCTATACCTTTTTCACTTTTTGAATAAATAAGAATATGGCCATTGATACCAATAAGTTTATCAAATAATTCTGAACGTAACCCATTCATTACTGACATAACAATAATAAGAATTGATACCCCTGATGAAATTCCTATAAATGATAGGATGGTAATTAATGAAAAAAAACGTTCTTTATTTTTTGGTTTTAAATAACGCCTTGATATCCACCACTCAAAAAGAAAAGATTTCAAAATTACCTCATAAACAATTTATTTTTTATTACTTTTTTAACATTATCATAAGGTATAATTTCTTTTTTACCTTCTTTTCGAAACCTTATTTCAACATTACCATTTTTGAGCTCTCTTGGCCCGACTACAAGGGTAAAAGGAAAGCCAATTAAATCAGAGTCAGAGAATTTTCTACCTGCACTTTCATCTCTATCGTCAACTATTACTTCTATACCAAGTTTTTCTAAATAATTGTGAAGATCAATACACTTTTCTATGCACAAATTATCATCTTTTTTTAGATTAATTATATTTACTAAAAAAGGTGCAACTGAAATTGGCCAAATAATACCATTTTCATCATTAAAGGTCTCAATAATAGCAGCAACTAATCTTGATATACCAATTCCATATGATCCCATAAAGACATTTGTCAATTTACCATCATTACCTAAAATTGTAGCTTTCATTGGATTTGAATATTTTTCACCAAAAGAGAATATATGCCCTACTTCAATACCTCTTCCTGAAACTTGGTTTTTAATCGATACAAGATCGTTGAACTTTTCCCTATCAAATTTATCGTCTGTAGCGGAGTAAAAACTAAGATAATTTTCAACAACGTTTATTATTTTCTCATTAGAATTATATATATCATCATCAATATTAATATCTAATAATTCTTTATCACAGAAAATTTCAGACTCTCCGGTATCTGCAATTATTGAAAATTCATGACTTAAGCTGCCACCTATCGGACCACTATCTGCTTTAACTGGTATAGCTTTTAAACCCATCCTTTCAAAAGATCTTAGGTAAGCAATGAACATTTTATAATAGGATAGCTTAGCTTGTTTTTCATTTATATCAAAAGAATAGGCATCCTTCATAAGAAACTCTCTACCCCGCATAACCCCGAATCTAGGCCTTACTTCATCACGGAATTTCCATTGAATATGGAATAAGTTTAAAGGAAGGGATTTGTATGATTTTATATACTTTCTAAAAATTTCAGTGACTTGTTCTTCATTGGTAGGCCCATATATTAAGGTTCTGTCATGTCGATCACTTATTCTTAGCATTTCTTCGCCATAACTTTGGTATCTACCTGACTCATTCCATAAATCAGATGCCTGAAGTGTTGGCATGAGAATTTCAATAGCACCGNCTTTTTCTTGTTCTTCTCTGACTATTTTTTCTATTTTTTTTAGAACTTTTAAACCGATAGGTAGCCAAGAATAAATTCCAGCACTTTCTTGTTTAATCATTCCAGACCTTATCATTAACTGATGAGATGGAATTTTTGCATCAACAGGTTTTTCTTTTTGGGTGGGTAAAAAATAATCTGACCAAAACATAAAAAACCCCAAATAGAAAATAAAATTATATAATCATAAACTTTTTAATTAAGAGTAACAACTATATCTGAAAGATTATGAATGATTATTTAGGAGATTCCATTAACTCTACTAAAACACCGTTAGAATTTTTTGGATGGACAAAAATAATTAATGTACCATGGGCACCTATCCTTGGTTCATTTAATATTTTAGCACCCTGATCTTCCATATACTTTTTTGCTTTATAAATGTCATTTACCTCAAAACAGATATGATGTTGTCCGCCATTAGGATTTCTTGATAAAAAATTAATTATGGGAGAGTCATCACCAAGAGGCTCAATGAGTTCAATTTGACTATTCGGTAAATTTACGAAGCAAAACCTTACACCCTGATCTTTCATTTCACTAGGCTTAGTTATATCCCTAGCACCATAAAGAGCTCTATAATTTTCTGCCGCATCCTCAATTGATGGAACAGCAATACCAACATGATTCAATGGACCAATCATTCTTATCTCCTTAAAAAGTTAATGAAAAATTATTTCAACTTTTGGTTTTTTTCCCCATACTTCTCTAATTTGTCTTATCACTGCATTCTTTATTTTGCTTTCAAGGTTACCCGATTTATTTTTTGATGAAATAACATTTTCTAAAGCCTGATTGATCCAATCAGATAATCTTATTCCATCTTTATCAAACTCCGGTAAGCCAATAGTTTTGACTAATGGTTTACTTTTAATTTTATTATTTTTTAAAACTAAACTTATAACTATTAAACCAGTAAATGAAATTTTACTTCTTTCACTTGATGGTGATTCATAATCATAAACAATAATTTTTCCGTCCTTATGAAGCCTACCACTCTCAACTTCTTGATCAACTGAAATTTCATTTTTTGATATTTTAACAATCATACCATTTTCAATCACCAAAGAATTCTCAATTCCATTTTCTTTAGCAAGTTTTGCATTAGCAACAAGATGACGAAATTCGCCATGAACAGGTATAATTGATTTGGGTTTTATTAATTTATACATTTCAATAAGTTCGTCTTGGCATGGGTGTCCTGAAACGTGAACAAAATCATCTTTTCCAGTAATAATATTTATTCCCTTTTTTGCAAATAGGTTTTGTAAATTCATTATGCCGGCCTCATTACCTGGTATAACCTTAGAAGAAAAAATGACTGTATCACCTTTCTCGGCAACAATATGTTGATGCTGATCTCTTGCAATTTTAGAAAGAGCTGCACGATACTCTCCTTGGCTTCCGGTGCATAATATAAGTGTTTTTTCAGCCGGAAGATAACCAGCATTTTCTTCATCAACAAAATCTGGTAACCCACCTAATAAACCAACTGACTTTGCAGCATTTANAATTCTATGCATACCTCTTCCGGATAAAACGACATGCCTATCATGTTTTGCAGCAGCCTCTGCAACAGAGCATAGCCTAGCAACATTTGAAGCAAATGTACTCAAAAATATTCTTCCATTAATGTTACTAATTATTTTTTCTAAAGAATTTTTTACACTCAACTCAGATCCTGAAATTCCTGGAGTCATTGCATTAGTAGAATCACAGACAAGAACATCAATGATTGTATTGTTAAAGTTTAATAATTTCTCCTTGTTAAAACCATCCCCTACTACAGGATCTTTATCAATCTTCCAATCACCTGTGTGAAAAATATTTGCTGAAGGAGATTTTATAAGAAGAGCATTCATTTCAGGAATCGAATGCGTTAATCCAACGGCCTCAACTTCAAATTGACCAATATTGATAATGCCACCATCATCTAAAATTATTAATTTATCCTCAAAATCAATATTATATTCTTCAAACTTTTCTGCTAGAAGCGCTGCTGTAAATTCTGTAGTATAAATAGGGCAATTAAAATAGGGCCAAATAAAGGGCATAGCACCAATATGATCTTCATGTGCGTGTGTTAAAATTACAGCTTTTAATTTATCTTTTTGAGAAGCAATAAATGACGGGTCTGGCATTTGCAAGTCAATACCAGGGAGGCCTGCTTGAGAAAAAGTTACGCCACAATCAACCATAAACCATTCAATATCTTTACCCTCTC
This sequence comes from Rhizobiales bacterium TMED168, assembly GCA_002170885.2. The sequence continues at coordinate 16,480 of NHHR02000008.1, read as the reverse complement.
CATAACCGTAAAGATTTAGGTTCATTCCAATTTCTCCTGTACCCCCAAGGGGAAGAAAATAAGTATTTTTCATTTATAAGCCTTCAAATATTTCTGCAGCATAAAATATTTTATTACAATTTTTTTCTGTAGTTAAAACTAAACCACCCTGATCATCAATTGAAGAAAAAATTCCTTTTTCTTTTTTACCATTTGGAAGAGACACTGATATTTCTTTATTTAAAAGAAATGCTTTTTTTAACCATTCCTCTAAAATTTTTTTATAATTTGAGCCAAAGTCCCATAAATCAATTTTTTTTATAATATTAATATTAAGTTCCTTTAAAAAATCTTCTGGATTAATGACTATTTTTGTTTCATCAAAAATATTACTTGATGGGAATGAAGTTTTTAATGGAGATTTAGTTAAATTAACTCCAATTCCAACAGCTATAATATGATTGATTTGATTATCTGAAAAAATATTTTCAATCAAAACTCCCCCGCACTTAGATTTATTTATAATTATATCGTTAGGCCACTTTAGTTTAATAATTTCGTCATTAGGAATAAACTTTTTAATCGTATCATGAATTGATAGGGCGCTTACAAAGGCCAAGTGAGGAAGAATTTTTTTTTCAACATTAATTTTAAATACATAAGTACCCATAAAGTTTCCATTTAAAGAGTCCCAATATCTATTTTTTCTACCTTTTCCTGCAGTTTGTTTGTCTGCAAGAATCCAGTATGGATATGATTTTTTTTTATTTATAAGCCTAATTGCTTCATTGTTTGTACTATCAATTTCAGTAAATTTAATAACTTCAGGATTTAATTTTTTATCTGTCATCATTTAGTTAATGCAGTTGAGGCAATGTTGGTTATTTCTGTTATTGGAGCAACAGAAATNATTAAAATAAAAAATATTATAAAAGTTGAACAAATGATATTTGTAAAATGCAAACCTCTAGACGAGGATTTAAGTATCAAGATCTTGGGCTCATCAAAATACATTAGTTTAACAATTCTTATATAATAGAATGCTCCTATTACACTCAGTAACAAACCAAAAATTGATAGGAATATTAGTTCACTCTCTATAGCAGATTTGAAAATTAAATATTTCGCAAAAAAGCCCCCTAAAGGTGGGATACCGGTATAAGAAAACATAAACATTGCAATAGTGAATGCAGCAAAGGGGTATTTTCTTGAAATTCCTGAAAAATCACTAATTTCATTAATGGACTCTCCGTCTTTAACTTCCAGACTTATAATAATAGCAAAAACACCTAATGTAGTTACTAAGTAAATTATCATATAAATCAATAGAGCCTGAACACCTGCAATACTCGGGAATGATAAAAGACCTATTAAGGCAAAACCCATATGAGCAATAGAGCTATAAGCTAGTAACCTTTTAATGTTATTTTGCCTTATAGCAGCAAAAGTTCCAAGGCTTATGGAAGATATCGATACTAAAAGTATAATTTGTTGCCAAGACTCGTACATTCCTGAAAAAGGACCAAAAAGAATATTTATTAGCATACATAAGGCTGCAAGTTTTGGAGCAGTAGCAAAAAAAGCTGTTACAGGTGTTGCAGAACCTTGATAAACATCTGGTGTCCACATATGAAAAGGAACAGCAGATATTTTGAAAATTAATCCAGAAAGAATAAAAACTAAGCCAATAATTAACGCTGTAGTAATTTCTTTTGATTGAAGATTTAAATAGATTTCACTAAACTCAATAGTCCCTGAAAAACCATAAACTATAGAAGAGCCAAATAAAAATAATGAGGATGATAGAGCTCCTAAAACAAAATATTTTACTCCAGCTTCACCTGACTCTATATTATCTCTTTTATAAGAAGCTAAAACATAAAGAGGTAGGCTTTGAAGCTCTATAGCTAAATATAATGTTATAAGATCGTTTGCAGAAACCATGAGAGACATTCCAAGGACTGAGAAGAGTATTAAAATTGGATACTCAAATGACTTATCGTCATATTTTATTAACCATCTAGCTGATAAAATAATTGCAAAGGAAGATGAAATATAAATCATAATTTTAACAAGTCTTGTAAATCCATTTTGAATTAGAGAATTTTTAAAAATATCAACTGAACTCCATGGAATTAGAGCTTCTAAAAATGATAATAGTAAAAGAAGAATAATGGAAAAATAAATAACAATTTTAGCACTATTCTTTTTTTTAAAAGATCCTAACATTAAAAGTATCAGAGCAGAAAAACCTAGAATAATCTCAGAACTCAAAAAAAATATATTTTCAAATATTATACTCAATTACTTAACCCTCCAGGTAATTCTTTACTTAAGTTAATATCCATAGTGTTTATCAAATTGTCAGATGATGATGAAATCAGATCAAGAATTGGCGATGGGTAAAGACCGAAAAAAATAATTAATAACCCTAAAGGAATTAAAATTAATTTCTCTCTAATATCTAAATCCTTTAATACCTCTATTGCTTCATTGGTAATTTGTCCAAAAATAATCTTTTTATAGAGAAATAAACCATAAATTGCAGATAATATTACTCCTGAGGCAGCAAAGACTCCTGTAATCATTGATGTATTAAAAGTAGCAATTATTGTAAGAAATTCTCCTATAAAACCACTGGTTCCAGGCAAAGCTATATTTGCCATAGTAAATAACATAAAGAAAAAAGCAAAATTTGGCATCATAGAAACTAACCCACCATAGTCACTAATTAAACGTGTATGTAACCTCTCATAGACAATACCAATACATATAAATAAAGCTGCAGAAATTAAGCCATGTGAAAACATTTGAAAAATGGCACCTTGAACACCTTGCGTGTTCAGAGTAAATATTCCTAGTGTTACAAAACCCATATGAGCTATAGAGGAATATGCTATTAATTTTTTCATATCCTTTTGAACAAAAGCCACTAAGGAAGCATAAATAATTGCTAAAACACTTAAAGTAAAAATTAATGGAACAAAAAATAAACTTGCTTCAGGAAACATTGGTAAAGAAAATCTTAAAAATCCATAGCCACCCATTTTTAATAAAATTGCAGCTAAAATGACTGAACCTGCTGTAGGGGCCTCTACGTGAGCATCCGGTAACCAAGTATGAACAGGCCACATCGGTAGCTTGACAGCAAAAGAGGAAAAGAAAGCTAGCCATAAAATTTTCTGAGTAAAATCGTTTATATCTAAATTTTTATTTATTACCAAAATTTCAGTACTACCAGTATTTATAAAAATATAAATAATTGCAGCAAGCATTAATATTGAACCTAAAAGTGTATATAAAAAGAATTTGAAAGCAGAGTATACTCTTCTTTGGCCACCCCAAATTCCAATGATTATAAACATGGGAATGAGAACGCTCTCAAAAAATAGATAGAAAAGGATTATATCTAATGAACAAAAAGTTCCTATTATAAGAGTTTCAAGAATTAGAAAAGCTATCATATAACTTTCTACCCTATCCTTTATTGAATTCCAGCTTATTAGAATNCAAAAAGGCATTAAAAAAGTCGTTAAAATTACAAATATAATAGAAAAACCGTCAATCCCAAGTTGATAGGTCATCATACCATTTGCAATTACAACTCTTTCTACAAACTGAAAAGATGGATCATTTTGGTCAAAGCCGACTATAAGAATTAATGAAATTAAAAAATTTATCAAAGATGTCCATAGTGCTACTGATTTAGAGTTTCTTTCCGAAGAAGATTTATTGTTTTGTGGAATAAATAATATAAATAAGACACCAACAAGTGGAAGAAAAGTTATTATTGATAATAGGTTCCAATTATACATTTTTATACTCTTACAAAAAAATAAGTTATAAAAAATGTAAGCCCTATCAACATTGCAAAAGCGTAATGATAGATATAGCCTGTTTGAATTCGCGCAATATGTTTTGCAAGTTCTGAAACTTTTGAAGAAATTCCATCGGGACCTAAACCATCAATTATTTTTTTATCAAAAGTTTTAGATAGATAGTTTCCAAACCTTGAAATATTTTTTACAAAAATAAATTTGTAAATCTCATCAAAATACCATTTATTTAGAAGAAACACATAAATAGGATTGAATTTTTTTGATAAATTTTCAGGGATTTTTTTATAAAAAATATAAAATACAATGGCTAATATAAAACCTATAATCATCATTACAAGTGGAGAATATTTTACCCACTTTGGAACATTATGAATTGCTTCAATAATATGGTTGCTTTCAGATAAATATATAGAAGATTGCCACAGATATTGATAATTATGAGACATAAAATAATCAACAAAATAAGCACCTGAAAAAATTGTAAAAAATGAAAGTATTAATAATGGGGCCAACATTATTTTTGGACTTTCATGAATTTTTGAATAAATTTCAGCTGGAACATTACTTTTACCATTAAAGGTTAAAAATAAAAGTCTCCATGAATAAAAACTTGTTAAGAAAGCGGAAAAAACTAATAAATAGAAGGCATAAAGATGGCCTTGAGTATTTGAAACAAATGCCGCTTCAATTACTCCATCTTTTGAATAATATCCAGACATAAATGGTGCACCAGTTAATCCTAATGTTCCAATAATCATTACTATCCATGTAAAAGGTATTAACTTATATAACCCTCCCATTTTTCTGATATCCTGCTCATCGGAAACAGCATGAATTACTGATCCAGAACCTAAAAATAAAAGTGCCTTAAAAAAAGNATGCGTGAATAAGTGAAAAATTGCTATTTGATAAGCACCAGAACCTAAAGCTACGAACATATAACCAAGTTGAGAGCATGTAGAGTAAGCAATAATTCTTTTAATGTCATTTTGAACTAATGCAACGGTAGCAGCAAAAAATGCAGTTGTTGCTCCTACAATTATTATAAAGGATAGAATTGATGGCGACATTTCAAATAAAGGTGAGCATCTTGCTACCAAGTAAACACCAGCAGTAACCATAGTTGCAGCATGTATCAAAGCTGATACAGGTGTAGGTCCTTCCATAGCATCTGGAAGCCATGTGTGTAAAAAAATTTGAGCTGATTTTCCCATTGCACCCATAAAAAGAAAGAAACAAATAGTATCAAGAACATTAAAATCAAAACCAAAAAAAGAAAATTTATTAAAAGATAGTTGTTCTTTCATAGAAAAAATTATTTCAAAATCTAATGATCTAGTAAAAAAAAATAATATTGCTAATCCTATTAAAAGACCAAAATCTCCAACCCTATTAACAACAAAAGCTTTCATTGCGGCAGAATTAGCAGAGTCTTTTTTATACCAAAAACCAATTAACAGATATGAAGCAAGGCCAACTCCTTCCCAACCAAAAAATAGTTGAAGAAAATTATTTGAGGTAACCAAAATTAACATCGCAAATGTAAAAAAAGATAAATAAGAAAAAAATCTTTTCTGATGAGGGTCATGGCCCATATAGCCAACAGAATATACATGAACTAAGGAGGATACTGAAGTAACGACTACGAGCATAATTGATGTTAGTAAGTCAAGCCTCAATGACCACTCAGCTAGTAAGTCTCCTGAATTTAACCAATTAAATAAAGGAATAATTAAATTATAATTATCAGAAAGGGATAGGTTTAAATAATATAAAGAGAAAAAAAAGGGTATAATTATCATAGTACATGAAAAAATATGACAAAACATAAGGCTTAGTCTTTTTCCAAAAAAACCTAGAACTATTGAACTTAGCAAAGGTAAAAATACTAATAAAAATAATGCCATTATCCACTCATATTACTAATCTTATCAACTTCAATATTTCCAACATTACGAAAATATACAACTAGAATTGCTAGACCAATGGCTGCTTCTCCGGCTGCAACGGTTAAAATAAAAAGTGAAAAAATTTGGCCTATTGAATCGTTTAAAAAGGCAGAAAAAGCAATTAGATTTATACTAATACTTAATAAGATTAATTCCAAAGACATTAAAATAATAATAACATTTTTTCTATTAAGAAAAACACCTACAACACCAATGGTAAAAAGCATTGAAGCAAGTATTAAATAGTGCCCTAACTCAATAATCATTATTTCTCCTTTCAGTTAATTCAATATCCACCAGGTCAATACTTTCTTTTGGATCTCTTTTAATTTGGCTATTTATATTTTGCCGCCTAACATAATCTCTATGGCGAAGCGTAAGAACTATCGCTCCAATCATAGCAACTAATAAAATAAATCCAGCAATTTGAAATTGAAGAAAATATTCTGTATATATTAAATTTCCTAGTATTTCTGTGTTTGTTAAATCTGTAGTGATTCTATTACCAATTATCTTAAACTCATTTGAAAAAATTTCTGGTGTATAGAGCATTAAAATTATTTCTAAAAATAGAATACCTCCTATTAAAAGTCCAAAAGGTAAATATTTTTTTGTTTCTTTTTTAATATTTTCTAAATTAAAATCTAACATCATAATTACAAACAAAAATAAAACAGCTACAGCCCCAACATAAACAATAACAAGTATTAAAGCTAAAAACTCAGCTCCGGCTAAAAGAAAAATACCAGAGGCATTAATAAAAGAGAAAATTAAAAAAAGAACTGAATTAATAGGATCCTTTGAGAAAATTACCATCAAAGAAGAAATAATAATTGTGAATGAAAAGATATAAAAAAGTAATGCAGGAAACATATTTAAAAATGCCTATCGAAAAGGAGCATCCCTCTCAAGATTTTTTACAAGAGAAACCTCCCATCTATCACCATTGTCCATTAATTTTTCTTTGCTATATAAAAGTTCTTCTCGGGTTTCAGTAGCAAATTCAAAATTTGGCCCTTCAACTATAGCATCTACTGGACATGCCTCTTGACATAANCCACAATAAATACACTTAACCATATCAATATCATACCTAATAGTCTTTCTAATACCATCCTTACCCCTAGGCCCTGCATCAATTGTAATTGCCTGGGCTGGGCAAACAGCTTCACATAGCTTACAAGCGATACACCTCTCTTCACCATTAGGGTATCTCCTTAAAGCATGTTCACCTCTAAATCTTGAAGAAAGTTTACCTTTTTCAAAAGGATAATTAATTGTAGCCTTTTTCTTAAAAATAAAATATTTCATCCCCACAAAATAAGCTTTAAGAAAATCCCACTGAAGATATGTTTTTAAAAAGTTAATAATAAGTTTCATTTTATAACCTATGGAGCAATATCAAAAAAAAGTAAAAAACTTGAGGTCAAAACAACCCAAAGCAATGAAATTGGAAGAAAGACTTTCCACCCTAATCGCATTAATTGGTCATATCTATATCTAGGAACTAGAGCCTTTACCATTGAAAAAAGATAAAAAACAAATGCAATTTTTAATAAAAACCAAACTAATCCAGGGATCATGTTAAATGGAACAATATTAAATGGAGGTAACCAACCACCAAGAAATAGAATAGTTGTCATTGCACACATCAAAAATGTAGCTGCTAATTCTCCTAAAAAATATAACATAAATAGTGTTGAGGAGTATTCAGTTTGATACCCAGCAACTAATTCAGCCTCTGCCTCAGGTAAATCAAATGGAGGCCTATTTGTTTCTGCCAGAGCAGAAATAAAGAATATTACAAACATTGGAAATAAAGGAAAGACAAACCAAATATTTTTTTGAGCAATTACAATTTCTGACAAGTTAAGAGACCCTACACAAAGAAGAACAGTTATAATAACAAAACCAATCGATACCTCATAAGAAACCATCTGGGCTGCAGACCGCATTGCTCCCATAAATGGATACTTAGAGTTTGATGCCCATCCTCCCATCATTATTCCATAAACACCCAATGATGAAACAGCAAAAATATATAAAATACCAACGTTTATGTCGGCAACTACGAAATTTTCTGCAAATGGAATTACTGCCCACGAAGATAATGCAACAAAGCATGTAACTATAGGACCCAAAATAAAAATCATCTTATTTGCTTTTTCAGGAATGATAATTTCTTTAAATAATAATTTTAATAAATCTGCTGCAGATTGAAATAAACCAAAAGGACCTACAACGTTTGGTCCTTTTCTTAATTGAACAGCTGCCCAAATTTTTCTATCAGCATAAATTCCAAAATAAGCCATTAGAAGTACAGCAATCATTACTAATAATGATTGAAAAAAGATTATAAGAATAGGAAATATATAACCAATAAAAAATGTCATAAAATTAATTACCCACTGTATTTTTTGAACTTATATTACTTCTTTCACACATTAGCTTTGATGAACGAGTTATAGAGTTTGATAACCAAAAATTTTCAACAGAGCTGTTAAATATATGTTTTTTTATTTTAATTGCTTGATTTTTTTTTGTGAGTTTTTCTCCTAAAAGACAAATATCTATGTTGGAAAGTTGAGGATAAAATTTAAATAAGTCATTCCTAACCTCTTCAAAATTTTTAAAACCATTGCCGAGTGCCATTTTTTCTATAATTAAAGATATTATTTGCCAATCTTCTTTAGCCTCACCGACTGGAAATGTTGCCCTGATAGACTCTTGGACTCTTCCTTCAGTATTTATGTAAAGTCCATTTTGTTCATTAAATGAAGGAGAGGGTAAGATAAGGTCGGCTAGATTTGCACCTTTATCACCATGATGTCCTTGATAAATTACAAAGCATTTATTTTTCTTGTTTATTTCTATCTCATCAGCCCCTAAAAGAAACAATGTTGAGATACTTTCATTATTATAACTCTCAATTATTTGATCTAAATTTTTACCTTTTTCTCCTGGTAAAAAACCAATTTCCATTGCTCCAGGCCTTGAGGCTGCACTATGAAGTACGTTAAAGCCATTCCATTCATCACTTAAAAAATTATAATTATGAGCCAATTCAATACATAAATTTAAGTAATCTTCGCCAAAATTACCTTTTAATGCACCTTGACCAATAATCATTATAGGTTTTTCCATTTTTTCTAACTTTTTATTAAATGAATTAGTTCCTTTAATTAGCTCATGAATAATCTCAGGATTATTTCCCAAAAAATCATAATTATAATTTAAATCCTCTTTATTTCCCAATAATCCGATTGAATAATTTCGTTCTTTTGATTTCCTTATTATTCTAGAATTAATAAGAGCAGCTTCTATTCTTGGATTAGTTCCTATAAGAAGACAACCATCAGACTCATCTATTCCAGATATTTTAGAATTAAATAACCAATTCTCCCTACCACCATATATTTTAGACCCATCTTGCCTACATTCAATATTAGGAGAGCCTATCATTTTCATTAATTTTTTTAATGAATAAACTGACTCTATGGATGCTAGGTCACCTACTATTGAAGCAATCTTTTCAGGTTTTGAACTTTGAAGCTTTTCAGCTGCAACCTCAATAGCTTTTTTCCAACTAATTTTTTTAAGCTTTCCTTCTTGTCTAAGGTAAGGTTTATCGATTCTTTGAAGGCTTAACCCATCCCAAAAAAATCTAGTTTTATCTGAAATCCATTCCTCATTTATTTCATCATTATTTCGAGGCAAGACTCTCATTACTTTATTTCCCTTAGAGTCTATTCTAATATTTGAGCCAATAGCGTCCATTACATCAATAGACTCTGTTTGTTTTAGCTCCCATGGTCTTGCAGAAAATGCATAAGGCTTAGAAGTTAAAGCACCTACGGGGCATAAATCAATAACATTACCAGACAACTCAGATTTAACAGCCATATCAAGGTATGTAGTTATTTCCATATCTCTTCCCCTTCCGATAGCTCCAATCTCATCTAAGCCAGAGACCTCAGTTGAAAAACGAACACATCTAGTACAGTGAATACACCTATTCATTTCTGTTTTAATAAAAGGTCCCATATCTTTATTTTCCACAGATCTTTTATTTTGCTCATATCTACTGGTCCCAACTCCATAAGCAACAGATTGGTCCTGTAAATCACATTCCCCACCCTGATCGCAAATTGGACAGTCTAGTGGATGGTTTATTAAGAGGAACTCCATTACACCCTCTCGAGCTTTTTTAACCCTTTCTGTTTTAGTATGAATTTTGAGACCTTCAGTTACTTGCATCGCACAAGAGGCAACAGGCTTTGGACTGATACCTCTAGAATCTTCAATGTCAACTAAACACATCCTGCAATTGCCTGCTATAGATAGTTTTTCATGATAACAAAATCTAGGAATTTCAACTCCAGAATATTCACAGGCTTGTATAATTGAGAGATTTTCTTCAACCTCAAAATCTTTTCCATCAATATTAATTTTAGTCATTATTGCCTCACTAAAATTTTTTCCTTAGTACTAATAAGTCTTTCTTCCATATACCCTCTAAAATGTCTTATTAAACCTTGAACTGGCCATGCTGCAGCATCACCTAAAGCGCAAATACAATGACCTTCAATTCTTTTTGTTAAATCCAAAAGAGTATCGATTTCGTCAACTCTTGCATTACCATTAGCCATTTTTTCCATCATTTCCCAAAGCCATGTTGTACCCTCTCTACAAGGTGTACATTGTCCACAACTTTCATGTTTGTAAAAATATGAAATCCTTGAAATTGCTTTTATTAAATCAGTTGTTTTATCCATTACTATAACCGCTGCAGTACCTAAACCAGAATTAACAGCCTGTAGTGAGTCAAAATCCATATGAACATTATCACATATTTCTTTTGGTAACATTGGTACAGAGGATCCACCGGGTATAACAGCGAGTAAGTTATCCCAACCCCCCCTTACTCCTCCAGCATGTTTCTCTATTAAATCTTTAAGAGGTATGCCCATTTCTTCCTCAATATTACATGGATTGTTGACATGTCCAGAAATACAAAAAATCTTTGTACCGGTATTCCTCTCTCTTCCAAGAGAAGAAAACCAATCTGGTCCTCTTCTTAAAATCGTTGGAACTACTGCTATACTCTCAACATTATTTACCGTTGTTGGACANCCATATAGACCAGCTGTAGCTGGAAAAGGAGGTTTGAGTCTTGGCATTCCTTTTTTACCCTCTAGACTTTCTAAAAGGGCTGTTTCTTCCCCACAAATATATGCTCCTGCACCATGATGAATATAAATATCAATATCAAGACCTGAATTACACGCATTTTTTCCTACTAAACCGTCATCGTACGCTTCTTTTAAAGCTTTTTCTAAAGCTATTCTCTCGTTATAAAATTCACCTCGTATATAAATATAGCAAATATTTGCCCCCATTGCCTTACAAGCGATAATACACCCTNCAAGAAGTTTATGAGGTTCATTTCTAATAATATCTCTATCTTTGCAAGTTCCGGGCTCCGACTCATCAGCATTAACAACTAAATAATGATTTTTTCCTGTTGGTTCTTTTGGCATAAAAGACCATTTTGTGGCGGTAGGAAAACCAGCTCCACCCCTTCCCCTCAAACCTGACTCTGTTAATTCTTGAATAATGATATTTCTCTCTTTTTTTAAAATATCAGAAGTATTAGACCAATCACCTCGATTTTTTGAACTATTTAAATCAGAGGATTTTTGACCATATAAATTGTTAAAGATTCTATCTTTTTCATCAAGCATTTTTATCATCCACTTCTATAGGTTCTGATGAGACTCTTCCAATTTGCGAGCCCATTTTTATTTCTTTTTTATTCTTTATATTTTCTATAATACCAATCATATTTTCATAGTTTAAATCTTCATAATAATCTTCATTAATTTGAACAGCAGGAGCGTTAACACAAGCTCCAAGACATTCAACCTCATGCCAACTTATATTGTCTGAAGAAACCTTGCCTTCTTCTCCAACTAATTCAATACATGCTTTTTTTATATGATCTGAACCTCTTAGCCAACATGGCGTAGTGCCACAGACTTGAATAAAATGATTACCAGTTGGACTCAAGTTAAACATTGAATAAAAGGTTGCTATTTCTAGAACCCTTAATCTTGGCATCTCAAGAATTTCTGATACCTTCGAAATTGCTTTTTCTGGTAACCAACCCCCAGCTCTCTTTTGAGCAATATATAAACTTGGAACAACAGCAGATTGTTTTCTATCCTCTGGATAATTTTTTAAAATATTTTCAATCAATTCCTCATCTTCTTTTTTAAAAGAAAAAGAGACTGGTTGATTTCTATCTAATCTTTTAACTGTCATCTATCAACCTCACCAAAAACTAGGTCTAAAGAACCAAGAATTGCTGATAAATCAGGAAGTAAATGTCCTTTACCCAAATAATCTATTGCTTGAAGATGTGCGAAACCTGGTGCACGTATTTTACACCTATAAGGCTTATTTGTACCATCTGATATAAGATAGACACCAAATTCTCCTTTTGGCGCCTCTATAGCTCTGTAAACATCACCAGGACCAACATCGTATCCTTCAGTGTACAACTTAAAATGGTGAATGAGTGCTTCCATTGAAGATTTCATTTCAGCCCTTTTAGGTGGAGCTATTTTTTTATCATCACAGATAATTGGCCCTGGTTTCATTCTTTTAATTACTTGTTTTATTATTGAAATCGACTGACGACACTCCTCCACTCTTATTAAATATCTATCATAATTGTCGCCATTTTTTCCAACTGGTATCTGAAAATCTAATTCATTATAAATTTCATATGGTTGAGTTTTTCTTAAATCCCAATGATAACCTGAGCCTCTTGCCATTACACCAGTTAAACCCCAATCCAAAACATCTTGCTTGCTAACAACTCCAATATCAACATTTCTTTGTTTAAAAATTCTATTTTCTGTAAGTAAGCTCTCTAAATCATCCAAAACATTCAAGAATGGATCACAAAAATTATAAATATCCTCAATAAGGCTTTCTTCAAGATCTTGATGAACNCCTCCGGTTCTAAAGTAAGCTGCGTGTAATCTTGAACCGCAGGCTCTTTCATAAAAGACCATTAACTTTTCTCTCTCTTCCCAACCCCATAGTGTTGGAGTTAATGCACCAACATCCATAGCTTGAGCAGGAACATTAATCATATGGCTTAAAATTCTACCAATTTCTGAATAAAGAACTCTAATACATTGCGCCCTTTCAGGTACANTAACATTTAAAAGACTTTCTACTGAAAGTGTAAAAGCATGCTCTTGATTCATAGGCGCCACATAATCCAAACGATCAAAATAAGGAAGGGCTTGAAGATAAGTTTTATTTTCAATTAATTTTTCAGTTCCTCGGTGAAGAAGACCAATATGAGGCTCAACTCTATCAACAACTTCCCCGTCTAGATCAAGAATAAGCCTTAATACACCGTGAGCAGCAGGGTGTTGAGGTCCAAAATTGACTCTAAACTTTTTACTGGAACTATTTTTCATTTTTAGTATCGCTTTCTAAATCATTTTCTGGATATTTTACGCCCTCCCAAGGACTTTCAAAATCAAAACTTCTAAACTCTTGTTTTAATTCAACAGGTTCATAAATGACTCGTTTTTCTGACTCATCGTATCTAACCTCAACATAGCCAGTTAATGGAAAATCTTTTCTTAATGGGTGACCTTCAAAACCATAATCAGTAAGTAACCTTCTAAGATCCTTATTACCTTTGAAATTTATACCAAATAGATCATAAGCCTCTCTCTCATACCATTCTGCGCATGGAAAAAGTTTTGATATACTGGTAACACTATTATCATCATCTGTAGGAGTCTTAATTCTTATTCTGGAATTATTTGACATCGATAAAAGATTATAAACTACTTGAAATCTTAACTCATTTTCTGGCCAATCAACACCANATAAATCAGTTAATTGAGAAAATAAAAAATTCTCATCATCTCTTAAAAGTTTAATCAAATCATAAGTATTTTTATTACTTACNTACAACGATAAATCATTTGCAGAGATTTCAGTTTTATCAATTAATGACTTTATTTTCGGGCTAGCATCAATCTCACTTAATAATTGAGAATAATTTTTTTGTGTATACATTTAACTTTCTATCTTTCAACAGTCCCGGTTCTTCTGATTTTTTTTTGTAATTGTAAAATTCCATACATTAAAGCCTCTGCTGTAGGAGGACATCCAGGAACATAAATATCAACAGGAACAATTCGATCACAGCCTCTTACTACAGAGTATGAATAATGATAATAACCTCCTCCATTAGCACATGATCCCATTGAAATAACATATCTTGGCTCTGGCATTTGATCATAAACTTTTCTTAATGGTCCAGCCATCTTATTAGTTAAAGTGCCTGCAACAATCATTACATCTGATTGTCTGGGGGATCCTCTAGGGGCAGTGCCAAATCTTTCTAAATCATACCTTGGGCCATTTGCCTGAAACATCTCTATGGCACAACAAGCTAGCCCAAATGTCATCCAGTGCAATGATCCTGTTCTAGCCCAATTAATTAGCGACTCAGATGAGGTAATAAAAAAGCCTTTATCAGACATTTCCGATTCAAAATTTTTAANATTTCCTTCGGTTATTAATCCCATTCCAATGCTCCTTTTTTCCACTCATAAATAAAACCAATAGTTAAAATTGTTAAAAAAAACATCATTGAGAAAAAACCAAAAAAACCTATNTCACCAAAAACTATTGCCCAAGGAAAAAGAAATGCTACTTCTAAATCAAATATTATAAATAATATAGCAACCAGATAAAACCGTATATCAAACTTAGATCTTGCATCATCAAATGGGTCAAACCCGCACTCATATGGTGATAATTTTTCTTCATCAGGATTATTNGGTGCAANTAAAAGTGGNGGTAATATAAGTAATAAAGTGATNAACAGAGATAGACNCATAAAAATNATAATTGGTAAATAATCTTGCAGTATAGACGGCATACTATTGCTCCTTTATCCCCCTCACTTATTTGAGTGCAATATATCGTTTAGAGTAAGGAATGCAATANAATTCGAAATAATTTATTGGCTATAAAAAAATTTATATTTTTTAAAAATTTTTTAAGGTTTAATTTGCATTTTTAATGCATTTTTTGCCTTTGATCCGTATGGTGGACGAAAAATATCTATTAAAGTATCAAATTTAGTTTGACTATAAACAGTTTTAGCATGAGAGAAATTTTTAAATCCTTCTATTCCATGATAAGAGCCCGTTCCGGAAGGTCCAACACCTCCAAAGGGAGCGTTATCTTGGGCAACATGAAAAACAACAT
Source organism: Rhizobiales bacterium TMED168 (assembly GCA_002170885.2). Next base: position 1,398 of record NHHR02000008.1, on the reverse strand, counting down.
CATTAATAGTGACACCTCCCGAAGTAGTATTTTTTAAAATTTTATCCATTTCTTTTTTATCTTGACCAAAATAATACAAACCTAGAGGCCTGTCTTTTGAATTTATATAGTTAATTGTTTCAGAAATATTTGAGTAGGTCTTTATAGGAAGGATCGGGCCAAAAATTTCTTCTTTCATAACCAATAAATCTTCATCAGGATTAATAATAAGTGTAGGTGGGATTTTNTGATTTGGTTGTTGTTTGAAATCTTCATTATTTGGNTTAATNTCAACAACCTCTATACCTTTGTCTTTAGCTTCAGAAATATAACCTTTCAATCGGTCATANTGCCTTTCATTAATTACAGAGGTATAATCAGGATTATCTTTTATTTTGGGATACATTTTAGTTACAATTTTTTTTGATTGAGAGACAAAACTATCCTTTTTTTCCTCAGGAATAAAAACATAGTCAGGTGCTAAGCATATTTGGCCTGCGTTAAGAGTTTTCCCAGCCATAATTCTATTAACTGAAACCTCGAAATTAGAATTATTGGATATTATAACTGGTGACTTACCTCCCAATTCAAGAGTAACTGGAACCAAATTTTCTGAAGCAGCTCTCATAACATGTTTTGCAATTGACGTTGCACCTGTAAAAAGCAGATGGTCAAATGGTAATGAGGAAAATGCTTCACCAACTTCAGGGCCGCCAGTAAAAATAGCAACTTCTTCCTCTGAAAATTGTTCTGCAAACATTTTTTTCATTAATTCAGAAGTTTTTGGAGTAAATTCTGATGGTTTTATCATTGCCCTATTACCTGCTGCAAAAATACTACCAAGAGGTCCAAATGTTAATGTAACTGGAAAATTCCAGGGACTAATAACTCCTACTGTTCCTAAAGGTTGATATTCAACTCTTAATTTTGCTCCCAGGAAACCTAAAATGGATGGAGAAACTTTTCTTTTTTCTGGTCTTGCCCATTTGTTTATATTTTCTTTTGCTAACTTAAGAGAGGTAATTGATCCAGCAACATCAGATAAAAGAGAGCTTTCTTTACTTCTATGACCAAAATCATCCGATATAGCGTCAGCTATATCATTTTGATATTTTATTAAAGAGGAAATACACCTATCTATCCAATCTTTGCGGGTAGATATTGACAAAGGTCCATCTTTAATATGGGCCTCTTTTTGTTTTTTTAAAACATCTGTCATTTTATTAAAATCGGTCATTAATTACCTCTTAATGTTAATAAATAATAAACTATTTATTTTAATATAATTACTATTACGATTAAATAAAAATAAATATTTATTGAAAATTAAAAAAATGGCGGGAGTGACGGGACTCGAACCCGCGACCTCTGGCGTGACAGGCCAGCGCTCTAACCAACTGAGCTACACCCCCATTTTTA
>NHHR02000015.1 GCA_002170885.2 Rhizobiales bacterium TMED168 | reverse complement strand
AGTTTAGGAGGTTTAGCTCAGTTAGCATTAAGGAATGTTGAGCAATCTCTGAGAATGAATGACCACAATCTTGCTAAACAGACAATTGAAGCGGATAAACAAATAAATGCTCTGCAAGTTTCTTTAGAGGATCTAACTTTTAATATATTAGCTAAAAGACAACCAATGGCCAATGACTTAAGGCTGGTTTTTTCAGCAGTAAAAGTTTCTCTTTATTTGGAAAGAATTGGAGATATGTGCAAGGGAGTCTGTAAGCGTATCATAAAAGGTGATCTATTGAATGCTAAATCGCCCAATACTATAGACGCACTTGTAAATTTAACAAGAGATGTTCAACAAAGTTTAGATCTTGTTTTAGAGGATTATGCTCAAGGTAAAGCAGATCATGCATTAGATGTTTGGAGGTCTGATATAAAAATTGACTCAGCATATGCAAATATTTTGTCTGCTATCCTGAACGATATTAAAGAAAAGCCAGAGGCAATTGAAGCTCTTGTTCCACTTTTTTTTATTGCCCGATATTTAGAAAGAATTGGTGATCAAGCAACAAATATTGCTGAAGTCACTCACTTTATAGTTTCTGGAGAGAAANTGGGAGATGATAGAAAAATGAAAGTTGAAGATGAGACGGTTTTTTAAATTTATTATAAAAAAAATATAAGATGAATACTAAAAAAAATTATAAAATTTTGATAGCTGAAGATGAAGAAAGTTTAGCAATGTTGATTGATTATAATCTCATTAAGGATGGCTATCAAACGAGTATAGTTAAAGATGGTGAACTTGTTCCATCAGAGTGTGAAAGCTTTAACCCAGACTTAATTTTATTAGATTGGATGTTGCCCAATATCTCAGGGATAGAGTTATGTCGTCGATTGAGAACCAAAAAAAAATATAATAATGTTCCAATCATTATGATTACTGCCATGGGTGAAGAAAGTGACAAAATAAGGGGCTTGGAGGCTGGTGCTGATGATTATATAACCAAACCATTTTCATTTCCTGAATTGATAGCTAGGATTCAAGCTGTTCTAAGAAGATCAAATGTGTCTAAGGGGCAAAATATTGTTAAGGTTGGTGATATTACAATTAACAGAGATGAGTATCGTGTTTTAAGGGATGATACTTCTATAAGCTTAGGTCCTACAGAATTTAAACTATTAAATTGTTTAGTCGAACATCCAAATATGGTTTTTAGTAGAGAAAAGCTATTGGATAATGTATGGGGTGTAGACAACATCAATGTAGAGATAAGAACAGTAGATGTTCATATAGGAAGGTTAAGAAAAGCTCTTTCAATTAAAGGAAAAAAAGACCCAATTAGAACTGTTAGATCCGCCGGCTATTCAATTGAGCAAGACTTTTAGTAATTACCTATATTAGTTTTAGTATTTCTTTTTGCGGAAAATTTTACCTTTTTCTTACGTCTATTTTCTAAAGGTTGATAAGCAACTTTAGTGTGTTCCTCACAATAAACAGAACCTGGCGCTCTATTTAAACCACAAAATCTAAAGTCACTATCTGATGGCTCTCCAATCGGCCACTTACAAGTTTTTTCTGTAAGCATTAAAATATTAATTGGTTTGCCATCAGAACTTAAAGCTGGTTCAGGTAAAGATAATGGTTTTAAATTATCATTATATCTATCTTTTGATGAAAAATTCGATGAAAAATTCGAGGGTTCTCTGTGTCTAACTCTACTTTTTGGCCTTGTAGGACTTGCTCTTCCAGCTAGTCCTAATCTATGAACTTTTCCAATAACAGCATTTCTTGTAACATCACCTAATTCTCTTGCAATTTGACTTGCACTTAGACCTTCACCCCATAACTTTGTAAGAATTTCAACTCTATCGTCAGTCCATGCCATTTAAATTTCTCCCAAAAAATATTAAATATCAAAATATATGGTATACATTTTTTTTACGTATACAAGATGTAGTTATAAAAAAAACGAAAAAAATTTAAGAATTTTTAAAAAATAACTTTATTTATTGATAATATTGTTCAGAATAAACACATGTCAGATAATTCTCAATTTCAGTGGATACAACCAAGAGACCCCGGAAAGATAAACTGGTATGGCCTTTGGACATTGTATAAAAAAGAGGTTCAGAGATTTTTTAAAATTTTTTTACAAACAGTTGCTGCTCCTATAGCTACAACTGTTTTGTTTATGGCAATTTTTACTTTAGCATTAGGTAATCTGAGACCAGATATTAAAGGTATTCCCTTTATAGAGTTTCTTGCCCCCGGCTTAATTATGATGTCAATTTTGCAACAGGCTTTTAATCATACATCGTCATCTCTTCTGGTATCAAAAATTCAAGGAAATATTGTCGATATGTTAATGCCACCAATTTCAGCAGTTGAGATGAATGTTGCCATTTCAATGGGGGGAGTGACAAGGGGGATTGTTGTGGCAATAGTTTCTTTGCCATGCATTCATTTTTTATTTGTCGAATTGAGCGTATCTAATTTGTGGGCAATTATATTTTATTCAGTTTTTGGTTCCTTATTTTTATCACTATTAGGAGTAATTACCGGAATATGGTCTGAAAAATTTGATCATCTTGGTACAATTACAAATTTCATAATCGTTCCTTTATCTTTTCTTTCAGGAACTTTTTATTCTGTTGATAGAATGCCTGATTTTGCAAGAATACTAATAGATTATAATCCATTTTTTTATATAATTGATGGCTTTAGATATGGTTTTATTGGGGTATCTGATAGTTCAATTATTTTCGGTGTAATTTTTATACTCATCCTGAATATTGTTTTATGGTTTTTGAACTTATATTTATTAAAAAAAGGTTGGAGGTTGAAGACTTAGCTAAAAAATAGTAGTTCAATATCGTTATTAATTTTTTTAAATCGAGAATGACATGAACAGTTCAGTGATGAATACATATAATCGGTACCCAATTACCTTTAAAAAAGGTCAAGGATCATGGTTGACCTGTGGAGATGGTAAAAATTTTTTAGATTTTTCATCAGGCATAGCTGTAAATATTTTAGGTCATAATCATCCTGAGATCAATAAGACCTTTGAAATGCAGGCAAATAAAATTTGGCACGTTTCAAACTTGTACACTATCCCTGAGCAAGAATTGCTTGCAAAAAAATTATGTGAATTAAGTTTTGCTGAAAAAGTTTTCTTTTGTAATTCTGGCGCAGAAGCAGTTGAGGGTGCTATTAAAATAGCAAGAAAATTCCAATCTTTTAAAGGTAATATTGAGAGAAATGAAATTATTACTTTTAAGAACTCTTTTCATGGTAGGACATTAGCAACACTTGCCGCCGCTTCCAATTCTCTTCATACAGAGGGCTTTAATCCTATACCTGAAGGTTTTGTGAATATACCCCTAGATGAAAACATCTTAAAAAAAACTATTTCAGATAAGACGGCTGGAATTTTAATTGAGCCGGTACAAGGTGAGGGAGGAATAAATCCTGTTTCAAATGAATTTTTGGTTTTTATAAGAAAATTATGTGACGAGAATAAAATTTTAATGATCCTTGATCAGGTTCAGTGCGGGATGGGTAGAACAGGAAAATTATTTTCTCATGAATGGTCAGGTATAGAGCCAGATATAATTACTCTCGCAAAAGGTTTGGGTGCAGGTTTCCCAATTGGTGCAGTACTAGCTTCTGAGGAAGCCTCAAAAGGAATGCAACAGGGAAGCCATGGTTCGACTTTTGGAGGTAATCCAGTTGGATGTTCAATTGCATTAAAGGTCTTAGACCTTATTGAAAAAGAAAATATTTTGAATAATGTAACAAGACTTTCAGGTATTCTTATTTGCGAATTAGAAAAGTTGGTTGAAAAGCATCATAATAAAATTTCTGGTGTTAGAGGTAAGGGCTTAATGATCGGGGTTGAGTGCATTGAAAAGAATTCTGTTATCACTGACCTAGCTTTCCAAAACGGCTTATTACTTGTAAATGCTGCTAATAATGTTATCAGATTTTTACCACCTTTAAATATATCTGAAANTGAAGTCATGGAAGCTNTAAAAAAATTCGACGAAACATTATCAAATTTAGATATATAGTATATGGTTTAACATGACTGAAAAAATTAGACACTTTATTGATTTAGATNAATTTTCTAAAATTGATTTTAGAGAACTTCTAGACAGCTGTCATCAGAGAAAAAATTCAAAAAATAGGAATAGCAAAGCAGAGTTAGATATTGACCCTTGCGCCAAAGATAAAATACTTGCAATGATTTTTGAGAAACCTTCAACTAGAACAAGATTTTCATTTGAAACAGCTATGTATCAACTTGGTGGGAAATCAATAGTTGCTAGTTCAAGTGATATGCAATTAAATAGAGGTGAGACAATCTCGGATACAGCAAAAGTTTTATCAAGATATGTTGATATAGTAATGCTTAGAACAAACGAACATTCTTCTATTATAGATTTTTCTAAATCCTCATCTGTACCTGTAATAAATGGTCTTTCAGATATTTCGCATCCATGTCAAGTTGTAGCTGATTTAATGACATTTGAAGAAATTTTAGGTCCTATAAAAGGTAAAATAGTTTCTTGGTATGGCCCCGGAAATAATATGACACATAGTTGGATACACGCAGCAGCCTTGCTTGATTTTGAATTAAGAATTTGTGCACCTGATGATTTTTTGCCTAACCCAGACATAGTTAAAAAAGCATTAGATCAAGGAGCTATTTTGAAAGAAATGAATGACCCTAATGAGGCTGCTAGAAATTCTAATTGTATAGTTACAGATACTTGGTTTTCTATGGGTGATAGTGAAGATCAATCTAAAAGAAATATTTTAGATAATTATAAAGTAACTCAAGAAATAATATCCTTGGCTGACAAAGATGTAATTTTTCTTCATTGCCTTCCAGCACATAGGGATGAGGAAGTTGAAGCTTCAGTAATTGATGGACCGCATTCATATGTATGGGATGAGGCAGAAAATAGATTACATGCTCAAAAAGGTATAATCGAGTGGTGTCTTAAATCGATTTAATCTATCTCCAAAATGATTTATTAAATATAACAATCAAGGTTAAAAATTCTAATCTTCCAGCTAACATTCCAAATGAAAGTAACCACTTAGCTATCTCAGGTATTTCATAAAAATTGTATGCAGGACCAATTACTTGACCAAGTCCTGGCCCAACATTTGAAATGGATGTTGCTGCTGCTGAGAAAGATGTTAGAAGGTCTAATCCTGTAAAGCTTAATAAAACTGACAAAATTATGAATGTAAGAATAAAAATAAATAAAAAGGTTATTACTGATTGAGTAATTTCCGCACTTAAATGTTCACCATTATATCTTTTATTTACGACTCTATTTGGGCTAATAAGTTTAGAAATCATCTCCCTAGAATGACTAAAAACTATTTGGAGTCTAAATATTTTCACGCCGCAAGTAGTTGATCCAGCACATCCACCAACAAAAGTAATAAAAAGAAACAAAAGAATTATTGGAGTTCCCCAATTATTATAATTTGTACTAGTAAACCCAGTTCCAGTTAAAATAGATGTTACATTGAATACTGAATGCCTTATTATTTCTAAAAAAGTGAAATCACTCGTTAAAAAAAGATATGAAATAACAATAAGTATTGAAAGAACAAGGGTTTTAAAAAAACCATGAACTTGCTGATCTATCATTAAGTCCTTTGGTTTACCTCTGACCGTTTTTAAGTATAAAACAAATGGTAAGCTAGCCAAAATCATAAATAAAGTAGTAACCATTTCAAAATTGAAATTATTATAACTCCCTACAGATTCTGATTTTGATGAAAATCCTCCCGTTGCAATTGTAGACATTGCATGTATAAGTGAGTCAAAAAAAGATAAACCTGAAAAAATAAATGCAATAATACATAAAACTGACAGCGTTATATAAAGTACTGATATTTCTGCCGCTATTCTTGCAGCCTTAGGTAAAATTTTCTCTGAAGTATCCGAACTTTCAAGTCTAAATAACTGCATTCCTCCAACTCCAAGCTTTGGTAGGATTGAAATTGCACTTACTATAATTCCTATTCCTCCAAGCCACTGTAGTATTGCTCGCCAAAGGATAATTCCTCTCGAAGAGCTCTCAATATCATTTATAATTGTTGAACCAGTTGTAGTTAGACCTGAAACTGATTCAAAAAAAGCATCTGTTACAGAAAAATTCTGTGATGAGGTAATAAATGGCAATGATGCAAAAACAGATAAAGAGAACCAGCTTAAAACAACAAGCATAAAAGCGCTTTTAATCTCAATTTTGATGTTATTGCCTCTATTCATTAAGATAAAAGAGATACCAATAAAAAAAGTAAAAACGCTGCTTATAAAAAAACCTGACCAATTTTTATTTCCTTCAAAGAAATCCAAAAATCCAGGAATAAGCATTGCAAAAGAGAGCCATAATAGAAAAATACCTATAACTGATACTATTGGCTGTATAATAATAGATGCTGTTTTCATTATTTTATTATATACCTATTTAGTATCATTATATACGATATACGAACTTATAATCTTATATTAAATTAGAAAAATTCATTCTTTATGAATAATGTTACTTGAGATACTGAGGACAATGAGCAAAAAAAAATCACCCGACTTGTTTTTAGATGATAATGTTCATGAAACTGAGTCTAATGGTGCACCTGGTCAAAAAATTTCAATTTCAGGTATTCTACCTGGTCAGATAATTCGTACAATGATTGAAAATGGTGAGATTTGGTCCCAGGGAAATATTTCTGAGGAACAAATTCAGCCTGCTAGTCTAGATTTAAGACTAAGTGATATAGCCTATAGAATTAGGGCTAGCTTTTTACCTTCTGAGGGATCTGTTCAGGAAAAATTAACTGAATTAGCTCTTCATAAAATTGATATTTCAGATGGAGCTGTTTTGGANACNGGNTGTGTNTATTTNGTACCTTTAATGGAGGCANTATCNCTTCCTGAAAGAATTAAAGCNATNTCAAATCCAAAAAGNTCNACCGGAAGAGTTGATGTNTTNACNAGNTTGATTTGNGATGGNAGNCATGAATTTGATAANGTNCCNGGNGGNTATAAAGGCCATCTTTGGTTNGAAATNTCACCAAGAACTTTTCCAGTNATNGTNAGACAGGGTACACGANTAAATCAAATGAGATTTAGAAGGGGTAANACCAAAAGNTCAGACAAAGAATTAAAAAAACTNCATACTGAAGATAATATCGTCTTTAATGGAAAGGCAGATATTGCTGAGGGATTAGCAATTTCAGTTAACCTAAAAGCTGCTCCCGAAGACAGCATAGTAGGTTATAAAGCTAAAAGACACGCTGGTTTAATAGATTTAGATAAACCAAATAAATATAAAGTAGCTAAGTTTTGGGACCCTGTTTTTATGAATGATGAAAGCAGAATAATTTTGGATCCTGGAGAATTTTATATCCTTGCATCTCATGAGTCTATTGCAGTACCCCCAAGCCATGCCGCTGAGATGGTTCCTTTTAATCCATCAATTGGAGAATTTAGAGTTCATTATGCAGGTTTTTTTGATCCAGGCTTTGGCCATGGTTCATCAGATGGAGAGGGGTCGAAGGCTGTTTTGGAGGTCCGAGGCTATGATGTGCCTTTTATTTTGGAACACAATCAAATTGTTGGAAGGTTAATGTAT
>NHHR02000014.1 GCA_002170885.2 Rhizobiales bacterium TMED168 | reverse complement strand
ATAATCACAATATGCATCATCATGGAAAACTGATCTAAAGATAATTTTATCTAAACGATCTAATCCACGCATGTATTTACAAACAAGTTCATAAATTTCAGATTTCGAAATAACTCTTTCTAATTTTTTTTCCATAGCCTATTCCTTAAAATATGATTCAATCATTTCATGAAAACGATGAACACGTTTTTCTTGTCCTGCAAAGTATGCACCATTAAAACCTCTAGAGCGCAAACCATATTGCTGGAATATAAAAACAACAGCATCTTGATCGATAGTTTGGCCNAANCTTTTTTCACCATGATTAAATATATCGGGCTCTATAGCAAAATTACCTCTTTCGTGAANACCAACTGTACTTCTTATNGGTGATNTCTCGTTTTTTGGNTTGCTAGCATACCACCAATTATCAAATACACATTTTTCTGGNTCAGTAGCATGTGGNCTTGCTCTTAAGAAATGAAATCCATCAGCCCATAAGGATACTGCAAAGTTTGGAAAAAGAGTGTAATGGAATGCATCCGTAAGTTGTTCATCATGAAGGTTTTCATAATGAGTATATCCTCTTTTTGGTCCTAATTTTCTTTTTGCTTTTTGTATTGCTTCTCTTGTATCAAAACCTCTTCCAGTAAAATTATCTGGGTCAATCTCCCAATCTCTCATTACTGTCGCTAAAGGATCTTCAATTACGCCACCTTCCTCAAAAGATCCAGCAGGACCATANCCTGCTTGCATAATCATTCTATTATGCCCTTCATCAGATAGATCAAATTGAGTGCTTTTATAACTGGTATCAACACCGCTTGGCATTCTTTTTTTGGTTACAGCCTTTTCTGGGGCATGAACAGTATTTAAATGATAAGACTCATTAAAGTTATCTAAAATTATCTTCCAATTACATGGCATATTAACTGTTTGAGCAACATAACGTTTCCATTTATGAATTTCATAAGCTTGCCAATCATCCCAAATTGGTCCTAGCCACTCTTTAAGAGAACAAGCATTTTTATCCATATTGATCCATATAAAACCAGCGAATGTTTCAGTTTTAACTTCTTCAAGTNTCAAATTCTGACATGGATCCCCTTGNGGAAAGTCCTCCGAGTCTTGAGCTTCAATTAATTTACCATCCTTTCTCCATTTCCAGCCGTGATATGGACAATTAAATGTTTCCGCAGTTCCTACATCACTAAAAGTAAGACGGGCACCCCTATGCTGGCATACATTGTAGAATGATTTAATTGAGTTATCATCTTGACGAACCATCAAAAAACTTTCTTTTCCAAAGTCTTCCATTTGATAATCACCAGGGTTAGGTATTTCTTCCTCTCGCCCAAGCAATAACCATACTCTTGGCCACATAAATTCCCATTCCTTTTCCATGAAATCATATGAATTATATCTTTTTCCATCGACGGGAATATTTCTTAGGTCAGAATTATTCCAGCTTTTAAAATTTTTACTTTGGAATTTATTATCTATTGCGCTCATTATTTTCCCTTAAATTTTGGTTTTCTTTTTTCTTCAGATGCAGCAATAGCTTCTGCATGGTCTTCACTAGTTCTAGCAAAGGCCATATGCGAAGAAATTAAATCTAAACTTGTATTAAGATCCATATTAACATTTTGGTATATTAACCTTTTGATAACTCTAACAGGAATTGGGGCTTGATCTAAAACATTATTTAACCATTCCCTTGTTTTATCCATTAACTCCTCTTCCGAAAAGATTTTATTTATTAAGCCAATTCTAAGTGCTTCTTCAGCATCTATTACATCTGTTGACCAGAATAATTCAAGTGCTTTTGATGTTCCTACTATACGAGGGAGAAAGTATGTACCTCCATTTCCAGGCACTAAACCAAATGCTGCATATGAAGCTCTAAAAATTGCATTTTTAGATGCAAATCTAATATCGCAATGAAGACTCATATCCATTCCTGCACCAGTTGCCATTCCGTTTACAGCAGCTACTATAGGTTTTTCAATTAGTGCAGTTTTTTTAGCCACTCTCTGAAAATGATCCCAGAAGTGATTTTTTGTTTCAAGTGGGTCTATTTTATTATTTGCACCTAGGTTTGCTTTATCGCCACCAGCACAAAATGCTTCCCCAGCCCCAGTCAATATAACTGCTGCGATATCAGAATTATTTCTGCATTCGTCAAGAATTTCTACCCAGTTATTAACCATGTTTGTATTAATAGCATTTTTTCTATCTGGCCTATTTAGAGTAATTGTCGCTATCCTATCCTCAACATCTAAAAGTATAGATTTTTCTNTCATAATTCTTTTCCTTAAAAAGTTGTGTTATCAATACCACCGTCAATTACTAAGCTTTGACCAATTACATATGTTGCCTGTTCACTACAAAACATTGCTACAAAGTCACCAAAATCTTGAGAGGTACCAAACTTTCTAGCCGGTATCCTCCATTTTTTTGCAAATTCTGTGACTTCCTGATCATATGATGTTCCATTTTCTTCGGCTAATTTCTGATATGTTNTTCCTGTTGCAGCTGTATGATGCATNCCAGGTAAAATATTATTTATTGCAACATTATGTCTTGCAACTTTTTTTGAAACTGCAACAGAATAATTTACTAATGCNGCTCTAGGGCCTCCTGANAAAATTCTTACTTCAGCTGGTGTTTTTGCAGCTCCTGTTCCAATATTAACTATCCTTCCCCATTTTCTTTTTACCATTCCGGGAATTAATTCTTTCATAAATGAAACTGGACTTAAAAGTGAAACCTCTAATGTTTGCCTCCAATCATCCGGAGATATGCTTTCATATTCAGGAGTAGGTTTGGGTGGGGTACATGTTCCTACTAAAATATCTGGGTTAGGACATGCAGTAATAATTTTTTCTCTACCTTCATCAGTACTGTGATCAGCCGCTATTGCGGTAACTTTTACACCAGTTTCTTTTCTTATTTCTTCACAAGTATTTTCAAGTCTCTCTTTTCCACGAGATGATATAACTAGGTCAGCACCTTCTCTTGCAAGTGCTATAGCACTGCCTTTACCCATACCAGCACTTCCACCATTAATAATTGCTTTTTTACCCCTGATACCTAAATCCATAAACTCACCCCAAACATTAAAAATATAATTTTAGATTAAGTAATTTATTAAAAATTTCAAAATAAATATCTAATTTTTTTATCTAGATATAATAAATTTTTTTTATTAATATTGTTTTAGGAGATTTTCAATGGATAAAGAATTTGATGTTGTAATTTTAGGTTCGGGTGCTAGTGGGATGATGTCTGCGATAACAGCTTATGAAAATGGATCCTCTGTAGGTCTTTTCGAGAAGCAGTCATTAGTAGGAGGAACTGCTGGTGTTTCTGGGGGTATCATATGGGCACCTATGAACAGCCACATGAAAGCAAAAGGTATTAACGATGATAGGAACAAAGCAATTGATTATTTTATGTCCTTATCGCATGGTGATATTAATTTAAAGTTACTGGAGGCATTTATTGATAATTGTTCTGAGGCATTAGATTTTCTTGAGAACAAAACAGATGCGAAATTTTCAATTTTAGAGGGTTACCCTGACTATTACCTTGACCGACCTGGTGCAATAAAAGGTGGAGGTAGAGCTTTAGATAATAATTTATTCGATTACTCAATTTTAGGTAAATGGGCAAATAAAATTCGAAATAATGGTTCTCCTCTTCCAATGACTTTAGGTGAAACACCTCTTGGAGGAGGTACAGGTATTGTCGCAGATGATGTAATGTCTGAGCGTATTGCGAGAGACTCTAGAGGTTTTGGGCAAGCATTAGTTGGTGCTCTTTTAAAAGGTTGTCTTGATAGAGACATAGAACCAAAACTAAATACAATTACTAAAAGATTAATTAAAGAAGGAAACAGAGTCGCAGGAATTGAAATAGAAGTTGATAATAAGATTGAAAGAATAACTGCCCGTCGGGGTGTAATTATAGCGACTGGTGGCTTTGAATGGAATAAAGACCTTGTTAGTACTTTTTTACGAGGCCCTTTAAATGCTCCTGCCTCTCCCCCTGGTAACGATGGTGATGGATTAATTCTTGCTCAGGAAGTTGGAGCTGGTTTAGGGAATATGACAAGCGCTTGGTGGTCACCAGTACTTTCAATTCCAGATGATCAATGGTCAGAGGGCGGACAAATGTCATCACCAGTTCTAATTGAAAGAACTCTTCCTCATTCAATAATGGTAAATAAATCAGGTAAGAGATTTTGCAATGAAGCAACTAATTATTCTGCTCTAGCAGGTGCATTTCATTTTTTTGATCCTAATCAATATGGATATCCAAATTTGCCAGCATGGATAATTTTTGACTCAAACTTTAAAGATAAATATTCATTTGCAGCCGTTATGCCTGGCACTACAGCACCTGATTGGATGCTAAGTGGTGACACCATAGATCAACTAGCAAAAAAACTAGATATTAATGTTAAAAATTTTAGTGAAACAATAAAAAACTTTAATAATTATGTTGATCAAGGGTCAGACAAAGAGTTCTCAAGAGGTAAAAGTGATTATGACTCTTTTTATGGTGATAGATCTCAAGAAGGTGTTTTTTCAACTCTAGGTAAACTTAATAAGGCTCCTTATTATGCAGTTGAAATTAATATTGGGGCATTAGGAACAAATGGGGGCGCTACAACAGACTCATCTGGGAGAGTTTTGTCAGCCTCAGGAGAAATTATTGAAGGTTTATATACAGTTGGTAATGCTATGGCCGGAAGTACTGGTTCTGTTTATGCTGGTGCTGGGGGTACATTAGGACCTGCACTTACTTATGGTTTTTTGGCTGGTAAACATGCTGCTGGAAACAATTTTTTAAACTCTGAGGAAATTAGTGAATAGGATACTTGTATATGGAGCTACTGGAGATCAAGGGCTGCCATTAATTGATGAATTATTAAGACATGGCTATAAAGTAAGGGCCGTAAGTAGAAATCCAAATGACTTTGAGACTTACAATTCTGAGAATGTCGATACAGTAAAGGCTGATCTTTTTGATATAAATTCTTTAAGAATCGCTTCAGAAGATATTGATGGTATAGCAATGAATTTACCATTTGTTTTTGATAAGAAAGTTGCAAAAATATGGGGAGAAAATATTACAAATGCCGCAGCTGATGCAGGTATAAAGAAGATCGTATTTAATACTAGTTGTTATGTAGCTCCTTTTGATAATGGCTTAGAAGCTCACGATGGAAGACGTGCAATAGAAAAAGCCATGGAAAAAAGTGGCATGGATTATGCTGTAATTCGTTCAATGGTATTTATGGATAATCTAACTCGTTTTTGGTCAAAGCCATCTATAACTAATAATGATATATTCGCTTATCCATGTTCTCCTGATTTAAAAATTTCTTGGGTATGTTTGAATGATGTAGCTAAGTTTATGGTTGCTGCTTTATCAAACAGTTCAGTAAAAGCAAACAAAATTTATATAGGCGGTCCTGAAATTTTATTAGGAGATCAAGTTGCTGAGAGATTTTCTAGAGCACTTAATAGAGAAATTAAATTTAAAAGTTTAGACCCAAAGAATTTTGCTGGTGCAATGAGTAAGCTTGTCACTGGTTCTGAAGAGTATGAGGATGTCTCAATTTACGGAGGTATGGCAGCTTTTTATAACTGGTATAATGAGCAAGACCCATCACCTTTAGCAATAGATATGGCGCCAGCCTATAAATTACTTAATGTTACTCCTACATATTTTGAGGATTGGATTAATCAGCATAATTGGGATAAAGTTTAAAAAGAGGTTTTATATAATGAATAATAATCATGAAAAATATAGTTTTCTAGATCCAATAATAAATAGTAATCCATTTGAATTTTATAAATTGCTTCATAAAGAAAAGCCTGTCTATCAAATTCCTGAACTAGGAATGTATATGATAACGAAATATGACGATATTAGGAATGCATTAAAAGACTATCAAACCTTTAGTTCGGATGTAAAATTAGCCCAAAGGGGTCCTTTTGCTGATTTACACCAATCAATTCTAACTGATGGAGGTGGTTGGGAACATGTTCAAACTCTCCAAAGAACAGATCCACCAACACACGCCCGTTATAGAAAATTAGTTGATAGAGTATTTACCAAAAAAAGAGTTGTAGAAATGACTCCTTATATTGACGAAGTTGTTGATCAATTAATTGATGAATTTATTGATAAAGGTAAATGTGACTTCAATAACGAATTTGCAATGCCAATGCCCGGTATAATTATTGCTGAGCAACTAGGCTTAAATAGAAAAGATGTTGCAACATTTAAGAAGTGGGCAGACTCAATGCTTGGAGCTACACGATCTGCAATTGCCACTGAGGAGGACGTAAGAAGAGACTCTGAAACGGAGCTTGAAGCTCAATTATTTTTGGCTGATGTGTTTGAAGACAGAAGGAAAAATCCAAAAGAAGATTTAATGTCAGCTTTAGTTCATGCTCATGGTGACGATGAAGAGGCTCTTAGTATGCATGAATTACAGAATTTAATGCATCAATTAATTACTGGTGGATTTGAAACAACTCAAAGTGCAATTAATCATGGAATGTGGACACTAATTAGATTTCCTGAACTTGTAGAAAAATTATACAAAGATGAAAACCTAATAAAGCCTTTTATAGAAGAAGTTTTAAGGTGGGAGAGCCCAGTGCAATTTTTAATAAGGCAAACAACGAAAGATGTTGATGTATCTGGAACTATCATACCAGAAGGATCTGTTGTTTTGATGGGTTATGGACCAGCAAATAGAGACGAAGAGAAGTTTTCTTGCCCTCATAGTTTTGAATTGGACCGAAAGGGAGTAGGTGCTCATTTAGCTTTTGGTTCAGGAGTTCATCATTGTCCGGGGGCTTTATTGGGTAGGCAAGAAATGATTAGTTCTTTTAAATTTTTAGTTAAAAGGTTAAAAAATATCACTCTCCAAAAGCCAATATCAGAGCCAGTTCATAATTTCAGTATGTTTTTTATGCCTATGGCTAGTTTAGATATAAAGTTTGAAAAGAGGTAAGTTTATAGTTTTTCATTTATATACGGATTTATATTACTAGTTAAACCTTGATAGATAATTCCGTCTTTCATAACAGCTTTAATTTTTTCATGATTTTGTAAAATAGTTATATCTTCAAGTGGGTTTCCATCAATTATAACTAAGTCAGCTAATTTACCCTCTTCAAGAGTCCCTAATGAACCATTATCGTCCATTGCCTCACCTCCAAGACTGGTTGCAGCATGAAGTGCATCAGCATTTGAAAAACCAAATAAATTCACATAATGTTCAAGATCTTTAGCATATGTTCCGTGTGGTGCAATATCTAAACCATAATCGCCACCTACAAGTATTTTAATTCCGGCTTTCTTCATTTTTTTATAGGATGAAATTGTGGACTCAACTTCTTTTTGATATTCAATAACTTCTTTACTATCTTTTGAATAACCCATTTTTTCAGAGTTCTCTAAAAAAGCTATTTCCCAGGCAATAGCGGGCCCAACATATACTTTATCTTTATTCTCTATTAAAAGATCTAAAGCTTCATTATCAATATAATTAGCATGCCCAATAAAATCGATGCCGCTTCTAACTGCCTGCTTAACTGCTTCAGCAGATCTAGCATGACAAGCCACTTTCATTTTTTTTCTGTGTGCCTCATCTACCAGGGCTTCTACTTCTTCATCCTTATATCCAAGATCACCAGGCCTTCCTTGAATAGAGATTAATTCTCCATCAATCATTACTTTTACAACATCGACTCCATTTTTCCAAAGAGTTCTAACTGCTTTCCTTATCTCCCATGGTCCATCTGTAACCATTGCAAGACCCTCTGTTTGAGGTTTTGCATGATCAGGGTAAGTATCAGCATTCCCACCAATAGCGCAAATATCTCTTCCACCAGCCAACAAACGGGGACCAGGAATTTGACCGCTATTAATTGCATCTCTTAAAAATACATCAATTCTATGGACAGAGCCAAAACTAATTGCAGAAGTAAAACCTGAGCCCAACATAATACGTGCATTATCTACTGTTTTTATCATCGCCTCCTCAATTGGCGTTTTATCTAACTCAAGAGGCCCATTATTTGTGTATGATATATGGGCATGAGATTCAGTCATGCCAGGTATTACTGTCTTTCCGCCTAAATCTATTCTTTCAATGTTATGTGATGTATTTGTAAACTCAGAACTTGGTCCAGCATATTTAATAATATTTCCATCAATCCAAATTGAAGCATTTTCACATAAAGTGTCATTATCTCCTTTAAATAAATTAAGATTTGAAAAAATTTTTTGTTTATCCATTTTTATTCCTTACTTCAGTCTTAAAAGTTTTTCTGCATTTTTAGTTAATTCCGGAGCAAATTTTTCTAATTTTTTTGGTGTGTCCCAGCCACCAAAATTTGTTCCATAAACTAATCTATCTTTTCCGATTAAATCAAACAACATTTGCTGTGATTTCTCTCCATGAACATGTGCATCAAACCATAGTCGTTTCAATTCGTTTATAAAACCGTTTTTTTTCACACCTTCAGGCGCCCAGTCGCGAAATTCTGACATCTCTGAGAATCTTTCAATTAAGTAGGGCATTGCACCACCACCATGAGAAATGCAAATATCAAGCTTAGGATGCCTATCCAATACACCCCCAATAATTAAGGTTGCAACTGCTAATGTTTCTTCGTATGCATAGCCCAACATAATGCTCATATCAAATCTACCCATTCTCCAGTCATCTGGACCTTTTGCACCTCCTGAAGAAGCTGGATGCAAAAATAAAGGTATATCAAGATTTATAATAGTTTGGTAAAATTCATCAAGTCTAGGGTCATCAAGTCCAAAAGGTAGATCGGTGCCTGCAGAAACAGAGCTTAGGCCTAGCTCTTTGACAGACCTTTCTAACTCTTTGCAAGAAAGATCTATATCTTGTAAGGGAACAGTTGCTGAACCCAAAAGTCTATCTGGATACTCACTTATTGAGTCTACCATTGCATCATTATGAATTTTACAAAATTCACTAGCAATATTCCCTTCGATTTTATGAAACATTGTTAAAGGATTGGGTGATAATAATTGTAAATCAATTCCAAGTTTATCCATTGCCTCAATACGTAAATTATTTTCCATAAAAATAGTATTTTCATACTGCATAGGTTTCATTTCGTATTCACCTATCCTAAAAAATGGTAACCCATTTTTATCTATACCTGTCTCCGGTCCGTATTTTCCAGCTTGCCCAAAAGCTTTACTAAGCACTACATGAGCATGAGTATCTATTATTTTTACTGTCATGAATTTTTAATCATTAGCAAATAATACTTTTCTAGGATTCCCATCCTCATCATAAACAGATTTATGTTTATCAATTAAATACATTTGGTTCTCAGTATCTCTAATTCCAACTGAATTTAGTGCTTCAACCATTGCTGCATAAGTATGATGTGAAAAGTGTGCAACAAGAGATTCTTCATTTTTCCAAAGCTCGTAAACCTGAATTCTATTATCCACACATGGATCTGCAGCGAAACAGTAACTAATACAACCTTCTTCTTCTTCACGGGTTGCTAATTGAATATCTGCAGTTAGTTCGATAACTTTATCTCTTTGTTTTTTTGATTCGAAGTCAAGAGTAGCGGATACAATAATCATAATAATTCTCCAAAATATTTAATTAATCTCTTTCGTAAGCTGGATCCGTTCGTCCACCTCTACCTGGAGTTGGGCCAGGCCCTTCACGCCAACCTTTATCTGTTGCTGGTTCGAATCTAACCCAGTCATGGACGCCTTGTCTTTTGACAATTCTCCACTCGCCTTCACGCTTCTCAAATTTATCTATATATCTACCAGAGACGTAAACATCTTCATCTATATTTGGGTTATGATCGCCAACAAAACCTCCAGCATCTGAAAAATCTTTACCTTTGGCTAATCTGTGATATGCCTGCCAGTAAGATTCAGACCAAGCTTTATTTCCCTCAATCTCAATAAGGATATTACCAACAAGATGTTGAGTGTGTTCCATTTTTGAAAGAATATCAAAAGCAAAATCACAAAATTGTGCAGAAGGGCCTTTATACTCACCATGATGATGAACAGAGTCATTATGAAAAACGGATTCAAGAAGTTCTCTATCTAGTCTATCAATTGCCCTGCAGTATTTATAGACCACATCCATAATAGCAATTTTATCAGCAGCTATTTCTAAATTGCTCATATTACCCCCATCCAATATATGTTATGCATCTCCTCCACTATTACCGAAAAGATACTTATCAATATTTTCATGGAAATAGCGAATTCTATTCTCTTGTTCAGGCATGTAATCACCAATATATCCTCGAGAACTTAGCCCCTTTTGTTGACTTGTCCATATAGCTACATCTTCGCTTATACCAGGACCAACATCAACTTCTGAGTAGTGACCTTTTAAATGAGGAACTTTAGTATCAATACTAGTTTCAATACCAAGCGAGGGAGAAAAATAAGTTTCTACACCTTTTGGGAAAAGAGTGAGATACCAATAATCAAAAATACATTTTGTTGGATCAGTTGGATGAGGAGAGCCCCTTAGCCACTGCATACCATCAGGCTTTACACTGAAAGACATATTTGGAAAAATTGTATAGTGATAGTGATCTGTTAACTGAGTATCTTTAAATTTACTAAAGTCATAACCCTTTTCTTTGTCTAGTTTTCTTTTTTGTTTTTGAAGATCTTCTCTTATGTCTAAAAGCCTTCCTCTATAATCCTCAGCATTCATATCCCAGTATTCAATGTGAGGAGCAATCATTTCTATAACCTTATCCTCTTCGTTAATAACACTTTCACTGGGAATAAAACCTGGCATTAGCATTCTTGAATGCATACTTTCATACATGTCAAATTGGCAAGCATGATATTTTTCTTCAGCATAATACTTAAGAGCTGGATGAACATAAGGTGTATGATAGGACTCATTAAAATTATCTTGTACACATTTCCAATTCCAATCACCTTCAACAGTTACCCAATGAGTTCTAATCATATCTGAAATTGGATAGTCTTCTAAGTGTTCCATGATTGGAGACAAATAATCTCTTAAAGATTTTGAATTATCATCAAGATTAAAGAATATAAATCCTTGCCAAACTTCACTCTTAATTTCTATTAAATTTCTTTTTCCGCATGGAGATCCTTGAGAAAAATCCTCCTCATCAGGAACCCAATTTAATTTTCCGTCAAGTCCAAATTTCCAAGCATGGTATGCGCATGAAAAACTCTCTAAATTACCTTCATCAATTTGTACTAATTGGTTTCCTCTATGCTGACATACATTATAAAAGCATCTTATTTTTTGATCCTCTCCTTTTGCACAAAGAATTGACTCGGGCCCAAACTCAAAAGTAAAAAAATCTCCTGGATTTTGAAGTTGTTGTTCAAGACCTGCAACTTGCCAAACCTTTGTCCACATTTTCTCCCATTCAAGAGACATAAATTCTTTTGATGTATATCTGTCACCAAGAATTGGTTTATTACCTAATTTTGGTTCTGGTTCTTTTTTCCAGTCGTTGCTAAATAACTTATGAGCAAGTGGTTTAATTTCAGATTGATTAGACAATTTTATCACCTTTCATTTAATTGTAAATTATTTACTATAATCAGCACAAAACAACAGTAATAGTCAATAATAACTTAAATTAAAAATTTAAAATTAACTTAATTTAATCCGTTATTTTGAATAGGTTCATCAGATATTGAATTTAAGAATGCAATCATATTTGCTCTATCTTTAGTTTTTCTAAAGCCTGCAAAAGACATTGCGTTTCCAGGAGCATATTTTTTTGGACTTTTAAGCCATAAATTTAAATCCTGTATTGTCCAAGTACCCCCAATAGAAGATAAAGCCTCTGAGTATGAGAATCCGTCAATTTTTGCTTTAGGGGCATTGACTATATTCCATAAAGTTGGGCCAACTCTATTAGGCCCTCCACTTTTTAAGCTATGACAAGCAGTGCATTTTTTTGATAATTTTAACCCTGCATCAATTGAAGCAATGGCTAATTCCTCTTCAAATGAAAGCTTTGGTTTTTCAACAACTGAAATTTTCTCAACTTTAGGTATTTCTTTTTCTATTGGATTTATATCGATAATCATATTTTTATTTGATAACACTATCTCTTGGAAAGACAAAATATCCGCCTTCTTTTGTTCAATTTTTTCAATCAACTCCTCTCTTTTAAGAATTGAATGTGACAGAGATCCTTCAATTATTTCTAATTCATCATTAAGTTTTATAAGATATTTTGCTGCATCCTCAGCTGAGGAGAAATAAGAAAGTTCATTTAATCTACTTTCCTGTTTATTTATTTCCTCTACTAATTCTTTTCGTCCAACAACAGTATGACTTAAACTTTTTTGGTTTTGTTTTAACTCAGACTGAGTAATAAAAAATTCTTCCTTTAAATTATTAAATTTTGTTGATGATATTGAAGATAAGTTAACAAGAACCTTTTCAATAAAAATTGAATTACTAATAGAAGATAATGATCCTATTACTATAAAGGTGAATATTCCTGCAAAAATTACTTTAATTATTTGATTTAAATTCATTGTTTATTCCTGCGGCATTTATATAGCATTTTTTAAAAATTTTGCTAGGAAAAATTCTATTTTTTAATTTTTTATATATAGGATTTTTTAAGAATATTGGATTAAAGTAAATTATGGATAATTTGATAATAATACCTGCGCGTCTAGAGTCCTCAAGACTACCAAATAAGCCTTTGGCGATCATTCAAGGTCTTCCAATGATTGTTCATGTAATGAAGAGGGCTATAGAAGCAAAATGTGGTGACGTAATTGTTGCCACACCAAATAAAGAAATTTTTGATATCATAAGTCTTCATGGTGGTACAGCTATTATGACGAAATTTTCTCATCAATCTGGATCTGATAGAATTTTTGAAGCGTTATTGAAATATGATAGAAATAATAAATATGAAAATATTATTAATCTTCAGGGAGATCTTCCAACTATTGATCCTATTCTCATAGATTTAACATATGATTTATTAAAAAAAAATAAGGATAGCGATATTACAACACTTTGTAGCCCTATAAATATTCAAGAGGAATTTGAGAATCCAGATATTGTAAAGGCTTATGTAAAAAAAAGAAGTCAACCATCTTATGCATCAGATTTTGTTAGGTTACCTGGTTCTTATGATCTAAAAAATTGTATCATCATCTTGGAATTTATGGTTACAAAAGGGAATCTCTTGAGAAATTTATAAAATTAGATCAATCCCAAAGAGAAAAAGATTTAAATCTTGAGCAATTAAGGGCTCTTGATAATGGTATGAAAATAGTTATTGATTTTATTGATCAGATTCCAATTGGCGTTGATACAGAAGATGATTTATATAATGTTATAAAAGAATTGAGTAATTGATATGAAAAAAACAATAGCTTATCAAGGTGAACCAGGTGCAAATTCTCATATAGCATGTGATCTCTACAATAGTAATTTAGAACCTGTAGCATGTAGAACTTTTGATGAAGTTTTTAATAATGTTATAGAGAAAAAAAATGATCTCGCAATGATACCTATTGAAAATTCAATTGCAGGACGTGTGGCCGATATTCATAGGTTGATGCCAACTTCCGGTTTGAAGATTATTGGTGAATATTTCTTAGAAATTCATCATACCTTAATGGGGATTAAAGGTTCATCATTAGATAAACTTACTTCAGTTAAGAGCCATGAGATGGCACTAAGCCAGTGCCGTAATTCAATAAAAAATCTTGGTCTACATCCTAAGCCTTCTTTAGATACCGCAGGTTCAGCTAGAGAGATTTCTGAAACAAATGATATTTCAATAGGTGCAATTGCCTCTAAGTTGGCAGCAGAAATATACAACTTATCTATTTTAAAAGAAAATATGGAAGATAGAGGATTAAATACAACGCGTTTTTTAATTTTAAGTCGTGAGGATATTGAGGTTAAGGATATAGAAAAACCTATGATCACCACTTTGGTTTTTAAAGTTAAGAACGTTCCTTCAGCTTTATATAAAGCCTTAGGCGGCTTTGCGGTAAATGGAGTTAATATGTTAAAATTAGAAAGTTACCAGATAGAAGGAAGCTTTCTTTCTACACAGTTTTATATGGATATTGAAGGTCATTATTCTGAAGGCCCTGTAAAATTGGCAATTGAAGAATTATCTCACTATTCTGAGGAGATAAAAATTTTAGGTACTTATGTTTCTAAAAGGAAAAGATAAAATAAGTGTGTAACTTGTGTTTATTCATGTTCAAAGGGAGAGTATTCCCTCAAAATAAATTAAAATATATATTATTTTATTTTTAATTCTGTATAGTTAATTAATCATATTTAATAATAATAAAAACGGGGGATATTATGATTGATACAGGGAATACAGCCTGGATTTTAACTTCTACAGTTTTGGTACTTTTTATGACCTTACCAGGTCTAGCTCTTTTTTATGGGGGATTGGTTAAATCAAAAAATATTTTATCTGTTTTAATGCAATGTATAGCAATTGCATGTTTGGCATCTTTAATTTGGCTCATAATTGGATATAGTCTAGCATTTACTGAAGGTAATCAGTGGGTTGGTGGGCTTCAAAAGATGTTTTTTTCTGGAGTAGGAAGAGACTCCTTATCTGGTGATATACCAGAGTCAGTATTTTTTATGTTTCAAATGACTTTCGCAATTATAACTCCGGCGTTAATGGTTGGGGCATACGTTGAAAGAATTAAATTTAGCGCAGTTCTATTATTTAGTGGTTTGTGGTTAATCTTAGTTTATGCACCTGTAACTCATTGGATTTGGGGTGGAGGCTGGTTAGCTGAAATGGGTATATTAGATTATGCTGGAGGTTTAGTTGTACATTTAACTGCAGGAATTTCAGCGCTTGTTCTTGCCGCAGCATTAGGACCTAGAAGTGGTTTCCCAGAACAAGTAGATCCTCCTCATAGCCCTGCTCTAGTAATGATTGGAGCATCAATGCTGTGGGTTGGCTGGTTTGGTTTTAATGCAGGTAGCGCCCTAGCTGCAAATGAAGATGCAGGAATGGCAATGCTTGTAACACATATATCTGCTGCAACAGCATCTCTGGTTTGGATGTTTATTGATTGGTTAAAATTTGGGAAACCAACTTTAGTTGGGCTCGTAACGGGAACGATTGCAGGACTTGCATCAATAACTCCAGCTTCAGGATTTGTTGGACCAATAGGTGCTTTGATCATTGGTGGTTCTGCGGGAATAATTTGCTATGTGTTAGTTTCTGTTGTTAAAAATACTTTCAAAATTGACGACTCTTTGGATGTATTTGCTGTTCATGGAGCAGGTGGTGTCTTGGGCATAATTCTTGTTTCATTTTTAATTGACACAAATATGGGAGGAGTAGGATATGCAGAAGGTACTGATACTTCCTCGCAATTAAGCATTCAGGTAATAGGCGTTATATCAGTTTTCGTTTGGTCTGTACTTGCCTCACTTATAATTATCACAATTGTAAAAGCCCTAACAGGCCTAAGGGTTGAGGATTCTGTAGATGAAGAAGGTCTAGATATTTCCTCTCATGGCGAAACCAATTATAAACAGTAAATAATTTACAATTTTTTTTATCTCATTATAATATTTCATATTTTATATTTTATATTTGATAGGGGTATTAAGTGGGAAAAGTTGATACACATAAACTTGCTATAGATGGAAAAGAGCCTAACAATTTACGAGGTGATCCTATCTCTAATGATAGATACTTTAGTAAAGATTTTATGGAAAAAGAATGGGAGCATATGTGGACAAAAGTCTGGCTTATAGCCGGAAGAGAAGTTCAGGTTAAAGAGGCTGGGGATTACATTGTTCATGATCTTGTTACAGAATCTGTAATAATTGTTAGACAAAAAGATGGATCTTTAAAAGGTTTTTATAATAGCTGCGCTCATAGAGGTCAAAGACTGGTTGATTGCAATAGTTCACAGGAATCATTTAGGTGTCCATATCATGATTGGCAATTTGATTTAGCTGGAAACGTAATAGGTTGTCCAGATGAAGATGATTATCCGCAGGGAACACCTATTGGCAATAGAAGATTGGTAGAGGTGCGAGTCGATATTTGGGATGGGTTCATCTTTTATACAATGAATGATGGCGCACCTGACCTTCTTGAATATTTAGACCCTCTACCTGAAATTTATAAAAATCATAATTTTAAAGATCAAATTAGAGCCCAATGGGTGAGGGTAGAGCTTGATGTTAATTGGAAGTTCTTTTGTGATAATTTCAATGAGTCATATCATACAAGATTTGTTCACCCTCAAGTTCCATCAGTAATTGATCAGGATCATTTTACTTCAAGATATGAAATGTTTCCAAAAGGACACGCAAGAATTATCCAAATGGGACGTCCTTCTCTTAGAGATAAAATTGCTGAAGGCGAAGATCACCCCTTTAAGATGATTTTAGAGGATTGGGGAATAGATGTAACTAAATATCCTGATTATAAATCACTTTCAGAAGATGGGTGGTTAGATTTAAAGAAAGCAAAAAGAAAAAGTTATAAAGAAAAAGGTTATTTTCATTATGAGAATCTATCAGATGAAGAATTAACAGAAAGTCCTTTTCAATTTATTTTTCCAAATATAGCAATGGGTGTTCAAGCAGATGGTTGTATTCTTCTGAATTGGTTTCCTCATCCCTCAGATCCTGAAAAATGTTTTTTTGATCTTTGGGATATGGGCTATTCAATAGGTGGCGCAGCAAAAGGGATAGGTAAAACTGGTAGGGATGAAAGTCAAGAATTTACATCTACATCAGCTGGTATAGGTAAAAGTGATAGTTATGATCAAGAGTTTATTAGTCGTACAAAAGTAAATCCTGTTAAGCTTCAGGAAGTTGAACTTGATTTGCGTGATTATGACGGTGGTAAAGGTGTTGAAGATTTATGGGATCATGTGGTTTATCAAGATTGGCAACTTACAGATGGTTTAAGACGAGGAGTGAGATCAAAGGGATATCAGGAACCCTATTTATCTGCTCAAGAGTCTCGGGTAAGATTTTTTCATGAAACACTCCATGATTATTTAAATGGAAAGCCTCCGAAATAATTAAATTACACTCATGTTGGATTTTTTGGAAAATTAGGCAATGAGTGATTTACAGGATCCCAATTGCATGCAGAGTCTGACCAAAAACTTGACTCAATCTTTACCCAGGAAGAGTCATCCAAACTTCCTGCCTTAATGAATCTTAAATTCGGCTGTTCACTAACATAACTTATTACCGGCGATCCGCAGTTTGGACAAAATCCTCTATGAACATTTGTTCCATCAGAACCGATTACTGAATAAATTTTATATTCCTTATTAATTTTTAAACTTTTTGTTGGAATAAATATTATTGTTGCCTTTCCAGAACCGGTTATTTTTTGACAATCCTTGCAGTGACAGTGACCTGAAGAAACTACATCATTCCTGTTAAATTCATATCTTATGTGTCCACACAAGCAACCTCCAGTTTCTATATGATTAATCTTCATCTTTTATTAGGGCCCTAGTTATCGTTAACAAAGTTTTTAATTAAATGATGTGCAATTGCCATGCTTGGAGGAACAAAAAAATTAGAAGTTTTATTCCCCTCGATTGCATTTTTAAGTTCTAAACGTGAAAACCACCTTCCTTCGTCAATCTCAATCTCATCTAATTTAAAACTTTTTGATTCTGCTTCTGCAATACACCCAATCATTAAAGAAAATGGAAAAGCCCAAGGCTGGCTTGAATGATAAGAAACTGCCTTTGTTGAAATACTAGCTTCTTCATTAAGCTCTCTTGCAACAGCTTCTTCAATTGACTCACCGTGCTCTACAAAGCCTGCAAGCGCAGAATACATCCCAGGAGGAAATCTTTTCTGTCTCCCTAAGAATGCAGTATCATTGAATGTTGCAAGCATAATTACTACTGGATCTGTTCTTGGGAAATGCTCAGTATTACAATTATGACACACTCTTTTATATCCTGCTTCAACCATTGTACTTTCGGCTCCACAATTTGAGCAATACTTGTGAGTTTTATGCCATTCAAAAATAGATTTTGCCTGACCTAGCATTGCTAATTCACCAGGGTTAATTTCCTGAGAGGATAAAGCCATTAGATCCTCAAATTTACCTAAGTCTTTTAATCCTGCCTCACTCTCTGGATCAGAAACTCTTGAAATATCTATACTGAAATATGCTTTTCCATCTAAAAGACCTAAAAAAATAACCGAAGAGATGCTAATAATCTTTTCTTCAAAAAAATTCAATGGAAACCAACCAGGGCTATGTTGATGTGGTTCAGAATTCCCTGAGATTAAACCAGAAACTGTCGAAACAAAAGGCTTACCTCTCCAAAATATTACAAAGGTACTATCGCTTTTTTTTATAGTTTTTTTAATCCATTCAGGATTAGACCTTAAATAGGAAACTCTATCTAATGGATTATTACTAAATATATTTGGATAAACTTTCATTTAAACCTCGATGTATTCTATGATAATAAAAATTAATAGTCTAATAAGGTATTGGGTTTTTTCTATAAAAGTATAAACTTATTTTAGTTTGATGTATAAATTTGTTAAGAGGATATTTTGGATAAATCAGATAAAGCAGAAGAAATAAAAGGAGTAAAATTAGAGTCAACTCCAACCATGACTGATAAAAATCAAAATGACTTCTTATCTCAGCCATTAATAGATCAAGATAGTTCTATGAAAAAAAATGCTTATCAAGTTCTTGCCCGTAAATATCGTCCTCAAACATTTGATGATCTTATGGGACAGGAAATTATGGTTCAAACTCTTAAAAATGCTTTTAAAACAAATAGAATTGCTCATGCCTACATGCTCACCGGAGTAAGAGGGGTAGGTAAAACTACAACAGCTAGGCTTTTAGCAAGATCACTTAATTATGAAACTGATATAATAAATGAACCAAATATTGATATGTTAGAATTAGGAAAGCATTGTTTGGAAATAATGGAGTCTCGTCATATTGATGTTATTGAAATGGATGCTGCGTCAAGAACTGGTATTGCTGATATAAGAGAGATTATAGATTCAGTTAATTATTCACCTGCATCTGCTCGCTATAAAATATATATAATTGATGAGGTTCACATGCTCTCAAAGGCAGCTTTTAATGGTTTACTAAAAACTCTTGAAGAACCTCCAGCACATGTGAAGTTTATTTTTGCTACAACTGAAGTACAAAAAATTCCATTAACGATATTATCTAGATGTCAGAGATTTGACTTAAAGAGATTTGACAACGATATGATCAAGTTGCTTATCGATAAAGTATGTGAGGAAGAGAAAGTTATTATTGAAGACTCAATAATTAATTTAATAGCGAGAGTATCTGGGGGATCAGCTAGAGATAGTTTATCATTACTTGATCAAGCAATAGCCTTAGCAGATGATGGTAATATATCAGAAGAAAAGATTCGTCAGATTCTTGGGTTATCTGATCAGGCGCGAATAATAGATTTGTATGAATATATTATTAATGCGGAGATTGAAAAGGCCTTAGAGGAGGTTAGAGAGCAAGTTAGTATTGGCGTTGATCCTACAAATTTAATTGAAAGCTTAGGTGATCTTATTCATGAGTTGACTAATCTTAGAGTAACTGAAAATAATGATGATAATTTATCTTTAGGTCCCGAGGGATTTCAAAGGATAAAAAAGTTGACCGAAAAAACATCCGTCAGAAACCTCTCCCGTTATTGGCAGATGATTATAAAAGCATCTGCAGAAATTAAGAATTTTTCCAAGCCTCTTGCCGCTCTTGAAATGGCTATTATAAGAATGTCTTATATTTCTAAACTTCCTACACCAGATGAAATAATAAAGAAAATAGAGGAAGACAATTCATTTTTGTCAGAAAAAAAAACTCCTAATTTCGAGAATGATAACTCTTTAAAAATAGATACAGATGCATCTTTCAAAAAACCTCAGGAAAAAAAAATAATTGAGGAAATAAGTAATAATAACCCTAAAAATTTCGAGGAAATTATCGAGTTAGTTAGGTTAAAAAAAAATATAAGTCTTCAATATGATTTAGAAAATAATGTTAGCCTTGTATCTTTTGAAGAGGGTAAAATTGAATTAAATATTTTAAATGGTGATGAAAATATATTACTCAAGTTATCAAAAAATCTTTTAGAATGGACAAATAAAAAATGGATTATATTAAATTCATCGCTGAAAGGCCAAAAAACTATAAAAGAAATCAAAAATCATAATGCATTGGAGGTGCGAGCAAAGATAAAAGAGCATCCAATTTATAAAAAAGCATCAGCTGAATTTAATGATATAAGTATAACGTCAATTGAAGAAGTAGAAAAATTATCAATAGTTAACAATGAAAATAATAAAAAGATAAGTAATAATGAATAATTCAGAAATAGATAATTTAATTTCACTTTTATCTCGTCTTCCTGGTATAGGGCCAAGGTCTGCAAGAAGAATGGCTTTAAATCTCTTAAAACAACCAGAATCCCTAATGAAGCCTTTGGCCGATTCTTTGCTTTCAACAGCTAACACCATAAAGAATTGTAAGATTTGTGGTAATTTAGATACAGAGGAAATTTGCTCTATTTGTAGGGATGATAGAAGAGATATCTCTACAATAGTGGTTGTAGAGGAGATTGCTGATTTATGGGCATTAGAACGTGCTTCAGTTCACAAAGGAAAATACCATGTATTGGGAGGAACATTATCTGCAATTGATGGTGTTGGTCCAGAGAATCTAGGAATAAATAAGTTGATTGAAAGGGCTAATGGCTCAGAGGTAATAGAAATCATTTTAGCTTTGAATGCTACAATAGATGGTCAAACAACTGCATACTATATTACTGATCAGTTAAAGGACTGTGATGTTAAGGTTTCTAGACTCGCTCATGGCGTCCCTGTTGGAGGTGAGTTAGATTATATGGATGATGGAACTTTACAGACCGCCCTTCAATCAAGACAACCTTTTTAAAAACATACTTATCTTACTTGAACTCTTTTTATTGAAGGTTTATCAAGAGGAATGGCCATAAGAGAAATTATAACTGTACCTAATCCTTTGTTAAAAAAAATATCAAAGAAAGTTGATATTGTTGATAGTGAAATTTTAGCATTAATTGATGATATGCTTGAAACTATGTATGCTGCACCAGGAATTGGTTTAGCAGCTATTCAGGTTGGGATTCCTAAAAGAATATTAGTTATTGATATTTCACGTGACGATGAAGCCAAAAATCCATTATTTTTTATAAATCCTGAAATAATTAACCCTAATGAGACGTTAAGTTCATACGAGGAAGGTTGCCTGTCTGTACCTGGGGTATTTGAAGAAATAGAAAGACCTGACGAATGTACAGTTAAGTTTATGGATAAAGAGGGAATTAAACAAAAAATGCTATGTAAGGGAATGCTTGCAACAGTTATTCAGCACGAGATGGATCATCTTAATGGAATAGTTTTTGTTGATCATCTTTCTAAATTAAAAAGAGACAGAGCTATAAAAAAATCAATTAAATCTCGTTCTTCTGAGACTAAAAAAAATGAATAATTCATCTACCTCTGGAGTCAAATCAAATCTAAATATTATTTTTATGGGAACTCCAGATTTTTCGATTAGTCCCTTAAAAGCTCTAAAAGCAAGCAGACATAATATTATAGCAATTTATACCCAGCCTCCAAGAAAATCTGGGAGAGGAATGAAGGAAAATAAAACACCTGTTCATAATTTTGCTATTGATCAGAAAATTCCTGTCTTTACACCAGGTAATTTTAAAGAAAAAAGAGAAATAACTTTTTTTAAAAATCTTAATCCAGACATTGTAATCGTTTCAGCTTATGGACTTATTTTACCTAGCGAAATTTTAAGAACTCCAAAGTTCGGCTGTCTAAATATTCATGCCTCAATTCTTCCAAGATGGAGAGGAGCTGCTCCTATTCAAAGATCAATTATGGAAGGTGATAAGGAAACTGGAATTACATTTATGTTGATGGATGAGGGTTTAGATACAGGCAAGATTATAAATTTTTTTTCTACTAAAATTGATCATGAGAAAAATGCTAAGTTTCTTCATGATAAATTATCCTCATTAGCATCTAAAAATTTAGTTACAACTATAGATGATTATATTATGGCGAAAAATAAGCCAACTAAACAAAGCGAGAAAGGTGTGACCTATGCTGAAAAAATTTTAAAATCTGACT
Organism: Rhizobiales bacterium TMED168; assembly: GCA_002170885.2. Next base: position 3,897 of record NHHR02000014.1, on the reverse strand, counting down.
GTCGATTAGATTGGAAAGAGAATGCTAGAAAACTTTTGCTTAAGATTAGAGGTTTAAATCCATATCCAGGAGTATGGTTTTATAATAATAAAAATAAGAGGATAAAAGTTTTAGATGCCAAAATAGTTAAAATTAAAAGTGATTTTGTTTCAGGTGAGGTTATTGGAAATTTAATTATCGGATGTGGTGATAATGCATTAGAGATTTTAACCGTTAAACCGGAAGGTAAAAATATTATGAACATAAAAGATTACTTAAGGGGTAATCCATTTGAAATTGGAGAAATTTTAAAATAAATGGCACGCTGGAAGATTATAATTGAATATGATGGAAGACCATTTAATGGTTGGCAAAGTCAAAAAGATAATACAGGTATTCAGGATTATGTTTATAAAGCAATAAAAAATTTTTCAGGTGAAGACGTTAAAATTTTCACAGCAGGAAGAACTGATTCTGGAGTACATGCGCTTGGCCAAGTTTCGCATTTTGATTTAAATAGAGAAACAAATTCCAATGAGCTTAGGGAGGCACTTAACAGTCATCTCAAACCTAACCCTATAGCTATTTTAGATGTCATAGAGGTTGAAGATAATTTTCATGCAAGGTTTTCAGCAACAAAAAGACATTATACTTATGGAATAATTAATAGAAGAGCACCTTTAACATTTGATAAAGGAAAATATTGGAGAGTAGCAAAAAAATTACATATAAAATCTATGATTGATGCTTCAAAATATCTTATTGGCCATCATGACTTTACAACATTTCGTTCTTCTCATTGTCAGTCAAACTCACCCTCAAAAACAATTGATTTNATTAACATTGAGAAAATAAATGATCATATTACTTTTAAAATATCGGCAAAATCTTTCCTTCATAATCAAGTACGTTCTATAGTTGGCTCGCTTAAACTTGTAGGCGAAGGAAAGTGGGAAACAAAAAAAATAAAAGAGATTCTTGAAAAACAAGACCGCACTTTGTGTGGCCCAGTAGCACCTGCTGAGGGTTTATGCCTTGAGAAAGTAGANTATATTTAAAAATATTTTTTTATAACTTTGTAATATATTTCAGTTAGATCATTAATATTTTCTANAGAAACAGACTCATCAATTTGATGCATTGTNTTGCTAATCAATCCAAATTCAACAACGTTTCCATGATTCTTAATAAATCTAGCATCAGATGTTCCACCGGAGGTTGATAACTCAGGATTAACTCCAGTTTTTTCATAAATTATTTNTGATAAATTATTAACAAACTTACCAGGCTTTGTTAGGAATGAGTCACCTGAATGTGAAAGTTCGAGAGTAAAATCATTCTTAAAATTTTCGAGCCTTTTGTTAATTTCGTCCTCAATTGTTTTACTAGTAAAACTATCATTATATCTAATATTAAAGTTTGCNGATGCTGATTGAGGAATAACATTTGTGGCAGTATTACCTACATCAACTGAAGTTATTTCAATATTAGAAGGTTGAAAATGTTCATTACCTTGATCAAGTTGATTAGCAGTTAGGCTTTTTAAAATATTTAATAAGATCGGAATTGGATTATTTGCAAGGTGAGGATAAGCTACATGTCCTTGTTCACCATTGACCGTTAATGTTCCATTAACGCTTCCTCTTCTACCTATTTTTATCATTTCTCCTAAAATTTTTGGATTCGTTGGTTCTCCTACAATGCAATCATCAAAAGATATATTATTTTCATTCATCCAATTTAGTAATTTTTTAGTTCCATTGATTGCAATGCCTTCTTCATCTCCAGTAATAATAAAAGATATTGATCCAACAAAATTTTCTTCTTCTTCAAGAAATCTTTTTGTTGCTGAAACAAATGATGCAATAGCACCCTTCATATCAGTTGCCCCACGTCCTACTATTCTTCCATCAACTTCGTTAGCTGCAAATGGATCTGAGGACCAATTACTTGAATCTCCTTCGGGAACTACATCTGTGTGGCCTGCAAAGCAAAGTGCAGGACCCTCATCATTACCAATTCTTGCCCATAAATTAACAATATCTTCAGTACCTTCTTCTCTAAATTTTAAGATATTACATTCAAAATTTAATTCTTTAAGCCAGTGTGATAATTGTTCAATTGCTCCATCATTCTTAGGTGTTACCGAACGACACTTGATTAGAGCTTTTGTAAGTAAAATTGGGTCGCCATTTTCAATATTAATCATTTTATTAATCTCTTAATAATTCATTTATCGAGGTCTTAGATCTAGTTTTTTCATCAACTATTTTTACTATTACAGCACAATATAGGGAAGGTTTAGTACTATCATTATTTGGTGAAAATGTTCCAGGAATAATCACTGAGTAGGGCGGAACTTCGCCTCGGATTATTTCTCCTGTTTCTCTATTAACTATTGGAGTAGAAGCAGATAAATAAACACCCATAGACAAAACACTCCCTTCACGAACAATAACTCCTTCGGCTACTTCAGATCTTGCTCCAATAAAGCAATTATCCTCAATTATTACAGGATTTGCTTGTAACGGCTCCAATACTCCACCAATTCCTGCTCCACCAGAAACATGACAGTTAGATCCTATTTGTGCACATGATCCTATTGTTGCCCAAGTATCAACCATGGTTCCAGAACCAACGTAAGCTCCAATATTTATAAAACTTGGCATCAATACACATCCAGATGCTACAAATGAACCTTTACGCACAATTGATCCAGGGACAGCCCTAAATCCAGCATTGGTAAATTCTTTATCACCCATTCCATAAAATTTAGAATCTATTTTATCCCACCAATTGGTATCACCGGGGCTTCCTGAAATTAATTTCATATTATTAATACGAAAATAAAGAAGTATAGATTTTTTAACCCACTGNTTNATTACCCAATCATTACCATCCTTTTCAGCTACNCTTATTTTTCCTNGGTCTATATCNTCAATAGTATCCTCTATTGCTGAAATAATATTAGTATNTGAGTTTGAATTAATATTCTCAATATCATCAAAAGCANNTTCNATTAATCCGATTATTTTGTTATNCATAATTNTCTCTTTTAATTTNTATTCTCAATATATTCGTTATTTATGAACTTTGCGATATCGTCAATAATATAATCTGCGTCATAATTATCATCCCATAAATCTTTATACTTATCTTTTTGTAAAGAATTATTANTATTTGGTAATTNNCTNTTTANNAANACAGTGGTCATACCTAATTCTTTAGCTGGTACTAAATTTCTACTCATATCTTCAAACATAATAGATGTCTTAGGATCAATTTTATTATTTTTTAAAAATAAGTTGTATGTTTTTACATTTGGCTTCGGCAAATAATTTGCTTCTTTTATACCAAATATTGACTGAAAAATATTTTCTAAATTAAGTTTTTTTAATACNTTTTCAGCATGATGNTTTGTACCATTTGTGAAGATATACTTTTTNCCAGGGATTAGTAAAAGAACTTCACGAAGTTTANTATCCTNTCTTAAGGTNCTTAAATCAATATCATGAACATATTCTAAAAATTTATCTGGATTAATTTTATTATTTTTATCATTCATAAAACCTGCCAAAGTTGTTCCATGATTTACAAAATTTTCTTTTTGAATTTCATAGGCTTCATCAATACTAATATCTAAACTATTAGATATAAATGATGTCATCTTTTTATCAATTTGACTAAAAATATTTTCTTCAGGTGGATATAAGGTATTATCTAGATCAAAGATCCAGTTTTTAATTGATGAAAGGCTCATAAGTATTTTTTACCTTATTAATGTTCCTGCACCATGGTCAGTAAATAATTCTAATAAAACGGCATGCTTTACTCTTCCGTCAACTATTACTGCGGCCTCTACACCTTCTTTGATACTTTCTATGCAGGTATTTAGCTTTGGTATCATACCTCCTGAAA
>NHHR02000003.1 GCA_002170885.2 Rhizobiales bacterium TMED168 | reverse complement strand
TTCTGCAAACATTTTTTTCATTAATTCAGAAGTTTTTGGAGTAAATTCTGATGGTTTTATCATTGCCCTATTACCTGCTGCAAAAATACTACCAAGAGGCCCAAATGTTAATGTAACTGGAAAATTCCAGGGACTAATAACTCCTACTGTTCCTAGAGGTTGATATTCAACTCTTAATTTTGCTCCTAGGAAACCTAAAATAGACGGAGAAACTTTTCTTTTTTCAGGTCTTGCCCATTTATTTATATTTTCTTTTGCTAACTTAAGAGAGGTAATTGATCCAGCAACATCAGATAAAAGAGAGCTTTCTTTGCTTCTATGACCAAAGTCATCCGATATAGCCTCAGCTATATCATTTTGATATTTTATTAAAGAGGAAATACATCTATCTATCCAATCTTTGCGGGNGGATATTGACAAANNCCCATCTTTAATATGTNCCTCTTTTTGTTTTTNTAAAATATCTTTCATTTTATTAAAATCAGTCATTAATTACCTCTTAATGTTAATAAATAATAAACTATTTAATTTAAATAGAAAATTATCCTAAGACTTATAATATTTTTTTTATTATAACTAAAGAAATTCATTTGATTGTTAAAAATTAAAATATAAATAATTGTAACCTAAGTTCTTTCTTAATTAATATTAAAATTTCATATCAATCCCAATAATAAAATATTTTATATGAATATAATGATTTTGGTATATAGCAAGAACACATTTTTCATTTATTTAGTTTCTATTCTTGTTTTTCAAATACTTTTTTTACTGGCAACATAAAAACATCCCTTTAACCATTTATTTTTTTCCTTTCTTAAATTATCTTTCTTGTAACTAAGCAATTCAAAATTATTTTTTCTAAGTAAATTTCTTATATAGTCTAATGAATGAGAATATCTCCCAGAAAAATTAAGCTTAAAATCTCCATAAACTAAATCTTCAGTGCAAAAAATAAAAACTGAATCTTTAGAACTAATTTTATTAATATTTTTAAATAATTCATCAAGGTTGCCTATATAAATAAAAACATCCAAAGATATAATTAAATCAAAAAATCTTAACTCTTTATCTAGAAAATTATTTACTTCACTTAAAGCAAGGTCGTTATAAATTTTTTTTCTCTCGGCTATTTCTAACATTTTCTCTGATAGATCAACACCAATTAAATAACCTACACTATCTTTAAAAACTTCGCCTGATAAACCTGTTCCGCAACCCAAGTCTATTGCTTTTTCGAAATATGGTATATTTTTAAATTGCTCCTTAAGCATATCTTTTAGTTTTTCTGGAGCATTATAATTTAGATTTTTTAAATGATTATCAAAATTCTCTGCTCTAGTATCATGAAGTACCTTTGCATAAATGGTACTATAAGGTGACTCTTTTTCTCCTTTTAGAGATAATAATTTATGGGATAAAGTTTTATCATCTGGTGTAAGAGTTAAAAGTTTTTCAATAAATATAATCGCATCCTCATGTCTATCAAGATCGTCGTAAAGTCTAATTAAATTCCTATAACTATCAATAAAAGAAGGTTCAATTTCAATGGCGTTCAAATAGCTTTTAATTGCCATATTATATTGATTTTTCTTTTCAAATAATGTCCCTAAATTATTGTAGGCATGAAATGATTTTTGTTTAAGAGTAATGGCCTTTAAATAACATTTTTCAGAAAGTTCATATTCTTTCATATCCTTAAGGATATTACCTTTATTTAAATAGGCGCTATAAGACTTCGGATTAATTTTTAGAGATTTATTATAAAATTTTAACGCTATATCCTGTTTCCCAAATATTCTTTGAATAATACCAAGATTAATATATGCTTCAGCATTATTAGGAAATTCAGCAATTAACTCATTAAATACTGATAAAGCCTTGGAATATTCTTTAATACTCATATAACTAAGACCAATAATATTAAAAATAGTTGAATTTTTTGGATAAATTTCAGAAAGATAAAGACCTTTAGTTATAGCTTCCTTGAAATTTTTCTCATTATAAAGAGCTAGTAACCTATCTATATTATTTTTTTTATCCATAATTTATTTTAATACAATCACTATTTCGATTAAATAAAAATAAATATTTATTGAAAATTAAAAAAAATGGCGGGAGTGACGGGACTCGAACCCGCGACCTCTGGCGTGACAGGCCAGCGCTCTAACCAACTGAGCTACACCCCCATTTTTATTATTAATATATTTTAGAATTAAATCTTTTTAAATCAAGTCACTAAAAATAAAAGTTTAATTCAAAACATATTAGGAATGGTGGGCGGTGAGAGGCTCGAACTCCCGACCCTCTGGATGTAAACCAGATGCTCTACCAGCTGAGCTAACCGCCCTTCTTAAATAGTTCTAATAATTTTATATTTTGAAAGTTTATATAACCTAAAAAAGATTAAGTACATAGTAAGATACAAAAATTACAAATGTATAATTTACCAAATAAAAAAATAATGGAGAATTAATTTTAGGTGGCTTTCGCCACCTAAAAAATAATTCTGATTTTAAATCTAATTAACTGCGTCTTTTAAACCTTTACCAGATTTAAACTTTGCATTTTTTGAAGCTGCAATTTGAATTGCTTCTCCAGTTCTTGGATTTCTTCCTGTTGTAGCAGCTCTATGACTTACAGAAAAAGTTCCAAAACCAGTTATTTTTACACTTCCTCCACCAGCTAAAGTTGAGGTAACTGATCCAAGAAAAGCTTCAAGGGCTCTCCCAGAGTCAGCCTTACTCAAACCGGATCCAGAAGCAATAGCATCGATAAGTTCGTTTTTATTCATAATTATCCTCTCATAAGTTGTTTAACTAATAAGAATGTATGCCCTAAATTCTCAATTGGTCAAAAAAAATTAAAAAGTTTTTTTTAATGAGTGGTTGGAGTAGAGCTTAATGACTGATCGATATTACCTTTTTTCTGTTCTGCCAACCAAGCTTTTTCGTCCCATTCAATTGCAATAGGCTTTTCTGTTAGAGCATAATCTAAAGCTTCATCAATAGTTGAAATTAATTTAATTTCTAATTTCTTTTTAATATTTTCAGGAACTTCGGATAGCTCTCTCTTGTTTTCACTTGGTACTAAGACTGTTTTGATACCACTCCTAGTTGCTGCTAAGAGTTTCTCTTTAAGCCCACCAATTGGAAGAACTCTTCCTCTTAAGGACATCTCACCAGTCATAGCTACATCGTTTTTTATAGGGATTTCCGCCATTACAGAGATTATTGCAACTACCATAGCTACTCCTGCTGACGGGCCGTCTTTAGGTGTTGCGCCCTCGGGTACATGGACATGAATATCTTTTCTCTGAAATATAGGAGGTTCAATTCCGTAACTAACAGCTCTAGATCTAACAAATGATGAAGCAGCATCGATAGACTCTTTCATAACATCACCCAGCTTACCTGTTGCTTTGATTTTGCCATTCCCAGGAAGCATTACAGCCTCAACATTCAAAATATCACCACCAACTTCTGTGTAAGCCAAACCAGTAACAACGCCGATCATGTCATCATTTTCAGTTTTGCCATATCTATACTTTTTAACACCCAAGTATTCAGAAATATTTTCAGAAGTTACATTCACCGAATCACTTTTCTTAATTGTTATTTCTTTAACAGCCTTTCTCGCTAAAGTATTAATTTCTCTTTCTAGACCTCTAACACCTGCTTCACGACTATAATATCGAATTACAGATTGGATGGCATCGTCTGAAATTTTCCACTCATCATCATTTAAGCCTGAATTATCTTTTACTTTTTTTACTAGATGTCTTTTAGCAATTTCTAATTTTTCATCTTCAGTATATCCAGCTATTCTTATTATCTCCATTCTATCAGATAGGGCTTGGGGAATATTTAATGAATTAGCTGTAGTAACAAACATAACCTGAGATAAGTCATAATCAACCTCAAGATAATGATCATTAAATGTATTATTTTGTTCGGGATCTAAGACCTCAAGAAGAGCGGCGGCAGGATCACCTCTAAAATCTGCACCAAGTTTATCTATTTCATCAAGGAGAATTAATGGATTAGTAGTTTTAACTTTTTTTAATGACTGAATAATTCTTCCTGGCATTGAACCAATATAAGTTCTCCTATGACCTCTTATTTCAGACTCATCCCTTACACCGCCTAAAGACATTCTAATAAATTCTCTTCCTGTTGCTGCAGCAATTGATTTACCTAAGGATGTTTTACCAACTCCTGGAGGACCAACTAAGCATAAAATTGGACCTTTTATTTTTTTTGACCTGTTTTGAACAGCTAAATATTCAGTAATTCTATCCTTAACTTTGTCTAGACCATAATGATCCTTATCAAGAGTTTTTTGAGCAGCCACCAAATCTTTTTTTACTTTTTTCTTCTTGCCCCAAGGAAGATCTAGGATCCAATCTAAATAGTTTCTTACAACAGTTGCTTCTGCAGACATAGGGCTCATTTGTTTTAATTTTTTTAACTCATTCTTGGTTTTTTCTAATGCTTCTTTAGATAATTTTGTATTGGAAATCTTTTCTTCTATTTCAGCAATATCATCAACTCCTTCATTATCGTCATCTAATTCTTTTTGAATTGCCTTCATTTGCTCATTTAAATAGTACTCTTTTTGAGTCTTCTCCATTTGATTCTTAACTCTTCTTTTTATCTTTTTTTCAACCTGAAGAACTGATAGTTCATCCTCTAAATCATTAAGAATTCCGTTCAGTCTCTCTTGGACATTTAAAATTTCAAGAATTTTTTGCTTTTGGTTAACATTTCCAGACATTTGACTGGCAATAGTGTCGGCTATTTTTGAAGGACTATCAGACTCATTTAGTGAGATGCTATTTTCAGAGGTAACTTTATTATTAGTTTTTAAGAAATCTTCAAAACGAGAAATAACTTGCCTTGATAAAGCTTTATCCTTGCTGTCAATATCGGTATTCTCAGATATAACCTCAATTTTGGCTTCTAAATAAAGATCTGTTTTAATAAATTCTTCAACTTTAGCTCTTTTAATGCCCTCAACAAGAACTTTTACAGTTCCGTCAGGAAGTTTTAATAATTGAAGAACTTTTCCTAAAGTACCAACATCATATAGATCTTTTTTTTCTGGATCATTAACATCTGCGTCTTTTTGTGCAAGAAAAAGTAATTCTTGACCTTTATCCATTACAGACTCAAGAGCCGCAATTGATTTATCTCTTCCTACAAATAGCGGTACAACCATATGAGGAAATACCACAATATTCCTAAGAGGAAGTACAGGAGTATTTTTAAATAATTTAAATTCTTGAACTTTTTTTTCTTCAGTCATGATTTATCCATAAAAAAATTAATAATTTGCTTTCTCAAATTAATGAGGAAATATTTATATATATAATATGGACTTAAAAAAATAAGTATCAAGGGGTAAGTAAATAAAATTAATTAAAAATCTTTTTTTCGTTCTTTTTTTTCTTTTCACCATAAATATAAAGTGGTGCAGACTTACCTTCAACTACATCACCAGATATTACTACCTCTGTTACATCAGGTTTACCTGGGATTTCAAACATTGTATCTAAAAGAATATTTTCAATAACAGATCTTAGACCTCTTGCTCCAGTGGAATAAGACATAGTTTTTTTTGCAATGGCTAATAAAGCATCATCTGAAAATTTTAATTCAACATTTTCTAGATTAAACAATTTTTTGTATTGTTTAACAACGGCATTTTTTGGTTCTGTAAGGATACGTATAAGAGAACTTTCGTCTAAATCCTCTAATGAGGCACATACTGGAAGCCTGCCAATAAATTCTGGAATTAGTCCAAATTTTAAGAGATCTTTAGGCTGTAATTCTTTAAGTATTTCTCCAGTTCTTCTTTCATCTTTCTCCTTTACTTCAGCTCCAAACCCAACAGATCTATTAGAACCTCTTTCAGAGATAATATTTTGAATACCATCAAAGGCTCCCCCACATATAAATAAAATATTTGTCGTATCTACTTGTAGAAATTCTTGTTGTGGGTGCTTCCTACCACCTTGGGGTGGTACAGAGGCAACTGTACCTTCCATTATCTTTAATAGAGCTTGTTGAACTCCCTCACCAGAAACATCTCTAGTAATAGATGGATTGTCTGACTTTCTTGTTATTTTATCAACTTCATCGATGTAAACAATTCCTCGTTGAGCCCTTTCAATATTATAATCGGCAGCTTGTAAAAGTTTTAAAATAATATTTTCAACATCTTCACCAACATAGCCTGCCTCAGTTAAGGTTGTAGCATCAGCCATAGTAAATGGGACATCTAAAATTCTAGCAAGTGTCTGTGCTAATAAAGTTTTTCCGCAACCTGTTGGACCAAGTAACAAAATATTTGATTTAGCTAATTCAACATCATCTTTGTTTGAGTCAGAATCTAATCTTTTGTAATGATTATGTACTGCAACAGATAAAACCTTTTTAGCCCTTTGTTGACCAATAACATAGTCCTCTAAAACACTATATATTTCTTCGGGTGATGGTACAGTATCAGCAGATTTTTCATCATAGTTCTTAGACTCCTCTTTGATGATATCCATGCATAATTCAACACACTCATCGCATATAAAAACAGTTGGCCCTGCTATTAGCTTTTTAACTTCGTGCTGACTTTTTCCACAAAAACTACAATAAAGTGTGTTCTTTGAATCACCGCTATCACTAATTTTACTCATTCAATCACCTAAAAATTTATTACTCTGAAATTATTTCTCTATTTTCAACTACCTTATCTATTAAACCAAATTTCATAGCATCATCTGAAGTCATAAATGTATCTCGATCGAGTGCTTTTTCTATAGTTTTTAAATTTTGACCTGTATGCTTAACATAAATATCATTTAGCCTTGACCTTAGTGATAATATTTCTTGCGCATGTCTCTCAATATCAGAGGCTTGTCCTTGAAAACCTCCAGAAGGTTGATGAACCATAATTCGAGCATTAGGAAGTGAAAATCTCTTGCCTGATGCTCCTGCAGACAATAATAAACTTCCCATTGAGGCTGCTTGACCTATACATAATGTTGAAACTGCTGGTTTAATATATTGCATTGTATCATAAATTGCTAAACCAGAAGAAACAACTCCTCCAGGAGAGTTTATATACATTGAAATTTCTTTTTTTGGATTTTCCGCCTCAAGAAATAATAATTGCGCAATTATAACGCTAGCCATATAGTCTTCAACTGGTCCCGTAACAAAAATAATTCTTTCCTTTAAAAGTCTTGAATAAATATCATAAGCTCTCTCACCTCTATTTGATTGCTCAACAACCATTGGTATAAGATTTCCTGAGGGTGCATTTAGTTCATTCATGATAATTTCCTTTATAATATTAATATATATGGGATAATTCTATAAATATGCAAAGATAAAACTGAAAAAAAATTTGTATTTAAAATAAATACAATAAAAACAATGATTAAATAGTTTATTTAGTTTTTTTAATTGTCGCCTTCTTTGACTTGGAAACAGGTTTTGAATTACTGGCGGGTGTACTTTTAGTTTTAGCCTTTTTTTTCGGTTTCTTATTTTCTTTAATTCCAGAGTCAAACAAATCTTCCCTAGAAACTTTAACATCTCTAAGATTAACTTTCTCAAGAATAAAATCAATAACTTTATCTTCGAAAACTGGAGCAGTTAACTGTCTTATTGCATCTTGATTTTTTTGATAATAATCAAGTATTTCTTTTTCTTGACCTGGATATTTTTGCATTTCGTTTTGAAGAGCTTTATTAATATCATTATCATCAAGTTGAATATCGTTTTGTTTACCAATTTCAGCAATTAAGAGGCCTGTACATACTCTTTTTTCAGATATTTCTGTATAATTCTTTCTAATCTCTTTTTCACTTAATTCTAAATCCTTTAAATCCTTTTTTTGCTGTTTTAACTGTTGTTCAAGCTGGCTCCACATTTGATCAAATTCTTGATTTACCATGCTTTCTGGAAGTTCAAATGAATGATTTTTTTCAAGTGTGCCCAAAAGACTGTCTTTTAACTTCATTCTAGCAGCTGAGTCAAAATCTTGCTTAATTCTATCTTTGAGATTTTTTCTAAGTGCATCAAGATTTTCCATACCTAAGTTTTTAGCCAAATCATCATTAACTTTAGAGTCTTCTGCCTTAGAGACTTTCTTTATTTCAACTTCAAAAGATGCTTTTTTTCCTGCCAGATCATTGCTTTGATAGTTTTCCGGAAATTTAACTTTTACAAGCTTTTTGTCACCTTTTTTTAATCCTATTAATTGTTCTTCAAAATTATCTATAAATGATTTTGAACCTAATATTAAATTAGCATCTTTTGCAGTACCACCCTCAAAAGCAACGTTATCTATTTTACCAGTATAATCTAAAGTTACTTGGTCGCCATTTCTAGATTTTGTACTTTCAGAAACATCTGAGAAGGATTTATTTTGTTTAGCTAAATAATCAAGTGCATCCTTAATATCCTTTTCTTTAGGTTCAGAAACAGGTCTATCTAATTTAATTTTTGAAAAATCTGTAATTTCAATTTCTGGAAGAACTTCACAATTCAATGTAAAAACTAAATCTTTGTTTTTTTCAATAACATCGTTCATATCTGAAACAAGTTTAATATCTGGTTTTACAGCTGCTCTCAAGTTCCTTTCCTCCAAAACATTTTTAGAGGCCTCTGAAACCCTTTCTTCAATAACCTCTACCATAACACTCTGCCCATAAAGTTTTTCAATATGAGTTGTCGGAACTTTGCCTGGCCTAAAACCATCTATTTTTGCTTTTGATGCAATATTTTGAAGTTTTTCAGATTTTTTTTCTTTTAAATTATTAATCTTAATAGTTATAGAAAACTCTCTTTTAAGACCTTTTGATTTTATTTCTTTAACGTCCATTTTCTTCTCTCACATTATTATTGGTGCGGGCGGAGGGAGTTGAACCCCCACGCCTTGCGGCACAGGTACCTAAAACCTGCGTGTCTACCAATTCCACCACGCCCGCTTAATTAGTAATGGTTTTCTATCAGTACATTAAAAGAATATCTAGAGTAATTATTTTTTATTTAAAGGAATACTCAAAAACTCCAACATTCCAATATTTCTCAAATTTTCTTCCAACATTACTTAGAATGCCAATCTTTTTAAAACCCAAAAATAAATGGAGTTTTTCAGAAGGATTATTTGGTTCTGTAATAAATGCATAAGCTCTATTAATTTTATAACCATCAATTTTATTAAAAAGTTTTTTCATTAAAATCTTTCCATAGCCACCACCAATATATTTTTCATCGATATAAACACTTGTCTCTACTGATGATATATAAGCCTCTTTGTCTCTAAATGGCCTAGAACTAGCAAACCCAATTAAATTATTTTTTTCATAAGCAACAATGCATTGATGTGGTCCATCTTTTTTAAAAATTTTTGACCATTCTTTTTTTTCTGAAATTGACTTTTCTTTTACGTCAAAAGTAAAAGGAGTCTCTTTTATGTAAATGTTATAAAGATTATTTATTGATTCAATATCAGAGCTATTTAAGTTTCTAATTAATATATTTTTCATCTAATAATTCCAATAAACACAATTATACTTAATTTATTTGAGTTGTTGCCTCTTTACCTAGCAAAATTATTTTTAGATTTTTATCTGATAAAGATAGATGGGTAACAGATGCATTATCAGGATTAAAAAAGACAACTTTATTACTTTTTTTTATATGGCTAATTATGGAATTAATAACCAAATAATGAGTAAATATAAATGTATCTTTTTTTAAAGATAATAAAAATTTAATAATATTTTTTCTCCATAAGTTAAAATCAATTCCAGAGTCCTTTGTTTCTTTATCTGCTAAAAGTTGATCCCATGTCAAAGGTAAAACTCTTTTTAACCATATAACTCTTTTTTCAAGGTTTTTTATTGGAGACGGTATTTCAATAATTCTTTTCTCAATATCAAATTTTTTCTTAGAAATTTCACAAAATGGTTCTGCGGTCTGAATGCATCTTGATAAGGGACTCGATAAAATATCAAATGGTTCTAATGCTATTGATGATAGTTCTAAAGCAATTTTTTTAGATTGCTGTTCTCCATTATCATCAAGACCAGGATCAAAAGAGTTCCATCCTGATTTTGCTTTTCCATGTCGAATTAGGTATAAATTTATCATTAATTTACGCTAACTATACTATAACCACTCTCAACTTGTTTTACAGTACAGTCTCTGTTAATGCATTCATCACTAATTAATTTACTAAGATCACTATCATTTTTAGTTGTTGCTATAAATCTCTCATTATTTTCATTGAGTCTTCCTATAACTATACCTAATTCTGGACCTTCTCTTCCATTAGCAACAGTATAAGTTTCAATCTTAGCATCTCCAGTTGGGCTTTCATTAACAATTGGTTTTGAAATATTATCAATATCCTTTTGATAAACTTCTGGATCCTCTCTGTTCCATTCTCCTTCAAATGGCTCATTTGAATACAGACCTATTCCGTGCTTTGTTGCAAACCATCCATTAGAGGTGCAAAGACCTTTTGATCCAGGATCTTCACGAAGCTTATTCATCAAAGTTGCTATTGAATGGGTAACATAATTATTTCCCGCGCCACCAAAATAAGGTAGACCCCCAGTTACAGTTAAATCCCTTTTATCATTTTGACCTATACCTAATGCCTCTCTCCCAAGCTCAACCATACTTGGAAAACAAGAGTATAAATCAAAAAATTTAATATCATCAATATTCCATCCAGACATAGAGAAAGCTCTCTCTCCCATAAGTCTTATAGCCTTAGAAGAATGTAACTCAGGTCTTTCAGTAACATTCCAAACTTCATTTATATCAGCACATCCATGCAAATAGATTCTCTTTTCTCTAGGAATAGAAAAAAAATTAGCTTTTTCCTCACTCATCATTATGAGAGATGCAGCTTGATCAACCTCCATTATAGCATTCATAAACTTTGTGTAAGGATAACCAATATATCTATTATTTTCAGTTACAGTAGAAATTTCACTTGCTGATCTCTCTATTGGAAACCAAGCATTTGGGTGTGCTTTTGCAATTTTAGTAAAAGGCGCAAATAGTTCACCAAGATATTTTTGATGCCTCTCTATGGAATTTCCCATCCTACCTCTTATAGCGGTCTCAAAAAGTGGATAAACGTTCACAGGAAAAGCAATACCATGCTTCATTTCATTATCAGTTCCTCCAGGTCTTTCATACCCTAGATCAATTCTTTTACCGCCAGCATCTTCACCCCAACCAGTTTTTTTTCTTACTCTTGATGCTTTTTTCATAGACGAAAAGCATTCAGATCCAGATAACAAAGCTATATCACATTCACCTTTGCTAATTTTCTCTGCTAAAATATTCAGTAAAAACTGAGGAGTATTTCCACCTGTTGGACCGTAAAAAGTTTTTGCACCCTTAATATTCAATCTATCTGCAAGCGATTTTGGTGGATTACTATAAATTGAAAAAGGAGGTCGAAGACCAGCACCGGAATCAAAAATAAATCTTACAGTTGCAACGCTATCAATATGGTCTGCTAAATCCTCAATTTCAGTATCATTAATCGCCAAGACTGAAGAGTCTCTCATTAAGTCAATAGGATTTTTAGCATCCTCAAAATTTTCTATCTTTTGGGTTACTTGACCAGAACCAACTAAAACAGGAGTTTTTGGATTAATCATAAATTCTTTCCTCTAAAATATTTGTATTTTATATATATTAGCTTAACTTAATAAAATACTTATTTAAAAATATTTAAATTTAAAGAAATATTATTAAAATAAAATTTTAATTCCTAAAATATGGCATAATTTTTGCTTAAAATAACAATGGAGAGGTAAATGAAGAAAATTCAGGCAATTATCAAGCCCTTTAAACTTGACGAAGTAAGAGATGCATTGCAAGAAATTGATATTGCAGGTGTAACTGTAACAGAGGCTAAAGGATTTGGTAGACAAAAAGGCCACACAGAATTGTATAGAGGTGCAGAATATAGTGTAGATTTTTTACCTAAAATTGTTTTAGATATTGTGATTGAGGATGAAAAACTACAAGAAGCTTGTGAAGCAATAAAAACAGCAGCTTATACAGGTAAAATTGGAGACGGTAAAATTTTTATAACATCTATTGATGAAGCCATAAGAATTAGAACTGGTGAAACTGGAGATGAAGCTATTTAGTTAATATTAGGTGTGTAAATTGCTAGTGTGTAACATATGTTTTTTTAATTAATAAATAATATTTATAGGTATTTAAGACTAGTATTTTTTTTAAATTATAGTTTTAATAGTTTTTTAATTTTAAACAATTGAAGGAGAAGATCTAAGATGACAAAATATGAATACATTTGGTTGGATGGTTATAAACCAGAGCCATTCTTGAGAAGCAAAGTGAAAGTAACAAGTGAAACAAGTCCTCCAGATTGGTCGTTTGACGGATCATCGACTCTTCAAGCTGAAGGCGGTAGTTCTGATTGCCTTCTTTTGCCAGTTCAAGAATATGATAACCCTCTTTTTGGTGACACACTTGTAATGTGTCAAGTTCAAACTGGTGATCATGAGACACATCCATCTAATTCGAGAGCTGCGGCCGCTGAAGTTGCTGCTGATGAGTGGTGGTTTGGTTTTGAGCAGGAATATTTTTTAACTAACCCTGATGGAACTATTCTTGGATGGGAAGAAGGAATACCTTCTAAGCCCCAAGGGGAATACTACTGTGGTGTTGGTGCAGCAAATGTTAAGGGAAGAGAAATTTCCGAAGCTCATTTAGAGGCATGTCTTGAGGCTGGTATTGAGCTTACAGGTACAAATGCTGAAGTTGCGCTTGGTCAGTGGGAGTATCAATGCCTAGGTAAGGGTGTAAAAGCTGGAGATGACTTATGGATGAGTCGTTACCTGCTTCACAAAGTTGCCGAAGATTTTGATGTTTCTGTAAACATTCACCCAAAGCCTCAATCTGGTGATTGGAATGGTTCCGGAATGCATACAAATTTTTCAAATAAAGAAATGAGAGAAAGTGGTTCAGAGGAACTTTTTAAGTCTATGTGTGAAAAACTTGGTAAGGTTCATGAAGATGCCATAAACAACTATGGATCTGATAACGATAAGAGATTAACTGGTCTTCATGAAACACAGAAAATTTCAGAATTCTCTTATGGGGTTAGTGATAGAGGTGCAAGTATTCGCATACCAATTTATACAGTAGAACATGATTGGAACGGATATTTAGAAGATAGAAGACCAGCATCTAACGCTGATCCATATAAAATAATATATCATATTATTAGCACACTAAGCTAATTATCATATAAAGAATGAATTTAAAAATAGCCTTCTTAGAAGGCTATTTTTTTTACTATTCATACGAATCGTATAAAGATTTGTTTTTTTTATATTCTTTTTTAAAGGATAAATTTTGTCAAAAGAACAATCATACGATGCTTCTGATATTGAGGTTCTTGAGGGTTTAGAGCCTGTTAGGAAACGTCCTGGAATGTATATTGGTGGAACTGATAAAAATGGAATGCATCATCTATTTTCTGAAGTAATTGATAATTCAATGGATGAAGCAGTTGCTGGATATGCCAATAAAATAATCGTAGAGATTAATAAAGATAATACGATTATTATATCAGATAATGGAAGAGGTATTCCAATTGATAAACATCCAAAATTTAAAAATAAGTCAGCTCTAGAGGTAATCCTAACAACACTTCACGCTGGTGGAAAATTTAATAATAAAGTTTACCAAACGTCGGGAGGTCTCCATGGTGTTGGTATAAGTGTTGTTAACGCTTTATCTGAATTTTTAGATATAGAAGTTTATAGAGATAAAAATGTTTACTTACAGAGCTTTAAAAAAGGAATACCTCAAGGTGAATTAATCAAATTAGATAAAAAGACAAATAAAAGGGGTACAAAAGTTAGCTTTAAACCTGATGAAAGTATCTTTGATAAAAATATAAAATTTAATATTAATAAGCTTTACGAATTTTGTAAATCAAAGGCATACTTATTTGCTGGAATAGAGCTTATATGGTTATGTGATGAAACTCTTTCTTCTTCAAACAATCTACCAAACAAAGAAATTTTTAATTTTTCAAATGGGCTTGAGGATTATCTAGTAAATGAAGTTGGAAACTCATCATTTGTTAATAGTGAATTCTTTTCCGGGAAGAAAGAAAAGGATAATAACAATAAATCATTTGAATGGGCAGTTAACTGGGCGATGAGCTCAGATGGTTTTTTAAAATCCTTTTGTAATACTGTTCCAACCCCTGAAGGAGGTACCCATGAATCAGGACTGAAAAATGGAATGCTAAAAGCAATAAAATCTCATTGTGAGAGAATTGGTAATAAAAAAGGATTATTAATTAATTCTGAAGATCTCTCTAAATCAATGGTTTCTGTAATTTCACTTTTTATTCCAGATCCAAAATTTCAAGGTCAAACAAAAGACAAATTATCTAATACTTCTGCTCAAAAATTTATCGAAAATATTATAAAGGATAAATTTGAAAACTGGTTATCAAATGCTCCTCAGCAAGCTGAAAAATTATTAGATTGGATTGTAAGCTTTACTGAAGAAAGAATTAGAAGAAAAAAAGAAAAAGAAACATCTAGAAAAACGGCTATTAGAAAAATTAGACTTCCAGGAAAATTATCTGATTGTTCTCAATCCTCTAAAGATGGTACAGAGTTATTTATTGTTGAAGGCGATAGTGCAGGAGGTTCAGCAAAACAAGCAAGGGATAGAAGGTTTCAGGCAATATTGCCCTTGAGAGGAAAAATTTTGAATGTTGCAAACTCAAATCAATCAAAAATAAATGAAAATCAACAAATAGCAGATTTAGCTCTAGCTCTCGGTTGCGGATTAAGAGATTCATACAAAGAAATTGATCTTAGATATGAAAAAATTATCATTATGACAGATGCTGATGTTGATGGTGCACATATAGCTTCCTTATTAATTACTTTTTTTCATGAGGAAATCCCTCAAATAATTCAGGATGGAAAATTATTTATTGCTGTACCTCCTCTTTATAAAATCTCTCAAAGTGGAAAAATTTTATACGCAAGAGATGATGAACATAGAGAAGTGATAATTGATAAAAACTTTAACAGGTCTAATAAAATTGAAATTAATCGCTTTAAAGGGTTAGGTGAAATGATGCCTTCACAATTAAAAGAAACAACTATGATACCTGGCAACAGAACGTTACTTAGAGTAATGATACCTGAGGATAAAAAAAATATTACTCAAAAAACTATTTCTAATTTAATGGGAAATAAACCAGAATTAAGATTTGAATTTATAAGAGAAAAAGCTAATCTAAATAATGATTTTAATTTTTAAAAAAATGTACCATTATTATTAGTATAATTAATCGCTGGAGAACTAAATGGAAGAGTTTAAAAAAATAACTTTAGAAAAAAAAGATGATATTGGTATTATGAAATTTAATGATCCCGATGCTATGAACGCTGTTTCTAATGAGATGTTGGAAGGTCTTTGGGATTGTTTAAATACAATTGAAGAAAAAAATTCTAATATTAAATGTCTAGTAATAACTGGTGAAGGCAGAGGCTTTTGTGCTGGAGCAAATCTTTCAGGGGGATCCGATAGATCTAATACTGGAAGACAAGATGCAGGTCATCGATTAGAAACTGGTTATCACCCTATTCTTAGAAGACTTAAGAACTTAAAAATCCCCATGATTACTGCAGTTAATGGACCTGCTGCAGGTGTCGGAATGTCATTTGCTTTGATGGGTGATATGATATTAGCCGGAAAATCTGCTTTCTTTTTGCAAGCGTTTAGAAGAATTGGGCTTGTGCCAGATGGAGGTTCAACTTGGCTTTTACCGAGGCTTATAGGAATGGCAAGAGCTAAAGAATTAGCAGTTCTTGGTGAAAGATTAAGCGCTGAAAAAGCTTTCGAGTGGGGTCTTATTAATAGGCTATGCGAGGATAGTGAATTGCTTGGCGAAACAATGAATCTTGCAAAT
The DNA here is from genome assembly GCA_002170885.2 of Rhizobiales bacterium TMED168. The sequence goes on along the minus strand of NHHR02000003.1, from coordinate 81,438 downwards.
GAGCTTTCGAAAGGTCCAATGTCATTAGGCCTTATAAGAAAAGCTTTTTGGGATAGCTTTGATAATTCATATGAGGAACAGATTAATCTTGAGAGAGAACTCCAGTTTGTAGCAGGCCAATCAAAAGATTTTAGAGAAGGCGTAAGTGCTTTTCTAGAAAAAAGAGACGCAAAATTTACTGGGAAGTAAATGACTCTTTGTTAAAATCGACAGGTACATCTGCCTCCACTAAGGTAACAGATTCTCCACAACCGCAAGCATCAGTTTGGTTGGGATTGTTAAAAATAAAACCGGAATCCAAAGTAGACTCTTGGTAATCCATTTCTGTACCTAATAAAAATAAAATTGCCTTAGGGTCAATAACTAGTTTAATACCTTCAATGTCTATGCATTCATCATTATCACTAAATTCATCTAAATAATCCATAGTATAAGCCATGCCAGCACAACCACCATTTTTAACACCCAACTTGATACCTTTAATATCATTAGACGACACATCAAAAATACTCTTAAGTCGTTTAATTGCATTAGGAGTTAAACTTAATAATTTTTTATCAACATTTTTCATTTTAGTACATATTTAGAGTTAACCTTGCCTCTTCAGACATTAAACTCATATCCCAAGGTGGATCAAAAACCATTTCAACGATCACATTTTCAACACCCTCAACTGATTTTAAAGCATTTTTAACCCATTCAGGCATTTCTTCCGCAACAGGGCAACCAGGGGCTGTGAGTGTCATTTTTACCTCAACATTATTAGTTTCAACAATATCAACGTTATAAATCAATCCCAATTCATAAATATCAACAGGAATTTCTGGATCATAAACTGTTTTAAGAGCAATAATCAAATCTTCTTTTTTTATCAACAAGTTATTATCAATATTAACTTTTTCATTTATTTTAGAGTCAATTTTATTCATAAATTACTTTTATTACTTTGTGTTCGTTTAGTCAAAAAATGAGATTGCTTTATTTAAAGCATTTATAAAAATATCTATATCTTGCTTACTAGTGTACATTCCAATAGAGGCCCTTGCGGTAGAGGATACATTAAAAAAATCAAGTAAGGGTTGAGTACAATGTTGGCCAGCTCTAATTGCAACACCCTCTTTATCTATAATTGTAGCTATATCATGAGGGTGTGATCCCTCTACAGTAAAAGAAATCATTGGGCTCTTAATATTTTTTTCACCATAAACCTTGACCTTGGGTAATTTATTGATTTCATCATGAAAATACTTAGAAATTTCCTCTTCATAGGCAAATAATCCTTGATCTTTTTTAGATACAAAATAATCAATTGCTGCACCTAACCCAACAGCCTGAACAATATTAGGAGTACCTGCTTCAAACTTTGCAGGTGGCTCAGAGTAAGTAACTTTATCTTTAAAAACTTCTTTTATCATCTCGCCACCACCTCTCCACGGATACATAGATTTTAAAAGATCATATTTTCCATATAAAATACCAACACCAGTAGGTCCATATAATTTATGACCTGAAAAAACATAAAAATCGCAATTTAAATCTTGAACATCAGTTTTTAAATGAGCAATACCCTGACAACCATCAACTAAGACTTTTACATTTTTTTCGTGAGCTATTTTTATAATTTTCTTTAAGGGAATTTCTGAGCCTAAAACATTAGACATCTGGGTAATTGCAATTAATTTAGTTTTCTCTGATATTTCTTTTTCAAAGTCCTCAATTCTAATAATTCCATCATTATTACAGTTTACCCATTTAATTTTTATTCCATATTTTTCTCTCAAAAAATGCCAAGGAACTATATTTGAGTGATGTTCCATAACAGTAAGAATTATTTCATCGCCTGGTTTAAAAAAATCATAAGATAATGATTGAGCAACTAAGTTAATTGCATCAGTTGCACCCATGGTAAAAATAATTTCATCTTCGCTATTAGCATTAATAAAATTTTTTACTTTAGCCCTTGAAAGTTCATACTGATCAGTCGCAAGATTTGATAGATAATGAATACCTCTATGAACATTTGAATATTCTTCTTCCTGAAATTTTTTCATAGAATCAATTACGCAGGAAGGTTTTTGTGCACTAGCAGCACTATCAAGATATACTAATTTTCTATCATAAACTTTCTTTTTTAAGATAGGAAAATCTTTACGAATATCCTCAATATTAAAACTCATTTATAGCTCCCAGGTAAAAAGCTTTTTAAAGGAGAATTGTTTGAAATATATTCACTAATTATCCCTTGAAGTAAAATTTTTTCAGCACTCGCCTTATTTAAACCCCTAGAATTTAAATAAAAAATTTGATCCTTATTTAATGATCCTATTGTTGTGCCATGCTTGCATACAACATCATTATTAAAAATTTTCATTTCTGGTTTAGCGTTCATAGAAGCTCTTTCATCTAAAAGAATAGCCTTACAATCTTGTTCTGCCTTACTATTTTTAACTTTATTTTCTATGTCTATTAATGCTTGAAAAGAGCATTCTACTTCTTTTTGAAGCACTGAACGCATCCCAACAATACTAGTGCAATTTGATTCAATATGATTATTGTGAACAAGAAAGTCATCCTTGCAGCCTATTTGAGGAATTGAAATAGACTTAAGCTCAGCTGATGAACTTTCTCCCATGAAAGAGTTAAATACTTGAAGCCTTGATTTATTTTTCGGTAAAGATAAATTGGTAAAAGATAAATTAGAGTTATAACCTAAATAACTCAAAAAAGTCTCAGAATGAATTGATGAAGACTCATTAAATCTATAAAAATGGATACTTGAATTTTTTTCAATATTTAATTCAATTAACTGATTAATAAAACCTAACCCACCCCTATTAAAAATTTGAATATCAGCTTTTACGCCAGGTAATACATTAATTAAAATTCTTGGGAAAGACATTCCCTCGCCAAAAGACTCTATATCTATAATAACAGGGATATCTGAAGTCTCTCTAATTGTTATAACTTTAAATAAATTTGAGTATGATAGGTTCAAATATATTAAACCTTCATCATTTAAACATTTTACAGGCCTAAAATATAAATCTTTGTTGTTTATAAAGTAATCAATTTCATTTACTTCAAGTTTATCGAAATCAGCATTTTTAATTTCAATATTAGTTTCACATAAAGAAAAGTTTATATCTCTAATATCATTTTTAAGATCTGTATATTTCCATCTTTCATCTCTCTTAGAGGGTATTCCAATTTTTTTAAAATTAGCAAAAGCTTCTTTTCTCTCCTCGCTTAGTAGAGAGAAATTATCAAAAGATTGATCAAAACTATCTATATTTAAAGCATTAAACATTATTAAATCTTTCATAACCATTTTCTTCAATTTCGTGGGCTAATTCAGGACCTCCAGACTCTGTTATTGAACCATCGATAAAAACATGAACAAAATCTGGTTGAATTCTCTCTAATAATCTTTGATAGTGAGTAATAATTAACATGCTATTATCTTTACTTCTAGTTGAATTAACTGCATCAGCTACTATCTTAAAAGCATCTACGTCTAAACCAGAGTCAGTTTCATCTAATATTGCTAAAGATGGTTCAAGCATCATTAACTGCAGCGCTTCGTTTCTCTTTTTTTCTCCTCCAGAAAAACCAACATTTAATTGACGCTTTAATCGATCTTCGGGAATTTCTAGTAATTCTGCTTTTTTCTTTATAAGTTTCAAGAAATCACCAGGTTTAAGAGGCTCTAATCCTCTAAATTTTCTATTACTTTCCAATGCGGTTTTAATAAAGTTTATATTAGTAACACCTGGAATTTCTACTGGATATTGAAAAGCTAAAAAAATACCTTTATTAGCTCGTTGATCCGGATTTAATTCAAAAAGATTTTCATCGCAGAAAAGTATTTCACCATTTGTAATATTATATCCTTCTTTTCCTGCTAATATATTAGATAGTGTAGATTTTCCTGAACCATTAGGCCCCATAATTGCATGAACTTCACCTTTATTAATTTTTAAATTTAAATTACGTATAATACTTTTGTCTTCAACTGAAATAGATAAATCTTTTATTTTAAGGAAACTTTTCATTATCCTACACTACCCTCTAGACTTACACTTAAAAGTTTTTGGGCCTCTACAGCAAATTCCATAGGTAGTTTTTGTAAAACATCTTTACAAAAGCCATTAACTATCAAAGAAACCGCTTCTTCGTCATTTAAACCTCTCTGTTGACAATAGAATAATTGCTCTTCAGATATTTTTGATGATGTAGCTTCATGCTCAACAACAGAATCAATATTTTTAGATTGTATATATGGAATTGTGTTTGCAGAACAATTATCAGTTAAAAGAAGAGAGTCACATTGTGTAAAATTTCTGCTATTATTTGATTTTGGATGAATTGATACTAAACCTCTATATGTATTAGAAGAATTACCAGTAGATATACCTTTAGAAATAATTCTACTCGATGTATTTTTTCCTAAGTGAATCATTTTGGTGCCACTATCAACTTGCTGATAATTATTTGAGACTGCAATTGAATAAAATTCTCCAGAAGAATTATTACCTCTAAGAATGCAACTTGGGTATTTCCATGTTATTGCTGATCCAGTTTCAACTTGCGTCCATGAAATTTTGGAATTATCTCCTCTGCAGTCCCCTCTTTTGGTAACAAAATTGTAAACTCCACCCTTACCTTCTTCGTCACCTGGATACCAATTTTGAACAGTAGAATATTTTATTTCTGCACCGTCTAATGCAACCAGCTCTACAACCGCAGCATGAAGTTGATGTTCATCTCTCATAGGAGCGGTACAACCTTCTAAATAGCTTACATATGAGTCTTTATCGGCGATCACAAGAGTTCTCTCAAATTGACCAGTTCCAGCAGCATTAATTCTAAAATAAGTTGATAATTCCATTGGGCATCTAACCCCTGGTGGAATATAAACGAAGCTTCCATCAGAAAATACAGCAGAATTAAGAGTAGCAAAATAATTATCGGTAGTGGGTATTACTGTGCCAAGATATTTTTTTATCAACTCAGGGTATTCATTTACCGCTTCTGAGAATGAACAGAAAATAACCCCATCTTCTTTAAGCTTTTCTTTAAAGGTAGTACCAACAGATACACTATCAAAAACAGCATCTACTGCAACTCCAGCAAGCCATTCTTGTTCTTTAAGAGGAATACCAAGTTTATTATATGTTTCTATTAATTTCGGATCTGCTTCATCAAGACTTTCTAACTTTTTTGTTTCTTTTGGTGCCGCATAGTAATAAGATTCCTGATAATTAATCTTAGGGTATCTTACGCTAGACCAATCTGGTTCTTTCATAGTTAGCCATTTCTCATAAGCCTCTAATCTCCAATTTAAAAGCCATTCAGGTTCATTTTTCTTATTTGAAATGAATTTTACTGTTTCCTCGTTGAGGCCTTTTGGAGCAAAATCAGATTCGATATCGGTTTCAAAACCATATTCATATGGATCCTTAAAATCTTTATCTGTTAATTTTTTTTGATTATTTGACACATTCTACTCCAATACTACTTTATTAAAATCGTTCTGAAAGAATTCTAAGAGTTTGACTATATGGCTTTTTTTTGACGCCCAGCCTAAGCTTATTCTTATTGCATTATTTATAATTTTATCGTCAACACTCATCGCTTTAAGCACATGACTTTCTCTAACCTTTCCAGAGCTACATGCTGACCCTGAGCTGACAGAAAACCCTGCAAGGTCAAGTTTCATCAATAAAGTTTCAGCTCTGACATTTGGAAAGGCAAAAAGCGATGTATTTGGTAACCTTGATGAGTTTACTCCGAAAATAAAAGCACCAAGACCATTTACGCTTTTTTCAAAAATGTTTATGTACTCTATAAGTTTGTTATTTTCGGAATATATATCATCTATAAGCTTTGCGCATTCACCAAAAGCGACTATTCCTAAAAGATTCTCTGTACCGCCTCTCAGACCGAATTCTTGTCCGCCTCCAGATATTTTAGGAGTAATTTTTTTTATATTGTCATTTACTATTAGGGCGCCTGAGCCAGGGAAGCCTCCTACTTTATGCGCAGAAAGCGCCATAAAATGAATATTTAATGCATTAAAATTTATTTTAATCTTTCCATAAGCCTGAACTGCATCACAAAACAGAAAACTATTATTTTCATTAACAATCTCTGAAATTTTTTCTATTGGTTGTATTACGCCTGTTTCATTATTAGCATACATTACGCATACTAATGCTGGTCCTTTTAGCAATAAAGATTTTAACATATCAATATTAACTATTCCGTTATCATCGACTTCTAAAATCTCAATTAATGCATTTGATTTTTTTGCGGCTTCAAAAACTGCAATATGCTCTGTAGAATTTATTATTATTCTTCCTGGGTTTTGATTTAAGGCAATGTCAATTGCTTCAGTTCCGCCACTTGTAAAAATAACATTTTTTTCATTAGTTTTTATTGAATTAGCAATATTCATTCTTGAGTCCTCGATTAGATCTCTCATTAACCTTCCATCTTCATGAATAGATGAAGGATTGCCGTAGAATGACTTAATTCTCTCAAAGAGATTAAATGCCTCGGACCTAATCAATGAGGAAGCATTATAATCAAAATATATTCTTTTATTTTCCATAATTTAATAATCAAAAGCTTTAGGTGGCGAAGATCGACCGAGAACATTTCCTTTAACGATATCCCTAAGAGAAATTTGTCCTAAAAATAATTCGATATGCCTACTTAATTCGTCCCATAAATCATGGGTCATACATCTGCCGGATACACCAGTGCATGATCCTGATTTTGAAACACATCCTTTTGCTTCTATTTTACCTTCAACAATATTTACAATATCCGAAATCATAATTTTCTCAGGACTTGTTGCTAATTTGTATCCTCCATTAGGACCTCTAACACCAATAATTAAACCTGCTCTTTTTAGAGTAAGTAATATTTGTTCCAAATAAGTCGATGAGATATTTTGTCTCAGAGCTATATGAGAGATTTTTACATAACTTTCATTTCCTTCTATGGCTAGATCAGTTAAAGCCAAAACAGCATATCTTCCTTTAGTTGTTAACTTCATTATTTCACCTAATTTTTTTTTAAATTCTTATGCATCAATCCTATCAATGTGATAAAAGACAGATTGTGAATTTTTTTATTTTAATATATTTTCCGAGTAAATTTGTCAAGAAATAGGAAATATGTATTATTTTATAACATTTTTAAGAAACTAAAAGGGTCGGGAAATAAAATGCCAGAAGTTATATACAGTGGACCAGATGGTCGTTTAGAAGGAAGAATACACACAGTCGAAGGCAGAAGATCTCCAGTTGCACTTATTCTACATCCGTTACCTCAATTTGGAGGAAATATGAATAATCCAATTATTTATCATCTTTACCAAACGTTCTTGAAGAGAGGATTTTCAGTACTAAGATTTAACTTTAGATCTGTTGGAAAAAGCCAAGGAGCCTTTGATCAAGGAGTCGGAGAACTATCAGATGCTGCAGCCTCCTTAGATTGGTTACAATCGCAAGTACCAGATTCAAGAGGTTGCTGGGTGGCAGGATACTCATTTGGTGCTTGGATAGCTATGCAATTATTGATGAGGAGGCCTGAAATAGAAGGTTTTATATCTATTGCTCCTCCAGCAAACATGTATGATTTCAATTTTCTAGCACCATGTCCATCCTCAGGAATTATAATGCATGGTCAAGAGGATAAGGTAGTGCCTGAGGAGGATGTACAAAGATTAGTAGAAAAATTACAAGCTCAAAAAAATATTGAAATAGAATATGAGAGTATACCTAAAGCAAATCACTTTTTTGAGAAAGAACATAATATTTTGGTAAATAAGTTAAATAATTATTTAGATACTCGTTTGGTTAGTTCAGATTTTGATTTATGATAAATATTAGGAACGAATATGTATAAATATAAATCAGATTTTCTTATGTTTTTAAACGAACGTGGCTATCTTCATCAAGTAAGTGATTCTGAAAATTTAGATAAGGCTTTTTTAAAAAAAAATATCACTGCATACATTGGTTTTGATTGTACGGCGCCAAGTTTACATATTGGCTCACTAATTCAGATAATGCTTTTAAAGCATCTTCAAAATTTTGGTCATAATCCAATTATTTTAGTAGGTGGTGGTACTAGTAAAGTTGGAGATCCATCATTAAAGGATAAATCCAGAGTATTATTATCGGAAAAAGATATTGATAAAAACCTTGAAGGTATTAAAAAAACCTTTGGAAGATTTATTGATTTAAAGAAAAAAGATACAAGAATAGTAAATAATAACGAGTGGCTTGGAAAATTAAACTATATAGATTTTTTAAGAAATGTAGGAAGTAATTTTTCAGTAAATAGAATGTTATCATTTGACTCTGTCAAACTTCGTTTAGAGAGAGAACAACCGTTATCTTTTTTAGAATTTAATTACATGGTTATGCAAGGGTATGATTTTTATGAATTAAATAAAAGATATGATTGTTGTTTACAAATGGGTGGCTCAGACCAGTGGGGTAATATTGTTTGTGGTATTGACTTAGCAAGGAGATTATCCGGAGCCAACTTATTTGGTTTAACAACTCCTTTATTAACAACGTCATCTGGACAAAAAATGGGTAAGACAGAGGATGGATCCATTTGGTTGAATTATGAAGAAGATAATAAAGATTTTTCAACTCATCCACGTGATTTTTGGAATTACTGGAGAGATAAAACTGAAAACGAACTTGTTGGTAAATGGATGAGATTATTTACGGATTTACCTCTAAAAGAGATTCAAAAATATGAAATTCTTGAAGGAGAAGAAGTTGAAAGTGCAAAAGAAGTTTTAGCTACAAAAATTACTGAAATTGTTCATGGTAAAGACTCAGATTGGGATAGTAATGAAATTTATAGTGTTTCTAGTAATTTAATTAGCAAAGGCGTTGGTTTGTTAAGTTTTCTCTCTACTGAATATCTTGATCTTACAAAATCTAATAGTGATTCAAGAAGATTTGTTAGGTCAAAAGCTATAAAGCTGAATGAATTAGTTATAACCGACGAGAAATATATTCTAAATCTATCAGATTTTAATAAAGACGGAGATTTAATAGTGTCTTTTGGAAAAAAGAAAAGAATTATTGTAAGAATTGAAAAATAATTTAGAAAACTCTTTGTAAAATTCCAGGTGCTAAAATTGAAAGAGGATTGCTTTGAATTTTAATTAATCCATCTTCGCTTTCATAGATTTTATACTTAATGCCTAGTAAGCCCTCTCCTTTATTATTACCTTTAAAAAGCTCTCCAACCAGAGGAATCTTGGAAGGTGCCATATTAATACTTGCCAATGGCACAAGGGTTCCTTCAATATTAGTTAACTCTGAAAATCCATATACACCTGAAATTGACATACCAAGAGAATTATCAAAAATAGGTAAATCACTTTTTGCTTTGATCACACCATCATTTATAAAAATTCCTTTTGAGTTTATTTTTATCTCTGCAGATGCTTTTTTAAATCCTACACCAGAATTAGCATCAAGAGTTAAATTTGGTATAGATATATTTAAGAGCTTAGCAAAAATTGGTAGTTTTAGTATTGAGAATTCACCTATATTTAGATTTCCTGAAAAAGTTTCAATATTCTCCATATCCTTAATTAATCCTGAATATTTTATGGGCCCACCTTTTAAATTAATGTTTAACCCTAGGACATCAATTAAACTCTCAAAGTTCATGGCATATAATTCTATTTTTTTTGTATTATTGTAATCTGATGTCTTTCCGGAAATTATAGGCTTGTTATTTAAAAGAGTATTAAAAGATAAATCTATGAGCTTATTTAACCTTCTATGATAAGAAAATTCTAAATTTTTATAAGTAAGATTTGATTTTGAATTTAGCTCATCAATAAAAACATTGAATATTATATTTTCATAATTATTTGAAGGATTAGTATTGCTCAAAAGATTTGATATACCATATCTTCCAATACTTATCACATCGCCTAAAATTGATAATTCAAATGATGAAGAAAAATTATTACTATATTTAATTTGGAGGTTATTAGAAATACTATCCTTAGATGAATACAATCTAAACCTATCAAAAGTAAAACTTTTAAGTCTATTATCATTAAACTTAAAATCTCCAATAATTTGTACTAAAGGACCTTCAATCTGAAAATTATGAAAATTAACTTCTTTATTATCTGAAAAAATTATATCGCTCTTCAAAACCATTGATGAAAACTTTGGTTTAGCCCAATCTATAAAATAAGACTCTATTTTTACATCTCTAAAATCAAGCAGCAGATCTCCTTTATTAAAATTAAATGAATTTCCTATAAAATTTGCCTCAGCATTAACTTTTCCTGTAAATTTTATTTCACTGTTAACAATGCTATTAAGCATTTTTTCGTCAATAGATCCTGAAAGTGAAATTGAGGTAGAATTGGTTTTNTNTCTTAAAATCTTGNNTCCAANNTAAATCTAAANCNTGTTNGTTAGAATTTATTTNTCCAANTATGNTAATTCCATTATTNGTAAGNTCAATNGACANTAAATTACTTGNAAAATTTCTAGAAAAAATNTNATTNANAANAACATNAGNAAGATTTGNTTTTGAGTTAATTATAAATTCTTCAAATTTTANTTTAGATTTTANTGGAAAATNAAATTNNACTTTNANATCAGANTTTGCAGAAATATTTTCAAGTTTTANNGGNANAAATCTTTTAAAATTTCTTGGATGTTGANAGATAAAAATCATTACATCNTCAAGNGAACCTTTTGCATTTATTAATATTTCAGCAGGACCATGCTTTTTTAAAATTTCTTTAGCTATAAATTTGCTATCATATATATCTATAGATTCATGGTCTTTTCCTAAAACTTGACCCTTTTCAAGATAAACCTCAAAAGATTGACCATTTAAAATTGCGTTGCCTAGAGAATTATGGATAGAATCCATTTCTTTTAAAAACGAAACAGTCATTTCATTAAAATTGAATTTTAAATTTATATCTTCTTTTTTAAGTTTTGTAGAAATTTTAAATGAATCTAAAGGAATATTAGCCGCTAGAGATAGATTACTAATTATCCCATTTGTTAAATTTTTTTGAACCCAGTTTTTTGCACCTCTTGCAACATTTTCAGGCCATAGACTTTTAACTAATGACACTGGTATTAGTGTTCCAGAGGCAAAAAGTTCTAATTTTTTTGAATTAATTATGCCATTTGCGCTAATAATTTCTGAATTATTTTCTTTAGTAGATTTAATATTCTTATTTATTAAAGAAAAGGAGAATGAATAATTATAATCAAAGTTAATAGTATCAACTAAATTTGTTTTAAATTCTGATGATAATAAAAATTGTTCACTTTTTTCTTTATTAATTAAATCAATTTTTATTTTTGTAATTATCTTTTTACTATCATTATCAATATAAAGGATTGCGTCTGACAGACTATTATCATAGTCATCTATTTTAGTTACCAAAAGGGGTTTTATAAGAAATTCTATTGGTGCTATGTTGATAAAAGAAATAGATAATTGAAGAAGAAAAAAAGAAAGAGTAAAAATTAAAAATGAAAATATACTAGAAGTAAATTTTATTATATTTTGAAGAATTAAAAACATTTTAAATAAGTAGGAACGCTAATGACATTAGAATTAAAAATTAACGATAATATACCAAACTTTTCTCTCCCTTTAAGTGACGATACCTTATTTAATTCTGAAGAATTAAAAAAGAAATTATATATTATTTATTTTTATCCAAAAGATAATACACCAGGTTGTACTAATGAGGCTAAAGATTTTAGTTCTCTTAAAAAAGATTTTGATAAAATAGATGCCGAAGTAATAGGAATATCAAAAGATTCTATAAAAAAACATAAAAATTTTATCGAAAAACAAGATCTTAAAATAAAATTAGCTTCTGATGAAGAGGGTAAGGTTATTGAGAGTTTCGGTGTATGGGTTGAAAAAAAAATGTATGGTCGAACATATATGGGAATTGAAAGATCAACATTTATTATTTCAAGTGATAAAAAAATATTGGAAATTTATAGAAAAGTAAAAGTTAAAAATCATGCAAATCTAGTTTTAGAAAGATCTAAAGAGCTAATCTAGAATTTTCTTTGATAAGGCAGCTCCTAAAAAAGAATCTATACCACCATCTAAGACATTTTGTGGATTGGTGTCCTCTACATCTGTTCTTAAATCCTTAACAAGTTGATAAGGTTGGAGAACATAAGATCGTATTTGATGACCCCATCCAATNTCGGATCTACTGTCTAACTGATCTTGAGAAAACTCTTCTTTTTTTTGTAATTCAATTTCATAAAGCCTTGCCTTTAACATTGACCATGCGGTAGCTTTATTCTTATGCTGTGATCTCTCAGCCTGACATTGAACGGCAATTTTTGTAGGTAAATGTGTTATTCTTACTGCGCTATCAGTGGTATTAACATGTTGACCACCAGCTCCAGAAGATCTATAAGTATCAACCCTACAGTCAGTTTCTTTCAGATCTATTTCAATATTATCATCTATTACTGGGTAAACCCAAACGCTTGCAAAACTTGTATGTCTTCTTTTTTGAGAGTCAAATGGTGATATTCTTACTAATCTATGAATACCAGATTCTGTTTTTAACCAACCGTATGCATTTTTTCCATTTACCTTTATTGTAGCACTCTTTAAACCAGCCTCCTCTCCAGGGTTTTTTTCAACTAACTCAACAGAATACCCTTTATTTTCTGACCAACGCATATACATCCTTAATAACATTTCTGCCCAGTCCTGGCTTTCTGTGCCACCTGCTCCTGGATGTATTTCCAAATAGGTTGAGTTTATGTCAGCTTCTCCTGATAAAAGTACTTCTAAGCTGCTAATTTTTGCATTTTTTAATATTTCATTTAAATTTTCTAGTTCTTCATTTATAATTAAATCATCTCCCTCTTTCTCAGCCAATTCAATTAATAAAATTGAGTCTTTAAGGTTTTGTTCTAATAAAATACAATTTTGCATAGCTTCTTCAATTGACGATCTTTCTCTCATTATCAACTGAGGATTATCATTTTCATTCCAAAAATTTTCAGAATCTATAATAGAATTAAGTTGAGTGAGTCTTTTTTTGGAAGAATCCCAGTCAAAGATGCCCCCTTAAAAGAGAAATGCAATCTTCAATTTCGTTTATTATTTTTTGAATTTCACTTTTCATTTTAGATATATTTTACTTATAATTTTCATTAATTGCATCAACAAACTTATTTGCTAAAATAGACTGCCAATTTCTACTCTTCAAATTATTTCTATCCTTTTTGTTAGTAATAAAACCAAGCTCAACTAAGACACTTGGATAATTTGGAGATTTTAAAACTGCAAACCCAGCATATCTTTGAGGTCGATTTAATAAAATCGTTTTTTCAGAGACTCTGTTAACTAAAATATCTGAAAATTCTTTAGAAGATGTATTAGCTTTTTTAAAAGCTTTATTAATATGATAATGTTCAATTACACTCCTGCCTTGTTGAAGATTTATTCCGATTAGGCCCTTTCTAGAAAAAACAGATCCCTTGTTTTCAAGATTTGCTACTTTTTCAGCCTCTTTATCCATTTTTTTTCTTGATAAAGTGTAAACAGAGAATCCTCTAATTGACTCCTTGTTTGATGCATCAGCATGAATTGATATAAATAAATCTGCACCCTTTTTTTTAGCAAATTCAACTCTATTATTTAATTTTATAAACTCATCTTTATCTCTGGTTAAAAAAACACGATATCCGTTATCTATTAATTTGTTCTTAAGTATTTTAGAAAAGCTCAAAACAATATCTTTCTCGGTTAATTCTCCTAAAAATGATGTACCTGGATCTTTTCCTCCATGCCCTGGATCAATAACAATTGTTTTTCTTTTCTTGGATGACCTAATTTTTTTATATGTATTTGTATAATTATTACTTTCCTTACTAATTAATACTTTGTTATTACTTTCTAACTCTATGGAGAGCATTCTCTTTTCTCCACTACTGGGTGTTAATAATTTTGTTTTAATATTTTTAAGAGGTTTATTAAGATCAAAAACAATTCTAGAAATATCATTGCTAAATGAACCAATTCTTATTTTTTCTACAATACCTTTTTTTTTAGGAAGTAAAAAATTATCTGAAAATTTGATTTTTGCTAAATCAACGACTAATCTACTCGGATTTTTCAATGAAAATACTTCATATTTTATAGATTTTTCGCTTTCAATTATTATTCTACTACCTTCAGAAGTGTTAATTACTCTTAACTTTGATATTTCAGACAATTCATTAGAAAGTAAATTAGAGAAATTAAAAAGTATTAGGAAAGATATTAAAACTTTAAATATTTTTTTAAAAGATAACATTTGTTTTTTAATTATTTTGAATACTTCCTTGCCAAAGGTATTAAATGAAATGTAAAAGTATACAAGGTGTTAAATTTAACCTAAATAAATTTATAAATCTAATATAATTTTAGATTAAAGAATTAAAATTATTTAATAGTTAGTGAATATTTAAAAGTCACTAATTATAAAAACAGTTAACAATCTGGAGGCATAAGAATATTAAATGTTAAATTTTTATAATAAAAATAATAGATTAATTTTATTTCCAGATTTTGGAGAAAAAATTTATGACAAATCAAATATTAATAGACGCAGCTCATCAGGAAGAAGTGAGAGTTGCGGTAATAAAAAACAATCGATTGGAGGAATATGATTTTGAGTTTGACTCAAGGCGTCCAATACGAGGAAATATATATTTAGCTAAAGTTACAAGAGTAGAGCCTTCACTTCAAGCAGCTTTTGTCGATTATGGCGGCAATAGAAATGGTTTTCTACCTTTTGCAGAAATTCATCCAGATTATTATCAGATCCCTGTTGCAGATAAAGAAGCTATTTTAGAAAAAAATTCTAATGTAATTGTAAACGATGACATTGTTGAAGAGGGCAATGAGAATTTAAATGATCCATCTCATATCGAGGATGTTGGTGGTGATGATTTAGAGGAAATCGAAACAATAAATAAGAAAAGAAATAAAGATTTAACCAAAAATTATAAAATTCAAGAAGTAATTAAAAAGAACCAGATATTATTAATTCAGATAACTAAAGAAGAAAGAGGGAATAAGGGTGCTGCTATTACTACTTATACCTCAATACCAGGAAGGTATTGTGTATTTATGCCAAATAGCACATCTGGTGGAGGTATTAGTAGAAGAATTAAAAATCAAAATGAGAGAAAGAAATTAAAAAATACTTTAGAAAAATTAAATGTACCTAAGAGTATGGGTTTAATAATTAGAACAGCGGGTGCAAAAACCACCTCAACTGAAATAAAAAGAGATTACAAATACCTAACTAAAACATGGGATAAAATCAAAGAAAATACTCTTTCCTCAAATGCTCCATCGTTGATATATGAAGATGGGGGAGTTATTCAAAGGTCTTTGAGGGACTTATATTCAAAAGAAATTGACAATGTCTTTATTGAAGGTAAGGAAACTTATAAAATTGCCAAAAATTTTATGAAACTTCTAATGCCTAGTCATGCTGTTAAAATTAAAGAATGGAAAGAAGAGTCTTCAATATTTCAGAAAAATAATATTGAACAACAACTATCATCGATTTATGCTGATGAAGTATTTTTACCTTCAGGTGGGTCGTTAGTTTTAAATCAAACTGAAGCTCTGGTAGCAATTGACGTAAATTCGGGTAGTTCTACAAGATACCATAATATTGAAGAAACAGCTATAAAAACAAATCTTGAAGCTGCTGAAGAAATTGCAAGACAATTAAGGCTAAGGGATATGGCTGGTTTAGTTGTTATAGATTTTATTGATATGGAGAAGTTTGCTAATAGAAGGTCTGTAGAAAAAAAACTTAAGGAGTCATTAAAGTCTGATAGGTCGAAAATTCAGGTTGGAAAAATAAGTAGTTTCGGTCTATTGGAAATGTCCAGACAAAGAATAAGATCTAGCATCCAAGAAGGTGTTTATAGCCCCTGTTCTAACTGTGAAGGTACTGGATTAATTAGATCTATTGATTCTAGATCACTCGAAGTATTGAGAACAATAAGTGAAATAGGTATCAAAGATAATATCAAAAAAATTAAGGCCGATATACCAAATGAAATATTAAATTATTTAGTAAATCAAAAAAGGAACCTTCTAATTGATTTAGAAAATAATAAAAATACATCCATCAATTTTTATGGAAATGCACTTCTTAAAGGCAATGAAAGCTCAATAAAGGCTTTTGACTCAAATGGTAATGAAATTAAAACTGATAAAATAGTTAATAATAATGCATTTGAAAATCCAAAAGACCAGAAACAAAATAGAAACAATAAAAAAAGAAAAAAACCTAAAAATCATAAATCAGTAAAACCTCCACTGGAAAATCAAAACAATGAAAATATCAATAAAAATCATGAATTACGAAGTAATCAAAATTCTTTAAAAAGTAATAAGAATGAAAAGAAAATAACGAAAAAAAAGCCTTCTAACAGTTCAAAAAATAAACCAAATAATATTAAAACTGAGAGTATTAATCAAAATGAAAAAAAAGATGACAAGTTAAAAGTAGGAAAAAATATTAAAAGTGTAAAAAAATTAGAAAAAGTCAAAAGTCCTTCCCCAGATAATGAACCTAAAAATATTAATCATATCGGTGCACCAATAAAAGGAAATGAAAAGAAAGAGAAACCCAAATCAGGATGGTGGAATAAAGGTTAAATTTAATTAAGTTCAGGAAGAAAGTAATGTTAATTTTTTTTAAAAAAAGAGATTTATTTAAAAAATTTTTAATTATTTTTCTGCTAATTTTTAATACTGGCTTAAATGCCAATATTATAAGAGATGCAGAAATAGAAAAATTTCTTAAAGATATGGCAAACCCTATATTTGAAGCGGCAAATTTAAACCTAAATGCCGTTGATATATATATATTCAATGATGATGCAGTTAATGCATTTGTTGCATGTGGACAAAAAGTATTTATTAATACAGGATTAATTCAGTCATTTGATAATCCTGCGATGTTGAGAGGTGTTTTAGCTCACGAAACCGGACACATAGCAGGCGGTCACTTAGCTCGCTCAGATAAGGCACTAGAAAAAACCCAAACCCCAATGTTAATTGGACTTTTGCTAGGAGTTGGCGCTGCAATTGCTGGAGAAGGTGACGCTGCACAAGCGCTATTACTTGGTAGTCAACAAATTGCAAAAGGCATGCTAGCAAAATATTCCAGAGGGCAAGAGTCTGCAGCAGACCAAGCTGCTTTTCAATATTTAGAAAAAATAGAAAAATCGTCTACTGGAATGCTTGATGTGCTCTACAGCTTTGCAAATCAAGAGGCTTTGAGTCCACGCCAACAAAAAATAAGAGTAAGAAGCCACCCTATGTCAAGAGATAGGATAAGATCATTAGAAGAAAAAGTAAAAAATTCTGAATATATAAATGAAAAAGATAACAAAACATTAATTTATGATTATAAAATGATACAGGCAAAGTTAGATGGTTTTTTAAATAATACAAATGATATTATAAAAAAAAATATTATTGACTCAGATGACCATAAATATGCACTAGCAGTTGCCTACTATAGGCAAGCACTCCTTAAGAAATCTATGAATATTCTTAATGAATTAATAAAAGATTATCCAAATAATCCATGGTTTTTAGAATTAAAAGGTCAAATTCTATATGAATCAGGAAAAATTGAAGACTCAATTAAACCATACTCAAAATCTTTAAAACTTAGACCTAAAGAACCACTTTTAATGGTTGGTCTTGCAACTGCTCTCAATGCTAGAAACAGAGAAAATGACTCTGAAAATGCTATCAGCTTACTTAAAGAGTCATTAAAATATGATAAAAAAAACTCTCATACCTGGTTCCAGTTAGCCATAGCATATTCAAACATGGATAACATTGGAATGGCCGAAATATCATCAGCAGAAAGGCATTTTCTTACAGGTAATATTAAAATGGCATCATTTCATGCTAAGAAATCACTAAGATACTTTACTAATTCAGATATTTATAAATTAAGAGCTGAAGATATTCTTCTCGACTCAAAGAACAAAGCAAAATGGAAAAAAAGATGTCCAGTCTAGTTAAAAAAATCAAAAAATATCTTCCTTATCTAGCGGGTATTCTAATAATTATTAATTTAATTTTCTTTTTTTATGTAAATAAAAAATTAGCACCAAGTGATGAGGCCATAGTAAAAATTTTAACTAACGATGATAGTATTCTTCCAAGAGTTATAGAAAGATTAGATGAAATTAAAAGACAAAATACTGAAAAAAAAGTATCCCTTCATTATGAAGAATTAGTTAAAAATAGTGACTTATTTTTAGGTAATAAGAATGGAAGTGAGGTTATAATAGAATTTTTTGATTATAATTGCGGCTATTGTAAAAGAAGTTTTTCTGAAATCATGGATTTAATTTTAGAAAATAAAAATGTAAAAATCATTCTAAAAGAATTACCCGTGTTGGGAGAAAGTTCAATTTTGGCCTCAAAGGCGTCAATAGCTTCTAAGAAACAAGGTAAATATTTTGAATTTCACCAGGAATTAATGAATTTTTCTGGTCCTATAACAATTGAGGATATTATAAAAATTTCAGAAAAACTTAAAATTAATTTTGAAAAGCTTAAAAATGATATGAATAGTAATGAAACTGTAATATTAATAAATGAAAACTATAGGCTTGCAGAACTAATCGAAGTGAGGGGAACCCCAGCTTTTATTATTAAAAATAAATTAATTCCTGGAGCAATAGGAAAAAATGAAATGTTGAGTTTATTAAATAAATGAAAAAATTAATTTATATATTAAATGGGCCAAATCTTAATCTCTTGGGCGAGAGAGAACCTGAGATATATGGATCAAGCTCAATAGATGATATTAAAAATCTAACTGAAGAATTTGTTAAATCAAAAAGTGTGGAAATAATATTTAAACAGTCAAATCATGAGGGTGAGCTTATTGAATTAATTCATGATGCACGAAAAAAATCTCATGGATTAATTATAAATCCTGCTGGGTATACTCATACTTCTGTTGCAATTTATGATGCACTACTATCACTTAATGTTCCAATCATTGAAGTACATATATCAAATATATACAAAAGAGAAAAATTTAGACACTCTTCTTATGTTTCTATGGCAGCTGACAGTGTTATAAGTGGTTTTGGAATAGATGGTTATATTTTTGCATTAGAGAGTATAATAAAAACTATTGAAAATAAATAAAATCTGAGAGAGGTAAAAATGGCTGATTTTGATAAGAATTTAATTATTTCATTATCTAAATTATTAGAAGAAACAGGTCTTACTGAAATAGAAATTGAAAATAAAGAAGTTGGTAGAGTAAAGGTTGCAAAAAATTTGCATATTCAGACGGCTTTTTCTCCTTCAACAGATAATTTAAGTAACATTGAATTAAAAAATAATAATATTGATAATGAATCAGATGACTTATCAAATGCTATTTTATCTCCAATGGTAGGTACAATATATTTAAAACCTGACCCAGAGTCCAAGCCATTCATAAAAGAGGGAGATCAAGTAAAAAAAGGTGATACTCTTCTTATTATTGAAGCAATGAAAACAATGAATAATATTCCAGCAGATAAAGATGGTCTAATAAAAAAAATTCTTGTTGAAAATGAACAACCTATTCAATTCGGCGACCCACTTGTGATTATTGAATAAAATGTTTGAAAAAATTTTAATTGCTAACAGAGGTGAGATTGCCGTAAGGGTCTTAAGGGCTTGCAAAGATCTTGGTATTCAAACAGTTGCTGTTTACTCAACAGCTGATAAGGACGCAATGCATGTAAGAATGGCTGATGAAAGTGTATGCATTGGACCTCCACAATCAAAAGAATCGTATCTTAACATTCCATCAATAATTGCTGCATGTGAAGTTTCTGGCGCAGATGCAGTTCACCCTGGATATGGTTTTCTATCTGAAAATGCAAGTTTTGTTCAAAAATTAGATGCTCATAATATTAAATTTATCGGTCCAAAGGCAAATCATATAAAAACAATGGGTGACAAAATTCTAGCAAAAAAAACCGCAGAAAAATATGGTTTGCCAGTTATACCAGGCTCAAATGGGGAAGTTAAAAATTATAATGATGCAAAGATAATAGCTGAAGAAATAGGTTATCCTATTATTATAAAAGCCTCTGCGGGTGGTGGTGGAAGAGGAATGGTTGTTGTTTTCAGTGAAAAAGATTTAGAAATTTCAGTTAAAAAGGCAAAATCTGAAGCCGATAACTCATTTGACAACGATACTATTTATATTGAAAAATATTTACAAAATCCTAAGCACATAGAAGTACAGATAATTGGAGATAATTTTGGAAACATGATTCATCTTGGAGAACGAGACTGTTCTATGCAAAGAAGAAATCAAAAACTTTTGGAAGAAACACCATCTAAAATAATTGATAAAAAAACAAGAAATTATATTGGTAATTTAACTGTTGAGGCACTTAAAAAAATTGAGTATAGCGGTGCTGGTACTGTTGAATATTTATATGAAAATAATAAATTTTATTTTATGGAAATGAATACAAGACTGCAAGTTGAACATCCCGTAACAGAGGAAATAACAAAATTTGATTTAGTAAAAGAGCAAATCAATATTGCCAATAATCTTAAATTATCAAAAAAACAGAATGAGATCATTTTTTGTGGTCATTCAATTGAGTGTAGAGTTAATGCTGAAGATCCCATATCCTTTATGCCAAGCCCTGGAAAAATTAATAACTTTCATACCCCAGGTGGCCCAGGTATTAGAGTAGACTCAGGTTGTTATAGCGGTATTAATATTCCACCTTACTATGATAGCATGATAGCCAAACTTATAGTCTATGGTGAAGACAGAGATAAATGTTTAACCCGCTTAGACAGGGCTTTGAGTGAGTTCGTAATTGAAGGCATTAAAACTACAATTCCATTTTACCAAGAAATAATTAAAGAAAAAGAATTTTTAAAAGGAAATTATGATATTCATTGGGTGGAAAGTTATATGAAATTAAAGAAATAAGTTACTCCTTATCGCCTTCTACTGAAAATATTGCCTCACCCACTAGGCCAATTAAATCTATTGAGCCTTGAGTAAACATTATTCCTTCACCATCTTCTAGATATATATCATTTCCTCCTGGCTCAATTGATATATAATTACTTCCCAATAATCCATCAGTTGTAATTTTAGCTGAACTATCGTCAGGAATAGAGATATTAGAATTTATAGCCATAGATACTCTGGCCTCATAAGTTATATTATCTAATTTTTGGCTAAAAACTGATCCAATTTTTATTCCTGAAAGTCGAACATCAGATCCAATTTTTATACCGTCTATTCTATTGAAAACTGCATAAATATTATAATTACTATCTTTATTCAATCGCATTGAGGAAAAACCATAAAATAGAAAAACTAAGGTAAAGATTACAACCAAAGCTCCTATTAATGCTTCAAATGTATTCGACTTCATTATTTGTTCTCCGGTGACCAAGATTCGTAACTTTTATCATTTTTTTTACTTCCTGAATTCTTAGGACTATAAAACTTATCAGTGCCCGTATTATTCATCTGGTGTTTTTTATACCATGATTTGTAATTTTTTTCATTTTTTGGAATTTCGTTAGTTCTGGAATGTATCCAGTCATGCCAATCTGCATTAATCTTGGAAGCATCAATTTGACCATTATATATTACCCAACGATTTTCAACATTTTTTTTATTTATATAATATTTATTACCATCATTATCAGATCCAATATATTTTCCGTTTAAAAATGTATAAATTCTGGTACCGAGAGTTTGACTACTCCACCAAGTAAAAATCTCTAAAAAAAAATTTTTCATTTCATTAATGATTTTTTTAATCATCCTCATAATTAATATTTATACCAAGTTCGCTTAATTGGATATCACTGACTTTTGACGGAGCGCCCATTAACATATCCTGGGCTTGTTGATTCATTGGAAAAGCAATAACTTCTCTGATATTTTCGGCTCCAGATAAAAGCATGACTATTCTATCAATACCAGGAGCAATTCCTCCATGTGGAGGTGTTCCATATTTAAATGCATCATACATAGCCCCAAATCTTTTCTCTACTTCATTATGATCGTAGCCAGCTATTTCAAAAGCTTTTAAAAGAACTTCCGGTTTATGATTCCTTATGGCCCCTGATGATAATTCAACTCCATTGCAAACAATATCATATTGAAAGGCTTTTATTTTAAGGGGATCTATATTCTCTAGTGACTCCATACCCCCCTGTGGCATAGAAAACGGATTATGAGAAAAATCTATCTTTCTATTAATATCGTCAAATTCATACATAGGAAAATCTACAATCCAACAAAATTCAAAGCTATTATGATCAATTAATTTAAGATTATCTCCAATTTTATCCCTAGCAGTCGAAGCAAATGATAAAAAATTCTTTGGAATGCCGCATAAAAAGAAGATGGCATCATTATCATGTAAATTAAAATTCTTCTTAATTTGAGAAGTTTTATCTTCTCCTATATTTTTTGCTATTGGCCCAGAACCTTTTCCATCTTTAAAAAATATATATCCTAAACCTGGCTGACCTTCCTTAATTGCCCAGGAATTCATTTTATCACAGAAGGCTCTTGAACCACCTCCTTTTGCTGGAATACCCCAAACTTTTATATTTTTATCTTTTTTAATTGAGTCAGAAAAAATCTTAAATCCAGAATTTTCAAATATTTCTGTAACATCAGACATTTCAATAGGGTTTCTTAGATCAGGCTTGTCGGTTCCATATTTTGATAAAGACTCTAAGTATGGAATTCTAGGAAAAGTTTTCGTTATTTTTTTATTAACAGAAAAATCTCCAAAAAGATCTTTTAAGATAGGTTCAACAGTATTAAAGATATCATCCTGAGTAACAAAACTCATTTCTATATCAAGTTGATAAAATTCTCCTGGTGATCTATCCGCTCTAGCGTCCTCATCTCTAAAACACGGGGCTATCTGAAAGTATTTATCAAAACCTGAAGACATTAATATTTGCTTGAATTGCTGTGGAGCCTGTGGGAGCGCATAAAAGCTACCTTGATGTATTCTAGAGGGTATTAAAAAATCTCTTGCACCCTCAGGACTAGATGCAGTCATTATAGGTGTTTGAAATTCTATAAAATCATTTTTAATCATTCTTTCCCTTAGAGATTGAATGATTTTTGATCTTAGAACTATATTTTTATGAAGCGTATCCCTTCTTAAATCTAAAAATCTATATTTAAGCCTTATATCCTCAGGATAATCTGGCTCACCGAAGACTGGTAAAGGAAGTTCCTCCGCTAGAGATAAGACCTCTAATCTATCGACATAAACCTCAACCTCTCCTGTAGAAAGATTTGAATTTACAGTATCTGAATCTCTTTTAACAACTTTACCTGATATTTTTATAACACTTTCAGCGGTAATTTTTTCAGCTAAATCAAAAGCTTTACTATCTGGATCAAAAACTAATTGAGTTAATCCATAATGATCTCTTAAATCAATAAAAAGTAACCCTCCATGGTCACGCTTTCTATTGACCCACCCCGATAAATTAACATTAGTTTCAATGTTGCTAATATTTAATTCATTACAATTATGACTTCTGTATTGATTCATTTTATTACCATAAAATTATTTGAGCAATAGGACAATTTAAAAGTCTTTTGTCAAGGACAAGTAAATAAATTTAATGTATATGATTCAAATGGAATTAATTAAAACAAATGAAGACCTTATTGCAGTTTGTAAATTAATCAATAAAGCAAAGTATATAACGATTGATACAGAATTTATAAGAGAGAAAACCTATTGGTCAAAACTCTGTTTAATTCAAGTTTGTGCTAATAATTTAGAAATAATAATAGATCCATTAGAAAATAATATTGATTTAACTCCATTTATTAAAATACTCAATAAAAAATCAATCCTAAAAGTTCTTCATTCTGGAAGACAGGATATAGAAATTTTCTATAATATTTCTGGTAAAATTCCACAACCTATTTTTGATACACAAATTGCTGCTATGGTTTGCGGCTTTGGAGAGTCTGTAGGATACGATAAGTTAGTAAATAAAATATTGAATAAAAAAATTGATAAATCATCTAGGTTTTCAAACTGGGCAAAAAGACCCTTAACAAAAAAACAATTAAACTATGCTATTGGAGATGTTACTTTCCTTTATGAAATATATCCTATTTTAAATAAAGAAATTAAAATAAAAAAAAGAGAGGGTTGGCTTGATGATGAATTGGGAGCTTTATTATCTAAGGAAACATATAATTCAAGCCCGGAAATAGCATACAAAAGGCTTAAAGTAAGAAGTTATGATATAAAAACTAGAGCTATTACATTTCAGTTAGCTTTATGGAGAGAGAAAAAAGCACAATTATTAGATTTACCAAGGGGGAGAGTATTAAGAGATGAAATAATTTATGAATTAGCCTCAATAAAACCCAAAACAATTAATGAAATTAATAATATGAGATCTTTTTCCAATGGATTCAGACTAAAAGAAGATATTAAACAAGAAATTTTAGATAATATTTTAATTGGATTAACCTTAAGAGATAAAAATCTTCCTAGAACACCTAAGAGAAGAATTTTACCTCACGGAACAAATAGTAGAGTATCTCTCCTAAAAATTCTTCTAAATTCAGTATCTGAGCAACATGATGTTGCACAAAAACTTATTGCATCTGCTAGAGATCTTGAAGATCTAATTGCGAATGATGATGCAGATATAAAAACTTTAAAAGGTTGGAGATATGAATTATTTGGAAGAAAGGCATTAGATTTTAAAAATGGTAAAATTGCAATTATTATGAATAATAATAATATAGAACTTAAGGAATTATAATAAATTTTAATTTAATAGTTCATTTATAAACTTTATTGATATTGATTTTTTTTGTGACAAAGATGAGTTATCTAAAAAATCTATAATTTCCATTATACCTAAATATGACCTATCAACTCTCTGCATAAGAAAGTTTACAACCTTTGGTTTAACAACAAGCTGGCGGTCATTAAAAAGTTTAATTATGAGAGCCTCCATTAAAATATCATCAGGCTCTAATATGGTTGTAATTTGCATAGCTTCTAACCTTGATCTTAAATCTGGAGTTTGAATATTTAGCTCAGAAACCTTTTTTGATGATGTTAGTAATAGAACTTTACTTAATTCTTTAGATAGATTAACTGAATGAAATAAAATAACCTCCTCCTCCTTTGAGGTAATTTTTTCAATATTCTCAATAATAATTACGTCATTATTAGAAAAAATATCAAAAATATCTCCTTGATTTAATTCTAAAAAATACCAATTTTCTTTATTTAAATTATTACAAAAAACATTAACAAGGTGAGTTTTTCCACTCCCCTTTGATCCAATTAATATACCCGATTTACTATCTGTCTTATAAAAATTATCTATAAAATTAACAGCACTAATATTACATTTGTTAACAAGAAAATCCTCTCTTCCAAAAGCAGTTCTTTTGGGCATTTCGATTGTTAATTGTAAATTAGAATATTTTTTCATTATTAATTTCTTTTATTGCTTATGATACCAATATTATTCAACCAAAGTATCAAATAGATAATCCAAGACAATAAGGTAAAAAATCCAATAATAAATGAAAAATAAGGGATAATATAATTTTCAAGTAAATCAAATTTACCAAAAGTTGATAAATTTAATAAGATAAAGCCTATGTATAAAATTTGAAGGAATGTATTTATTTTACTAGAAAAAATAGGTTTAATTTTTAAATCACTGTCGAAAATCCAAGAAATAATTACAGCACCAAGAATCGCCAAATCTCTGGATACGATTAAAATTAAAAGCCAGGATGGAATTATTCCAATAAAACCTAATATTAATATTGAAGAAACAATCAAAATTTTATCGGCTAATGGATCTAGGTAACTTCCTAAAATTGTAATTTGATTAAACTTCTTAGCTATAAATCCATCAATTGCATCTGAAAGACCACTAAAAATAAAAAATAATAAGCTCATAGTGTAATAACCAGACAAAATTAACCAGACTATAAAAGGTGTTATTAATAATCTCATTATAGTTATAATATTAGCGATATTCATTTTTGACCTTATTGAATAATATTAATGATATATTTATTAATATGTAATAAAAAAGATAAATATCTTTAAAAATCCATAATAATGGAGTTTCAGTATTGAAAAAACATAAATCTACAAAAGATAGTAATGAAAAAATAACTTACTCTTCATCGGGTGTTGATATTGAAAAAGCCAATAATCTAATAGACGAGATAAAGCCAATTATTAAAAAAACTAAAAGGTTAGGTGCTGATGGAACAATTGGAGGTTTTGGTGGTATATTCGATATTAATAAACTTAATTATACAGATCCTTTACTTGTGTCGTCAACCGATGGTGTTGGAACAAAATTATTATTAGCTATTGAAAATAACTTCTATGATAATATTGGGGTTGATCTTGTTGCTATGTGCGTCAATGATCTCATAGTTCAGGGAGCTGAACCTCTCTATTTTTTAGATTATTTTGCAACTGGAAAATTATCAAATGATGTAGCAAAAAATATTATCGAAAGTATTTCAAATGGTTGTTTGGAGGCTAACTGCGCACTAATAGGAGGGGAAACAGCAGAGATGCCAGGTTTATATGAAAAAAATCATTTTGATCTTGCTGGATTTTCAGTAGGTATAGTAGAACGAAGTAAATTATTACCTAAAGAAAATATTTCAAAAGGGGATTTACTTATAGGACTTCCTTCAAATGGACTTCATTCAAATGGTTACTCTTTAATAAGGAATATTATAGAAAATAAAAATATTAATACATCATTACCTATGCCTGATAATAGCGGTAGGACGATAATAGAAAACCTTTTAGATCCAACAAAAATATATGTAAGTATTATTCTTGAAATCCTTAAAAATATAAATGATATAAAAGCCTTATCCCATATAACTGGAGGTGGACTTACTGAAAATTTACCCCGTATTTTTCCAACCCATAATATTGGTGCTAAAATTAATTTATCATCTTGGAAAAGACCTGCCATTTTTAATTGGATTCAAAAAATTGGAAATATTGATGAAAAAGAAATGCTAAAAACGTTAAATTGTGGGATTGGTATGGTACTTATTGTTAATACTAATACTGCTAAAGAGCTTTCTGAATACTTGTTAAGTAAAAAAGAAAATTTCTATATCATTGGTGAAATTATAGAAATAAAAAAAGAAGATCCTAAAATTATTTTTGTAAAGGATTAGAATGAAAATTGGAATTTTGATCTCCGGTAATGGCTCTAATATGATCAAATTAATAGAGTCATGCGAAAAAAATAATAATTCGTCAATTGGATTAGTTATTTCCAATAATCCTGAAGCAAAAGGTATTGAGTACGCAAATTCAAAAAAAATAAAAACTATAATAATAAATCATAAAAATTTTAAAGAGAGGGAAGAATTTGACAATAGAATCAATGATGTATTATTAGAAAATGATATAGAATTTTTATGTAATGCTGGATTTATGAGGATTCATGGTAAAAAATTTGTTGAAAAATGGTTCAACAGGCATCTTAATATTCACCCTTCCCTACTCCCATCATTTAAAGGACTTAATACTCACGAAAGAGCGATTGAGGCAGGAGTTAAATTTGCTGGATGCACTGTCCATTTAGTCAGATCTGGTGTTGATGAAGGACCAATTATAGGTCAGGCAGTTACATCAATTGATATTAATGAAAACAAAAACTCATTATCGAAAAAAGTACTTGCACTTGAACATAAACTTTATCCAAAGTGTTTGGAATTATTTACTAAAAATTTAGTTTCAATTAAAAAAGACCAAGTGATTTTTTCAAATGAAGCTATGGAAATTCTTAAAATGTTTAATATTTAGTTTATGGGCAAATTTCATCTTCATCAAAAAAAAATTTCATTTCGTTTACTGCATTGCTATCAGAATCTGAACCATGAACAGAATTCTCCTCTATAGATAAACCAACCTCTGCTCTAATAGTTCCTTTCTCAGCCTCTTTAGGATTAGTGGCCCCCATAACGTCTCTATAATTTTTAACGGCATTTTCACCCTCTAAAATCTGAACAACTACTGGACCTGAAATCATAAAATTAACTAAATCATTATAAAAAGGTCTTTCTTTGTGAACAGAATAAAAACCTTCTGCTTGATTTTGCGAAAGTTTAATTCTTTTTTGGGCTATAATTCTTAATCCACTACTTTCAATAATCTGATTGATTGTACCTGTAACATTTCTTCTAGTTGCATCTGGTTTTATTATAGATAATGTTCTTTGAATAACCATATTGCTCTCCACTTAGTTAGAATTTATCCATTTACTATTTATATCTTGTTCAAAAGATTTTAATGAATAATCTGATAGATTAATTTGATTTTTATATAATTCAAATTGATCAACGATTTTTAAATTTTGTTCATTAAAAATATATACACACCTTTCCCAATATTTCATATTATTTATCAGAATACCGTCTATTGAAAATATAATATTTGATTTATTGGGATTTTCCTCTTCGCAAGTCAAATAAATTTTATGGTGCTCTCTATTTTTGTCATTTTGACTACCATGCGGTAAAAAAGAAGTTTCATTATATGTCCATAAAAGATCATTAATCTCCTCCATTCTCTCAATATTATCGGTAAGGACAACTGAGTTCCAATTATTGTTTATTGACTTCTCTATCAAATTTATAAGAAATAACTCAGAACTAGTATTCTTAAGCTTATAAAAAAAAATTTCTGGCAATTTTTTACTCATAAAATTTTGATACAAGTGTATCTAAAAGATTAACACCAAAGCCAGTTGCCCAACTATTATTTATTGAATTTTTTTCCATTCCAGTAGCAGTTCCAGCAATATCAATATGAACCCAGGGAACTTTATTGACAAATCTCTGTAAAAATTGAGCAGCTGTTATTGATCCTGCTCCACCGCTACCTATATTTTTCATATCTGCGAACTGAGAATTAATCATTTTATCATATGAATCTGAAAGAGGAAGCCTCCACACATTATCTCCGGATTCTTGACCTGCTTTGAATAAATTATCAGATAGGTCATCGTTATTACTAAAAATACCAGCCATCTTATTTCCTAATGACATTACAATAGCACCTGTTAAAGTTGCTAAATCAACCATTATTTCAGGTTTAAATCTTTCCTGAGTGTACCAAAGGGCGTCAGCAAGAACTAACCTTCCTTCAGCATCAGTATTTTGTATTTCAATAGTCTGACCAGACATTGATTTAATAATATCCCCTGGTTTTTGAGCTGTTCCATCGGGCATATTCTCAACTAGGCCGACAACACCAATAACATTAACCTTAGCTTTTCTTAAAGCAAGCGATTTCATTAAACCCACAACTGCAGCTGATCCACCCATATCACCAATCATTTCTTCCATCTTATTTCCAGGTTTTAAAGATATACCTCCAGAATCAAAACAAACTCCTTTACCTACAAAACATAGTGGCTTTGTTTTCTTATTTTTATTTCCATTCCACTTTATAATAACAAGTTGGCTTTCATACTGACTTCCCCTGCCAACACCAAGCAGGGACCACATTCCTAATTTTTTCATTTTAGTTTCATTAAGAGTCTCTATCTTGAGACCATACTTTGATAATTCTCTAATTCTTTTTGCATAAGCTTCTGGATTAAGAATATTACTTGGTTCATTAACTAAATCTCTCGCCAAGAAAACACCCTCTGCCAAGGATTGGTTATGTTTGAAATTCTTTTTTAATTTTGTTGCATTTTTAGAAATTATTTTTAGTTCATTGATTTGAATAATTTTGACTTTCTTTGTTTTGTATTTATCAAACCTATAAGTATTTAAAATTGCTCCATAACCGATTTTCAAAAGATTTTCGTCTTTAGAAAATTCTTTTGCTGTAATAACATTTATTTTTTTAGAATTGGACTTAGATGAAATTTGAAGAATTTTTCCACCAATTAGAGAAAAATCTTTTGTTGAAAGAGAGGTTTTTTGACCAGGACTAATTAAAATAATTTTTGTAAATGATCCTAATTTATCATTTGTAATTTCAAGTGTACTAAATTTATTAAACTTGAAGTTTTCATTCTTAATAGTTTTTTGAATTCTTTCCAAAAGATTTTTATTTAAACCACTAATATCTTTAAGAGATTTTTCATCACTTATTAAGGCTAAAATTTCGTTTTTTTCAGTCAATTTTGAAACAAAATTTACTTTCATAATTCTCTCCAATAATTTTCAATAATCATCTGTTAACATTATTTAATGATTAAGGGTATAGTTTGTCGTATATAATACGTAATAAAATGAAAAGTATTGATAAATATATAATTAGGAAACTATCATCATCATTTATTATAGTGGTGATTGGAATGTTATCTCTTGCCTGGCTTAGTCAGGTTTTAAAACTATTAGATGAGATAGTTATGAGGGGGGCTGATTTATCAACTTTTTTCATTTTATCTGTTACAGTATTACCAAATATAATATCCCAAATAACACCTATAGCTGCTTTTATAACTTCAGCATTTGTTTTAAATACTATGTCTTCAGATAAGGAAACTTTAATTTTATTATCTTCTGGAATGAATCCGAAAAGGTTGTTTAAGCCATTTTTATTTTTTGGAAGCATTGTAACAATTTTTCTAATTATTTTTTCAATGTTTTTAGGGCCGAGTGGAATGCAATATACAAAGTTAAAAATTCATGAAATTCGTCACGATCTATCAGGTACTTTAGTAAGAGATGGGATGTTTTCAATGCCTGCAAAAGGATTAACTGTTTATGCTCATAGGAAAAATAATAATTCAATTGATGGAATACTTGTTCATGATAACAGAAATAGTAATGCTCCAGTTACCTACTCAGCTGAAAAAGGTTATTTAATAAATGAAAATAATAATCCTAAATTAATACTTCTTAATGGAAATATTCAATACAGAAATCTTTTAATTGAAGGTCCAGGAATGACAACAGTAAGTTTCGAGAAAAATGAATATTTATTTTCTGATTTTATAACAGAAGATAGAAATTTTAACTTTGATTCAAGCCAGAGATATTTAAATGATTTACTTTTTCCAAGTGATGATGATGAATATGCAAAAATAAGAAAAAATGTTCTTATTGCAGCTGGAAATCATAAAATTGCTCAAATAATTCATCCATTAATTTTTATTTTTTTTTCTTTTGTAATTTTTATTAGAAGTAAATTTGATAGGAGAGAAAATAATAAAACTTTAGTTAGCCTTTCGATTGGGATAATTATATTTTTAGCTTTTGATTTCTTTATAGCCTCACAGTCGCAAAATAATAATATTTTTATTTTTTTTCTATATCTTTTACCATTTTCATTTTTTCTTTCCTTGATTTATTTTTTTAGAAAAAAAGAAATCTTAGAGAGTAGATAAATGAAATTTAATAATTTATTACCCATTTATTTTTCCAAAAGCTTGTTAAAAAATCTATTATTTTGTCTTTTTGCAGTAAGTTGTTTTATTTTTCTTATTGACCTGATTGAGCTATCCAGAAGAATAACAAAATCTAATAACAGCGACTTCTTATTAGCCTTGGAATTAACGATTTTAAAGTTGCCTGGAATGATTATCGAAATTTTACCATTTATTGTACTTTTTGCATCTTTAAGTACATTTTTTTACTTTGCAAAAAGGTCTGAGTTAATAGTTGCAAGAGCAAGCGGTTTTTCAATATGGCATTTATTATTCCCAGGAATATCTATTATTTTACTAATTGGATTTTTTATAACTGTTATTATTCAGCCATTCGTTGCTACTTCAACATATAAGTATAAAGAATTAGAAGCGAAAAGTATAAGGGGACAAGCAAGCTTGATAACCATAACTGAAAATGGATTATGGCTTAAAGAATCTGATACAAAAAGTAACTCTTATAGAATAATAAATTCATTAGGGTTGGCGAAGGATGCAAAAAATTTAGAAAATGTAATTATTTTTAATCATTTAGATAGCGGCCAGTTAATTAGTAGATACGACGCAGATAATGCTTTGCTAAGATTAGGATACTGGGAACTAAAAGATATATGGGTATATAAAAATAACGAAAAACCAAAATTTTTTAAAAAATTAGAAATTGAAACTGATTTAACACCTAGTCAAATTCAAGAAAACTTTGCTCCTCCGGAAACAATTTCGTTTTGGAATCTTCCTGATTTTATAAGAATTGCTGAAAATGCTGGTTTTGCTGCAACCAAGCATAAGACTGAGTTTCAATCTTTGTTAGCTCTTCCATTTTTTTTAAGTTCAATGTTGATAATTGCTGCCCCGTTTTCAGTAAGATTTATAAGATCTGAAAGTGTAAATAACCTTATTTTATCTGGAATTATTTCTGGGTTAATTTTATATACTTTTTCTAACGTTATTTTTGCATTTGGAGCATCGGGTAATATTGCTCCATTCCTCTCGGCTTGGTCGCCTCCTCTTTTGGCAATTCTTTTAGGAATTAGCGCTATAATTTATATCGAGGAAGGTTGAATGATAAGAATTCTATTATTCATATTTATTTTTTCTTATAGTGAAGTTAATAGCAATGAAATATCCAATTCAATAGAAGCAGATAAAATTGAATATTTAAACTTAGATGGAAAAATTAAAGCTATTGGTTCTGTAAAAATAATACAGGATGAGTATGAGCTTTATGCAGATGAAATATCCTTTAATCAATCAAATAATATTATTGAAGCTGAAGGAAATATTATTATTAAAAAATTTGATGGAGAAACAATATATGCCTCAAAAATAAAACTATCGTCTGATTTAAATGATGGAATTATAGAAAATCCATCTTTTCAAACTGCTGATGGTCTATATATATCTTCAGCATATGCAATTAGAACAAACGGTAGTTCTTTAATCCTTAAAAAAGGTATCTTCTCACCTTGTAAAAAATGTAATGGCATAAATCAAAAGCTATCATGGCAAGTTAAGGCAAATAGAATAATCTATGATGAGAATAATGAAAATATTATTTATGAAGATGCGAGGTTTGAGTTATTTGGTTTTCCAATATTTTATGTTCCAATTGCAAGTCATCCAAGTGATAAAGTAAAAAAAAGGAGTGGTTTTTTAGCTCCAACATTTGGAAGTTCTGGGGATTTAGGTGCAATTGTAAAAGTCCCATATCTTTTTAACTTTGCTCCACATTATGATTTAACAATCACACCATGGATTGTGACAAAGGGTGCTGCGATTTTTGAAGGTGAATGGAGGCAAAGATTTAAAAGGGGCAAAATTAATTTTAGCGGAATAATTGCTTCACCTAGTAATCAATTTAAATCAAGAACTGTAAATATAAATAATGATTGGAGGGCTGTTATTAATTCACCCTTTAATAATTCATTAGAATTAAAAGAAAATAACAAAAAATTAATTTTTGAATATGATGATAATACTCATTCAATAAGTAATGTTCAGGTTGCAGATATTAACGACAATAGACCCTCATCAATTGGTGATGCTATTGGATATGATTTTAGAGGATCTTTTAATGCTACAGGTAATTTTAAGTTTGGAAATTGGAGTTTAGATTTTAATGGTAAATTTGTATCTGATGATACCTTTTTAAGAAGATTTGATATAGATGATGATACAGAAATAAAATCATATTTATCAATAAATAGATACTGGAAAAATGCTCAACTTGAAATAAATTCACTTCATTTCTCTTCACTCTTACCTGAAAGAAATGGATCTGAACCATTAATTTTACCTGAAATAAAATTCTTTTGGATACCTGAAAAAATTATTCTAGGAGGAACATCTAAAATTAAAATAAATTCTATTGGGATTATTAGAAAAACTGATGGTAATACCTATAGATTATCGAGCGAAATAGATTGGGAGAAACAATTTCTTTATAAAGGTGGTAGCCTTTTTAAGCTCAATTTAAGCTTAAGAGGTGATGTATATAATACTTCAAGAAAGTGGACTCCTAATAAGACAACAAGAAAGTTACAATCAAATTTATTCGGTAAAAATTTAAATATTTATCGCCTATTACCCTCTATAAATCTTGAGTGGAGAATGCCGATGAAAAATACGTTGTCAGATACGATAATTGAGCCAATTATTCAATTATCATATTCATCTGATAATGAAAAAAATTATAAAATTCCTAATGAGGATAGCATTGGATTTGAACTTAACTCACATAATATTTTTTCAAACAATAGAATGCCTGGAATTGATTTATGGGAAACAGGTGGAAAAATAAATTATGGTATTAAATTATCTCATTTCTTTAATCAAGAAGGAATCTTTTCAGGAATGATAGGACAGAGTTATAAATTTAAAAACCCAGACTTTTTTGAGAAAGGATCTGGTCTAGATACAAAGCTGTCAGATTTCATAGTTGATTTTCTGCTTAAACCAAATAAAGAAATTACACTCTCTTATAGAGGTAGGTTGGATGATAATGATATAAACCTTAGAAGATCAGAGTTTGATATTTTGCTTAATTATCAAAAATGGGGTGTTAGAGCTGGGCATGTTCTATTAAATAATATTGAGATTTTAAATTTTAAAGAACAAAGAGAGTTTCGTTTTGCAAGTTTTATTAACATAACTGATAAATGGTTAATTCAATCTGCTATTCGTTATGACGAAGTTTCGAAAAAATCTTTAAATAATAGAATTTCATTAGTTTATATTGACGATTGCATATCATTTGAAATAGGATTTAGAAGAAAATTCTCAGAGTATAGAGACTTAAAACCTTCGAATTCCTTTATGGTTAAATTTAATGTATTTACATTTGGGGGCGGAACATTAAATAGTTCAGATCGTATTTCAAAATTATGGGATAATTAAAATTATTTTAGATGAAGAGATGTTAGTAAAGAAAGTTAAATATATATTTTTTGTTTTAGTTTTAATAATTAATTTTAATTGGACATTAAAAAGCCAAGATATCCAGTCTATTGCT
Source organism: Rhizobiales bacterium TMED168 (assembly GCA_002170885.2). The sequence goes on along the minus strand of NHHR02000003.1, from coordinate 46,340 downwards.
GTAATAGTAAACGATGAGGTTATTTCTAAGTACGACGTAAACCAAAGAGTTAAATTAGTTTTAGTAACATCAGGCATACCTGCAACTGAAGAAAATATAAAAAGAATAGAAGAGCAAGCAATAAAAGCATTAATTAATGAAAAAATTCAAATCCAAGAAGCAATAAAATTAGAGGTACCAGAATCACCAGAGGAAATAAATTTAATGCTTGAAAATATTGCTAGAAGTAATCAAACAACTGCAGAGGGAATTTTGGAGTCAATAACCAGCCAAGGAGTAAATTCTGAAACTCTCTTAGATCAAATTAAATCAGAATTATTATGGAATAAAATTGTTAGAGGAAGGTTTGGTTCTTATATAAATATTAGCGACGAAGAAGTTAATATAATTTACAATAGAACAATTCAAAATATTAATAATTCGCAGTATGATATTTCAGAGATTTTTATTGGCTTTGAAAATGAAAATGAAGAGAAAGAAGCAAAAGATTTATCAGAAAAACTAATAGAACAATTAAGAAATAATATTTCTTTTGAACCAGTTGCGCAGCAATTCAGTCAGGCTCCTTCATCAGGACAAGGCGGCCTTATAGGATGGGTGAGCGAAGGTCAATTAGATCCAGAGATAATTTCAAATATTAAGAATATTGAGATTGGTTCTGTTTCTGATCCTATAAAAACTGTAAATGGATTTTATATAATCAAATTAAATGGTAAATCTGAAGAAGGTGGAAAGAATTCAATGAAAAATCAATATGATTTAATTTCTGTTTCATTTAATATTGAAAATAAAAGCATGGCAAAAGAATTCTCTGATAACTTTATATCATGCAAGAGGCTTGATAAACTTTTAGAAAATTACAGCGAAAAAGAAGTTAATATAATTGGAAAACGACTTCTTGAAGAATTGCCAAAAGAACTTCATAAGGAACTTTTAGAAAAAAATGCAGGCACCGCCCTTTTACCAAGATTTTCTGAAGAAAGTATAGATATTATATTAATTTGTGATCGTAAGGACGATATAGGTATTCAGGTAAATAGAGATATAATTGAAGATAACATTTATTCACAAAAAATGGGAATGATGTCTAGAAGACACCTTCGTGATTTACGTCGAGATGCGGTCATTGAGTATAGATAAAGATAGTTCTCCGCTAGCCATTACAATGGGTGATCCTTCAGGGATTAATAGTGAAATATTATTAAAGACATATTTAAGAATAAAAAATCACAAAAACATGAATTTTTTCTTAATATGTGATCCTGAGTGGATTAAAAAATCAAAAAAATTATTTAAAATAGATGTTCCTGTAAATATCTTATCCAAAAAACTAATTTTAAAAAAAGATAAGCTTAATATTTTTCCTTTGAAAAATAAAATTTATTTTCAAATTGGTAAACCTGACAAAAGAAATAATGAAGCAATTATAGAATCAATCGATACAGCATATAACTTAGTAAAAGAAAAAAAAATATCGGGTATAGTTACTCTACCAATCTATAAAAAGAATCTTATGAAAAAAATTCCAAGTTTTTTAGGTCATACAGAATATTTTGCTAAAAAAGATAGATCTGAATCTTTAATGATTTTATTGTCAAAAAATTTAAAGGTAGCAACAATAACAACTCATATTCCATTGTCTAAAGTATCAAAATCTTTAACAACAAAAAAAATATTAAAAAAATTAAAAATACTAGATGATAGTTTGATAAATGATTTCAATATTAAAAATCCTAAAATAGCTGTCTCCTCTTTAAACCCTCACTCTGGAGAAGAAGGAAGTATTGGTAAAGAAGAAGTTAAAGTTATAAATCCAAGTATCCAAGAGTTTAAAAAATTAGGTAAGGAAATTGAAGGCCCTCTTCCGGCCGATACATTATTTTATAAGAAAAATTTAAAAAAATTTGATGCAAGAATATGCATGTATCATGACCAAGCATTAATTCCTATAAAGACAATTGATTTTTATGGAAGCATAAATTTCACAGCTGGTTTATCTTTTGTAAGAACTTCTCCTGATCATGGTACAGCATTTAATTTAGCTGGAAAAAATAAAGCAAATCCAAAAAGTCTTATTAACGCCATCGAACAAGCTACTTTTATATCAGAAAATAGAAAAAAAAATGAATTATAGTTATGAAGATTCACTCAAATATATCCTTAAAAAATATAATTTAACTGCAAAAAAAAGATTTGGACAAAATTTTTTACATGATAAAAATATAATAAATCATATTGTTAAGTCTTCATTGAGTGAAAATAAGTTTGTTGTAGAAGTAGGTCCAGGCCCTGGATTACTAACAAACGCAATATTAAAGAATAATGTAAAAAATGTTTTAGCAATAGAAACAGATAAAAGTTTTTTACCTATTCTAAAAAAAATTAAAGAAAATCATTACGGTAAATTCGATTACATAATAAATGATATTCTTAAAATCAATTTAGATGAAATAATTAATGAAAAATATTCAGTTATATCAAACTTACCATACAATATATCTGTTCCTTTTATACTTTCGCTTATTGAAAAAGAGCAACCCGTAAAATGGGAAAAATTAACGCTAACTGTTCAAAAAGAAGTTGCGGAGAGGATGTTAGCAAAAATAAATACTAAAGAATATGGAAGACTAAGTGTATTAATTCAATGGAGATGTAAAGTTTCTAAAATCTGTGAAATAAAACCGTCTTGTTTTATTCCTCCTCCAAAAGTTTTATCTACAGTGATTAGTATAGAGCCAAAAAAACATACACCTAATCCATCAATTAAAATATTTCAAGAAATAGTGTCTCATGCTTTTGGTTTTAGAAGGAAAACTCTTAGAAAGAGTCTTTCAAGATTAGATGTAAACATTGACGATTTAGCAGAACTTGCGGGGATAAACCTTAAATTAAGAGCTCAAAATTTATCTGTAAATGATTTCTGTAATTTGACAATTGCATACGAAAATTTAATTTCATAAATCGTTTCTTAAAGACTCTATAATATTTTGAATATTTCTTTGTCTTGTTCTTTTTAATCCTTCAGCAATTAAAATTGAATTTATTTTGTTCAAACTTACATCAAAATCTTCATTAATTATTATATATTCATATTCGGCATAATGACTAATTTCATTAGATGCCTTTGACATTCTTTTTTTAACTGTATCGTCAGAATCTTGATTCCTTTTTAGTAATCTTTTTTCCAGTTCTTTTGAAGAAGGAGGTAAAACAAAAATCTTTACCAAATCCTCTTGAATGGAGTTCATTAATTGTTGTGTACCCTGCCAGTCAATATCAAATAATATATCATTACCATTTTCTAAAGCTTCCATTATTGGTTCTCTTGGGGTCGCATAATAATAATCAAATACTTTTGCATGCTCTAAAAATTTTTTTTTATCTAACATTTCAAAAAATTTTTTATCACTAACAAAATAGTAGTCACTCTCGTTCACCTCTAATGGTCTAGGTGGCCTTGTTGTATAAGATATCGATAAAAATAAATTTTTATTACTTTCTAATAACTTTCTAGATAAAGACGTCTTTCCAGCGCCCGAGGGTGATGATAGTATAATCATCATTCCTCTTCTATCTGTTTTATCTTTAATCTTCATTGAACTAATTATAATGACGAGAAAAAATTAAGGAAGCATTAGTTCCTCCAAAACCAAAAGAATTTGATAAAACAGATTGTATTTCTTTTTTCTTAGAATAATGAGGAATTAAATCAATCTTAGTTTCTATTGATGGATTATCTAAATTTATAGTAGGAGGAATAATATTTTCATTCAGTGTCATAATACTAAAAACAGCTTCAATTGCACCTGCTGCTCCCAATAAATGCCCTGTTGATGATTTTGTAGAAGACATAGATAAGTTATCTACTTGTCCTTGAAAAGCTCTTTCTACCGCTTTTAGCTCTATCTCGTCACCAAGAGGAGTAGAAGTTCCATGAGCATTTATATAATTAATTTCTTCTTTATTTAAACCAGAATCTTCTATAGCCATTAAAATTGATCTAAAGGCGCCATCTCCATCCTCAGAGGGAGAAGTAATATGAAAAGCATCGCCAGAAACACCGTAACCTCTCAACTCTCCATATATCTTTGCATCTCTTGAAAGTGCATGTTCTAATTCTTCTAAAACTAAAAAACCTGCACCCTCACCCATAACAAAACCATCTCTATCTGAGTCATATGGTCTAGAGGCTTTTTCTGGATTTTCATTAAAATTAGTACTTAAAGCTCTGCTAGCAGAAAATCCTGCCATACCAATAGGGCATATTGCTGCCTCCGCTCCACCTACTAACATAACGTCAGCTTTATCACTTTTTATCATTTGAGCACCGTCACCTATTGAATGAGAGCCAGAGGCGCAAGCTGTTACAGCAGCTAAATTTGGCCCCTTAAAATTATTTCTTATTGAAATTTGACCAGCAGCTAAATTAATTAAAGCCCCAGGTATAAAAAAAGGACTTACTCTTCTAGGTCCCCTTTCTTTCAGAAGTATTGAAGTTTTTTCAATACTTGCTAATCCTCCAATACCTGAACCAATACCTACTCCTGATCGAAAACTATCCTCACTAGTTTTTGGTGACCAACCACTATCTTTGAGGGCCATTTCCGCAGCCGCAATACCATAAAGAATAAAAGTATCAATTTTCTTCTGATCTTTTGACGACACCCAGTCATTTGCATTGAAAGTACCATCATTTGCATCTTGGCCATTACCAAGTGGAACCTCGCAAGCAATAGTACAAGGAAAGCCTGTGGCATCAAATCTCGATATGCTGGTGGCACCAGATTTACTGGAAATCAAATTTTTCCAACTTGAATTAAGATCTCCGCCAAGAGGAGTAACCGCACCTAGTCCAGTAATAACAACCCTACGCAATAAATTGTACCAATTCTATAGTTTAACTTATTGCAGAATCTATAAAGTTAATTGCATCACCTACTGAAAGAATTGTTTCGGCTGCATCATCCGGTATTTCTATACCAAACTCTTCTTCAAAAGCCATTACAAGTTCAACAGTGTCTAAGCTATCAGCACCAAGATCTTCTATAAAACTCGCAGATGCAGTAACTTTTTCAGCATCAACTCCTAAATGTTCAACTACAATTGCTTGGACTTTTTCTAAAGTATCACTCATTTTATATTCCCTTTCTTATTTATTATTCAATTATATTCATAATTTTGAAACAATATAATGCGACTTAGCATATTGAAACAAGTAATACAATAATCTGTTTCAATACTCCATTAATTAAATCATTAACATCCCACCATTGATATGTAAGGTCTGACCTGTTATGTAGCTTGCTTTATCAGAAGCTAAAAAACATACTGCGCCAGATATATCTTCAGGTTTTCCTAATCTTCCCATACTTATCGATTCTAAAATTTGTTCCTTTCTATCATCATTTAAACCAGCAGTCATATTGGTTTCAATGAAACCTGGAGCTATACTATTAACAGTTACTGATCTTGAGCCAACTTCCTGCGCAAGAGATTTAGACAAGGCAATTATTCCAGCTTTAGAAGCTGAATAATTAGATTGACCTGCGCCACCTGCAACTCCTATTACTGATGTAATATTTATAATTCTTCCGAATCTTCTTTTAATCATCCCTTTAATCAACAATTTTGTGAGCTTAAAAATAGAATTAAGATTTATATTCATAACATCGTTCCAATCATCATCGGACATTCTCATAAATAAATTATCACGAGTAATTCCTGCATTATTTATCAAAATATCTATTTGACCCATTTTTTCTTGAGCAGTATTAGCAAGATCAGTAATTCCAATAGAATTTGATAAATCGGATAAAACAATCTCAGTTTTACCACCAATAGTTTTTTGCAAGTCTTCAAGCTCTATTTGATTTCTACCAGTAAGGCAAACATCAGCACCATTTTTTGCTAATTCAATTGCAATTGCCTTCCCAAGCCCTCCACTTGCTCCGGTTAATAAAACTTTTTTTCCTTTTAAATCTATCATTGTTAATCCTTATTGCTCTAATTTGAAAAGAAGATCCTCAACATTTTCCTTATTTCCAATAGACATTCTCTTAAAAGATGGACAACTTCTTTTTGCTAAATTAGATAAAACAGCCCCACTTCCAATTTCATAGAATTCTTCAACACCAACATTAACAAATTTAATCATTGTTTCACGCCATCTTACCATCTCAGTAACCTGATTCACTAGATTATTCTTAATTTCTTCTTCCAGATTTGAATTATCAACTGTAACATTTGATATTACAGGCACTTTTGGTTTCAATATAGGCAGAGATGTTAAAGACTTTTTCATTATTTTCTGCGCAGGTTCCATTAAAGGACAATGAAAAGGTGCACTAACAGATAACTTCATCGCTTTTCTTGCTCCATTTTCTTTGAAAATATCTAATGAATTTTCAATATCCTTTTTTAGACCAGACAAAACAATTTGGCCATCAGCATTATCATTTGCAATAAAAATATTTTTCTGAAGTTTATAGTTATGAATTATTTCTGATACTTGAATAAAGTTTAAGCCTAAAATTGCAGCCATTGAACCTTTATTTTTTGGTACAGCACCCTGCATAGCTAAGCCCCTGACTTTTAAAATCAAAGCGGCATCTTTTAAAGATAGACTTTCTGAAGCGGTTAGAGCAGAATATTCACCTAAGGAATGTCCTGCTAAAATATCAGAAATTTTATCTATTATAAAACCACGTTTTTTTAAGATTGATATTATCGCAATACTTACAGCCATCAGGGCTGGCTGAGTATTTTCAGTTAAAACTAAAGTTTCTTCAGGACCTTCAAACATTATTTTAGATAAATTTTGTTCTAGAGTATCATCAATTTCTTCGAAAACTTGCTTAGCTTCAGGAAATGACTCTGATAAATCCAATCCCATTCCTACATATTGACTTCCTTGACCTGGAAAAACAAATGCCTTCATTTTTAATTCTCCATTATATATAAATTAAATTAATTAATGAATTTATTACAACTTGCAAATTATAGCTTAATACATTAAAGAATTCCTAAGTTTTTAATTTAAATAATTTTATAAAGGAATAATATGCCTTACTACGAGCATGTATTTATTACTAGACCCGAAATTGCGCCTCAGCAAGTAGAGAATCTTGTTGAAGAGATAAAAACAGTTATTAAAGATAATGGCGGTAAATCAGTTTATACTGAGTATTGGGGATTGAGAGATCTTGCCTATAAAATAAAGAAAAGTGAAAGAGGACACTATTCACTAATTAGAATAAGTAGTCCAAGCACAGCAATACAAGAATTAGAAAGAATCCAAAAATTAAATGAAGATGTCCTTCGTTACTTGACAATTAAAACTGATGATCTAAGCGAAGAGTCGTCACCAATTATGAAGGCCTCATTAAAAAAAGAAGGCTCATACAGTTCATCCAAAGGTTCATAATATGAATAACACAATCCCAAATATTACTCAGATACCTACTAAAAGACCTTTTCTTCGTAGAAAAAAAACTTGTCCATTTTCTGGAGATAAATCTCCCAAAATTGACTATAAGGATACTAAACTTTTAAAAAAATATCTCTCTGAAAGAGGGAAAATGATACCTAGCAGAATTACAGCTGTTTCAGCAAAAAAACAAAGGGAACTTTCTAAGGCTATAAAAAGATCAAGATATATTGCTTTAATTCCCTATCAAATGGATTAATTATAATGGACGTAATTTTATTAGAGAGAATTGAGCGCTTAGGTCAAATGGGAGATGTTGTTAATGTTAAAGATGGTTTTGCTAGAAATTTTCTTTTACCAAAAAATAAAGCTCTAAGAGCAAATGCAGAAAATCTAGAATTTTTTGAAAAAGAAAAAATTAACCTTGAAGCTAAAAATCTTAAACTCAAAACTGAGGCTGAGACAGTATCAGAAAAAATTACTGTCAATAATTATGTAATTATCCGTCAGGCAAGCGATACGGGTCAACTATACGGATCAGTTAATTCTGGAGATATAAAAGAAAAATTAATAGAAGAAGGATTTATAATTGAGAAAAATCAAGTTGTTTTGGATAGACCTATTAAAGAAATAGGGCATCATGTAATAAAAGTTAAACTCCATCCTGAGGTAACTTCAAATATCTCAATTTATATTTCTAGAAGTACTGATGAAGCAGACTCCCTTATCAAAGGCGAAACAACTAAAGTTATTGAAATTGATAACCAAGAAGTTATTTTAGAAGAAATTTTTGAAGAAGGTGCTATTCCAGATGATGTGAATGATGAGGACTCTATTTTAGATGAAAATGTAAATCTAGAAGATGACCAAGAAGAAGATGTGCCTACTCTAGAGGTTAATAAAGATATTCCATCTGAAGAAGATAAAGATAAATCAGGAACTTAAAAAGTTAACCCCAATATCCACATTTATCCACAGATTATTTTCTTTTTTTATTATAGTTATAGTTATAGGTTGTTCTTATGGAACAATCTTCTCCAATACAGTTAAATAAAGATCAAAATACACTCAATAATATTGAATTACCTCATAATCTTGAAGCAGAACAACAACTTTTAGGGGCAATAATTAAGAATAATGAACTAATTGACAGAGTATCTCAAAATGGCTTGAAAGGTGTTCATTTTTATGAGCCATTCCACGAGGAAATTTATGAAAAAATAATTCAAATGAATAATAATGGTAAATCTGTTACCATATTATTTCTTAAAACTTTATTTGAATCTAACGAAAACTTTGATTCTGAAAGCTACTTTATTAATTTAGTTACTAATGCTGCTCATAGCTTAGTTATCAAAGAAGTTGCAAATGAAATATATGAGCTTTCTTTAAGAAGACAATTAATTAAAACTGCTGAATTTTTAGAACACTCATCATACGCATTAAATGAAGATAAGGAAGTTTCTGAAATAATTGAAAATACAGAAATTAGATTATACGAAATAGATCAAAAAGGGGAATCAGGAAAAAGTTTTTATTCGTTTGAGGATTCTATTACTGAGTCCCTTTTAGCCGCTGAAGCTGCATATTCATCAGATGATGGTTTAGCTGGTTTAGCTACTGGTTTTGTTGATTTAGACAGAGCACTGGGTGGTTTACAAAAATCTGATTTAATAATTTTAGCTGGAAGACCTTCCATGGGTAAAACTTCTTTAGCATCAAATATAGCTTTTAATATTGCAAAATCCTTTAGTGACCAAACAATTAAAGATGATTTAAATGAATCTGATAATGAAAAAAGAATTCCTGGAGCTGTAGCTTTTTTCTCTTTAGAGATGTCAGCTGAGCAATTAAGTACAAGAATAATCTCTGATCAATCAGGAGTTTCGTCAAGTAATGTTAGAAAAGGTAAAATCGATGAAAGAGAAATTAGTAACTATATAAATATTGCAAATGAACTAAAAAATACTCCACTATACATTGATGAAACAGGTGCAATACCTATTGGAATTCTGTCCTCGAGGGCACGAAGATTATCAAGAACTTTAAAACAAAAAAATCAGGAATTATCCCTTGTTGTTGTAGATTATTTGCAACTAGCAACGACTGGTTCAGATAGATATAGAGGTAATATTGTTCAAGAAATTTCTCAAATTACTCAAGGTTTAAAAGCTCTAGCTAAAGAGTTAAATGTGCCAGTAATAGCTCTCTCACAATTATCTAGAAATGTTGAAAATCGCGATAATAAAAAACCTCAGCTTTCTGATCTAAGAGATTCTGGTGCTATTGAGCAAGATGCAGATATAGTTATGTTTGTTTATAGAGAAGAATACTATTTAAGAAGAGAAGAGCCTGAGGTAGGAACAGAGCAGCATATAGATTGGCAAAATAAAATGGAGGCCGCTCATGGAAAAGCATCTGTTTTAATTGAAAAGCATAGACATGGTGCTGTCAAAACAGTTGAAATGCAATTTACAGAAGAATTTACAAGATTCTCAGATCTTGCCAGAGATCAATACATTCCTGAGAGAATGGATTAAATATTATGCATATTTTTGTTAATATAGGATCTTCTGTAATTAATTTTTTTGAAGAAACTGGTAAGTTCTTTATTTTTACTCTTAACACATTAAAATCATTAATTTCTAAATGGTATTTAAAAAATATTGTTCAACAAGTTATATCTATTGGATATTTATCTCTTCCAGTAGTAGCGCTTACATCTTTTTTTACTGGAGGTGCTTTGGCAATACAAATTTATTATGGTGGAAGTCAATTTAATTCTGAGGTAATTGTGTCTTCTATAGTAGCCTTAGGTATTACAAGAGAGCTTGGACCAGTTTTAGGAGGTATAGTTGTTGCCGGAAGAGTTTCAGCAGCTATTGCAGCTGAAATTGGAACAATGAAAGTAACGGAGCAAATCGATGCTTTAAAAACATTATCAACCAATCCTTATGAATACCTTGTATTTCCAAGGGTTATCGCTGGTATAATAGTATTACCAATTTTAGTTGGATTCGCTGATGTAATAGGCATTATGGGTGGATGGTTCGTTGGAATACAAAGCTTAGGTTTTAATGGTTCTGTTTATCTCCAAAATACAGAAATCTTTCTTGATTCAAATGATATTATCTCAGGTTTAATAAAGGCATCGATATTTGGATTTATAATCACGATGATGGGCTGCTATCATGGTTTCTCTTCACAAGGAGGTGCTCAGGGTGTAGGGAGATCAACAATGAATGCCGTTGTAAGCTCATCAGTACTTATACTTGGATCAAATTATATAATGACAAATTTACTATTTGCTTCTTAAAGAGTTAAAAATGATTGAAATAGAAAATTTATATAAAAAATTTCAGAATAACGAAGTTTTAAAAGATTTAAATATCAAAATAGAAAAAGGTGAGTCTGCTGTAATTATTGGAAGATCTGGGACTGGAAAATCAGTTCTATTAAAATGCCTATTAGGATTATTAAGACCTGATAGCGGTACTATCAAAATTGAAAAAAAAGAAATTTACAGCAATAAATTTAATTATAATCAAAATAAAAATATAAAAATAGGTATGCTTTTTCAAGGAGGTGCTCTTTTTGATAGTTTAAATATATGGAGAAATATTAGTTTCATTTCTTTACAAAAAAAAATAGCAGAAAAAGAATGTAAATTATTAGCCATGGAAACATTAGAAAAAGTCGGGCTTAACCCAAATGTTGCTGAATTGTATCCCTCAGAACTATCTGGTGGTATGCAAAAAAGAGTCTCTTTGGCTAGAGCAATTTTTTCGGAGCCGGATATTATTTTTTTTGATGAACCAACCACTGGCTTAGATCCAATAACTGCAGATGTAATAAATAAACTTATAATTGAAAGAGTAAATGATTTAGGAGCTACAGCGCTGACAATAACACATGACATATCTAGTGCGAGAACTATAGCTTCAAAGGTATATATGCTTCATGACGGAAACATAATTTGGGGTGATACTATCAGTGAAATGGAAAAAACTAAAAATGAGTACATTATTCAATTTATAAATGGTAGTTCAAACGGTCCAATTAAGGTTCGTAATAATTAGTTATAGCAATTTACTTAATAAACATTTATTTATAAATATCTTTTTATTTAAATAAGAGACATATATGAATCCTAGCCTGTTAGATATAATAATAGTTTTAACCATGTTAGTTTCTGGAGTGTTGGCCTTAACTCAAGGTTTTATTAAGGAAATACTCTCTCTTGTAGGCTGGTTAATATCATTTATAACAGTAATACTTCTAATGCCTCAGGCTGGTGAATATTTAAGGCCATTTATAGAGTCTGAGGCATTATCAGACTTGATAACAATTTCTGTAATTTTTATTCTTACCTTATTAACATGGAGATTATTTAGCTTATTGCTTGGAAGATTATTTAAACTAAATTCTATAGGTTATATTGATAGAGCTCTAGGTTTCTTATTTGGTGTATTAAGAATCTATATATTGGCAAGTCTAATTTTTGGTATTTTTGTTCAATCTTTAGAGATAAATAAAAGACCGCTATATGTTAAATCATCTTTAATAATTCCAATGATTGAAAATTCAAATAATTTTTTTATTAATATCTTTCCAGAATTAAAAAATTTTAACTATCAATCATACAACATCGATAATGAAGATCTCCTTTCTGAAGAAAATGAGGATATAAAATTTGAGTAATAATAAAGAAATTGATGATGATAGATTATATGAAGAGTGTGGTGTATTTGGAGTTTATAATCATTCTGATGCTGCAGCTTTAACAGCGCTTGGTCTTCATGCCCTTCAACATAGAGGTCAGGAAGCAGCAGGAATAGTAACATTTGATGGAGATAAATTCCTATCTGAAAAACATTTAGGCCTTGTAAGTGATAATTTTTCAAAACCTTCTGTAATAAAAAGACTGAATGGTAGAAACAGTGTTGGTCACAATAGGTACTCAACCACAGGCGGAACAGTAAATAGAAATATACAACCTCTTTTTGCAGATCTTTGGGGTGGAGGTTTTGCAATTGCCCATAATGGAAATATTACAAATGCTTTATCATTAAGGTATGATCTTGTTAAAGATGGATCAATTTTTCAATCTACTTCTGATACCGAAACAATCCTTCAACTTGTTGCTAGGTCAGGCGCTGACAGAACAGTGAAAAGACTTGTTGATGCCCTGCTTCAAATCGAAGGGGCTTATGCATTGGTAATACTAACAAACAAAAAACTTATTGGGGCAAGAGATCCTTTTGGAATAAGGCCATTAGTTTTAGGTAATCTTCAGGGATCTTATATTTTATGCTCAGAAACTTGTGCCTTAGACATAATTGGAGCAGATTTTGTTAGAGAAATAGAGCCAGGAGAAATCGTAATTATTACAGAAAAAGGAATTCAGAGTATTAACCCCTATTTAAAGACTGAAAAAAGATTGGATCTTTTTGAATATATCTATTTTTCAAGACCTGATTCTGTATTAGACGGAAAGTCAATTTATGATTGCCGTAAATCTTTTGGAAGTTTTTTAGCCAATGAGTTTCCAATTGATGCTGATATAGTAGTTCCAGTTCCTGATTCTGGTGTTCCAGCTGCGCTTGGGTATTCAGAAAAATCGAAAATTCCTTTTGAATTAGCAATTATAAGAAATCATTACGTTGGAAGAACTTTTATTCAACCAAGTCAATCAGGAAGACATTCCTCGGTAAAATTAAAACATAATCCAAATAAAAGCTCTGTTAAGGGGAAAAAAATTATTCTAGTTGATGATAGTATAGTTCGAGGAACGACATCAGTAAAAATTGTCCAATTAATGAGAGATGCTGGGGCAAAAGAGGTTCATCTACTTATAGCTTGTCCACCTATAAAATTTCCAGACTTTTATGGAATAGATACTCCAGAAACTGAACAACTTTTGGCTGCAAATCATTCAGTTGAAGATATGTGTGCATTTATTGGTGCAGATAGTTTGGGCTTTTTATCTCTTGATGGAATTTACAAAGCAATGGGATACAAAAAGGGAAGAGATAATAAAAATCCCCAATTCACAGATCATTGCTTTACAGGTGATTATCCTACTAACCTGAAAGATTATAAAGATGAAAAAATACAAGAACAATTATCTTTGCTATCCGATAATGAAATAAATTTATAAATGTCAGAAATTTTTAAAAATAGAATTGCACTTGTTACAGGGTCTTCAAGAGGACTTGGAAGATCTGTAGCAAAAGCTCTAGCAAAAAATGGTGCAGAACTTATATTAGTTTCAAGAAACATGAGTGCTTTAGAAAATTTGGATGATGAAATTAAAAGCTATGGTTCTAAATCTACCATTGTTCCCCTTGATCTTGAAGAAAATGGTTCAATTGATTTGTTAGGTAATGAGATTTATAAAAAATGGGGTAAGTTAGATATATTAGTTAGTTGCGCTGGAATAGTTGGCGAAATTACACCTATTTCTCACTTAGATCCAAAAATATGGAATAAGGTTATTAATTTAAATTTAAGTGTTAATTATAGAATAATAAGATCATTTGAACCACTTCTTAAGATATCTGAATGTGCTGATGCAATTTTTATATCAGACTTAAAAAATGAACAATTAAATCCATATTGGGGCGCATATAATGTGTCAAAGATAGGACTAGAAACTCTAATAAATACTTGGAAAAAAGAAATTACTCTAACAAATATTAATGCACATATTTTTATTCCTGATGACATGGATACACAATTAAGATCTAGCTTCATGCCTGGTGAAAAAAAGAATAAACTCATTAATCCAGATGAAATAGCTAATTTATTAATTAATTTAATTAGAAAAAATTAAATGCTCATTTTTTTAATTTATAAGGATTATCAGACCCTCTAAAATCCATTCTTATAGGTACCCCATTTAAATTAAATTTTTTCCTTATCTCATTGATTAAATAACGTTTATAAGAATCTTTTATATAGCTAGGATAGTTTGAAAAAACTACAAAATGTGAGGGTCTTATTTTAGGTTGAGTTATATATTTTATTTTTACAGACCGACCATTTTTATTAGGGTGAGGATGCTTATTTAAAGTTTGAGTTAAAAAATTATTTAACTCTGAGGTAGATAACCTTTTTTCACAAATTAAATCTAATTTTTCTAATAAACTCATTAGCTCATCAATACCTTGTTTTTTTTTCGCAGATATATAAGAAATACTCATATTACCAAGCTGAGGAAGATATTCTCTAACTTTTTCTTCAATATTTTTTTTTTCTTTCCTTTTTATTTTTAACCAAATCCCACTTATTTACTGCAATTATAAATGGTTTTCCTTCAGTCTCTATTATATTTCCAATGGTTGCATCTTGCTTTTCAAAACCTCTCTCTGAGTCTATCATTAAAATTACAATTTGAGACTCTTCAGTAGCATTTAAAGAACTCATAACAGACAATTTTTCAGCTTGGTCTAAAATTTTTGCTTTTTTTCTAATTCCTGCAGTATCCCAAATTTGATAAGGGGTTGAATCCCATTCAAAAAATAATGGTATTGAGTCTCTTGTCAGTCCAGCTTGTGGCCCAACAATTTGTCTTTTCTCATTTAATAATTGGTTAATCAATGTTGATTTTCCAGAGTTAGGTCTTCCAAGAATTGTTATTTTTTTTCTTTTATCTTTAATATTCTCAAAATTATTTTGTGATCTTGAATTTTCAATTATTAGATTTTGAAGTTCTGAAATCCCGAGATTATGCTCAGATGAAATAGATAAGGGATTACCAAAACCGAATGAAGAGGAGTCTATTTCCCCTTGCTTAATACTCCTTCCTTCGCACTTGTTTGCAATAAGGATAACTTTTTTACCACTTTTTCTAATAAGCGATGCTAGAGAAAAATCATCAGATGTTAGACTTCTTCTAGAATCAATTACAAATAAAATAATATCAGATTTATTTATAGCATTAATTGAAGATAATTTTGTAATTCTTGAAATGTCATCAAATGATAGATCTTCAATTCCAGCTGTATCAATTAACTCATAAGAATAATCTTTAATTTTAAATTTTTCTACTCTGTAGTCTCTGGTTATACCTGGCTCATTGGCAACTAAAGCCAGTTTTTTGCCAATCAATCTATTGAAAAGGGTTGACTTACCAACGTTAGGTTTTCCTATTATGGCCAATTTTTCTGACATATTAGATCTTAATTATAAGTTATTAAATCACCTGAATCATTTAAAAGGTAAATTACTCCATCAACTATTATTGGAGCTATGTAAAAAGAACCAGGAATTTTATTAGTTTCAATAATTTCCCCTGTCTGAGGAGAAACAAAAGCTGCAACTCCGTGAGAAGAAATCACAAATAATTTTCCAGAAATCATAATTGGGCCGCTCCATCTTATAGGATTTTCTCGTTTTTCCTCATTTATGTATTGCTCTAACTGAGTGACCCATTTTATTTTTCCTGCATTCCTTGAAATACCAATTAATTCTGAATTAGTGGATAAGGAAAAAACCCAATCACCGGAAATCCATGGTGTTTCTGTTCCAGAAATATCTAATGTCCACAACCTCTCACCGCTTGAAATATCTACTGATACCATTCTTCCTGCATGACTAATTGAAATTAACCTTCCATTATCAGTTACAGGTCTTGCTGTAATAGAGTTTATTTCTGATAAAGATGTAGACGATCCTGTTCTTGATAGTGAGTCTGTCCAAACAACTGATCCATTTAAAGTTCTTATAGCATAAATTTCACCCGATGAATAAGGTACGAAAACCAGGCCACCATCAACAGCTACAGAATTTGAAGATAAAACCGATGCAGATTCTAATATTCCTCTATGATTCCATAAAACTTCGCCATTGAGTGCATTTAGAGCAAAAATTTGATTATCGTGGCTGATAACGTAAACAATTTGATTAAAAGAAATAGGTGCTGAACGAATTGGAATACGAATATTTATCTTCCAAATTTCTTTACCAGAAGCCGAGTCTAGCGCATACACATTTCCGAAGCCATTAGATACAAAAATTACTCCATTTTCATATGAAATGCCGCCCCCAAAACCCTCCTTCTTTTGTTCTTTCTTGACCGACATATCTTTCTGCCAGATTTTCTTTTTTGTTTCTAAATCATATGCATTAACTTTAGAATCTGATCCTAAGGAATATATTAATCCATTCACAATAATAGGTGAGCTAAGCAAAAAAGAGTTTTTAGAGGAGCCCTTAGATATTTTAAATTTAGAAAATTGTTTTAGAAATTTTGGACCCTTGAGATTATGTAATGAATTGTCTATTGAGCCACCTGGGTAAGGCCATGAAGTATTATTTATCTCTGATGGTATTACTACTCTATTATCTCTCAACTGAGGATCAGAAGTTAAGTTCTTTTCTAAACTCAATATTGATATTCTATCACCTTGAATTCTATCCTTATCAATATCTTCTCCTCCAAAGAAATTATTAACAGTTCCGCAGGATGAAAGAGATATAAGAATAACAATAACAGAAATTATTTTTTTCATAATATACCTTTACTGGTTAACGTAAAAAAATTTCAGCTCTTCTTGCAAGAACAGGGGGTGCAGATGCATCTTCAGAAATATCTTTAAAGATACCTTGAGCCTCTAAAACTCTCCCCTCTTTAATTAAACTAAGGGCCAAAATTTCTTTTGCATGAAAAGAAAAGGATCCTCCAGCTCTTACAACCTCATCAAGCAATAACTCAATATCTGAATAATTACCATTGTCAACTAATATTAAACCAGCTTTTATTTTTGCGAAAACTCTAAGATTGTCTGTTAAAGACTTATCATATGAAGCCTTTTTTAAAAATTTTATAGCTTCCTCATAATCACCTTTTTTTAAACTTTCTGAGGATAGTTTAAATAATGCTAACCCTCTGTATCCAGTTTTTCCTTCAGTTAATTTAAGTAATTCATCATAACCAGAGGAATTGTTACCTTCTTCAATAAGATTTAATGCTTTATCAAAATTTAAGGACTCTCTCTCGGAAACACGTTTATCTAAATAACTGAAAACCTCATTACCCCCAACGGAAATAATTATAAAAATTGCAAACCCAATGACATAAATTCCAAATCTATCCCAAATAGATTTTAACTGTTTACGCCTTAACTCTTCACTAACTTCATCTTCTAGTGGTTCTGACAACTAAATCTCCATATAAAAATTTATTACAAGGAAATTAGTGCTAAAAATGTTATATAACAACCCTATGATTAAAATTAAAACTATAAGGTACTTATTTGAAGCAATTCTTGGATTAAATTTCTTAATTATAACTAAAATTTTGGGATTAAAATTATCAACTAAGCTTTTAAGTTATATTTTTTCAATTATTGGTCCAAAATTGAATGTATCCAAACAAGCAAAAGAAAACTTACTTTTAGCATTTCCAAAAATAAAAAAATCTGAGATTAACTCTATAATTTTAAAAATGTGGAAAAATATTGGAATGGTTACGGCAGAATTTTTTCATTTAAATAAAATTTCAAAGGAAAAAAATATTAGAATTAAAGTAATTGGCGAACAATATATAACCCAACATAAAGATACTGGAGTTATTTTTATTTCAGGTCATTTTGCTAACTGGGAAATCATACCCTTAATATTAAGGAATTACAGGGATAAGGTTGGCGGCATCTATAGACACTCAAATAATTTTTTTGTAAATAAGTGGATAGTAAATCAACGTTCTAATAATACGACACCAATACAAATTAGAAAAGGTTCGTCAGGAGCAAGAGAAATGCTTGGGTTACTTAAGGAAAATGGAGCGATAGCAATGTTAGTAGACCAAAAATTATCTAGTGGGGTAAGAGTTAATTTTTTTGGTAAAGAAGCAATGACCTCAGATGGAGCAGCAAGTCTTGCAATAAAATATGATTATCCTGTGGTTCCAATTAACGTTGAGAGAGCTAAAGGAAGTTTTTTTAAAGTTACCTTTTATCCTGAAATAAAAATTAATAAAACATCAGATAAACAAAAAGATATTAAAATATTTACAAGCGAGATAAATAAATTTTTAGAAAAATGTATATCCGATAAACCTGAAAATTGGTTCTGGATACATAATCGCTGGGATAAAAAGTTTGATCTTAACTAATTTGCTTTTCTCTAATAAGAGAATTTTTTGCATCGTAATAAGCTTCCTGTCTAGCAACAGACCAATACTTTAAATCTGGCAAAGGGATTCTTTTATTGCTAACACTGCAAACAACATAAGTTCCGTGTTCGATTACATTAAAGCTACCATCTAAGTATTCTACCTTTGCTTCTTTTTCATTAAAATCCATTTTAACGTTACCCTCACTCCTTTAAATTAGTTTTAACTTTCAAAATATCATTATTACTTAACTTTATTTTTAAATTCTCTTTATTTTTTAAGCCCTTTGATGTTCTAACAAGCTTGGAATTCTTATTAATCACGATAGCAAACCCCCTTCTTAAGACTTTTTCATGATTTAAAGCACTTAATACCCCTGAGGACATATTTAATCTACTTTTAATGGTTTTTAGGAAATAACTAATATTTGTTTCTAATGATTTAACTCTAACTAAAAACTTATCTTGCGCAAAATTGACCCTTTTATTTAGTAATGAAAATTTCAAAGATTTAGAAATATTTAAAAATTTTTCATCGATAATATTAATTGAAGATTTTAAAGAAAAAATATGACGTAAAGATAAGTTATCTAATTTTTGAGTGGGAGTTTTTAAAATATTATTAATTTTTGGAAAAGATTTAAATACTTTGTTTGATTGAAATTCCCTGTCTTTAATATTTCTCAAAATTGAATTTTTTAATCTGGTATTTATTTCATTAATATTATTGATAAGATCAATTCTCACAGGAACAGCTTTCTCAGCTGCTGCTGTTGGGGTTGGAGCTCTTAAGTCAGAGGCTAAATCAATTAATGTGGTATCAGTTTCGTGACCAATAGCAGAAATAATAGGTATTTTCGATCTAGAAACCGCTCTTACAACCTTTTCATCATTAAAACCCCATAAATCTTCTACACTCCCTCCTCCTCTTGCAACTATAATTAGATCAGGACTTGGGAGTCCGCTTTGATTTATAAGATCAAATCCATTCAAAGCATCTACAACCTCATCTGGGCAAGTTTCACCTTGAACCCTAACAGGCCAAACAATAATATGAACTGGAAATCTTTCGCTAATTCTATGAATTATATCTCTTATTACTGATCCTGTAGGGCTTGTTATAACTCCAATGGTCTTCGGTAAATAAGGTATATCTTTTTTAAGGTTTTCAGAAAAAAGGCCTTCATCA
The DNA here is from genome assembly GCA_002170885.2 of Rhizobiales bacterium TMED168. The sequence continues at coordinate 26,607 of NHHR02000003.1, read as the reverse complement.
GCAAGTAATTTTTTCCTTTTTTCAAGTAAAGCCATAAGCGCGCCGAGTCCAGCTGGCTGAACTTTATCAACTATTATTTGGTATTTTGATTGCCCTTTGTACGTTGTGACTTTACCAGTGCATATAACCTCAAGTCCTTCCTCAGGCTGAATTTCAAGATTTTTTGAGTTACCTTTCCAAATAATACCAGATATGACAGAGTCATTATCCTTAAGATCAAAATATATATGTCCAGATGCTGGAATTGATACTCTACCAATTTCACCTCTAACTCTAATATATCCAAAATTTTCTTCAATTAGACTTTTTATTGAGTCAGATAACTCTGAAACAGAGAGTTCTAATGTATTTTTAATAGTAGAATTCATAATTAATTACTTTAATATAATAATTATTAATAATCTTAAATATAAATAATTAAATATGAATATACTTTTATTAGGTTCAGGCGGAAGAGAACATGCATTAGCAAAATCTCTTTATGAAAGCTCAAAAAATAAGAAAATATTTTGTGCACCTGGAAATCCTGGTATCGAAAATTTTGCTGAATTGATTGATCTTGATATCAATAATCAAGGAGTTATTTTAGATTTCTGTCTTTTAAAAAAAATTGAATTAGTTATTATTGGACCTGAGACACCACTTGTTAACGGATTGGTAGACTTCTTAAAAGAAAAAAATATATTAGTTTTTGGACCAAAAAAAGAAGCGGCCAAGCTTGAAGGTTCTAAAAAATTTACAAAACAAATTTGTGAAAAATATAATATCCCAACTGCAGCATTTAAGTCATTTAATAATAAATCTGACGCTTTATCCTTTGTAATTAATCAAGAATTCCCAATTGTTATAAAAGCAGATGGCTTAGCAGCTGGAAAAGGAGTTATAATTGCTGAAAATTTAAAAGAATGTAAAGATGCTATTGATAAAATTTTCTCTGGAGTTTTTAAAGAGGCTGGAAAGGAAATAGTTATAGAAGAATTTTTAGTTGGTGAAGAGGTAAGTTATTTTATAATTGCTGACGAAAATGATTTTATTGAGTTAACTAGTGCCCAAGATCACAAAAGAATTGGCGAAAAAGATACTGGTCCAAATACAGGAGGTATGGGAGCATATTCACCTGCCCCAATAATGGATAAAAAATTAAAAGAAAAAACAATTAAAGAAATTATAAAACCGACCTTAAGGGCAATGAAAGATTTAGGATGCCCATTTACAGGAATTTTATATGCAGGCTTAATGATAACAGATAAAGGTCCAAAACTCATTGAATATAATGTAAGGTTTGGTGATCCAGAATGCCAGGTTATTTTACCAAGATTAAAGTCTGATTTATTAAGTTTAATTATTAATAGTTGTAAAAATTCACTTAAGAATGAAGTTATCAAGTGGGATGATAATTTTGCCTTAACTATTGTAATGGCATCAAGTGGATATCCTGATAACTATACTATAGATCATAAAATTAAAGGTATTAATAAAATCGAAGATAAAGAAGATATTCACTTATATCATGCTGGAACTAAAAAAGATGGAAATCATATTTTAACAAATGGAGGAAGGGTGCTTAATATTACAAGTCTTGGATCAACTGTTAAAAAAGCAAATTATAATGCTCTTAATGCTGCAAATATGATAAGGTGGAAAGGGTCTTATTTTAGAAGTGATATTGGGTGGCGTGCTATCAAAAGAGAAGAAAATGAATAATAATAAAGAAATTACATCTGATGAAAAATTTACTGGAACAATGGATGTTCAAGAAAAGTTAAAAATTCCTGAAAAAAAATTAGAAGAGTATTTGTCAGATATAATACCAAGCTTTGAGGGAAAATTATCAGTAAAAGAGTTTAAGGGTGGGCAATCAAATCCTACCTATCAATTAATTACTCCCAAAAAAAAATATGTCCTTAGAAGAAAACCTCCAGGTAAACTTTTACCTTCAGCCCATGCTGTTGATAGAGAGTATAGAGTTATAACGGCCTTAAATTCAGTTAATTATTCCGTTCCTCAAACATTTTGCCTTTGTGAAGATGAGTCAATCATAGGTACAATATTTTATGTTATGGAAATGGTTGATGGAAGAATTATTTGGGAACCTACTCTACCTGGTTCATCAGTTGAAATGAGGAAAGAAATTTTTAGAGAAAAAAATAAAACCTTAGCTCAACTACATAATATTAATTATAAAGAAATTGGTTTAGAAACTTTTGGTAAACCAGGGAATTATTTTTCAAGACAAATTTCGAGATGGACTAAACAATATATTGCATCTGAAACAGAAAATATTAAAGAAATGCAATCTTTAATTGATTGGCTTCCTCATAATATTCCTGGTAAAGACGAAACTTCCATAGTTCACGGTGATTATAGAATAGATAATATGGTTTTACATCCTAATGCTCCTAAAGTTCTCGCTGTATTGGACTGGGAGCTTTCTACTTTAGGCCATCCATTAGGTGATTTTACATACCATCTTATGCAATGGTTTATGCCAGAAGTTGAGGATGGAGCAGGTACTCAATCATTATCAAATGTAAATTATAAAGAGCTAGGAATTCCTAATGCTGCTGAATATATAAAAATGTATTGTGAGCAAACTAATAGAAGTGAAATTGATAATATAGATTTTTATCTTGCATATAATTTTTTTCGTTTAGCAGGAATACTTCAAGGAATTTTGGGTAGAGTAAGAGATGGTACTGCAGCCAGTGAACATGCTCAGGAAAGGAGTGATAGAGTAAGACCTCTAGCTGAGGCTGGATGGTTATATGCGCAAAAAGCAGGAGCAATATAGTTATCTTGTAATTATTTCAGCACCCTCTTCATCACCGATAATTACCTTATTTGTTAAGTTAATGAATAAACCGTTTTCAAATACACCAGGTATCGAATTAAGTAACTGTTCAACCAAGTTCGGTTCTTTAATAAACCCTATTGATAAATCATAAATATAATTCCCACCATCAGTTATAAAAACTTCATTATCTTTTTTTCTTAAAACTATGAAACCTTCATAACCTATATTACCAAGCTTATCCATAATCCTAGAGCTAGTAGCTTCGTGCTCATATGAAGAAACCTCTACAGGTAATTTAAAATCACCTAACTCTTCTACAATCTTACTTTTATCGGCAATTATTATTAATTGAGATGAGTTATATGCAACAATTTTCTCTCTTAAGAGCGCTCCACCACCACCTTTTATAAGAGATAAATTTTTATCAATCTCGTCAGCACCATCAATAGTAAGATCTAGTTTTTTAAGTTTTTTAAGTGTTGATAAAGGTATATTTAACTTATTAGATAAATTTCTAGTTTCTTCAGAAGTAACTACTCCAGTAATGCTTAAACCATTTTTAATTTCATCAGAAAGCAATAAAAGAAATTCGTTTACGGTTGATCCAGTTCCTAAACCTAACTTCATCCCATTTTTGACAAACTTTATAGCTTCTTTCGCAGCGATGATTTTCATTTTCCTAGACATTAAATTTCTCCAGTACCAGCCTTCATTTTATGAGCTTTCTCAATTTTACGATAAGCACTGTTAATTACAGCAAGTTTTTCATTAGCCATACCAAGTAATTCTTTTGGTACTCCCTTAGAAATTAATCTATCAGGATGATTCTCGGCAGCTAATTTTTTCCATTGTGATTTAGCTATATTAAGGCTGCTTCCACTGTCCAACCCAAGGATTAACCAAGGATCATCAATATCAGCTGCCATATGACTGGCTCTAATACGAGAAAATTCAGCTGAAGAAAAACCAAAAATGCCTGCAATTTTTTCTAGAAAAATGACTTCATTTTTATTAATAGGGCCATCAGCTTTTGCAACATGAAAAAGAGCATCAATAACATTCTCTAAAACATGTAAATTATTTTGAAATATAGAGGATATTTGTTTTGCATAGACATCATATCCTGCAATATCTTCTCTAGCTAAATTATAAACCTTAATTACATTTTTTAATTCATTTTCAGGAAGTTCATTTAAAATTTCTTTAAATGCAATAAATTCTTTGTCTGAAATTTTACCATCAGCCATAGACATTTTTGCAGACAGGGCAATTAGGGCAATTGCAAACGCAACATCCTCATCATTTTTATCCAATACATAATGACCAGCTACTGCACCAACAACAGCACCAAAAATACCACCGACTAGATATCCAGCGGTAACACCGGCAAGTTTACCCCAAACTGACATAAGCATTAAAATATATGAGTCGTTTTAAAATTTCTTCGATAAAATTTTTATTAATATTTATAAGCCTAAAACTGCCTTTGATATAATATTTCTTTGAATTTCATTTGACCCAGCATAAATAGTTGTCTTTCTTCCATTTAAATATGAAGGAGTAATTGTTGCGGCATAATCAGGACCAATTGAAGGTTCGTTAATATTTGCAAAAGTATCGTAGATAAAGGGTGTGGACCAATAACCAATTGCCTCAACAGATAATTCCTGAATTTTTTGTTGAAGTTCAGTTCCTCTACATTTCAAAATTGAAGATTCAGCCCCAACTCGTTGTCCAGCAGATAATGCGGAGAAAATTCTTAATTCAACAAATTCTAAAGCCTGTACCTCTATTTCACACTGATTTAATTTATTAATAAAACTCATATCATTAATTAAATACTTATCAGCACCAACAAGGGTATCTTTTGCTATGTCCTTTAGTTTTTGAATTCCTCGGTATAGAGATGGTGAATATGAATTTCCTCTCTCAAACTCAAGAAGATATTTTGCATATGTCCAGCCTTTATTTTCTTCGCCAACTAAATTTTCTTTAGGTACTTTAACATCCTCAAAAAAAACTTGATTTACTTCTTGATAAGGAGCAGGTGATTGATCAAGAGTTATTAAAGGTCTTATATCTATTCCCGATGACTTCATATCAATTAGTAAAAAAGATATACCCTCTTGGGGTTTTTGTGTTTTAGAGGTCCTAACAAGACAAAAAATCATATCCGCATGCTGTGCTAATGTTGTCCAAATTTTTGTACCATTTACAAGATAGTGGTCACCTTTATCCTCTGCTTTGCATTGTAAGGAAGCTAAATCAGAACCAGATCCTGGTTCAGAATAACCCTGACACCACCAAACTTTAGTTGATAGAATATCTGGCAGATATTTTTTCTTTTGCTCTTCAGTTCCAAATTCCATAAGAACCGGTGCGACCATTGATAATCCAAATGGTACTGTTCTTGGCGCGCCAGCGAGGGCCATTTCTGTCTCAAAAATATATTTTTGAGTGGTGGTAAATCCTGCACCTCCGTGCTCTTCCGGCCAATTTGGAGCTATCCATCCTTTTTCATAAAGTGACTTTTGCCATTTAACATGCAATTCCTTGCTGGCAGATCCGTTTTTAGATCTACTGAGCTCATCTTTCATTTCTTGAGTATAGGAAATATTAATAAAATCCTTTACCTCATTTCTAAAATTAATATCATCCTGACTAAAATCTAAATTCACAATCTACTCCTTTTACTTACCTTTGAAATTACCATCTCTTTTTTCAAAAAATGCTGATAAAGCCTCTTGATGATCGTCAGTTAGATGCATTAAAGCCTGCATACTTGCTGACATTTCGAGAATATTATCAAAACTTGCTCCCATCCCTTCTCTTAAAAGCTTTTTACTCATTCTCAGCGCATCTGGTGGTTGTTTAACTATTGATGATGCCAACTTATTAGCTTCATTAATAAGTTCTTCAGATTTAAAATAATCACTTATTAAACCCCATTGCTTTGCAGTTTGTGGGTCGATTAATTTTGCAGAGAATAATAACTCAGATGCTCTGGACATACCAATAATTTTCGGCAGTAACCAAGCCCCACCATCACCAGGAATTAAACCAATTTTTAAAAAAGTAACACCAAATTTTGCATTCTCTGAAGAAATTCTTATATCAGCTAAGCATGCAACATCATTACCTAGTCCGATAGCAGGACCGTTAATTGCAGCAATAACTGGAACCTCAATATTCCAAATAGCCTTAATTATTTTATGAATACCTGTACGATATCTTTCACGAAGACCAACTGATGAACCAGAAAAATTACCAGATTTGTTTTGCATATTTTTAACATTTCCGCCAGCAGAAAAAGCTTTGCCAGCACCAGTTAAAATTACACACCGAACATTTCTATCTTCATTAATAGATTTGGAAGCTTCCTCAAAATTAACAACATCTTCAGGTTCACCTAAAGGATTTCGAATATCAGGTCTATTTATGGTTAAAGTAACAATAGATCCGTTTTTATCAAATTTGAGCCAATCATTCATTATTCCAAACCTCTAAGAAGCTAATGAATACTTTTTTAAGTGATGATCTGCATTTCCTAATTGTGTTTCAATCATAGATAATCGTTTAAAATAATGACCGACATTTAATTCATCTGTCATTCCCATACCACCGTGAAGCTGGACAGCACTTTGCCCAATGAACTTAGCAGCGTTACAAATTTGCACTTTCGCACCAGATGCAGCTTTACTTCTTTCTAAATCCTCTTCTTTGAGTTTTAAATTAACCATGTAAGTCATTGATACAGACTGCTCGTATTGCATAAACATATCAACCATTCTATGTTGCAATACTTGGAATTTTCCAATTGGTTGGCCAAATTGCTTTCTTGTCTTACAATACTCTACTGTTGTTTCGTTTAAAACAGACATAGCACCAATAGCTTCTGCACATAAAGCGGCAATAGTTTCATCAGTTACCAATTCTATTAATGCATAAGCCTTATTCTCTTCACCAAGTAATGATGATGATAATAATTTAACATTTTCAAAAGAAACTTCTGATGCCATGCTTCCATCAACTGTCTTATAATCTCGAGTTGACACACCATCAGAAGATTTATCTACAATGAATAATGAAATACCATCTTTGTCTGATTGGTCTCCAGAGGTCCTTGCTGAAACAATAAGTTTTTGAGCCCAAGGTGCAGCAGAAACAACACATTTATCTCCGTTAAGATTATAACCATCATTACTCTTTGAAGCTGAAACTTTTATATCTGCCAGATTAAATCTTCCTTGAGGTTCAGCATAAGCAAAAGCCCAAATTTCGTCTCCAGAAATTAAACCAGGAAGGTGTTCTTGTCTTTGTTCTTCTGACGCCCTTCTTAGAAAACCTCCACATGTTACGACTGTTTGAATATAAGGCTCAATTACTAACCCTTTTCCAAATTCTTCAGCAACTATCATTGTTTCGACAGAGCTAAAATCAAGGCCGCCATCAGCTTCTGAAAAAGGAACACCTAAAAGGCCTAGCTCAGCTAGTTGCTGCCAATTATCCCTGCTCATACCCTCTTCTGATTGAATAATTGCTTTTCTTTTATCAAAATCATAGTTATCTTGAATAAAAGATTGGATAGTATTACGTAATAAAGTCTGTTCTTCGCTAAATGAAAAATCCATTTTTTTCTCCCTAAAGTCCCAAAACCATTTTTGCTATTATATTTCTTTGAATTTCATTAGAACCACCATAAATAGATGTTTTTCTCATTCCAAAATAGTTTTGAGCGACACCTTGAGTATGTTCTGGTCCAACCTCCAAATAGTTAGAACCAAAATTTCTTACACTTAATGGTGTAATATATGGACTGGCGTAATTACCAATAGCCTCTAATGTTAATTCGGAAATTTTTTGTTGTATTTCAGTACCTTTTATTTTCAAAATTGACGATTCCGCACCTGGTCCTTCGCCCTGACTTTCTTTTGCAAGAGTTCTCAACTCGGTGAATTCTAAAGCAGTTAAATCAACCTCTAGTTCAGTAATTTTTTTGTTAAAAGAAGCGTCATTCATCAGAGGCTCACCATTATTTAGCTCAGAATTGGCGATTTCTTTTAATCTATCAATTGCTTTTTTTGATCTTGCAACACCCGCAATTCCTGTTCGCTCATTACCTAGTAAAAACTTAGCTATTGTCCAGCCCATATTTTCTTCACCAACTAAATTCTCAACCGGAACTTTAACATCTTCCAAAAATACTTCATTTACTTCATGACCACCATCAACAGTTATGATTGGCTTAACCTCAATTCCAGGAGTATTCATGTCGATTAGTAAAAAAGATATGCCTTCTTGAGGCTTTCCATCGCTTCTTGTTCTTACAAGACAAAACATCCAATCAGCATACTGAGCTAAAGTTGTCCATATTTTATGACCATTAACAATATAGTGATCACCGTCTTTTTCAGCTTTTGTCCTTAAACTAGCTAGGTCAGACCCTGCGCCTGGTTCGGAGTAACCCTGACACCACCAATCTTCTCCTGATAGTATACCTTTTAAAACCCAATCTTTTTGATGATCATTTCCAAAAGCAATAATAACTGGTCCAAGCATTGTTAGTCCAAATGGAATAAGCGGTGTTGTTCCTGCATTAGCACATTCTTGATCCCATATGTATCTTTGGGTAATAGACCAATCTACACCACCATATTCTACAGGCCAATGAGGTGCAATCCAACCCTTATTATAAAGCGTTTTATGCCATGAAAGTATACCTTCCTTCATTTGATCAGAAGTTACTTCATGATATTTTTCGATATTTTGACTTGCAGAAATTTCTGGTGAGAAATTCTCTGCAATAAATTCTTTTACTTCTTTTCTAAATTCTTGATCAGTTTTTGTAAAATTTAAATCCATTTTTATACTCTTTCAATTTTTAATAAAGATAACTAATTCTGTCATATCAGAGGTATCTAATTAAATCCATTGTATTTTTGTCGCAATTACAAAATTTTTAAATTATCAGCAAAAAATAAAAAAAGCCCCTCTATGATACTTGAAATCTATAAAAATATTACTATCTAAAAAACATGGATGCCTTGAAGGGTCCTAATTTTAAAAACTTGCTTTAAAAGGAGTAAAAAATGAGTACAAAAATAGAAACAATATGGAGAGACCTATCTCCTTTCGCTGTTGGATTTGATAGAACGTTTAATACATTATCAATTCTAGCAAATTCAAAAACACAAAATGCTAACTATCCTCCATACAACATTAGAAAGTTGTCTAATGATAAATATAGTATCGAACTTGCAGTAGCAGGATTTGATGAAAAAGACATAGATATTGAGGTTGCAGAACAAAACTTAATCATTGAAGGCAAAAGACCTGAAGAAATAAATGAAAATCTAATTCATCAAGGTCTTGCATCAAGAAATTTCAAAAGAAACTTTATTTTATCTGAAGATATGGTTGTTCAAGGAGCCGCATTATCAAATGGTATACTCTATATTGGAATTGAAAGAATTACTCCTGACCATAAAAAACCTAAGAAAATACCTCTTACGAATAAAGAGAATATTTTAAATTCTTAGTTTAGTTATCAGAAAAATTCTAGGTGGTGAATAGATCTATTTACCACCTTTTTTTATTTTAATATTAATATTTACTCTAGTATTAATGAATAAATTTTATATATTTAAAATCTATTTGTTGAGGGGAATATGTCAGAGGTAATTAAAAAAGATATTAAATCACAATCTGTAAGAAATTATGCCCTCGGTATTTTAGTAGTTGTATATACTTTCAATTTTATAGATAGAAATATACTTTCAATTCTTCTTCAATCTATTAAAACAGATTTAAACCTATCCGACACTTCACTTGGTTTTTTATCAGGCTTCGCTTTTGCTGCTTTTTATGCAACTTTAGGTATACCAATTGCAAAGTATGCTGATAGAGGCAATAGAAGAAATCTAATTTCAATATCACTAGCCATATGGAGTTTTATGACGGCCTTATCGGGTTTAGCGCAAAATTTTTTACATTTATTATTTGCAAGAATAGGAGTTGGAATTGGAGAGGCTGGTTGCAGTCCGCCTGCTCATTCAATGATTTCAGACTATTTTCCTGCAAATAAAAGATCAACTGCTCTAGGTATCTACTCTTTGGGAATTCCGTTTGGTATTATGTTTGGTTTATTTGCCGGGGGATGGATCGATGAGATGTTTGGTTGGAGAGCTGCTTTTTTTATTGTTGGAGTTCCGGGCATATTAATAGCTATACTATTTCGTTTTACAGTCAAAGAACCAATTAGAGGGCAAGCCGAAGGTAAGGTTGCATCTGAAAACCAACCCACTATTTATGAAACAATATCATTTCTTCTTAGAAAGAGGTCATTTCGTCATTTAGCTTTTGCAGCCTCTCTTGCAGCTTTTGTTGGTTATGGAGGAATCAATTGGCTGCCATCATTTTTCCAGCGCTCTTACGGAATGCCTACAAGTGATGTAGGCTGGTATTTAGGACTAATTCTTGGTTTACCGGGTGGTTTAGGAATTTTTCTTGGCGGTTATTTATCGGATTATTTTGGATCAAGAGATGTAAGATGGTCTTTATGGGTAGCTGCAATTGCTATGGGTGCTACGGCACCATTATATTATCTTGTATATATGAGCCCAACAGCGAGCACATCACTTCTATGGCTAATTATACCTGTAGCGTTGGGTAATTTTTATCAGGCTGCTACATTTAGTCAGACACAAGGAGTTGTTGAATTAAAAATGAGATCGGTTGCAGCTGCAATTTTATTATTTATTATAAATATAATTGGCTTAGGATTTGGTCCATCGGCAGTTGGAATTGTTAGTGATATTCTTCAATCTGAGTACGGTAAAGAGTCCTTGAGGTACAGCTTACTAATATTTGCTTCACTTAAAATATGGTGTGCTTTCCATTATTATATGGCTGGTAGATATTTAAAGGACGATCTTGTAACTAATTAGAGTTAGGTTTTTTCAAAAATAATATAGGTGTAGTTTTTTTATATTTTATATAATCATCATCTAACCCCCACTTATTATCAGAACTCTTTTCTAACATCGGTATTCCACTAATTTTTGTGAGCAATACATAAACAAATAATGGTGAAATTAATCCTAAAAATTCACCACCTTTCATTGAAGGGAGAGCTATAATTGCTATACCTAACCATAAAATAATTTCACCAAAATAATTAGGGTGGCGTGACCAAGCCCATAGACCTGAACTAATAAATTTACCTTTATTTAAAGGATTTTTTCGAAATATTTTTTTTTGATTGTCCGCTAATATCTCAATTACAAAACCAAAAACCCATAATAAAAATCCTATAAACATTAAAGAAAAATGATAAGAGTTCATATCTTCTATTAAATTTATAGATGTCATCGCCGATAAACCAGCTACATATGTAAGGAAGACCCATAAACCAGATAAAGTCCAAGTCATAAAAAACCAGAAAAAGTCTTTTTTCATTTCTATAAATCTAACATCCTGACCAACATCTTTTACTCTTTTGAATAAAAACATTCCAAGCCTTAAAGACCATAAAATAACCATTATTCCTATTAAATAAGTATAAGGATTTAAATCTCCAAAACCTGAGTTAAATACAGAGTTAAGAATTAAAATTATTGACAAGCTTATGTAGGTAAAACTTCCAGTTGCATCAAAATAATGCTCAGTTTGAAAAATATAAGCATGAGTAAAAAAAATCCAATGAACTATATAGGAATAAAGGAAACAAAAAATAAGTAAGGGAAAACCCAAAAAATCTACACTATTTTGGCCAACAATAAAGGCTACTAAAAATCCTAGCATAATTGATATAACTGAACCTAATATGGATATTTTTAGTGGCATTTTAATTTTCCTTTATAAATTTAATTAACTCACTTATGACTTCAGGATACGCTTTTTTATCCCACCTATAAAATTGATGACCTTTGTTGTCCCATTTAAGAAATTTTACCACATTTCCTTTATCAATCATATCATTTGAAAATTTTTCTATAATTTCAATTGGAATTGTCTTATCTAATTTGCCGTGAAAAATTATTGAAGGCGGAAGACCTTCTCTAATATAATTTGAGGGTGAAAATTTCTCAAAGTTATCATCAAAAAGTTTTTTTACAAATAACCAAAGTTTTTTTCTTCTTTCCTCAATATTCTCTGGTATTTCTCTATCTAAGAGAGAGGTGTTGAGTGCAGGATTCAATAAAACTAAGCCCTTAATTCTCTCAATAATTTGATTATTATCGTCAGGTATCATTGCTAAAGATGCTGCTAATTGACCACCTGATGAACCGCCCCCAACAATTATATTCTCTTTATCAATATCCAAAATCTTTGCGTTAGATATTATCCATTGATAAGCCTCTCTTGCATCATCCATTGAGTCTTTAACTTTAGTGTTATGTTTAAGAGCAATTCTATAATCAGCGCTTATACAGGTAATTCCTTGATCAGAAATATCTTTACAAATTTTAAAAAGAGAATACGACGAGCCAAACGCCCAAGCACCTCCATGAAAAAGTAAAAGTGTAGATTTTGATTTTTTTTGGGATGGCTCAAAAAAATGTAACTTTAAATTTATATTATTTTTTTTACTGTAAATTAATGATTTATCTGGTTTATCCAAATAATATAACGAACCATATCCAACTTTATCAAAAAAATGACCTATAAAAGGCATACGAGGTGGTTTTGTTAAAAAAAGGTAGGAAAAAAGTAATATAATTAGAGTTATAAAAACTAATAGGATAGTAAAAAATATTTTCATAAGATAATTTCTAAATCACTCAAAGAAATGATTTAGTCTTTCAAAAGCTTCAGCAAAATCTTTTTTAAAATCCTGAACAACAGCACCTGCGTTCATTGGCTGATTCATAAGACCTACTCCTTGTCCTACCCAATAAGTGGCTAAATCTTTTGCACCTTTATGACCGCTTTGAGATAGCTTATCTATTTTTTTTAGTGCTGGCTCACTTACTAAAGATTGTAATGGCATAGGAAGCGGTTCAGGTCCTTTTTCCTCCCAGGCATCAGTCCAAGGTGACCTTAATTGCCTTGAATGTTTTCCAGTTCTGCTTCTTGAGCGCACAGTATCTCTAGAGCTGGCCAATAGCATTTTTTCTTTAACGATTGGATTTGTTTCTGCTTCTGATGTAGTTAACCAAACTGATCCACACCAAGCTCCAGATGCACCCATTGACATGGCTGCAGCCATCTGAGAACCAGTTGTAATTCCACCTGCTGCTAATATTGGAACATCCCTAATTGGTTTTATTGCTCTATAGACTTCAGGTATTAAGACCATAGTTGAAACGTCACCACAATGACCTCCAGCTTCTCCACCAGAGGCAATTAGTATGTCTACACCTGCCTCAACTTGCTTAACTGCATGTTCTTTTGCTCCAACCAATGCTGCAACAGCAACGTTATATTTTTTTCCCATTTCAAGCATTACTTTTGGCGGAACACCAAGAGCGTTTGCAACTAGTTTAATAGGGTATTGAAAGGCTATCTCTAAGGATGTTGCTGCACCTTCATCAGATAAATTCATTCTGAATTGAGACGCACCTTCTTTAAGATCAATTAAATCATCAGTCTCAATATCGTGATTAGATAAAATTTCTTTTGTAAAATCTCTATGACCTTGAGGGATAGCATTAACCAATTGTTCAGTTGAGATCTTTTCACCTTTTCCTTCAAATTTATTAGGAACAATTAAATCTATCCCATAAGGCATACCATCTACATTACTATCAATCCAATCTAATTCTTCCTTTAAACGATCTGGCGGAAGACTCACCGCGCCGTAAACCCCCATACCACCGGCTTTTGAAACAGCAGCAACCACATCTCGACAATGAGAAAAAGCTAATAAAGGAAATTCTATTCCTAACATTTCACAAATTTTTGAATTCATTCTTTTCCTTATTATATAAATTTAAAGTTGATTGATACTATAATTATTTAACTTTATTTCAAGAAAACTTAATATCCCCATCGTTAATTCTTCCATAACGAATTTGAAAAATGTCTTTTAAAAAATTTTGATTATTTGTCCAAGGACTTTTCTTTCCCTGTTTTGGAAAAATATCTTTAGACCTTTCTATGTATCCGGATGAGAGATTTAACCACTCTTCATTATTTTCAATTTCATAATTTGAGTCAGGACAGCATTTTTTCATAGAGTTTTTCTTCATATAATTTAGCAGTCTACAAACATATTCAGAGGTTAAATCAGCTCCAAGAGTCCAAGATGCATTGGTATATCCAAATGTTGAAACTAGATTGGGAATGCCACTAAACATCATACCTTTATAAGTGACTGTATCCGCTAAATTAATCTCTTTATTATCAACTTTTAAATTAATATTACTGCATAATTCAAGATTAAGTCCAGTTGCGGTTATAATAAGGTCAGCATTTATTGTCTTGCCTGATTTAAGTTTAATACCTGATGGAACAAATTTTTCTATATGATCTGTAATAACTGAAGTTTTTTTATTTCTTATAGATTTAAATAAATCACCATTGGGTACCAAACACATTCTTTGATCCCATGGATTGTAATTTGGGGTAAAATGTTTATCAACATCGTAATTTTTTCCAAGGGCAGATTTTACTTGACCCAAGATAAAATTTTTAACGCGTTTTGGATTTTTTTTACAAAGTCTAAAGAACCATTGCTGCCTTAAAATATTTTTCCACCTTACTATAAAATACGAAATCTTTGTGGGTAAAAATTTCTTCAAAAAATTTGATAAAGGATCTTGTTTTGGAGCAGAAATTACGTAGGTTGGAGACCTTTGAAGCATTATTACATGTTTAGCAACTTTTGCCATTTCTGGGACTAAAGTTACAGAAGTTGCACCGCTTCCAATAACAATAACATTCTTATCTTTATAATTAACTGACTCATCCCATTTCTGTGGGTGCATTATTTTCCCATTGAAATCGTTTATACCTTTAAAATTTGGAGTATAGCCACCCTCATAACTGTAATATCCAGAACACATAAAAATAAAATTACACGACATAGTTATAATATTATTTGTTTTCTTTTCATCAACTTTCAATGTCCAAATTGATTTCTCTGAACACCAAGAAGCATCTTTAACATAATGATTAAATTTTATTTTTTCTTTAATATTAAATTTTTCTGATGTCTCTTCTAAATAATTTAAAATTGAAGGACCATCAGCTATAGCCTCTTTTTCCTTCCAGGGGAAAAAAGAGAAGCCTAGTGTATACATATCTGAATCAGATCTAATACCTGGGTATTTAAATAAGTCCCAAGTACCGCCAATTGTATCCCTACCTTCTAATATAGCGTATGATTTATTAGGACACTTGGATTGCAGATGATATCCTGCCCCTATACCAGATATGCCCGCACCTATTATCAAAACGTCAAAATGATTATTCAGATTATTCATATATATTTTATAATACAAAAGTTAATAAAAGTATCACCCCATATAAAATTCATACTTATTTAATAATTTATTTGGCTACAGGTAATTTTAAAAGCATTTTACCCATATTTTTTCCATCAAATAACTTACTGAATGTATCAGGAAACTCATCAATATCACCCTTGCATATAAATTCAGGTAATTTTAAAGATCCATTACTAATCCAATAAGACATTTTTTTTCTTGCCTCTTCATATCTCTCTGCATAGTCAAAAATGACAAAGCCTTGAAGTCTTGCTCTCATACTGCCTAACCATATGTAGTTTGAAGGTCCACTCATCTGATCTTCATAATATTGAGAAGTTGATCCACAAAGTAAAACAACTCCATGCATCGCGATTAATTTTAAAGCCTCATTCATAACTGAACCACCCGTATTATCAAAAATAATATTTAGGCGATCTGGGGCTGCCGCTTCTAATTTCTCAAACCAATTTTCATCGTTATAGTTAATAGCAACATCATAGCCAAGTTCATTGACCAGCCAGTCACATTTTTCTTTTGAGCTAGTTGTGCCTATAACCCGAGCTCCAGCAAGTTTTGCAAATTGTCCTGCCATTGATCCAACTGCACCAGCTGCTCCAGTAATTAAAACTGTTTCCCCTGGTTGCGGTTTACATACATCAAATAATGCAAAATAGGCTGTTAAACCAGAAACACCAAAACCTCCTAACCACGTACTTAAAGAGGATAAATTTAAATCACATTTTTCTAAATCATTACCATCACTGATAGAATAACTTTGAACACCAAGCGCACCAGTAACAAATTCGCCTATTTTAAAATCATTATTATTTGAGGCAATAACCTCTCCTGCTATATTGCCATGAATAATATCACCAGGCATTACTCTGAATAAAAACTCATCACTATTTCTTACAATTAATCTTAATGCAGCATCAACTCCTACATAATGGGTTTGAACTAGTAATTCATTATTTCCTAGCTCAGGTATATCTAATTCCTGAGTCAGGAAATCATCTAATTTTGTTAATCCGTTTGGATATTTTGCTAAAATTAATTTTTTATTTTTACCAAGATTGCTCATTTAATTTTCCTTAATTACTAAGTTACGATTTTGTATAAAAAACCTATAAAAGATCCTAATACATATATATAGATTGGTGGCATACTAAAATACAAACCGGGGCCTCTTTTTTCTGCATCTTTATAATAAGAAAGTGCATAACGAATTCTACCAATAGGCCACAAAATACCTATTATTGCAGCCCATTTAGGATCTACGGCAAATGAAAATAACCATAACCCAGGTAAAAAAAGAACAAGATGCTCTAAAGTGTTATGATGAACCCTCACGTGTCTAACATATTCTTCAGGACCATCATGAGAAGGGGCTTTAATTTGAAATTTTCCTCGAGCTATACCAGCTTTAAATAAGGTAAAATAGTATACCAATAAAGCAATACTACTTAAAATTCCTGGATATATAAAATCATTCATTTTAACCTCTTTAATTAAATTTTTTTATTTTTATTCTGAAACAAATCCATCTAAAAAATCAATAAATAAATCATTGTCATTTATACAAGGAATAAAAGTAAATTCTTTTCCCCCAGAGTCTAAAAAAGATTCTTTTCCTCTAATATTGACCTCTTCTAATGTTTCTAAATTATCTGCAATAAACGCAGGGCATACTACAGCTATCTTATTAATATTTTTACTTGGTAAATCTTCTAGAACTTTATCGGTAAAAGGTTGAAGCCAACCTGGGCCAATTCTTGACTGAAAAGAGATACCCCATTGATCATCACCTAGATTTAATTTCTCAGCGCATAATTTTGAGGTTACTCTAACTTGATGCCTATAACAAAATTTATGAGCCTCTGACTCTTGTTCACAACAATCACTATTTATTAAACAATGAGAGGTTGTTGGATCCATCTTTCTTACATGTCTCTCAGGAATGCCGTGATAACTAAATAATAGATAATCAAAATCTTCAGGAAGATAATTACTTATGCTTTCAGATAAAGAGTGAATATAATTTAATTCTCTATAAAAAGGTGGCGAAACAGATAAATTAATTTTTGGATTAATTTCATTTATTAATCGTTTGACTTCTAATTCAGTTGTTAGTGAAGTTGATTGAGCGTAGTGAGGATATAATGGTACAGCAATAATTTCATCGCACCCTTTTTTTATTAGTTTTTTTAACCCCATTTCTATTGAAGGTTTTTGATAACGCATAGATATTTCGACAGGCTTTTTTATTTTTTTTTCTAATTTTTTAGAAATTGATTTAGTATTTAATATTAAAGGTGATCCATTCTCTGTCCATATAGATTCATAAGCTTCCTTCGTTTTTGGAGAACGAAATGGAACTATAATAAAATCAACTAAAACTTTTCTTATCAATTTTGGTATGTCTAAAACATACTCATCTGATAAAAATTCCTTTAAGTACTTTCTTATTGAAGATATCTTCAGATCTTCAGGTGAGCCAAGGTTTATAAGAAGAATTCCTTTCATTTAATAGACACCAGTTAACTTTGAGCTAATATCCCATAATTTATCAGAGTCTTCTTTATCAAGAGCCCATTTAGAGGTTTTTTCTACTTTGCAATTATAAAAATATTTTCCAGAAATATTTGAAACATTGGGTGATGAACATAGATATATCGACGTCTCAGCACCTTTCTTGGAAGTACGCATAAATGGTTTGGCAATAAAAGATAGTGCTTTGTTAATGTTGCTAGTATTATTTTGTCCGAAAGAAGTTTTAACTACACCTGGATGCAAACAGTTAACAGTAATTTTTTCATTTTCAAGAATAGTTGAAAGTTTTTTTGTAAAAAGAATGTTAGCCAGTTTAGTGTAACCATATACTTGAAAAGGTTTGTATGATTTTTCTGATTGTATATCATCAAAATTAATTCTTTTTACAAATTGATGGGCTGCTGAGGAAACATTTACAATCCTTGCTGAATTTGATTGCTTTATTTTATCTAAAAGTAAATTTGTAAGAGTAAAATATGCTAGATGATTTAATGCAAATGTTTCTTCAAAACCATCGATAGTTTCTTTTCTTTTAAAATTAATAAGGCCTGCATTATTCAATAAGACATCAAGGGGAATATTTTTATTAATATAAATTTCTGAAGCCATTTTAATATCTTTTTGAGAGGATAAATCAGCTATTATAAATGAGTTTTGACCTTGAGATATTTTATTTATATCATTTAATAAATTTTCTGCTTTATATTTATCTCTAGCAATAAATGTAATATTTGCACCCTTTTTAGCTAATGCTAAAGCCGACTCTTTTCCGATACCAGAAGTAGCGCCTGTAATTAATATATTTTTATTTTTTACATCAAACATCAAAATATCACACTTTTAAAAAAGTAATTTTACTATATATAGTTTTTCCATACTACATTTTAATATTTAATGATAAGATTATATAAAATTTATGGAACTAAAAATGAATAAATTTCCTATTTGTCCAATTTTTATACCTGCAAATAAACTTAATTATGTTGAAAAAGCTATTAAAGCTGGTGCAGACGGAATTATTTTTGATCTTGAAGATTCCGTATTATCTAACGATAAAGCAAAAGCAAGAGAAGATCTGTTAAAATATTTATTAAGAAATAATCCAAATGTAATAATTTACATAAGAGTTAATGATATAAATGCTGAAAACGGATTAAGAGATATAGAGATGCTAAGTGAATTAGATTTTACTTTTATTATTCCTAAATTTGAAAACGAAGAAGATTTCAAGAAAATATCAAAAAATATTAAGATTATTCCTTTAATTGAAACACCATTAGCAATTAACAACTTAAATAAAATTGCTAAAAATGAAAAAGTTATTGGCCTATCATTTGGAGCAGCCGACTTTAGTAGCATGATTGGATCTGAAATGAGCTGGGATGCAATGCTTTATGCTAGATCAAAAATTATAATTGAATGTTCGATAAATAATTTAATTTCAATAGATAGTCCATTTATGGATATTTTAAATACAGATGCATTTGAAAATGAAGTTAGAAAATCAAAAGCTATTGGAATGCATTCAAAAGCAGTTATTAACCCTTCACAAATTAATATTATAAAAAAATACTTTTTACCAACAGAAGAGGAAATAATAGAAGCAAAAGAAATTATTGAATTATATAAAAAAAGTAACAATGGTGTTTTTTCATACAAAGGAAAAGTCGTTGATAAGCCTATAATAAAAATTATGGAAAATAGACTAATTATTTCAAAAAATAAGATTTAAACTAATAAATCTTTGTTGATGCTGGCTCATCAATAACATTGTTTTCAATAAAACCTAATTCAGAAATACTAATCTTGACTATATCACCATTTTTTAAAAATTTATCCTCGGCAACTCCAACTCCGCTAGGGGTACCGGTAAGGATTAAATCCCCAGGTTCGAGCGTAAAAGATGTTGATAAGTGCTCAATCAGTTCAAAACAGTTAAAAATTAAATTTTTGGTATTTGAGTTTTGTTTTATAATACCATTAACCTCAGTCTTAATATCGAGATTATGAGGATCTGAAATTTCTTCGGGTGTAACTATAGCCGGTCCAAAAGGACAATGAGTATCAAAAGACTTACCAATTGTAAAAGTTGGCACACGTAATTGCCAGTCTCTTACACTAACATCGTTAGAAACACAGTAACCGGCAATCACATTATGGGCTTCTTCTTTTGGGACATGCCTGGATTTTTTTCCTATAACGAAGGCTAATTCGCCTTCGTAATCTAATTTTTTAGAAACAAAAGGATCATGAATAGAGTCGTAAGGGCCTCGTGCGGAAGTTGACTGCTTATTAAAAATCATAGGTACTTCTGGATCATCAACTTTCCTTCCTAATAACCTTATTTCCTCAAGATGATCTTGATAGTTTAACCCAATGGCTAATATTTTAGGAGGCCTTAAAATAGGATTAATCAACTTACAATCGTTTAGTAATATACCATTTTTATTTTTTTCAATTACGTCTCTTGCCATATCAAGAGAGCTTTCACCAGCCTCAATAAAAGTTAACATATCGTTAGGAATATTTGAATTATTCGAAAATGGAATTACTTGACCTTCTTTTAATGCACCTATCCCAATCTTTTTTTCATAAATATAAGAAACTAATTTCATTTATTTTTTTTCCTTCTCAGGTGCATTTTATATAAACAAAAAGCAATAGGTTCATAAATTATGTTCATAAAGAAGATACAAAATCTATTATTTAATAATAAGCCTAGCCACTTAAAACCAGGTGTATTTTTCCATATCAATATAAAAGCGCTAGCGCCTACATACTCAACATCACCTTCATAGGCATGCATTCTTCTGTTATATTTATTTTCCATTAATGAAGAGTCATTGTAATCAATTCCATTGGACCTTGATTTATAAACTTCTATCTCTCTTTTACAAATTGGACAGCTATCATTGTAGTAAACATCAATTTTGCTTTTATCTTTGATTTTATTCATATTGTTACATAATATTATATTGTTTATAGGTGATGATATGGGAATTTCAGTGTGTAATACAAGTCAAAAGATTAATTTAAAAGAAAATACTATTGATAAAGAATTTGAAAAGCAAAGATTAAAAGACCAAAAATATTTTAATAAAAAAACTTTAAAAAAGGGAAAATAATGACAAGATTCAATGAAAAAATAGTTGTGATATCTGGAGGGGCATCTGGAATGGGTGCACTTACCGCAAAACGTGTAGTTGAAGAAGGTGGTACTGCAATAACCTTGGATATAAATGAGGACTTAGGTAATAAAGTTGCAAAAGAAATTGGCAATAAATGTGAGTTTTTTCACGCAGATGTTACTAAACCGGAGTCTTGGAGTGATTTAGAAAACTACCTTGGTGATAGATTTAATAAAGTTACCTCTGTAATAAATGCCGCTGGAATTAGTGAACCAGCAACTGTTGAAGATGAAACATTTGATCATTGGAATAGAACACATTCAATTAACGGTACATCAGTTTTTTTAGGTTGTCAGTTTGGTGTTAAAGCTATGAAAAAAAATGGAGGAACTATTGTTAATTTTTCTTCATCTTTAGCCACAAGACCAAAACCTTTTGTAATTGCTTATAATTACAGTAAAGCGGGAGTGCTTGCATTAACTAGGACGGTCGCTCTTCACTGTGCAGAAATGGGATATAAAATTAGATGTAATTCCGTTCAACCTGGTGCAATCAAGACTCCAATGATGCAAAGATATATTGATGCAGCAGAAGATCCAAAAAAACAACTTGCAGATTTTGGAGCAAGCCACCCCATGAACAGAGTTGGAGAACCTGATGAAGTTGTTAAAGCAGTTTTATTTTTAGCTTCAGATGATTCAGCTTTTACTACTGGTGACTCAATTTCAGTGGATGGAGGTGTTATAGCAATTTAATTATAACGGACCCTCAAAATTCACACCGTTTGAAGAAAGTCTATCTATTAAGGGTTGTCCAAGTCCAGATGCAGGCGTCAAAACACCCCCATACTCCTCTCCACCAGGTAACTCTCCACGTTCCTTAATTAATGTTAAGGCGCTTTCACAAACAAATTTAGATGTAACTTTATAACCTGGGTCTCCCTTACCATGAACACGAAATAATTTTTTTTCTCCGTTATCTAATTCTGCAGCAAAAAAACTATCAAAGAAGCCATTTTCCATAGTATCTTCGCTGGGTCCCTCACCTGGTTTTGGTAATAAAGGTCTAACTAATTTTCTAACAGGGGTCTTTAAAATTAAGCCAAACATAAGTGTTACACAAGTTACTAAAAAAGCGGTTTTAAACTTTTTATAGAAAGCATGCTCTTGATAAGTAAAGTTAACACCATAACCCTCTTGTTTCGTTTCCAAAAGAGCAGCACTTCTTCTTACTACTCTAGTATTAGATACAGCCATTATAAAGGGCCCAGTCCATGATTTAATTAAACTATTTTTTTTCAGGCCTATAGAGTCCGAGCTAAGTAATTTTTGTTCTTTTGAAACAGAATTTTCAGGATTTAAAACAAATGGATCATTCATTTTTTTTCCTAACTTAAGATCTCCCATTGAAAATCCTGTTTCTGTTGTTCCACCAGAAATGCCGCCTTGGCCAGCATGAAAAGACTCAATCCTTTTTATTGGCTCCTTTATCTTAGAATTTGCAAAAAATGTACCTAAATCAGATGGAATGGAGTCGTATCCACATGCAGGAATAATTCTCACACCTTTAGATGATGCTTCTTTATGATGTAAATCAATCATTTCCCTAATCCAAAAAAACTCACCAGTAATATCAACATAATCAGATGAATTTTTAACACACGATTTTACTAATTTTGAACTGTATCTATGGAATGGACCTGCAGTTGATAAAACGACTTGTGTATTAAGTGTGATATTATCAAGAGCATCCTCATCGTTACTTTCAGCAATAAATATATCAACATCAAGTGATAAATCTTTTTTAATATCTTCTAGCTTTTTTTTATTTCTACCTGCTATTGCCCATTTTATATCTTTTGCATTTTCAGAAAGATATCTTGCACATAGCTTTCCTGTGAACCCACTAGCTCCATATACAATTATATCGAAATTTTTTTTCATTTTTAAACATCCTTTTTTGGTAAGTATTTCTTAACTACTAATTCACCTTCAAGAAACTCAGAAAGCGCTTCTACCAGTCCAGTTTCTATTCTCCAATTCATATAGAACTCTTGATTTTCTAATTTTTCCCATTCCTCAATAAGGAGAACCGTTGAGGTTTCAATTTCATGATAGGTCTCGAGACGAATACAACCCTCATAGGCCCTTGTATCAACTAAAGTCTCCCTCATGAAGTCAAAAAAGTCTTCTATTTTATTTTTTTTTACTGGAAATTCCAAGTTAACTAAAACACTCATTTTTTTTCTCCTAATTTTTAAGATATAAAATCATCGTAATAAAAAATATTTAAACCCTTACAGTTTTTTTTCGCCATAAATTTTGAAATTATATCAAGCTTAATACCTCTATACCTTCTTAATGGGCCAACCAAAAAAGGATTTGTAAATTTAGAAAAAATATCTATCAGCCAAATTAAAAAATTAGTTCTGTTTATTTCCTTATTTGTGATTATGTGACCAGGACGAAGTATATTTATATTTTCGTAACCAAGTAATTTTATACTTTCCTCAGTCATGCCTTTTGTTTTTAAATAAAAATTTGATGATTTTGGATTTGCCCCTATTGCAGATATTATAGATATACTTTTACCCCCAAGTTTTTTTCCTTTTTTTAAAACATTAAGTATATAATCGTGTTCAATCTTATAGTGCTCTTCCCTATCTTTTTTTCTTATATACAATAATTCCCATATTTTTATTCTTCTCCCAAGACAGATATAAATATGATCCCAATTATATATTTCTTTACTTAATTCCATTGTATTAAAGTTCAAAATAATTTCTTCTATAAATTCAGATCTTTTTTTTGTTGGATTGCGCGTAAGTGAATATATCTTTTTATTTTCTTTACTTAAATAATTTAAAACAGAGCTCCCTATTAAGCCTGTACCACCAATAAATATTATATTTTTATCACTCATATTTAGTAACTAATAGCATCAAGGAATAATAACGTTAACTAATTTCCATTTTAAACCAAATCTATCCAAATGAAGCCTTATTTGTTTGTTATTTACTGTATTTATAAACACTATAAATCTATTCAATGACTGATATTTAAATTTTACACTTTCAAGTAATTTGATTTGATCACTCTCTTTATTTGTTTTATTTTTATTTCTAATTATTGAAGATGGATCCTCCCCCTTAAGCAATCTTCCTAAGCCATCTGGTGTAAGAAAAACGTCAAGGGTCTCGTCTATTACTACATCTGCTAACCCTTGAGCTAGAAAATTTAGTGGATTATCGCTTAATTTTTCTGAAATTCTTTTAGATATTGACGAGTCAATTTGATCTTTAATATTTGCTCTTAACTCGGGAAAATAAATATTACTACTTAATTTAAATGAGTTTTTATCCTCAATACTTCCTTTAATAGAGTAAAGAGTAAAAAAAGGACCCAATCCCAAAAATGAGGATAAAAGAATAATAAAAAGTATTGAAAAAATTAATATCTTCTTCATAGATTGAATTTTTAATCTATCTTTTAAAACCATTATAAGAAGATCTATGATCTTCAGTATATACTGTCATTGCTTCTTTTAATTTTTTAGATGAATTTCCTAATACTTGAAAACCTTTAACAGAAAAAGTTGACTCAAATTCACTTCTAAGCTTTCCATTCAGAAATGATATAACATGATAATAGGCATCTTCATTATTGTTATAAACTTCATATAAAGAAATTTTATTACTTGGAGATCTAAAATACTGATAAATCATTGTACCTGGTTCAGTAAATTTTACATTTTTGACCAATCTGTTAATTAAATCATCTACCTTGCTTTCCATGCCATCAATAACTTCCATATCCAAAATAAATATAATTTTGTCATCATTTGCATTTTCATGATGGGCCGCCTCTAGTGAGTTAGTCATAAAAAGACATAAAAAACTTAATAAAATGAATTTTCTCATTATTTTCTCCAAATAAATATTATGAAAGTTTAGAGTTTTGTTCTAAATTTTACAATTTAAATTATAAAGATTGTATTTATTTATAATCTTCTATTTTAATAAGCCTTCCTGAACTTACTTCGTATATAAAACCATGAACTTTAATATTGCTAGGTATAAGACTATGATTCTTAATAATTTTTAGGTCTTCAGTCATACTTTGTTTTAAACTAGAGAAAGTATACCAATTAATATTATGACCTTCTTTGGAACCAGGTTTAGAGTTTTCACTTTTAGTATTATTATTTGACCAAGATTGTCCATCAAAAGAAGCTGTTTCAAGATCATCCTCCAATAATTTTGCAATAGTCTCATCTGAAATCTTTTGCATGCCGCAATCAGTGTGCTGAATTAATATCCATTCATTGGTTGCAAGTAATTTATGAGAAATAACTAAGGATCTAATTGCATCGTCTGTAACTCTTCCTCCTGCATTTCTTATTACATGGGCATCGCCTTCTTCAAGCCCTAATGCTTTAGCAGGATCAAATCTAGCATCCATACAAGTTAAAATAGCTATATTTTTTTTTGGTTGGGCAGGAAGATCACCTTTATTAAACTCTTTGCTATACTGATTATTGGCATTAAGTATAAAATTTATTTTATCTGTCATATATACCCTTTTAAAAATAAGTGTTAACTAAGTTTTTATATCTTTTAATCTTTCAGAAAAAGCAAAACTTAAAAAAAACATACATATAATATTAACAAAAGTTATAATTTTTTGAATTATTGCCTGCTCTATCATTTGCTCAATACTCGTTAACGGACTATCACTTATAATTTGATAAACAACATATAAAAAAGTAAAAAATAATAAACAAAAAATCATTACTGAATATTTCTTACTCACACTACTTCGTATAAGAACAAAAAAATACAAAATCAACCCCGGAACAAGAAGTCTAAAAGCATTTATAGCGAAAAAAATATGTTCATCTAGATACAAATCGTATGGGGTAAAACCAACTCCAGCAAAGAAAAAAGTTCCAAAGAAAAGAAATGCAGAACCAATGATTGAAATTGTAAAACTTAAAATATCATCTCTAAATAATTTAGGAATAAACAAAAAAGAAATACCTATTAAGGTAAATAAAGTCATAGAAAAATTGAAAATTAAAAAGGAAATCAAATTTGGTAAACCCGAATGAGATTTGTAGCCACCAAGATCACTTAAAAAATTATGACTAATTGAATAACCGAGCTGTGATGGATCATGAATATTCCCACCAGGGTAGAAAAACATTGATACAAAAACTGAAATAGTAAAAAAAATAGTTACAAATCTTAATACATCAACTGTCCAAAATTTGTACATGTTGGTAAGCCTATTCCATTTCTATGGCGATTTTAAAAGAAGGTCTTTCAGATATACGATTAACATAGCCTTTTAAATTAACCATTTCATCAGTAACACAACCCATTCTATTACTCATAAAACAAGCGTGACCAAGCATAATATCGGCGGCAGAAAAATCACCAATTAGATACTCTTTGTTCATTAAGTTTTCATCAACAGGAATTAGAGATTTTGTTAAAAGACTCTTTGCTTGATTAAGAACTGTTTCGTCTCTTCTATCTTCTGGTAATAAAATTGTTTGAACAACTATTGTATTTATTGGAGGCATTACCATTCCCTCACAATAATGAAACCATTGTAAATACTGAGGATATTCTTCAGAATTGATACTGGGTTTAAGTCCACCATTTTTATGGCGCTCTAATATATACTCAACTATTGCA
>NHHR02000013.1 GCA_002170885.2 Rhizobiales bacterium TMED168 | reverse complement strand
GCTTCCTCTGCCTTAGGCTCCTCTGCTGGAGCTTCCTCTGCCTTAGGCTCCTCTGCTGGAGCTTCCTCTGCCTTAGGCTCCTCTGCTGGAGATTCCTCTGCCTTAGGCTCCGCTGCTGGAGATTCCTCTGCCTTAGGCTCCTCTGCTGGAGCTTCTTCTTTTAGCTCAGGCTCTTTTTTTGGTTTTGCTTTTTGAGGATTATTTCTTGGTTCTCTTTTTAAAATACCAGCCTCATCTAAAAAACGAGCGACTCTATCAGTCGGTTTTGCACCTTTTGACAGCCATTCAATTATTCTATCTTTTTCCAAGGATATTCTATCTTCATGATCTTTTGGAAGAAGGGGATTATAAGATCCTACTCTTTCAATATACCTTCCATCTCTTGGCATTCTTATATCTGCAACCACTATTCTATAATATGGTCTTTTTTTGGCACCGCCCCTGGCTAAACGAATCTTTACTGACATTTAATTTTCCTTATTTTAATTCATTTTAATCCAAAAGGTATTGCGCTCGTGTACGAAGCCTCGTTGACGAACGGCGATCTTATGGACCGTAAAATTTATTATTTATTAAATAATAGGCTCATATAGTCTAAATAATAAAGATAAGTCAAGACAATCAATTAGGTAGAATAAATATAAATTCAGGATTATAAATAATCATCATGCATAATGAAAAAAGTTATAAAGATAGAAATACATTAAAACTCATAAAAATGAATGGGGCTGGAAATACGTTTGTAATCTATGATTCTAGGGATATAGATTTTAATATAAATAAGAATTTTATAACCTACTTATTAGAAAATAAAAAAGTCAAAAGATTTGATCAATTTGTTAAAATTAGCAGATCAAAAAAGAGTGACGCTAAAGTATCTTTCTGGAATATAGATGGAAGTGAAGCAGAGATGTGCGGGAATGCAATTAGGTGCATTACATCTTTATTATTTGAAGAAGAAAATATCAATGAATGCCAGATAGAAACAGTAAAAAGAAATATTAAATGCTGGAAAGATGAAGAAAAAATATTTGTTGATATTGGAGAACCTAATTTAGCTTGGGAACAAATACCTTTAGAGCCTAGTATCAAAAGTGAAACTACAAAGGAAATTGAATTACTATCCCCACCGTGTAAATTACCAAAATTTAGTGCAGTAAATGTTGGAAACCCTCATGCAGTTTTTTTCTTTAAAGAAAGCTCTCCTGATCTTCTAAAGGTTGGAAAATTAATAGAAGAAAATCAAATGTTCCCAAATAAAATAAATGTTTCATTTGCTAATGTTATCGATAATAAAAATATTAAATTAGATGTTTGGGAAAGAGGTGCTGGGATTACTAAAGCTTGTGGTTCTGCAGCTTGTGCAACTGTTATTGCTTCAGTAAATTTGGGATATACAGAGAGAAAGGTAAATGTTTTCCTTCCAGGAGGTAAATTAGAAATTTACTGGCAAAAAGATGATCATATTGTTATGACAGGACCTTATGAATTTGATGGAGAAGATATAATAAATATATCTAATTATAAATGAAAAGAAACGCAGAGATAATAACATTTGGATGTAGATTAAATATCTATGAATCTGAAATCCTTAAACAAGGGGTTAAAGATAATAATATTGAAAATACATCAATTTTTAATAGCTGCGCAGTAACATCTGAAACAGTTCGGCAAGTTAAACAATCTATTAGAAAAAGAAAAAGAGAATTTCCAGGTGATAAGATTATTGTTACTGGCTGTGCTGCTCAAACAGAGCCAAAGACTTTTTCTGAAATGGATGAAGTAGATCTTGTTTCTGGAAATATAGAAAAAAGAAATATTAATAATCTAATTTCCAATGAGTTTAGTAAAAATAAGATCAACGTTGGAAACATAATGGATAATAAACAAGAGCTTAATGGTCTAACTGACGGCTATGATGATAGATCAAGAGCTTTCATTGAAATTCAAAACGGATGTAATCACAGATGTACCTTTTGCATAATTCCATATGGAAGAGGAAATTCATCTTCAAAGTCAGTCAAAGATATAATTAGTGAAATTAATTTAATGTTAGAAACAGGACATAAAGAAATAGTTCTTACTGGTGTTGATATTGCTTCTTGGGGTCATGATTTAGAAAAAAAATCTAACCTAGGTTTTTTAATTAGTAAAATTCTAATTGGTTGTCCTAACTTAAAGAGACTAAAATTATCCTCTATGGATATAATTGGTTTTGATGATCAACTATTAGATATAGTTTCAAGTGAGAAAAGAGTCTTACCTCATTTACATCTATCACTTCAAGCTGGTGACAATATGATATTAAAGAGAATGAAAAGACGTCATTTAAGAGAAGATGCAATTAATCTATGTTCAAAAATCAGAGGGAAAAGAAAAGATGTAGCATTCGGTGCAGATTTAATAACTGGCTTCCCAACAGAGACAAATCAGATGTTTTTAAATACACTAAAAATAGTTGATGAATGTAATTTAGATTGTTTACATGTTTTTCCATTCTCACCTAGACCAGGAACACCTGCAGCAAAAATGCCTCAAAATAAGAGAGAAGTTTCTAAAGAAAGAGCAAGAATACTTAGAAATAAAGGTGAGGAAATTAAAAAACTTCACTTGAATAATTTAGTTGGAAAGGAAGTGGAGGTCTTCGTTGAAAAAAATAACAGTGGACACACTAACCAATTTGCACCTGTTAAATTAGAAGATGATTTTTTACCAGGATCCTCTGTCATTGCAAAAATAATAAAGTCTGACAATAATTATGTATATGGTAAATCTATAGATTAAGGGCCTACAGGAGAATTATTAAAATCTATTGGGCCTATGTGCCTGATAATTATTTTTCCATTTTCATCAACTATAAAAGTTTCCGGAACGCCGGTAATACCCATTTCAATCCCAAAAAGACCACTATCATCAATAGCTATAAAATCATAAGGATCTCCATTTTCTATTAAAAAATTAACAGCGTCCTCTCTTTTATCCTTATAATTAATACCAATAATTTTTAAATTTTTCTTACCTTTTAGGTTCATTAGAATTGGATGCTCAACTAGACATGGTAAACACCAAGAAGCCCAAAAATTTATGAGCTTATATCCTGGTTCATTAATAAGATCGTTTAGTGATTCACTATTTTGACCCATAAAACTTAATTCATATGAAGGGACTGATTTGCCTATCAAGGGGCTTTGATTTTCATTTGAACCACCTATTAATAACCAAAATAAAAACAATGATAAAAGTAGTGTAAAAAACAATAATGGTAAAAATCTATTCATAATACCTATTTATCTTAAAAAATCGTGTTATATAAGGCATAAATTTTTAAAAGATTTACTAATATATATTAAGTTAATAAATCATATTTTTAATTTATCAAAATTAACTTGGTAAGGGGTTTAATTTGAGATTGTATGAATCATATCTAGAAGAAGTAGAAGAAAGAAAAGCTATGGGGCTGCACCCTAAGCCTATCGATGATGAGCTACTTACTTCTGAATTAATTTCTCAAATCAAAGATTGTGATAATAAACATAGAGAAGACTCTCTTAAATATTTTATTTATAATATATTACCAGGCACAACTGGTGCAGCTGTTGCCAAAGCAAAGTTCTTGAAAGATATAATTCTTGAGGAAATTACTGTTAAAGAAATTTCTTCCGATTTTGCTCTTGAATTACTATCCCATATGAAAGGTGGCCCATCAATAGAAGTTCTACTTGATATAATTTTGGATGCAGAAAACTCAATTGCACAAAAAGCAGGCGAAGTTCTTAAAACTCAAGTATTTTTATACGAGGCTGATACTGAACGGCTAAAACAAGCTTTCACCTCAGGTAACAAGATAGCTAAGAGTATACTAGAAAGCTATTCTAAAGCTGAATTCTTTACCAAATTACCCGATGTCGAAAAAGAAATAAAGATTGTAACTTATATAGCCGCCGAAGGAGATATATCAACAGATTTGCTATCTCCAGGTGGAGAAGCTCACTCAAGGGCTGATAGGGAATTACATGGTAAATGTATGATATCAGCAAAAGCTCAATCTGAAATTCAGAAAATGAAAAAAGACCACCCAGAAAAAAGAATAATGATAATTGCAGAAAAAGGAACAATGGGTGTTGGCTCCTCTAGAATGTCAGGTGTAAATAATGTTGCATTATGGACGGGAAAACCTGGAAGTCCATACATACCGTTTGTTAATATTGCTCCTATTGTTGCCGGTACAAATGGAATATCTCCAATCTTTCTTACTACAGTAGATGTCACAGGAGGAATTGGAATTGATTTAAAAAATTGGGCCAAGAAACTAGGGAATACTGGAAACCCTATTCTTGGTGATGATGGCAATCCTATTCTAGAGCAAGTCTACTCTGTTGAAACTGGTACTATACTGACAATAAATACCGAGAATAAAAAACTCTATGACGAAAAAGGAAATGAGTTAGCTGACATATCTTCTTCTTTTACACCTCAAAAGCTTGAATTTATTAAAGCTGGAGGATCATATGCAATTGTTTTCGGAAAAAAACTTCAAGGGTTCGCGTGTGACGCACTTGGTATAAAACTAAAGTCAGTTTATGCCCCTTCTAAATTAATTTCCAACGAAGGCCAAGGCCTTACTGCTGTCGAAAAAATCTTTAATAAAAATGCTGTAGGAATACCTGATAATAAGGTTTTACATAGCGGCTCAGATGTTAGGGTTAAAGTAAATATTGTCGGCTCACAAGATACAACAGGTTTAATGACTACTCAGGAACTTGAGGCTATGGCAGCCACACTAATCTCTCCAACTCTTGATGGTGCTTATCAATCCGGTTGCCACACAGCTTCAGTTTGGGACTCAAAGGCAAAAGCTAATATACCAAAGCTAATGAAATTTATGAACAAATTTGGACTTATAACTGCTAGAGATCCTAAAGACATATATCATCCAATGACGGATGTTATTCATAAAGTTTTAAATGATATTACCGTTGATGATCAGTCAATTATAATTGGTGGAGATTCCCATACACGCATGTCAAAAGGTGTGGCTTTTGGAGCAGATTCAGGAACTGTTGCATTAGCTTTAGCAACAGGCGAGGTCACTATGCCAATACCAGAGTCTGTTAAAGTAACGTTTAAAGGTAGTATGAAAAATTACATGGATTTTAGGGATGTGGTTCATGCTACACAAGCACAAATGTTAGAACAATGCGGTGATAACGTTTTTCAGGGGAGAATCATCGAGGTTCATATTGGAACCTTACTTGCTGATCAGGCATTCACATTTACTGATTGGACAGCAGAAATGAAAGCCAAAGCCTCAATATGTATTTCAGAGGATGCAACTCTTATTGAGTCTCTTGAGATCGCGAAGTCACGTATTCAAACTATGATCGGTAAAGGAATGGATAATGATGAAAATACCTTGAAAGGTCTGATTGATATTGCAAATGATAGAATTGAACAAATTAATTCTGGAGAAAATCCAGCACTAGCTCCAGACGAAAATGCTAAATATTATGCTCAAGTAGTTATTGATTTGGATAAAATTGATGAGCCGATGATAGCAGATCCTGATGTTAATAATGCAGATATATCCAAGCGTTATACCCATGATACTATAAGGCCTATTTCATATTATTCATCAGAAAAAAAAGTTGATCTAGGATTTGTTGGCTCTTGTATGGTTCACAAGGGTGACATGAAAATACTAGCTAGAATTTTAAAAAATATAGAAGCTAAACAAGGAACTGTAAATTTTAAAGCTCCACTTGTAGTAGCACCTCCGACTTATAATATTGTTGATGAATTAAAAGAAGAAGGCGACTGGGATGTTCTTCAAAAATATGCTGGTTTTGAATTCGATGATAATGCTCCAAAAAGTTCTGCTCGTGTAAAGTATGAAAATATTTTATATCTTGAAAGACCAGGTTGTAACCTCTGTATGGGCAATCAAGAAAAAGCTGAGAAAGGAGATACTGTATTGGCAACTTCTACACGCCTTTTCCAAGGAAGAGTTGTTGCTGACTCAGAAGACAAAAAAGGAGAATCGCTTCTGGCTTCTACTCCGGTTGTTGTTCTTTCAACTATTCTTGGAAGAACTCCATCAATAGACGAATATAAAGATGCTGTTGATGGGATAAATCTTACTAAGTTCGCACCACCTGCTGAGAGTATAAAATCATCAAACTTTTAAAATTTATAAAAAAAGCGACTCCAGAAAGGCTGAGAGTCGCTTTTTGAAATCAGTTAGATTTCTTCCAACAAGTTGCTATAAAGAGGGATATAAAAATGCAACTTGAATAATATGCTAACTTGACAAATTGTTATGGCAATATGATGTTATAATTATGTCAAATTTTAGAAATTATTCCCTCTTATAAAAAATGAGAAAAACTAAAATATTATCTGGAAATGCTTATCTTTATGAAGCAAAGCTGAAAGAAGAGGAAAAATTTTTCTCAAAAAAGGAGTTGAACAAAATTCTATCCTTCTATGGAATGAGAGTTGCTTTTGGTGAATGGAAAGATTACGCAATCGATAGAGATGAAAAAAAATCTTCTTTTTCAATATATAGACATGCGAGCGAAATGCCCATTTATCAAATAATAAAAAATCATAAAATTAAAAAGTCAGACGAGAAGTGGAAATTATTATCGATGTCGGGCCAGGAAATTAAGAAAAATAGAAATCTAGATGCGATTTTAAAATTTTTAAATGGTAAGCGGCTAGTGTTACTAAAATAGTAAATGAAAAATAAAAAGATAATTAATTATTGTCTCTCATTACCAGAAGTCCGAGAAGGTTATCCTTTTGGTCCTGATGTACAAGTTTTTAAAATTAAAAATAAACTTTTTGCAATACTTATTAAGCAACAGGGTATTTATAAAATAAATTTAAAATGCCACCCTGAAGAAGCTGTAATACTTAGAGAAATTTTTGAGGATGTCATACCTGGTTACCATATGAATAAGATGCATTGGAATACGGTATTGTTAAATGAGTCAATACCTGATGAAGAGATTAAACGAATGATAGATAGGTCATATTGCTTAGTAGTTAAAAAATTAAAGAAAAAAATTAGAGAATTTCTTGAAATTAGACACGGACATAAAAAGGTTTTTAAATCAAATTTCTCACCTTGGTTGTAATTTATATTTTGATTTTATGAGCTAATAGTTCTAATTTTTTTAATTATCGATTAAAGTTGAATAGTTATGAAATTTAAAAAAGGGAAATGTTTATGTGGACATATTGTCTTTGAAGTACAAGCTGACCCAATTTATATGGTTAATTGTTTTTGTAGAGACTGCCAAATTGTTAGTGGCTCGCAATTTTATGCTGCTTATGGGGTCTCGTTAAAATCAGGTTTAATAAATTTATCGAATGAACCCTCCTCATATAGAATTATTTCCGCATCTGGTAGGGAAAATACTCGAAAATTTTGTCCTANGTGTGGCTCGAGAGTTTGGGCTGAAATACCTGAATTAGACTTAGCAAGTGTGAGTGGCTTTGCTTTAGAGGATAGAGAACATTTCAAACCAACAATAAATTATCACACCAAACAAGCTCCTGAGTGGTGCTTAATTGACACAACTATGACATCGTATAAAGAGCAGGAAATACTGGCTACAGACCAATCTGATTGATAAAGTTTTAACTATTGAGCTGTAAAACCGCCATCAACACTTAGGGTAGAACCTTGGCAAAGACTTGAGTCAGATGAAGCAAAGAAATAAATTGCTCCAGCTACTTCTTCAGCTGTCCCCATTCTACCTATTGGCATTGTACCCTTTAACATTTCTTGCGCCTCAGCTTTATCTGGCATTAAATCTGTCCATCTGTCCATCATGCCTGTTTCAATAACACCNGGACAAACACAGTTTATTCTTACCCCAGTATTGGCTAACTCAATAGCCATATCGCGAGTAAACACCACTAGTCCTCCTTTTGCACTTCCATAAGCAGTCGAAAGAGGAAAACCAACTAATCCATTTAATGAAGAAATATTTATGACACTACCTGACCCGGCATC
This sequence comes from Rhizobiales bacterium TMED168, assembly GCA_002170885.2. The sequence goes on along the minus strand of NHHR02000013.1, from coordinate 167,876 downwards.
GACCATTCCTGGAACAATATATTTACACATTAACCAAGGCCCCTTCAAATCTGTATCGAGAACTCTATCCCACTCCTCAAGGGTTGTTTTGTCATAGGTTTGATTTAGTTCAGAACCAGCATTGTTAACAAGAACATCTACTTTATCCCAAATATTGTATGCATGATCTGAAACAGCTTTTACATCAGACTCAACTCTAACATCACATTTTATGGCACTAACTGCAGATCCCATTTCATCTGCAAATGAATTTGCTTTATCAATATTAATATCTGCAATAAGAACTTTTGCGCCTTCATCTATAAAGCGCTTAACTGTTGCAGCTCCAATTCCACTGGAGCCGCCAGTAACTAGACAGTTTAAGCCTTTAAGGCGCACAATAATTCCTTTTAGTCTCTTCTTCCCATAAACTGAAGGATGAATAGGAACAAGTTAATAAAATCTAAGTAAAGAGTTAAAGATCCCATTATAGCTGATTTTTCAGCTGCTTCGGCACCACTATACTGAACTCTGTTTAACCAATCTCTTTTAATTTTTTGAGTATCCCAAGCGGTTAATCCCGCGAAAATTAGAACACCTAAAATACTAATTATGAATGACATCTGACCACTTCCAACAAAAAGATTAATAATAGAAGCGATAATCAAACCAAAAAGTCCCATCATTAGAAAAGCTCCCATTGCTGAAAGATCTTTTTTTGTTGTATATCCCCAAAGGCTGAGACTCGCAAAAGCACCTGCAGTTACAAAAAATGCTTGAAATACGGCTGTACCAGTATAAGCAAGGAAAATATATGATAAAGATAGCCCCATTAATCCAGCAAAAACCCAAAAAATCGACTGTGCTTTAGATGCAGACATTGAATTAATTTTTGAAGCAAAATAAAAAACAACTCCCAATGGAGCAAACATAACAACATAAATTAACATTGTATTTGCTATTGCTACATATAAACCAGATGTAGCAGAAAACCAGGCAACAATTCCNGTTAAGGCTAGGGCTGCCGACATATAATTATATACTCTAAGCATATGGGATCGCAGACCCTCGTCAATTTGAGTTTGACTTAAATTTGCAATACTTGATTGCGCATTATTAAAATTGTTCATTTTAAACTCCGTATAATTCGTTATATTGAATAATAATNATATTGTTATANCAATGATTTTATTCAAGCCCAAATATAAAATTATTANATCTANTGAAAGGTAATNATAAATGNNTAAAAAANTATCNNNAAANNNAAGAAANGANAGNNTAAAAAAACTNNATGGATGGAANAAAACTAGAGGAAAAGANTNNATTGAAAAAGANTTTNTNTTNAAAGATTTTCAATCNGCNTTTTCNTGGATGACNAAAATNGCANTTGTTGCCGAAAAAATGGATCANCANCCTGANTGGTTTAATGTATANAANAAAGTANANGTAACNNTAACAACTCATGATGCAGGNGGNATNACTNAACTTGANATNGANCTAGCAAANANNATGAATAAANCNTCNAAGATATNGNCTATNTNGGNGCCATCCTTATNGCGCCATCNANTCTAATNCTNTCACCATTAAGCATTTCATTTTCACAAATATGTCTNGCTAANNNACCATACTCNNNNGGNTAGCCTAATCTNGANGGAAATGGNATTTGAGCNCCNANTGANTGNTTNAGTTCNTCTGGNGCNCCAGCAAANAATGGNGTATCAAAAAGTCCAGGAAGAATAGTATTNACTCTAATNCCNTCTCTNGATANATCTCTTGCAACNGGAAGNGTCATTCCAACAATACCACCCTTTGAAGCTGAGTATGCTGCTTGCCCAATTTGGCCATCTTCAGCTGCGACAGAAGCTGTATTAACAACTGCACCTCTTCCACCATCATCAGTTATAGGGTCTAATGACATCATACCTGCAGAAGAATAGGCAATACATCTAAAAGAACCTATTAAATTAATCTGAATTACAGTATTGAAGGGATCTAAAGGGTGAGGAACAATATCACCAGTTTTTTTATCTCTTGCAGCAGTTTTAACTGCAATACCAATTCCGGCACAATTGATTAATATTCTTTCCTGACCAATCGAACTTCTAGCTTTTTCAAAGGCAGCAACCACACTTTCATCACTAGTAACATTAGCTTCACAAAAAACACCGCCTATTTCTGAGGCAACAACCTCACCTTTTTCAGCATTCAAATCAAAAAGTGCGCATTTAACTCCAAACTTTGATAGTTCACGAGCTGTTGCTTCACCAAGACCAGATGCCCCACCAGTAATGACAGCACTTATATTTTCATCTAATTTCATTTTCTTTCCCTTCAATTTAAATTTGTTCAAATTCTTGTTTTTTATTTTTTTGAATTTTAGCCTCTCTCCTTACAATATACAATGTAGATAAAATAATAATTGAAGACCCAATTAATGTGTTTACTCCAAATATAATTCCAAAAATTAAAAAATCTACTGCTGCACTAGCAAGTAATCTTACATAATCTATAGGAGCGATAACAGATGCTTCTCCAATTGCATAAGCCCTTATAAAAAAATTATGAGCAATTGAAGCACATATTGCCATTAATAAAATTAATATCAATTGCTCAAAGTTGGGCGTTATCCATACTAAAATGGCAGGAATAACCATTATCGGAATACTCACAATATTAGAATAAAACATTAATGTTATTGGTTGGTCATACTTAGATACAACTTTAACAAAAATTGCTGCACCCGCAAAAGCTATCGCAGCACCTAGAGCTGATAGAGCGGCTATATTATAGTTTCCTGTAGGATTAAGCATTACTATCACTCCTAAAAAACCTATAAGAGCAGCAATAGTTCTTTTTAAGCCAACACGCTCATTCAAAAATACCGCGGCTAAAGGAACAACAAAAAGTGAACTTGAAAACCTTATGGCTTGAGCATCAGCAAGAGGCATATTAACAATTGCATAAAAACCCATCATTATCCCTAAAGCACTAATAATACCTCTAGCTATTTGTAAAATAGGAACTTTTGTTTTTATTCCTCCCTGCGAAAGTCCTGCTTTTATTAAAAAAGGTAAAATTACTATCAGACTAAAAGAGGCTCTGAAAAAAGAAATCTGAAATGCATGAAAATCATTGCCCAAATACTTTGCCAAAGCTGCCATTGTTGTAAAAGCAAAAACTGACATAAAGAGCCAAAAAGCACCTTGAAGATTATTTGATAAACCTGAGATAGAATCTCTAATTTTATCAAACATTAATTGCGAACCCTAACGACAACCTTTCCTTTAGCTTTTCTGTCCGCAAGATCTCTTATAGCTTTAGCACCGTCAACTAAGTCATAAACTTCTGATATATGTGGCTTTAGAAAACCATCTTCATACATCTTTAAAAGATCTTTAACATTGTCATTATGTTCATTAGGAAACAAAGATTTAAAAGCACCCCAAAATACACCCACGATCTGACAACCTTTTAGAAGTGTTAGATTTAGAGGTATTTTTGGTATATAGCCAGCAGCAAAACCAACAACCAAATACCTACCATCCCAAGCTATTGCTCTTAAAGTTGGTTCAGCGTAATCAGCTCCAACTGGATCATAAATTACATTAACGCCCTTGCCATCAGTCATTTCTTTAATCTCATTTGATAAGGACTTTTGATCGTCTCTGTCTAAAGTCCCTGTTTTATAGACTAAACCCTCATCAGCACCATGCCCACGACAAATATTAACTTTCTCTTCTGTTGAAGCTGCTGCAATAATGTGGGCACCCATGGCTTTACCAATCTCAACAGCTGCTAGTCCAACACCGCCGGCGGCACCTAAAACAAGCATACTTTCATCTTTTTTTAATTTTGCCCTATCCTTTAAGGCATGATGAGATGTCCCATATGTCATTAAGAAAGATGCCGCAGTATCAAAATCCATACTCTCGGGAATAAGGGTCAAAGAACCTTGATCAACAGAAATTTTTTCAGCAAAAGAGCCCCATCCCGATGATACAATTACTTTATCACCAACTTTAAAGTCTTTGACACCCTCACCAATCTCAGAAATTACTCCAGATGACTCCCCTCCAGGAGCAAACGGCAATGATGGTTTAAACTGATATTTATCTTCAATTATTAAAACATCTGGAAAATTTACTGATGCAGAATAAATATCTACAATTACCTTCCCAGGACTAATAACCGGATCATCAATATCTTCATAAGATAGGGTCTCGGGTGGTCCAAATTCTTTACATAAAAGAGCTTTCATTGGTTTCTCCAAAAAATTGATTTACTATCTTTAAACCTAAAAAAACTATACGCCAAGATATTAAAAATGTTAGATCATTAGATTATTATCTTTTTAAGGAATTAAAATGCGCGGTTATTTTGGATTTGGAGCAGAGGGAATATCAAAGCCTATGAATATGGGTAACCTTGTACGATCAGCGCATGCATTTGGTGCCAAATTTGTATTTACAGTTTCAGCTCACTATTCTGTAAGAGAGGGAAAATCTGATACATCAAAAGCTCCAAATCATTTACCCTGGTATGATTGGGATAAATGTGAAGATATGACTCTACCAAATAAATGTAAATTAGTTGGGGTTGAGCTGATAGATAATGCTATTGAATTGCCAACCTTTCACCATCCCAAGCAAGCGGCCTATGTATTAGGTCCAGAAATGGGTTCTTTATCCTCAGAGATGTTGAGAAAGTGCGATTATGTTATAAAGATACCTACAAAATTTTGTATTAATGTCCAGATAGCTGGTTCAATTGTTATGTATGATAGAATAAAATCATTAGGTAACTTCGCCCAAAGGCCTCAGACTCAAGTGGAACAAAAAAATGACTAGAAAAAATGAAACAAGTTTAGTTGGCCTTACCAGAGATGAAATAAAAGAGTCACTTAAGAAATTTGATATACCAGAAAGTCAAATAAATATGAGGGTTAATCAAATATGGGGATGGGTATATAACAAAGGTATTAGTTCAATTGATGAAATGACCACTCTTTCTTTAGAGTTGAGAGATGAATTAAAAAAATATCACAATCTTGAGCGACCTGTAATTTCTAACGAAAAAATATCAGAAGATGGTACAAAAAAATGGTTATTAAAATTCACTGATGGTTCTGAAGTTGAGACAGTTTTTATCCCAGATGATGAAAGAGGAACCCTATGTGTTTCAAGTCAGGTCGGTTGCACTCTTAACTGCACCTTTTGTCATACGGGTACACAAAAATTAGTTAGGAACCTAACCTCTCAAGAAATAGTATCTCAAGTTTTGATAGCAAGAGACTCTCTCGAGGAATGGGGAGAGGAACAAAGGAAAATAACAAATATTGTAATGATGGGTATGGGTGAACCATTATATAATTTTGAGAATGTAAGAGATGGAATATTGGTTATGTCCGATGATGCTGGACTGTCTATTTCAAAAAGAAAAATAACGCTTTCTACCTCAGGAATTGTCCCAAAAATAAAAATGGCTGGGAATGAAATTGGATCTATGCTTGCAATATCACTTCATGCCACAAATAATGATCTAAGAAATGAAATAGTTCCTATTAATAAAAAATATCCAATAGAAGAATTACTTGATGCTTGTAAAAACTACCCAGGACTATCAAATTCTAAAAGAATAACTTTTGAATATGTTATGTTAAAAGGTATTAATGACTCGGAGGCCGAAGCAAGAGATCTAGTAAAATTAATTTCAGGTATACCAGCAAAAATTAATTTGATACCATTTAATTCTTGGCCAGGGTCATCTTATGAATGTTCAGACTGGGACCAAATAGAAAAATTTGGTGATATTGTAAACAGAGGCGGTTATGCAAGTCCAATTAGAATGCCAAGAGGTGAGGATATTTCTGCTGCATGTGGACAATTAAAGAGTGATACGAAAAAAATCAGGGCTTCTGAAAAGTATAAAAAAGAACTTGCAAAAATTGAGAGTAAGCGTATAGGACGGCTATAAGTTATTCTGGAGAATAAAAGATGAGTAAGGACAAAAAAATAAATAAAGTTGTTTTGGCCTATTCAGGAGGTCTTGATACTTCTGTCATATTGAAATGGCTTGAAGAAAAATATGAATGCGACGTTGTTACTTTTACAGCTGATCTTGGGCAGGGTGCAGAGCTTGAAGATGCTAAAGAAAAAGCTGAATCACATGATGTTAAAGAAATATTTATAGAAGATCTTAAAGAGGATTTCGTAAAAAATTATGTCTTTCCAATGTTTAGAGCAAATACGTTATATGAAGGTAAATATCTTCTTGGTACAGCAATTGCTAGACCTTTAATTGCTAAAAGACAAATTGAGATAGCACATGAGGTTGGAGCAGATGCTGTGTGCCATGGAGCAACAGGTAAAGGAAATGACCAAGTAAGGTTTGAGTTAGCTTATTATGGTCTAGATTCTAATATTAAAGTTATAGCACCTTGGAGAGAATGGGATTTAAACTCTAGAACCAAATTAATTGATTTTGCTGAGAAGCACCAGATATCAATTACAAAAGATAAAAGGGGGGAGGCGCCATTTTCAGTTGATGCAAATCTTTTACACACATCTTCAGAAGGTAAGTTACTTGAAGACCCATCGATAGAATGTCCTGAGGATGTTTTTCAGAGAACTATTTCTCCTGAAAATGCACCCGACCAACCAACATATATTGATATAGGCTTTCAATACGGTGACCCAATCTCAATAAATGGTCAAAAATTATCTCCTGCAGAAATACTAACTAAACTTAATGAGTTTGGCGGCGACAATGGTATCGGTAGACTAGATTTTGTAGAAAATAGAAGTGTTGGTATGAAATCTAGAGGAATCTATGAAACTCCTGGAGGAACAATTCTTCTAGAAGCCCATAGAGGAATCGAGCAAATAACTTTAGATAGAGAAGCTTGTCACTTAAAGGATGAAATAATGCCAAGATATGCTGAGTTGATATATAATGGTTATTGGTTCTCCTCGGAAAGAAAAATGTTACAGGCACTAATTGATGAAAGTCAAAAAAATGTATCGGGTGATGTTAAGGTTAAATTATATAAAGGAGGCGCATCTGTAGTTGGTAGATCATCAAAAAAATCTCTTTATTCTCTAGAACACGTAACATTTGAAGAGGATAGTGTTTATGATCAAACTGATGCAGAAGGTTTTATTAAAATTAATGCTCTTAGATTAAGACTCTCAAATAAAGACTAAATCTTAAACTCTGAAAAATTGATATTGTTTTGGCTGCAAGTTGCCATTAAAGTATTTAAAAGAAGACACGCAATCGTCATGGGTCCAACGCCGCCAGGCACTGGTGTAATTGCAGCAGCTATCTTTCTAGCACCTTCAAAATCTACATCACCAACTAGTTTAGTCTTTCCTTCTCCTTTTTCAGGCGCTTGTTGCCTATTAATGCCCACATCAATAACTATAGCATCTTTTTTAATCCAATCTTCTTTAATTAATTCAGGTATTCCAACAGCTCCTACAAGTATATCAGCAGAAAGACACGTTGCCTTCAAATTTTTTGTCCGAGAGTGGCATATTGTTACTGTGCAGTTTTCTTTCAGTAATAATTGTGCAATTGGCTTACCAACTAAATTTGATCTACCAACTATGACGGCGTGTAATCCAGATAAAGATGGGAGTGTATCTTTGATTAGCATTGAGGCTCCTCGTGGAGTACAGGGAACCATACCGCTTAAGCCGCTCGATAAATAACCAGAGTTTACAGGGTGAAGACCGTCCACATCTTTAGACGGAAGGATTTTTTCAATAATCTTTTGTTGTTCCATATGTTTTGGAACAGGGAATTGAACTAAAATACCATTTACAGATTTATCAGAATTTAATTCTTCTACTTTTGATAAAAGATCCTCTTCAGAGGTACCCTCCGGAAGTCTATATTCAAAAGACTCCATACCCGCTTCTTTTGTTTGGATTCCTTTATTTCTAACATATATCTCACTGGCGGCGTCATTTCCAACTAATACAACCGCTAAACCAGGAGTTATTTTATATCTCTCTTTTAAATCAGTAACGGCAAACTTCAATTTCCCTCTGAGACGGGATGCATAATCTTTTCCATCTATTATCGAAGCTGTCATAATTTATTACACCATAGGCCAATACTCTCTTAGAAGAGATCTTAAAAAATAAATTATTAAGAGAGCTATTATTGGTGAGATGTCTAATCCGCCTAGATTGGGCAAAAAAGATCTGATTCTTTTAAAAAATGGATCTGTTAGCCGCCATGCGGTCTCTTGAAACATTCTTACTATTTGATTTGAGTTATTTATAATATTTAGAGACGACAGCCAACTTAAGATAACAGCTATTATTATCACCCAAGAATAAAGATCGAGAATAGCATCAATTAACAAGAAAATAGAATTCATTATAAAGGTTTACTATTTGTCGACTGTGTTTTCAATAAACAAATTAAAAGTTTCCAGCCTAAAATTAGAAATTACCATATGAGAATTATTTCATCATCCGGTCTAAATAATTTATCTCCTTTTTTTGTTGAAAAAGATTGATGAAATTCTTTCATATTAATAATAACTCCATCTACTCTAAATCTAGAGGGTGAATGAACGCTTGTAGCTACTCGCATTGCGTATATTTCTTCTCTAAACTTAACCCTATCTGATTGAGCAGTTCCAATAAAAAATCTTTGTTCGCCTGTGTAATTATCTATAATTGGAGAAGGTTTCCCATTTAGAGAAATCTTGTAGGCCCTAAAGGCAGCTTTTGCTCCTCCCAAGTCTGCAATATTTTCTCCCAAAGTAAGTTCTCCATTCAATTTTCTACCTGGCAATACTTCATATTGTGAATATTGTTCTGCTAAGAGAGAGGTTCTTTTATCAAAATTATCTCTATCTTCTTTGGTCCACCAATTAGCCAAATTTCCATCCCCATCAAATTGAGATCCTTTATCGTCAAATGCATGACTTATTTCATGCCCAATGGTAACACCTATTGCTCCATAATTAACGGCATCATCAGCATTTGGATTGAAATTTGGTGGTTGTAAATAAGCAGCAGGAAATACAATTTCATTCTTAGTTGGGCTGAAATATGCATTCACAGTTTGTGGCGACATAGACCATTCACGCCTGTCAACTGGCCCATTTAGTCTTTCTAGGCTTTTTTTGTAGCCAAATATTGCTGCATTATTCAAATTCCCATAAAAATCATTAGAACTAATTTCTAAACCATCATAATCATCCCAAACATCTGGATAACCAATTTTTACATTCATCTTAGATAATTTTTCGAGGGCTTTATTTTTAGTTACATCAGACATCCACTCTAATTCTTGGATACCTATCCTAAATGACTCTAACAAATTACTTACTAGCTCATCTACTCTAGATTTATATTCTGGAGGAAAATATTCGTTAACATAAACTTTTCCAAGAGCATCGCCCATTATCCCATTAATAACACCTACTCCTCTTTTCCATAAATCAGGTAACTTTTCTCTACCTGTTAATGCTTTAGAAAATTCAAAGGACTCTCTAACAAATTCATCTGAAAGTGAATTAGCTGACCCCTTTACTAATCTTACAATTAAATAGTCTTTCCATTTTTCGATCGGTAGTTTAGTCATTAGGTCAATAACGGAGCTAATATATGAAGGGGACTCGACTATAAATCTATCTTGGCCCTCTAAACCAAGAGCTCCTATCCATTCATCCCAGTACCCTTGGCCTAAATTATAAAGTTCAGTTTTACTATAAGGATTATAAATTTTCTCAGGATCACGACTTTCTATTCTTGACAATTGAATCTTTGCTAACTCATTTTCTACTTCGAAAGCATTTGAAACTTTTTGGCTAGCATTTTTTAGAGGAACTAGTTTCAACAGTTTTTCAATATGATTAGTATATGTTTCACGAATTTTTTTATAGCTATCTTCCAGATAATAATCTCTATCAGGAAGCCCAAGTCCACTTTGATCTATATAAATCGTATAATTAAGAGGATCCTTTAAATCATCATATATAAATATTCTAAAAGGAACAGAAGGACCAGATCTAATGGATCTTGCAAAATAATTCCATAAATCCTTGGCATCTTTTATCTCCGATATATTTTTTAACTCCTCTAGAATAGGATCAGCCCCCAGTGAGTTAATTCTCTCTCTATCAGTATAACTCTTGTATAGATTAGCAATTTTAAGCTCTTCCTCTGAAATACTTGTATCTTTAACCTCAACCCTATCAATAATAGCTTCAATTAACTTATGTTGATTTTGATAAGATTCTTCTCTTAAAGTCATATATGACCCCCACCCCACCTGATCATCAGGTATAGGTGTATTATTAAGCCACTCACTATTAATATGATCATAAAGACTATCTTGAGGTCTTATTAAATAGTTGAACTCATTTGGATTAATTCCTGAAACTTGATTTTCTGCAAATGAATTAATTGAGTAAAATATTATATTGAAAAATAAAAATATATTAAATATTAATTTCATAATAACTTCCTTACATTGCACTGATACCACCATCAATTTTTAACTCAGCTCCAGTCACAAATTTAGACTCATCGCTTGCTAAATATAAAACAGCATAGGCAACATCGTCTGTATCTCCTACGACACCCAGAGGTATTTGCATTGATAGTTTCTTTAAAAGTTCGTCACGCTCTAACGGGGGTTTATTTCCTCTTCTTCCTGATAGCCATCCATCTAATATAGGTGTATTAATAAATGTTGGATGAATAGAATTGCATCTAATTTGATATCCTTGTCTTGCGCAGTGAAGAGCTACGGATTTTGACATCATCCATACTCCAGCTTTTGCTGTATTGTATGAAACCATATTATGCCCTGCAATTAATCCTGAAATTGAGGATGTATTGACTATTGAACCAGGAGAATAATTTTTCATTATAGGGATAGCATATTTACATCCTAAAAAAACACTATCAGTGTCAATTTTCATAATATTCTGAAAAGTTTCATAATCGGTATCCTCTACGGTGGATCCCCCTCCAATACCTGCATTATTTATTAAAATATTTAAACCACCCATCTTAGTCTCAGCATTTTTTAATGCATCTTTCCATTGATCTTCAGATGAAACATCTAGGTGAACAGAAAATGCTCTTCCTGGAAATTTTTTATTTATTTTTTCAGCTACTTCCTTTACTCCATTTTCGTTAATATCTGCAGTAACGACCTTGGCTCCCTCTTTCGCCAGCATGAAAGCTATAGCCTCACCGATGCCTTGTGCAGCGCCTGTAATAAAAGCCATTTTTCCATTAACACGTCCTGACATTATTTCCCCTTTAGAATATTTGGAATAATATATTTTATATTATCGATCTAAATTAAAATGACTAGAGTTATCTTATAGATTCCTTAAAAATTTGTTTAGATAAAATTGCGGGAAGGATTTTAGGCGACTGATCATCTTTTTTCCAATATAAATATAGAGGTACACCCCCACGTTTATAGTTTTCAAGTTCTTTGGTTATTCTCGAGTCATAGTTAGTCCAATCAGCAACAAAATATACCAGATCACCACTAGATATTAGATCTTTAAAATATTTAGAGTTAAATACAACTGCTTCATTTACTTTGCACGTAAGGCACCAATCAGCAGTAAAGTTTACCAAAACATTTTTTCCTTCTGATCTTATTTGACTAACCTTCAAAGTTTCCCAAGGCTCGCCGACAAGAAGTTCTTTTGGGCCAACCTTCCTCTCACTATCATGAGATAGTATAATGAATAAAATACTAAATACAGCGGCTGAAAAAGACATAATTTTATTGAAGGATTTTTTATGATTTATTTTATAAATTATTAAAGAAAAAATTATCAAAGATAGGCCTATTAGAAGATCTCTCAAGCCAATGAATCCAGATTGTCTTTGTACTACCCAGGCGAGCCAGAGTGCTGTTAAAAACATTGGAATTGACATAAATTGGCCTACCTTTGTCATCCACTCACCAGGCTTTGGTAATAAGTTTAAGCCTGAAGGAACCAACGAAAAAATCATAGTTGGAAAGGCAACCCCAAAACCTAAAGCTAAAAATATAAAAGAAGAAATATAGAATGGCTGAGATAATCCCCAGCCTATTGCTGCCCCCATAAAAGGCCCAGTACATGGAGTTGCAACAATAACAGTTAAGCAGCCGAGGAATAGTGAGTTTAAATATCCCGTACTCTTCTGACCTAAATTTCCCAAACGAGTAAGGGACGAGCCTATTTCAACTTTGAATAAAAGAATAAATGCAATACTGAAAAATAAAATCGATAAAAGACTGGAAACAACACTAGATTGGAGCTGCCACCCCCAACCTACTGCTTGGCCAAAATTCCTAAAAATAAAGGTTAAAGATAAAAGTGCGAGCATACTTAGCTCAACACCTAAACCAAAAACTAAACCGTGGCGCCATGCATTCTTCTCAGAGGATTCTTTCACAAAAGACATCACCTTTAGAGCTATGACAGGGAAAACACAGGGCATTATATTTAAAATAATTCCACCAAAAAAAGCTAAAATTATAGCAACCCAAAAAGATAAATTTGATATATTTGGTATTTCAATGCTCTGTACGTAATTAATGGATTGTTTTATTTCAAACGACTCTTTATTTCGGTTAGTATGTATTTCTAATACTCCAGAAATATTTTGAAGATCATTAGAATATCTTTGAGGGCGTTCAATAATCAATATTACTGAGCCATCTTTTTTATAAAGTTCCTGATTTGACGCGTATTTTATTAAACCTTTATCTTCTGGATAAAAATATACTTCCGAAATCTCATTTTTTTCGTCCTCCCATTCAATTGATATAAAATTATTAGAAGCTTGAATAAAAGCTTCTTTATCAAAAGATTTTGGAAGTTTATTATACCAAGATGAGAGAATGTCTCTAGATAACTGAACATCCTCATCGGAATAATTACTTATATCAAATTCAATACTTACACTCTCAGGAATGCATATTTTTTCGCAAATTAAAAAATCTATATCAAATTGAGATGCACCTTCATCAGTAAAATTACTACCAACTGAAAAAATTGCTGGTAAAACCAATTCATTATAATAACCATAGGTCATAAGAGGCTCTTCAGGAGTTTTTTCTGGCGGGGGCCATAAAAAATTTTTAAATTTAACAGAGTTAATATTTTGCCAATCAACAGTTGCCGGCAGGCCAGAATCACCAGGATTTTTCCAATATACGTGCCAGCCAGGTTCAATATTAAATTTTATACCAACAACAAAATCCTCATTAATTTTAATTTCTTTTGTTTCAACCAGTAATTCTATATCTGCATGGTCTGTAGAAACTGATGCAATTTTAGAATTTGCATGAAATGAAAATAGAAAAATTATAAAAATAAAACTTAAAAAATTTTTCATAGTAGTTACTTTCCAAATATTGTTCTAAAATCAAAATAGGATTTAAAGCTATTTAAAGTATAAAATATTAACAATCTAATAAAAATATTAGAAGATCTTTTAGGCACACTTTTTAGTATATGATAGATTATTAATAAAGAACAAAAAATATGAAAACTAATGAATAAAGAAAGTGTAAAAATTCTTGGGATTGAAAGTAGCTGTGACGAAACAGCTGTATCAATTGTTGAGGTAAACAAGAATGACAAAGGAAAGATTTTATCAAATATTATTTTTAGTCAAATAGATGAGCATTCTCCATTTGGGGGAGTGGTTCCTGAAATAGCTTCAAGATCGCATGTAGAAAGCTTAAGCCCTTTAATAGATAAAGCACTGAATGAGGCATTTTTAGATATAAATGATATTGACGGGGTTGCTGCTACATCAGGCCCAGGACTAATAGGCGGCCTTATTGTAGGATTAACAACGGCAAAGGGAATAGCACTTGGTGCAGATATTCCACTTATAGGTGTAAATCACCTTGAGGGACACGCACTTACACCAATTCTCACAAATGATGTTTCTCCTCCATATTTATTATTACTTGTATCAGGAGGACATACTCAATTAATTATGGTGAGAGATATTGGCGAATATGCTCAGATTGGTACTACAATTGATGATGCAGCAGGAGAAGCATTCGATAAGGCAGCAAAGTTTTTAGACATCGGATATCCAGGTGGGCCGGCATTGGAAAAAATAGCAAAAAAAGGGAATAAGAAAAAATACGAATTTCCCAGACCTTTAAAAAATACTGATGATTGTAATTTTTCTTTCTCTGGGTTGAAAACCTCTTTAATTCGGGAAGCTAAAAATATTGAACCTATCAATGAAAAAACTCTGGCTGACTTAGCAGCATCTTATCAAGAGGCAATAATTGATTGTATAAAAATTAAATCGGAAAAAGCCATTAAAAAAATGTTAATTGAAAATAAAAAAACAAAAATTAAATATTTTGTAGCCTCTGGAGGCGTTGCCTCAAATAGAGCTATTGGGGAAAGTTTAACTATCCTTGCTGAAAAATATGAAATGAAATTTATTGCCCCTCCAATAAAATTTTGTACTGATAATGCCGCAATGATAGCATGGGTTGGAGGTTTAAGATTGTTAAGAGGCCAAAAAGATAAATTAGACATGCAGGCAAAAGCAAGGTGGTCATTGAAAGAAATGAAAATTCATAGGCGTATAAATGAATAAAAATAATACCGATTTACATTTCAAAAAAATATCTGTTGTAGGGGCTGGCGCATGGGGAACGGCCTTGGCTGAGGTGATTAGTAGAAAAGGAAACAAAGTAAACTTATGGGCCCGAGAAGATAATGTTGTAAAAAGTATTAATACTTTTAACGAAAACAAACTTTATTTACCTGATATTAAACTATCCAAACTTATAGTTGCCCAAAGTGAAATTAATAATGTACTAAATTGTGATTTACTTTTGATGGTAACCCCTTCTCAGTTCATGAGAGATATACTTGAAGATATCAAAAATAATCTCAATGAAAAAGTTCCTGTTGTTTTATGCTCTAAAGGGATAGAAACAAAAACATTAAGCTTAATGAGCGATATAACAGAAGATATTATACCCAGTAATCCATTGGCCATACTATCTGGGCCAAGCTTTGCAATTGATGTAGTTAATAATAAACCTACTGCTGTAACATTAGCATGCAAAGACTCATCAATAAGTAAAAGCATTGCTAAAAGCATAAGCCTTCCAACATTTAGACCTTATCTCAGCGATGATATCATAGGAGCTCAAATTGGTGGTGCTACTAAAAATGTAATTGCCATAGCTGCAGGAGTTGTGGAAGGACAAAATTTAGGTGACAGTGCACGTGCTGCAACTATAGCAAGAGGATTTTCTGAAATAAATCGTTTAGCTATTGCGCTGGGTGGGCAAGAAGATACGCTGTCAGGTTTATCTGGTATGGGAGACTTGCTACTAACTTGCAATTCTATAACCTCACGAAATTTTTCCTTGGGAATAAAGCTAGGGCAAGGAATAAGTGCTGAGAAAGCAACAAGTGAATTATCTTCCATTGCAGAAGGAATGTATTCTGCAAAAGCAATTTCCAAATTATCAAAAAAACTTAGTATCGAGATGCCAATAACAAATGCAGTTAATGACCTAATAGAAAATAAAAGATCTCTTGAAGAAATAATTGATGATCTTTTATCAAGACCAATCAGGAGAGAGAAGTAATGCTTTATTGTCTAGTTTGTATAGATAAAGAAAATTCAATCGAAACAAGAATGGAAAATAGAGAAGATCATTTAAAATACGTTGCAGAAACTAATGTTGTAAAATTTGCTGGGCCGTTCCTATCAGAAGAGGATATCATGTTAGGAAGTTTAATTGTTATAGACGTTGATAACAAAATGAGTGCAGAAAAATGGTCAAATAATGATCCTTACAAAAAAGCGAATTTATTTAAAAGAATAGAAATTTTTAAATTCAAACAATTGATCTAAAAATCGCTAGTAATGCCATTTTTCTCTCAATCATTAAATCTTGTTGGCTCAGGACCGTCCCTTCCTTCAAGCTCCTTAGGGAGTTCTGTTTTATTGGCAAGCTCTTTTCTATCAGCCGCCTCTTTTAAGGCTTTTTGAGCATTAATTTTTTGCTTTTCTTTATTTTTAACTAAGTTTTTGGACATAAACATATATATAGCCTAACTTTAATAAAAAATAAAAGCTTGATTATGGAAAATTCATTAAAAAAAAATATAAATAATGAAGGCATTTTTGCTAGAAAAAAAGCTGTAGAAATTTTAATAGAGATTCTACAAAATAATAGACCTTTGGATAGCGCATTCGAAATATCAACAAAAAAAAGTTCTCATTTTTCTAAACTTGCAAATGAAGATAAATCATTCTGCAGACTGCTTGTATCAACGACACTGAGACATTTAATATCGATAGATTATTTACTGAATAAATTTTTATCAAAACCAATAAAAAAAACTCCTATCAAAGTGATCATGGTTTTAAGAGTTAATATAGTCCAAAGCTTTTTTTTAAATACCCCAGACCATGCTGTTGTTAATACATCGGTTGAATTGTCGGGAGCTAAATGGAAGGGTCTGGTTAATGCTGTAAGTAGAGAAGTTTTAAGGAATAGAGAAAAAGCAAAAAAATATCTTGATGAAAGTGATAAAATTCCAAAATGGCTTCTCAACAGATGGAGAAAAAATTGGCACAATAACTATACTGACCTTATTAATGAAATTCTAATTTTAGATCCGCCAATCGACCTTTGTATAAAAAATAATGCAAGTCATTGGGCAAAGAAATTAAATGGAAAGAAAATTAGAAATAATTCTATTAGGATAAATACATCAGGATTAATTTCAAAGATAAATGGTTATGATGATGGTGAATGGTGGATACAAGATTATTCGTCTCAAATTCCAGTAACTCTTATGGATATAAAAGAAAAAGATGAGGTATTAGATTTATGTGCTGCTCCTGGAGGTAAAACAGCACAATTAATTTCTTTAGGGGCGATTGTTACATCGGTTGACGATAATAAAAAAAGATTATTGAGACTTGAACAAAATCTGAAAAGATTAAATTATAAAACTAATATAAAAAATGAGGATATTAGAAATTTTTCCGCTGAAAAAACTTGGTCGAAGATTCTTTTAGATGCCCCATGTTCGTCAACGGGAACATTAAGAAAAAATCCAGATATTATGCACCAGAAAAAAGAAGTCGATATCTTATCTTTATCAAAACTTCAATCTGATTTACTGGATGCTGCCTGGAAGCTATTAAAAAATAATGGTATTTTGGTCTATTGCACATGTTCTCTTGAAAAAGATGAAGGCGAGTATCAAATTGAAAGTTTTTTAAAAAGAAATAAAAATTCAATACTAGATAAAATAGATATAAATGAAATTGATACAAAATTAAAAATATCTACTAAAAATAAATGGCTTAGAATTTTTCCAGGAGATCTGGATTTTAAGGGCGGCAATGACGGTTTTTTTATAGCAAGGCTAAAGAAAATTGCCTGAGAACTTGCGTCAGAATAAAAGCTCTGTTAATGAGTTTAAATGACCAATGAAATAAAAATTTCTCCCTCAATCTTATCAGCTGACTTTTCTTGTCTAGGAAAAGAAATTGAAGCAATTACAGATGCAGGTGCGGACTATATACATGTAGATGTTATGGATGGTCACTTTGTCCCTAATTTAACGATAGGCCCTGAAGTTATAAAAGATATAAGAAAATCATCAAAAAAGACTTTCGATGTCCATTTAATGATTGAACCTGTTGATCCTCTTCTAGAAGACTTTGCAAAGGCTGGCTCAGATATAATTACATTTCATCCAGAGGCTGAAAAGGATCCAGCCAAAACAATTGAAAAAGTAAAAAAATTAGGCTGTAAGTGCGGGTTATCACTAAATCCATCTACTAGTGAAGATGTTTTAATAGATTTAATTAAAAATTTAGATCTGATTTTAGTCATGACAGTTGTTCCAGGATTTGGAGGGCAAAGTTTTATGGAAGATCAACTCGCAAAGATAAAAAAGATAAGAGAAATGATTGATGCTACTGGAAAAAATATAGATCTGGAAGTGGATGGAGGAATTAATTTTGAAACTGCCCCGAAGGCAATTGCGGCAGGAGCAAATGTGCTTGTAGCAGGTACAGCAACATTTAAAGGCGGACCAGAAATGTATGAAAGGAATATCAAGACATTGAGAGGCTTTTAAATGACGGTTATAAAAAGGGCACTTATTTCAGTTTCTGATAAAAGAGGAATTATTAATTTTGCAAGTGCACTTAATGACATTGGAATTGAAATAATATCAACAGGTGGAACATATTCTGAACTTAAAAAGGCAAATATAGATGTTAGAGATGTATCATCAGTTACAAATTTTCCTGAAATATTAGATGGTAGAGTTAAAACCTTACATCCAAAAATACACGCTGGTCTTTTAAGCATAAGAAATAATAAAGACCACCAGAAAATAATTCAGGACCAAAAAATTGACGAAATTGATCTATTAGTCGTCAACTTATATCCATTTGAAGAAACAATTAAAAATAAATCTGACTTCCAAACATGTGTTGAGAATATTGATATAGGTGGACCAGCAATGATAAGGGCGGCAGCTAAAAATCATGAGAGTGTAGGAGTTATTGTTGATCCAGATGATTATGATAAAATAATAAATGAAATTAAAGGCAATGAACTATCGCTAACCAAAGATAGTCTTAAAAAATTGGCTCTTAAAGCATTTGCAAGAACAGCTGCTTACGACTCAACAATATCAAGTTGGTTCTCAAATGAACTCAATATGCCACTAGAAAAATATAAATCTATTGGCGGCATTGAGCAACAAAATCTGAGGTATGGAGAAAACCCACATCAAAAAGCAAAATTTTATAATGATGGATCAAATATCTACGGATTAATAACAGCTAAACAGATACAAGGGAAAGAACTCAGCTATAATAATATTAATGACACTAATGCAGCATTTGAATTAGTATCGGAATTTGATCCTAATTTAAGCTCTGCTGTTGCTATTATTAAGCATGCTAATCCTTGTGGAGTTGCTATTGGAGATAACCTTAAAATTGCATATCAAAAAGCTTTGAAGTGCGATTCAGTATCTGCCTTTGGAGGTATCATAGCATTAAATAAAGAATTAGATGAAGAAACAGCTAAAGAGATTTCTGAAATATTTACCGAAGTAATTATTACTCCGACCATAAGTAGTAAAGCAAAAAAAATTCTATCTTCAAAGAAGAATTTAAGAGTTTTAACAACTGGTGGATTGGCAGACCCAAGTCAATCTGGCGTAATGATAAAATCTGTAGCAGGAGGATTTTTAGCGCAGACTAAAGATAATATTATAATAAATAAGGAGTCTCTAAAAGTTGTCACTAAAAGACAGCCATCCGACCAAGAAATAGCAGATCTTTTATTTGCTTTTAAAGTAACTAAGCATGTTAAATCAAATGCTATTGTATATGCAAAAGATGGTTCAACCGTTGGTATTGGTGCAGGACAAATGAATAGGCTGGACTCATCTAGAATAGCCGCCCGAAAGTCTGAAGATGCAGCAAAAATGCAAGATTTAGAAAAACCTCTAGCGGTAGGATCTGTTGTTGCTTCTGACGCATTTTTTCCTTTTGCTGATGGACTTATGGCAGCAGCGGATGCTGGTGTTACCGCTATAATTCAACCTGGCGGATCAATAAGAGATGATGAAGTTATCGAAGCAGCTAACAATGCTAACCTTGCGATGTTGTTTACTGGGATCAGACACTTCAATCATTAAAATTCTTTAAAATCTATTTTATAAATTGCCACCGATCGTACTTGTGAAGTCAAATCTAAAAATGTGGAAGAATAAATATAACAGATAAAACACCAATGACAGACAGAACAACAGTGTAAGGAAGAGCCATTAAAACCATCCTCAAATAAGAGAGACCTAGTAAAGGCGCAACCGAAGATGTTAGCAAGAACAAGAATGCTGCTTGCCCGTTTGGCGTTGCTACGCTAGGAAGATTTGTTCCACTATTAATAGCAATGGCCAATAAATCAAACTGCTCTCTACCAATTATACCGCTATCTAAAGCAGCCTTTACCTCACTTATATAAATTGTTGCAACGAAAACATTATCACTTATCATTGACAATATTCCGTTGACCATAAAAAACATTGGTATTTGGGTCTCTTGCTTAAGACTTAAAACATAAGTTATTACAAAAGAGAATAAGTGTTGATCATGAATTACGGCAACAATTGCAAAGAAAACAACCAGAAGAGCTGTAAAAGGAAGTGCTTCCTCGAAAGCCTTACCTAATTGATGCTCTTCTATTACACCATTAAATGCTGTTAAAAGAACAATTATCATCAAACCAATTAAGCCTACTGCAGCTAAGCCGAAAGCAAGAGAAAAAACCAATATGACTGCAACTAAAGCCTGAGTTATAATTTTCATATTTTGGGCCTGAGTTCTTTTTAAAGATTCATTTTTATCGAAATCAGAGAGTATCTGTCTTATATGATCTGGTAGTTGAACCCCATATGAAAATAACGAAAATCTTTCAATTAAATAACATGTTAATAGACCACAAATAAATACTGGAAGAGAAATAGGAAGCATTTTTATAAAGAACTCAACAAATGACCAATCTGCAACACTAGCTATTAAAAGATTCTGAGGTTCTCCAACCGTTGTGGAGACTCCTCCTAGAGCCGTTCCAACGGCACCATGCATAAGCAGATTTCTTAGAAAACTTTTAAAAGTAACAAAATCACCTGAATCCTCAGAAAAACCATCTTCTTTTTCAGCAACATTTTTATATACATGGTAGAAACCTACGGCAACAGCAATTAAAACCGCCATAACTGTAAGTGCATCTAAAAAAGCAGATAGAAAAGCAGCTGAAAAAACAAACAATAATGATAAGGTTCTTTTATTTTTTATGCTTATCAATAATTTGGTAAAGATAAATAAAAGAAAATCTTTCATAAAGTAGATACCCGCCACCATAAAAACTAAAAGTAAAATTACTTTTAGATTAGCGTCTACTTCGTAATAAATCTGTTTTGTATCTGTTAACCCCATGATAACAGACTCAATTGCTATCAAGCCACCAGGTTGGAGTGGGTAACATTTAAGCGCCATAGCTAGAGTAAAAATAAACTGAATTAAGATAATCCACCCAAGAATAAAACCTGCCGGAAGACCCATTGCTTTCAAGACTACTAAAATAACTGGATTGGCAATTAGAAAAGAAATAATTGTATTCTTATACCAATTTGGTGCAACTCCTAAAAAATTACTATAAATAGAATTTATCATGATAATATCTCCCAGCCTTAAAAATTAAAAATTGAATAAATCAAATAACATAATTTAACTTAAAAAAACAATTTTTAGAAAATATTTAAATTAAAAAATTTAAATTAAAAATTTGACTTCAAGCCAATAAATCCTGACCGCTCAGGGGTTCCATATCCAAAAATCTGCTGATATTCTTCATCTAATAAATTTTCTATACGGAAATATATTTCGCTCGATTTTGATAACTTATATGAACCATTCAAATCAAAGCGAAGCCAAGAATCAAGCTTGCCATAACTACTTTGCTCAGAACTATTATATTTTGCAATTATTGAACCTGAATAACTTTCTTTTGCTTTATAAGTAATACCAACTTCGCCAGAGTCTTTAGCTATATTAAAAAGTGAAACACCCTTTCCATCAACAGAGTCAATATAAGAATAATTCATATAGAGTTTAATAAGTTTTGATATTTCATAGTCTAAAGCAATCTCAAATCCTTTTGAGTTAACTGTATCTATATTTTCATAGCCACCAATACCAAATGAAAAATTAATTTGATCATTAATATCTTGATCAAAATAAGTGATACTAAAATTACTACTCATATCATTAGAAGATACCTCAAATCCAAAGTCATAAGATGAAGATGTCTCCGGTTTAAGTAAACTATTTGCGGCTGAAGCACCGCAGCAATAATATGTTGATTGAAAAATTGTTGGAACCTTAAACCCCTGACCCCAACTTGATCTAATTATAATGTTATCAAATAGCTTAAATGTCCCACTTATTCTTTTAGTTGTCTCTGAGCCAAATCCCTCATGATCGTCATTTCTTATACCTGTAGAAATAATAATTTTATTAGTTGGTCTAAATTCATACAAAAAGAAAGATCCATCAATAGTAGACTCATTTGAGTCAACTTTACTTTCCTCACTTTCTAAACCAAAAGCAATTTTATTAGAGCTATTTAGTGAAATATTTCCTTGATACCTTAACAGTTCTCTTTTGCCCTCAGCGCCAAAAGAAAAGTTATCATTGGAATAATAATCTCGACTTATATCTGATTGACTAACAAATATCGTATTCTTAAGTTTATCACCAAAAAGGTTAAATAATACTGAAACTGATCCAATGAATTCTTCAGTATAGCTTTTCTCATTACCGTCTTGAACTCCAGTAATAAAACCAAAACTATCATACTCGACTTGAGAGTCTGTATAAGATAGTGAACCATTCAAAGTCAAAAATTCAAAATCAAAATTACCATTTAAAAAGAAAGCCTCACTTTCAAACCCATCATCCTCAGAATTTCCATCCCTTTCATCAGCCTTACTTATTCCATCAACTGATGTTTTTGATGCACTAAATCTTAAATTACTATTTTCTTCAGCAAAGCTAATATTGGCATCACCTCTTTTTAGACCAAAGGACCCAATCTCAGTTGAAGCTTCAAAAGATGTTGAGTCAGAATTTTTAGTATAAATATTTATAACTCCACCAATTGCATCAGATCCCCAAAGAGTAGATTGTGAACCCTTAAGAATTTCAATAGACTCAATATTTGATGTATTTAGATACTCAAAATTATATCCACCTGCTGGAGATGATGCATCGTTAACTGGGACACCGTCAATTAAGACTAATGTTTGTGAACTTGATGCGCCACGAATCCTTACCGTTCCAACACCCCCAAAACTTCCGTTTTGTTTTGAGGTTACACCTGGGGCAGAACTAATTGCATCGATAGCATTTTTAAAACCTCGGGATTTAATTTGATCCTTTGATATTACGTATATGCTAGAACCAATGTCCTTTGCATCAGAAATAATCCTTGAGCTTTTTATGATTATGTTTTCAATTTTATTAGTTTGAAATGAAGTATCCTGTTCTTGAGAATAAGAGTAGTCATTTGATACAAAATTTAGAAGCAATATATAAATTGCCAACTTATAGATTTTCATAGTTTCCTCTCACAATTATTANTAATAAAGCAACAAATGTTGCTAATAAATTTATCGTTTCTAAGGAAAATCCTGTTCAGATAGCTATTCCCGGCTTTGAACGAACGACATAATGGCAGGTTTCCTGACTTAAAGATCTTCGCTTGAAATCGCCTTACCAGCAGAGCCAGTGGCATAATGATTTCTCACTCCCTTATTACAGTTACGGGTATAGTACAGGAATTTAACCTGTTTCCCTTTTAACCAAAAAAGGCACCATTAAAGCCTTTATTTATTGGGTTTTGAAAAAAAACACAAATGTTAATTTTTTTTATTGACAGGTATGTAATATATGTATAGTGTGTAACTCAAGTAATAAGTGTAATAAATAATTAGTTAATTTAAGGAGACTAAAATGAAAAAATATAGAGGAAATGACAATATAGTGTCTGAAAAGAAATCACAAATGAGTCAAGGTACTTATAGAGGCGTTAGCCATGATGGTTCTTCTGAAAAGAAATCAAAAAATAACAAAAAAATGATCTATAGAGGTCAACAACAAGGTTAACTATGAGCCATTTCAAAATAGGTTAGGCAAGTAAAATTATTTAAATTCTTGCCTAATCTAAAAATGGAGCGGGCGAAGAGATTCGAACTCTCGACCCTCACGTTGGCAACGTGATGCTCTACCACTGAGCTACACCCGCAAAGTATTTGTGACATTATTTCAAACTTCAGAATATGTAAATAAAATAGATTAATATTTCTAGTTTTAATAAACTTACTTTACTAGGATCTTTGTGCTATAAATTAAATATTGGCATTATAAATATTATAATGAAATAAGGGGACATGAAAAAACAAGATCAAAGAATACAATTAGTCGCCTCAACCGATTTTCGTAATGATGTTGACAAGTGGCGACGAGAACAAACAGATCTTCCTTCTCATTCAGAAGCAATTAGAAGACTTGTAAAAATTGCTTTACGTTCAGGAGATAGTGAAACGATGAAAATGATTACTGCAATAATTAGGCCTCATAAATATGAGGATGTAAGAAATGCTCTAATAGATATAGGTGTTGAAGGTCTCTCTGCTACCGAAATCAGAGGATTTGGAAGACAGAGGGGGCAAACAGAAATTTATAGAGGTGCCGAGTATAAGACTACTGAGGTTCCAAAAATTAAAATTGAAATTGTTGTTCCTGCAACTAAACTTGATCAAGTTGTTAACACAATCAGTAAAAGTTCAGAGACTGGTAAGGTTGGGGATGGAAAAATATTTGTTACTAATATTGACCAGGCAATAAGAATTCGAACTGGCGAAACTCAGGATGATGCACTCTAAAAATGGAGATAGAAAGACCAAAGAATAATCAAGAGGTATCTCAGCCAAATGAACTTTCTTATGTAACGGAAGTTGTTACTGAAAACTTCATGTCTGATGTTATTGAAAAATCAAAAGAGAAACCAGTTATAGTTGATTTTTGGGCCCCATGGTGTGAGCCTTGCAAACAATTAACTCCCATTATAGAAAAGCTTGTAAATGAAAAAAACGGTAACGTTATTCTAGCAAAAATGAATATCGATGAGTCACCGGAAGTTGCCCAGCAATTAAAAATTCAGTCAATACCAGCTGTTATGGCGTTTTCTGATGGCCAACCAGTTGATGGATTTATTGGCGTACAACCAGAAAAAAATATTTCTGATTTTGTTAATAAAATAAGCGCATTAAATAAATCTTCATCCTCAGAAGAAAACTTAGAGGCCGGAAGAAAGTACATTGGAAAAAATAATTTCGAAGAAGCAANCATAATATTAACCGAAGTTCTTAAAATTGAACCAGATAATATTTCAGCTAAATCCTTGTTAGCAAGGTGCTTGTTAAGAAATAATCAGATTAATGAAGCAATAGAAATTATTAATAATCTTCCCAATGAGGCTGAAAAAAATCAGGATTATATTTCAGTGAGATCTGAAATTGAAATTCAAAAAAATGTTATCGAAAATCCAATAGTTGAAGGTCAAGAAGAGGTTCTTAAAGAGAAATTAAAAGCAAATCCTGGCAATCACCAAATTAGATTAGAACTTGCAATATTATTAACTTCCTCAGGTGAACATGAGACTGCAATAAATGAACTGTTACAGATTGTTGAGGCTGATCCAAAATGGGATGACGGAAAGGCAAGAAAACAGCTAATAGAAATTTTTAATATTCTTGGCAGTCAAAATGATTTAGTAATTGAGGGAAGAAAAAAACTATCATCAATGCTATTTAGTTAAATATGAAATCTTTTAAAAAATATAAAAATATTGAAGAGCTACCTCCCAAAGTGTCAGTTTTTCCTCTGCCTGGTGCTCTTTTACTGCCAAGGACTCAGCTACCGCTAAATATCTTTGAAGAAAGGTATCTAGAAATGGTTGATCACGCAATGTCAGGTGATAGACTAATGGCAATGATTCAGACTAATAAAGATGATGGCAATTCATTATACAGTACGGGCTGCTTAGGAAAAATTACTTCATACAGCGAGGTTGCTAATAAAAGGATGCTGATTACTTTATCCGGAATCTGTAGATTTACAATTGGCCCTGAGCTAGAAGTAGTTACACCCTATAGGCAGTTTCAGGTAGACTACACAAAATTTTTATCAGACCTTGTTAAAGGGCATGGAGAAGATAGTGTCAAAAGAGACAAGCTTATTGATTCCTTAAAAAAATATTTAGAACATAATAATTTAACCATCGACTGGGATGCCATAAGTAATTCTTCTACAGAATTATTAGTAAATTCATTATGTATACTCAGTCCATACAAATCAAAAGAAAAGCAAGCACTCCTTGAGGCTGAAACACTTGAAAAAAGAAGTGAAATGTTGATTGCAATGACAGAAATGTCTATGTCTTCAGGACCAGGTACAGAACAGATACAATGAGGAGTTATGACAAAAGAAATTGATCCAAAATTATTAGAAATTCTTGTTTGTCCATTAACAAAAGATAGCCTTGTTTGGGATAGCGAAAAAAACGAGCTCATTAGCAAAAAGGCAGGCCTTGCTTATCCAGTTAAAGATGGGATACCTATTATGCTTCCAGAAGAAGCACGAAAAATTAATTAAATAATATCCGAACCAGGGTTTATGCCATTCAAAAGATTTGGTCTTTTTAAAGCACCTCCCGATGCCTCGTTTAATAAAAAAAGTTTTAATGGTCTATAATTATTAGCTAACTTCATCAAATTTCTTCTAAGCCCCTTGGCTAGTGACGTATCGGCTTGATATATTGAATTTATAAATCCAATACTGCCGATTAAAATATCTGTCTCAATTTTTCTTTTCTTTCCCAAACTAACAATCGAAGGGCATTGAAATAAATCTAGTCCTAATTTTTGTGACTCTACCAAACCATCAGCAATATAAGCTATATCCCTTAAACTCTGATTCCATGCCTGGCCTGCAAGAGGGTGCATCGCTCTCAATGCGTCACCAATAAATAATGTCCTATCAGATATTGCCTTTATTCCGGTCAATCTTTTTAATAAAAAAGAACTTGGACCTTTTGCTATATTAATTTTTCCTAAATAATCGGAACAAAGTGAATTTAGA
This sequence comes from Rhizobiales bacterium TMED168, assembly GCA_002170885.2. The sequence goes on along the minus strand of NHHR02000013.1, from coordinate 141,105 downwards.
CTATCTTCAAGATTCTTTTTTGAAGATAAAATTGAGGAAATATTATCTGTTTTTTCAGTCCACACTAAGGAACTAAAATTCTTTCCTTTTTGACTTATCATTGGAAGCAGGGCAAGGGGTCCATTTTTCTGAAAAAACTGAAAAGCGTATCCTTTGTGGGCCTTGGTGTGTCTTAAAGTTGCTGAAATAGCAGTTTGCCCATACTCTGAAAAGTTATATCTAACATTATATATTTTTTGCAACTTAACATCTAATAATTCTGTAAAAATAATTGTTTTTGCAAAAATAGATTTTTTATTAGTAAAGGTTATTTTTGAATAATCTAATTCTTTATTTATACTAAAAACTTCTTCTTGAGTTATTTCATTTTTTTTTATCCTAAGGGTATCTTCAATAGATTGTTCAATTGTTGGGTACTCAGCAATAAAGGCAATGTCTTCATCAGTGAGATTTGAGTCAAAAGTTAACATTGACTTTATTTTTTCTTCACCCAGGCCCCCTTCAATTACAACCATCTTTTTTACTGCTTTAGCTTTTAATTTTACCCCTAAAGTATGAAGCATTTTTTTTGAAGAAACCGAAAGAGCAAGACTACGTGTATCTTCTTTAGTCTCATTATTATAATTTTTATTATCAATACATTTAAAAGATAACTCTAAATTACGAGCAACAAGGGACATAGTTTTTGCTGTTAAGCCACTACCAAAAATAACAATATCAAATATTTTTTTTTTCATATTTTTATTTATTAATATAAATAAACTAAAAATGAAATTGATTTTAATTTATAATCAGAAAGTTCTTGCAGATCATAACTATAACAAGTGATTATGTAGCTGATTCGCAGTTTTTATTAATTTTGCTTAATAGGAAAAGAATGAGAGTTATAAAGAGAGTAACTAACTATGTATCTAATCTTTTAGTTGCCTTTAAAAATAAACTATTTTCTATTTTTTTTGGCATAATAAATATATTAATTGGAATCTTCATTATTGGTATTGGATTAATATTATTAATATCTCTTGGCTCTTATAATGGCCTAGATAAAAGTCTGAATACCATTTCTGATAGCCCTATAAAAAATTATCTCGGAGAACCAGGTGCCTATATAGCTGACATTTTTGTTCAGTTATTAGGAACAATTTCAATACTGCTGCCTTTAATAATTATTATGCTAGGCTTATATAAAATTATAAAAAAATTAAAATCTCTATGGCTTAAAATTATTAGTCTAATTTTTGGTATTTTCCTTATAGCAACCTCTTTTGAAAAAGGCTTTAATAGTGGCGGTATAGTTGGGTCTATTGGAATGAATGAAGTTGATATACTTATTTACAAGCTAAGTATTGCTATTAATTCAGACCTTACACAAGCAAGCACTTTCATAACCTTAAGTTATTTGGTAATAGGAATAATTGGCTCTCTATTAATAACTCATGGAATACTTCCTGCAAAAAGAGGTTTTTCTGAAAATAAAGAACATTTAAATAATTTGGCTGAAAATGAAAACCGCGTAATTCAAGAGGTAATGCCGGCTAAACAGAAAAAGATGTTGTTTACTGCTAAAACAAAAAGAAAAAAGAATAATAGGAGTGAAAAAACTAAGAAAGATAACCTCGATATTAAATCAGGATACAAACTACCATCTTTAGAACTTCTGAATGAAATTCCAGATGAAAGAAGTAAAAAAAGGATTTCTGAAAAACAGATAGAACAAAATAAAGATTTACTTGAAAAAACTTTAACTGATTTTGGAATAAGCGGGAAAATAATTAGTGTAAAACCAGGTCCTTTTATTACCCTTTATGAATTAGAGCCTGCACCGGGAGTAAAATCGTCTCGGGTTATTTCTTTAGCGGACGACATATCAAGGTCAATGAGTTCCACCTCTGCCAGAATTTCAGTTATTCCAGGAAAAAACTCGATTGGTATAGAACTACCAAATGATGATAAAGAGACGGTTTATTTAAAAGAAATTCTTGAAAGTAATACTTTTGAAAATAAAGAAGATGGAATTGTTTTGAGTTTAGGTAAAAATATTGGTGGAGAACCAACAATCGCCGATTTATCAAGAATGCCTCATCTAATGATTGCCGGTACCACAGGGTCTGGTAAATCTGTTGGTATTAATGGAATGATATTATCTATACTATACAAATTTAAGCCCGACGAATGTCGCTTAATTATGGTTGATCCAAAAATGATTGAGTTATCAGTATATGACGGCATACCTCATCTGTTAACTCCAGTCATTACTAACCCAAAAAAAGCAGTAGTTGGACTTAAATGGGTTGTAAGGGAAATGGACGATAGATATAACAGAATGTCAAAGCTATCAGTAAGAACAATGGATGCTTTTAATATAAAGGCTGAGGAATATAAAAGAAAAGGAAAGAAATTTATAAGAAAAATTCATACAGGTTATGATAATCAATCTGGCCAGCCATTATATTCTGAAGAAGAGATAGAGCCTGAAAAAATGCCTTTCATAGTTGTTGTTATTGATGAAATGGCAGATCTAATGTTAGTAGCTAGAAATGATATTGAGCACTTAGTTCAAAGCCTGGCACAAAAAGCAAGAGCAGCAGGTATACATTTAATAATGGCCACACAAAGACCATCTGTTGATGTTGTTACAGGAACAATCAAGGCTAATTTTCCTACTAGAATTGCCTTTCAGGTTGCGTCAAAAATTGATAGTAGAACAATCCTAAATGAGATGGGGGCTGAACAATTACTTGGTAGAGGCGATATGCTTTATATGTCAGATGGTGGAAAAGTTGTTAGAGTTCATGGACCATTTGTATCAGATAATGAAGTAGAGAAGGTCGTAAAATTTATTAAAAATCAAGAGTCACCTGAATATATAGAAGCACTTACAAAAGAAAATAAAGAAACAAGCAATGATATCAAAGGAAATGAGTCTGATGACGTTTTATTTAACCAAGCTGTTGAAGTTATAATGAAGGATAAGAGAATTTCAACAAGCTATATCCAAAGAAAACTTCAAATAGGCTATAATAGAGCTGCCCGCATTATTGAGGAAATGGAAGAAAAGGGAATTATATCAGAGCCAAATAATCAGGGTAAAAGAGAGATAATAAAAAAATGATGATAATAAAAAGATTTCTCTTGGTGATGATATTTTTATTCTCGTTTTCAGCAAATATCTTTGCAACAGAAAAAGGGTTATTGTCGGACGAGGAATGGTTAGAAAAATTCGAAATATATTTAGCAGAACTTGGAAGTATAAAAGGAGAGTTTAGTCAAATTGATCAATTTGGAAAGGTGTCAAAAGGAATCTTTTATTCAAACGGTAGTGGTTATCTAAAATTTGATTATTCTTATCCAGCGGGGATGCAAATAAATATAAAAAATGGTATGCTTGCCTTTAAGGAAAGCAATAAAAGCAAAACTAACTTTTATTCTTTAGAAGATAGCCCTCTTTCAAACCTCTTGTCTAAAAATTTAACTCTAAAGAGTTTCTATATTGAAAATTTATTGGTGACTGGGAAAATAGCAACATTAGAGCTGAGAACAAATAAAAAATCGTCAAGGAACTCAATATTCATAACTGCAGATTACCCAGTACCTGAGCTTAGGCAATGGAGAATAATTGATACCCAAAAAAAAGAAACGACTGTTTTTTTCTCAAACATTAAGAAAATAAATTCGCTAATGGACAGTTATTTTGAAATAAAATAAAACTATTTAATAATATTATAGAAACTGTTACTTATTCTTGGTAAAAAAGTGATTGATTAAAAGGGTGGTCAAAAATGATTAAAAAATTGAAAAAGAAAGAAACAACTAGAAGAGGATTCATTTCTGGATTTAGCCTAATATCAGCTGGAATAATACTGCGTCCCTTGAGTTTATTTTCTCAAGAGGAAATTAAAACATTAAACCTTGGTTCACCAACTGATTTTTTATCAGATAAGTTAGTATCAAATTTTCAGAAAGGTGTTAATTCTTCGATAAATTCTATTACCTATAATTCTAAGTCAGAAATAAATTTTAATGAAAATAATTATGATATATTAATAGGAAGAGATTCTTTTATAGAGAACTTAATTGATGATGAAAGAGTTACTGAATTAAATAAAGAACTATTACCTAATAGTACTTTTATTGACCAAAAATTTAGTACTTCTGCCTTTGACAAAAATAGAAAATATACCGTTCCGCTTTCATATGGAGCAATAGGTATTGCCTATAGAAAAAATGTATTTTCAGAACCACCTTCAACATGGAGATGGTTACTAGACTCTGATAAATATGCAGGAAAAATTGCCCTTTTAGGCGAAGGAAGAACATTGATCCAAATAGCCCTTAAATATATGGGTGTAAGCTTAAATACAAATGACCCAATGTGGATTAATCAAGCAGAAAAGCTTCTTAAACGCCAAAAAGAAAATATTAAAGATTTTGGCAAAAAAAATGGAGCTGAACTTCTTATCAATGGAGAAGTAGATCTTGCAATTATTAGTAATGAAGATTTTAAAAAAATTGAAAATAAAGATATTGGTTTTACGTTTCCAAGAGAGGGAAGCTTAATTTGGCAAGATTGTGCTTGCATTACTAGTTCCTCTATAAAAATTGAAGATAGTCATTCAATAATAAACTCAATGCTTGAACCAAAAAATTCAAGATCAATTGCTGAAAACCTCCAAGCTGCTACACCAAATATTATGGCAATAGATTTGGCTAAAAAAAGTTATAAAGAAGATTCAACGATATTTCCAAATGCACAAATAATCGATAGATATGAAGACACCTCAACAATATTAGACTTTGACTATGAAATGATGATTGAAGAGATGTGGGATAATATCTTAGACGCTTAAATAAAATTGGTATGAATATTCGTTTATTAAGTTGGAATATTAACTCTGTAAGATTAAGAATTAATTCACTTAAGAAAATAATAAAAAAATTTGAACCTAATATTGTTTGCCTCCAGGAAACAAAGTGTCCAAATGAATCATTTCCATATGATGATATTAAAAAAATAGGATTAAAAAATATACATGTAAACGGAATAAAGGGTTATCACGGGGTATGTATAGCTACTAACCTAAAAGTAGAAAACGTTGAAAAAAAAGATTTCTGTCAAAAATTAGATGGCAGACATATTTCTCTTAAGTTAAAAATAAAAAAAGATTTTTTTAATATTCACAATTTCTATGTGCCTGCAGGGGGTGATGAACCGGACCCAAAATTAAATGAAAAGTTTAAGCACAAATTAGATTTTTTGGATGAAGCAACTTCATATATGAAAACTAAAAAAGGTGAAAAATTGATAGCTTTAGTTGGCGATCTTAATATTGCCCCTCATGAAAATGATGTATGGTCACATAAACAGCTTATAAAAATTGTAAGTCATACACCAGTTGAAGTAAAAAAGTTATATAAATTTCAAGCCTCTATCAATTTTATTGATGCACTAAGGGAATTTCATCCCTACTCAGAAAAACTTTATAGTTGGTGGAGCTACAGATCAAAAAATTGGGATTTATCAAATAGAGGCAGAAGACTAGATCATATATGGATCAGCCAATCTCTTAATAAAAAAATAACAGATGCTTCAATTAGGAAAGAAATTAGGGGCTGGAAAAGGCCTTCTGACCATAGTCCATTAATTGCAGATTTTAAATTCTAATTATTTTATAAAATATCCTTCTTCAGAATTCTCTATTGAAAGAATATTGTTTAGACTAATAATTTTTTTTCTTAATGTATAAATATGAGTAGTTAATGTTTTAGTTTCAATATCTTTATTATACCCCCATACTTTATTTAACAAAAATTCTTGTCCTATAGGATTTCCTTTTGCTTTAATTAAATGCCATATGATTTTAGATTCTTTATCAGTCAGTTTTATATTTAAATTATTATTTTTTAAATATTTTCCTGCCATATCTAGATTTATTTTTTTATGCTTCAAGTTTGAATATTCAATAATATCTCTTTGTAAAATTGTTTTTTCAATATTTTTTAAGAGTTCGAGAAAGCTAAAAGGAGTTTTTAAAAAAATTAATCCATCCTTATTTACTCTCACAATTTCTTCAGATGATCCAAAAACAATAGCTGGAAAAAAATAAACTTTGTCAGATAAAAGGTTTTTAACTTTTTTAATCTCAAATTTATTATTAGAATAAAATAATACAATATCGTTTCTATTAAATTCAGTAATTTTTCTTAGCTTAGAAAATTTATCAAATGCAATAAGCGTATATGAAGGTAATATCTCAAATTGTTCGTTAAGAATTGTATTTAACGTATCATTATCAGAAAATAAAAAAACTCTAATATTCAATTTAGACCCTCGGCCCCATTATGGCTTCACCTATTCTAATATGGGTTGCACCCATGGCAATAGCAGACTCAAAATCATTGCTCATTCCCATACTTAAATATTTTAACATATTTTTTTTAGATAAATTATTTAATAGAGCAAAATAAACTGAAGCATCTTCGTTTCTTGGGGGCAATGTCATCAATCCATTAATTTTAATTTGAGAATATTTTTTTGCTTCATTAAAAAAATTATCAATATCTTTTATAAAAATACCTCCCTTAGATATCTCTTCAGATATATTTACCTGTAAAAATAACTGCCTTAATTTTGACGATGAAGAAATATTCTTATCAATCAACTCTAATGTTTTTATTTTCTCGACTGAGTGAATTGAAGTAAAAATATCTAAAGCCGTTTTAATTTTATTTGATTGAATTGAGCCAACCATATGCAAATCAAGGTCGCTGTTATTTGATAAAATTTTTGACCACTTCTTTTCTGCTTCTTGGACCTTATTTTCTCCAAAACTTAAGTGACCAACATCTATTAATGGCTTTATACTATCAATATCAAATCTTTTTGTTACAACAATTAAATTGATTTCAGATGGATCTCTGTCGAACTTAAGGGCTATTTTTTTAATTTTTTCTTTTACCAAAGAAAGGTTTTTTATAATATCTGTCATGATTTCTTTATCTTTAATATTTACTTTATCGGATATCATAAATAATAAAATATAAAAGTTTGATTTAATTGTTTTTGAGATAAAATAGAATTACTGTTATTTATAAAAAAGATTTACATAATTTATTTTAATTGGGAGTTCAACTAATGAATAGAAAAAATAATATCATTTTATTATTGTGTGTTTTACTATTAGTTACTAACTGCGCCAGATTAAACCCTTTTTCAAAAAGTACAGACATTGAAACATCTGAAATTATAAATTCACAAATATCGATGGCTGTTAATGCTTTCCTCTGGAGGGCAAGCTTAGACACAGTTTCATTCATACCGATTGATATCGCAGATCCAATTGGAGGTGTTATATCTACAGAATGGTATCTTGATCCAGAAAATATTAATGAAAGAATAAAAATAAACATTTATGTAAAAGACAGGAGACTAAGAGCTGATGCATTAAGTGTTAGTGTTTTCAGAGAACTTAAAGTATCTGAAGAATGGACAAAAGCAGAAGTAAATCCAGAAACTGCTAAGCTTGTAGAGGCATCTATTTTAACCAAAGCCCGTGAATTAAGAATTGGCTCACTTGGTAGTAGTTAAATATAAAAATGCCTGAATACCTTCCTAATAAAATTGAACCATATTGGCAAAAAATTTGGTCTGAAAAAGAATCTTTTTTACCAAGCCCAATTTCTGAAAAAAAACCGAAGAAATATATATTGGAAATGTTTCCATATCCGTCTGGTAATATCCATATGGGGCATGTAAGAAATTACACAATTGGGGATGTTGTTGCACGATACAGGAAGGCTCAAGGGGATAATGTTTTACATCCAATGGGCTGGGATGCATTTGGTATGCCAGCAGAAAATGCAGCAATGGAAAAGAAAGTTCACCCAAAAGAATGGACTTATAAAAATATAAAAAATATGCGCTCACAATTAAAATCCCTTGGTCTCTCTATTGATTGGTCGCGTGAACTAGCAACATGTGATCCTGAATATTTCAAACACCAACAGAGAATTTTTTTAGATTTTTATAAAGCTAAAATAGCTTATCGAAAAGAAAGTGAAGTCAACTGGGATCCGGTTGATAAAACTGTTTTAGCAAACGAGCAGGTTATTGATGGAAAGGGATGGAGGTCTGGCGCGTTAGTTGAGAGAAAAGTTTTAACTCAATGGTTTTTGAAAATATCTGAAGACTCTCAAAGATTATTAGATCAATTAGTAAACCTAGAAGGCTGGCCTGAAAAAGTTAAAGTTATGCAGGAAAACTGGATAGGAAAATCTACTGGTGTTTCTTTTGAATTTGAGTGCATTGATATCGATGGTGAGGATTGCACACCCATTAGAGTTTTTACTACAAGACCAGACACCTTGTTTGGCGCCACCTTTTGTGGAATATCAATTGATCATCCCATAGCAAAAAAACTAGAAAAAAGAGATAAAAAGTTAAAAAAGTTTATAACTGATTGTAGAAAATTAGGTACAAATGAAGAGGCCATTGAAAAAGCAGAAAAAAAAGGTTTCAAAACTGGATTTAAAATAAAACATCCATTCATAAAAAATAAATTCCTTAATGTTTATGTAGCAAATTTCATCCTTGGCGGGTATGGCACCGGTGCAATTTTTGGTTGCCCGGCACATGACCAAAGAGATTTTGAATTTGCCAAAAAATATGCGATTGAGATAATCCCTGTTATAAGCCCTAATGGCTCAGATGAAAAAACTACTGGCAATAGTGCAGCCTATTTGGGAGAAGGAAAAATAATAAATTCTGAGTTTTTAAATGGTATGAGTATTGAAGAGGCGAAAGAAGAAACCATAAAAAAACTAATTCTGAGTAATAAAGGAAAGAGAGAAATAAATTTTAGACTACGTGACTGGGGAATCTCAAGACAGAGATATTGGGGGTGTCCAATACCAATATTGTATAGAGAGGATGGTAAAATAATTCCGGTTCCCGAAAGTGATTTACCCGTAACACTGCCAGATGATATAGATTTTACTTCACCAGGTAATCCTTTAGAAAAACATCCTACCTGGAAATATACAAAGTGTAAGGAAACTGGTCTTAAAGCAATCAGGGAAACCGATACTCTTGATACGTTTGTTGACTCATCTTGGTATTTTGCAAGATTCTGTGAGCTTGATGAAAGAAATCCCATCAGTATATCTGCCACAAACTACTGGTTACCTGTAGATCAGTATATAGGCGGAATTGAACATGCAATACTTCACTTATTGTATTCAAGATTTTTTACAAACGCACTTAAAGAAACTAAACATTTAAACATAAGCGAACCATTTGAAGGTATGTTTACTCAAGGAATGGTATGTCATGAAACATATAAGAACAAGAAAGGTGAGTGGATTGACCCACAATCAATAGTAGTAAAAAATGGCGAAATTTTTCAAAAAGATACAGGTGAGCTGTTAAAAAAAGGTCCGTCAGAAAAAATGTCTAAATCTAAGAAGAATGTAGTAGACCCAACGATAATAATCAAAAAATTTGGCGCTGATACTGCAAGATGGTTTGTATTATCTGACTCACCCCCAGAAAGAGATATCTTTTGGTCTGAATCAGGAGTCGATGCTGCTGGTAAGTTTATAAAAAAGATATGGAAAACAATAAATCAACTTAACAATCTCGGGCAAAAAAATATTACAGAAATTAATGAAAAAAGTTTTGTTTTAAGAAAAAAAACACACAAAACTCTATTTAAAATTACAAAAGACTTAGACTCTCTTGGATTTAATAAGGTGATAGCAAGTCTTTATGAATTTATAGGAGATATAAATAAAATAAAAGAAAAGGATAATATTAATTCAGAGATCACTAATGAAATGCTTTCTTTTCTTTTAGTAATGCTAGGACCTATCACTCCTCATCTTGCAGAAGAAGGATGGTCTTTGTTTGCAAGTAATAAGGGACTACTCTGCGATCAACCCTGGCCAAAATTTGACGAAAGTCTTGTTGTGGAAAATATTATCAAAATGCCAATACAAATTAATGGAAAAAAGAAAGCAGAAATAGAAATAAATAGAGATATAGAGGAAAAAAAGTTAAAGGAAATGACCTTGAACAATCCTAATGTAAAGTCTTTAATTAGCGACAAAAAAATTAAAAAGCTTATAATTATTCCTGGTAGGATTATTAATATTGTTATTTAAGAAAAAATTTTTATCAGTTTTTATTCTGATTACGCTCCAAATGGCATGTACTTTTGAGCCACTTTACTCTGAAAAAATATTAAGCGAATATCACATAATTGAGCCTAATAAATCAAACAAAGATCTTCATCAGGTTTATAGTTCTCTTAAAAGATTGATTTTTTTAAACAATAAAGATGAAAACCTTTATACGGTTGAACTTGATATACAAAAAAGATTTGATGATATTGATATTCGTGAGGATGAAAAAGTAACTAGGATGGGTATTTCAATAATTGTTTTCTTTAAAATAAGAAAGAAAAATTCTGATATAATATTATTCACCGGTAAGAGCATAGGCTCTAATGCTTTCAATAGACTAGAGGAACCATACTCAAATGAAATCGCAAAAAATGACTCTGTATCAAAGCTCACTGCAACTATCGCACTCGATATAAGAAATCAATTAGCTTTATTTTCAAAAAAATTTAAGAACTAATAATGAAAGGAAAAAAACAAGATATTGATACTATATTAAAAAGGGGGGAGACAGAGGTAAGGTGTATTCTTCTTTATGGTCCCAATACTTTTGTTATTAGAGAGCTTTACGACCAATTATGTGAAAGCCTGTTTGATGAAAATGATGTTTTTACTGCTTCAGAATTTATCATTAAAGATATAATAAAAAACTCTGATAATTTCTTTACCGAAATAGGCTCGCTTTCTTTTAACGGCGGCAGGAAATATATAAGAGTAAATATGGAAAACTCAGAATCGGCAGAACCAATAAAAAAGTTTCTAAAAGGAGATTTCCCAGGGATAACTCTGCTTGTAAAAGCAGCAAATTTATCACCAAGATCCTCCATAAGAAAAACCATAGAAAAATCTAAAGATTCGCTAATCGTAGCATTTTACGAAGATGATATTGCTAGTATAAAAAATTTCATCAAAAGACAAGTAAAGGTTAGAAAATTCATTATTAACGATCTAGGAATAGACGCGCTCATATCAATTTGTGGATTAGAAAGAAGTAATTTAGCTGATGCGCTCGAAAGAGTAATGCTTTTTTATGAGTTTTCGGAAGATAAAAAATTAAATGAAAATAATATAAAAGAAATTTTATTTGATACTAATCAAAGTCAACTAAGTGAATTATGTGCAAATATTTGCTTAGGTAACACATTATTAGCCAAGAAAAATTTAACCAAACTTTTTCTTCAAGGTATTACACCCCCGCAATTTATTTCAACACTAATTTTACATTTTCAAAAACTACATATAGTGAGTTTGAGCTTGATGTCAGGTTTATCTCTAAATGAAGCTATAAAAAATTTAAGACCACCAATATTTTTTAAAGAGATGAATACTTTTAAAGCTCAAACACAAAGATGGAATATATATAAAACTGAAAGAGCGCTTGAAATTTTAACCGAGAGTGATTTTCTTTCGAAAACAACGCCAGGTATGGGAAAAAGCATAATTGGAGATATTGTTATAAGACTTGCGAATGTTGCAAAAAAATAATCTAAGAAATTTTTTCACAAACTAAATTTAATTGATCAAAGGTTAAAAACTTAATTTTTAGTTCGCCCTTTTCTCCGCTACCTTGAATTATTTCAACAGCGAGGCCCAGGCTATCGGTTAGTTTCTTTTCAAGCAACAAAGTATCAGGCGATTTTGTATTAATTTTGTTTTGTTTTTTTTTCTTATCATTTTTTAAATATGATACATAACTCTCAAGCTGCCTAACGCTCATCCCTTTCTTTATTGCAAATTTGGCAACCGGCAAAGGATCTGATAGCACTATAAGCGTTCTAGCATGACCTGGCGATAAATCTCCATTCTGAACAAATTGTTGTATTTTGTGTGGCAGAGACAAAAGCCTTATTGCATTTGCTACATACGCCCTAGATTTACTTAAAACCTTAGAAAGCGTTTCTTGCGTATATTCGTACTCTTTTTGAAGCCTCTCAAACCCAAGAGCTTCTTCAATAGCATTTAAATTCTCTCTTTGCATATTTTCTATCAAGCCAATTTCCAAAACTTCACTTTCATTAAATTTTCTTATTATGACAGGTACTTCGTTGAGCCCAGCTTTTTGTGCAGCCCTCCACCGCCTCTCGCCAGCGATAATTTGGAATTCATCTTTTTCTTGCATCTGCCTTACTAAAATTGGAAGCAAGACGCCTTTTTGTTTTATTGACGCAGAGAGTTCGTCTAAAGATGTTTCGCTAAAATTTTTTCTAGGTTGATTCCTATTGGGTGTTAAAAACTCTATCGGGATACTTGCCTGATCATTAAATCCATCATTGCTAAACTTATCCTGAAGATTATCAGTTTTTTCATCCAAATCACCAATTAGAGCTGCAAGACCCTTTCCTAATCCTTTTTTCATATTTTTACCTTTTTAAATATTTACTTAACTTCCCAATTTACTTTTTCCAAAAACTCTCTTGCTAAGCTAATATAAGCTTCGCTGCCTGCGCATTTATGATCGTATATAAGTGCTGGAATTCCGTGAGATGGCGCCTCCGATAATCTAATATTTCTTGGTATCTTTGTTTCAAAGACATTTTTTCCTAGATAAGACCTTACGTCTTCCTCAACCTGTAAAGACAAATTATTACGCTTATCAAACATTGTTAAAACCACGCCAGAAAGCTTAAGATTATGATTTATCGTTGAACTTATACCATCAATAGTTTTTAAAAGTTGGCTAAGTCCTTCCAATGCGAAAAATTCTGCCTGCAAAGGAACAATTGCTCCATCAGAGGCGCCCAAGGCGTTTAAAGTAATTATATTAAGGGCTGGAGGACAATCAAGAAGTATAAAGTCATAGCTTTCCTGCTCTTTATTAATATTTTTTAGAGTTTTTTTCAATTTAATCGCTCTGTCCTCATCTGATGATAATTCAATTTCAACGCCTAAAAGGTTTTCATTTGCTGTAATTATATCTAAGTTTGGTATGTCAGTATTGATTACACAATCTTGGATTGTTTTCTTTGATGATAAAATATCATATATCCCAATACTTCTATTTAATGGCGAAATACCTAAGCCGGTTGACAGATTACCCTGCGGATCCATGTCAATAAGTAAAACCCTAGCATCACAAGCTGCCATTGCTGTACCAAGGTTAACTGTTGTCGTTGTTTTACCAACACCCCCTTTTTGATTAATGATAGAAAATATTTTTTTATCCATATCGACGGTTTGCGTCCCTTAAAATAATAATTTTTGACTTTTTATTTGTAATGCTACCTTCAATGGAATAATCAAAGTCCCAATACTTTTTTGCAATCTCGATTTCATTTTCCCAATTTTCTCCCTTTGGAAAAATACAAACCGAGCCATTTTTTAGATTTTTGTAAAATAATTCTAAAAGTATATTTAGAGGTTTAAGAGCTCTTGCCGTAATTATGTCAAAAAACGGTAAATCTGTCTCTTTTATATCTTGAAATCTTTTCTGTATCACTCGAAGACCTAAACCCATCTCGGATGAAACAAACTTAATAAAGTCTGATTTCTTTTTACTTGGCTCAATGATAAAACCATCAAAAGAATTATTAATTATCTTAAGAACAATACCTGGAAAACCAGCACCAGAACCTACATCACAAAAGATTTTAGCATCTGCTGGAAAAAAGTCGATGAGTTGAACGCTGTCAATTATGTGCCTTGTCCAAATATCTTTTTCAGTGGTTCTTGATATTAAATTAAAACTTTTGTTAGCATTAATGACCAAGTTAGCATATTCCCTTAAATTATCTTTTTCTTTAGGTGTAATAAGATTGTCTTCTTTTTTCCTTTGAATTAACAATTTACGCCCTTTGTTTATTTTTCAAATGCGATATTATTAATCCTATGGCTGCAGGCGTAATTCCATCTATTCTTTGAGCGTGGCCAAGAGTTTCTGGTCTTAATTTAGTTAATTTCTCTTTATTCTCATTAGATAACCCCACAATACTTTTATAATTAATATTTGGATTTATTTTTTTTGTTTCATCTTTTCTAAATTTTTCTATGTCAAGTTGCTGTCTTATAAGATACCTGTCATAAAGTGCTTCTGCACATATTGTTTTTTCAATTTGATAAGGCAAGTCCTCAAGATTTGGCCAAAAAATCCTTAAATCATTGTAACCAATTTCAGGATAACTTAATAATTCAAAAGCTGAACGTTTTTTTCCATCAAGGTTAATTTTAAGACCTTTTTTATTTGCAAGGTTTGGAGAAATTTTAAGATCTTTAAGATTTTTTCTGATAACTGAGAGCTTCTTTTTCTTTTTTCTCCAAAGGTTTTGTCTTTTTCTGCTAATAAGACCTACTTTTATACCTATATCTGTAAGCCTTTCATCAGCATTATCTGCCCTCAAACTTAACCTATATTCTGATCTTGAGGTAAACATTCTGTAAGGCTCAGAGACACCTTTTACAACTAAATCATCTATCAGAACACCTATATAACCATCAGCTCTATCCAAAAGAAGCTTTTGCTTATTTAAACTTTTAGATGCTGCGTTTGTTCCGGCTATTAGACCTTGTGCAGCTGCCTCTTCGTAACCAGTTGTTCCGTTTATTTGCCCAGCAAGCCAAAGCCCTTTTGTTTTCTTTAATTCTAGACAATGATTAAGCTCACGCGGATCAATGTAATCATATTCAATTGCATAACCATATTTCTCAATTTTTACATTTTCCAAACCGGGAATGGTTTTTATGAATTCATCTTGTATCTTTTCCGGAAGAGAGGTTGATATTCCATTTGGGTAAACAAGCTGGCTATTTAGGCCTTCGGGCTCAAGAAAAATTTGATGGCTATTTTTGTCAGAAAATCTCTCCACCTTGTCTTCAACAGACGGACAATATCTTGGTCCTATGCCAGAAATATTTCCGTAATTGATAGAAGACTTTAGAATATTTTTTTTTATAATCCTGTGGGTTTCTTTTGTTGTCCTTGTTATATAACAAGGGAGCTGATCATTAACAATTTCAGAAGAAAGATAAGAAAATGTCTCAGGAATTTTATCGCCGTCTTGTTTTTCCAACAAAGAAAAATCAATAGATGATGAAAAGAGTCTAGCTGGTGTTCCGGTTTTTAACCTTCCAAGATTTAGACCGAAACTTTTTAAAGCTTGAGAAAGACCAGTAGATGGCGGTTCTCCAATTCTTCCGCCTGGTGTTGTTTTTTTACCACAGTGAATAACACCATTTAAGAAAGTTCCTGTTGTAAGTACTGTTGATAGTGCAAAAACCTCTAATCCATCTTCACAAATAACCCCTTTAATGTTTTTACCTTGTTTGATAATTAAATTTTGAACAGAGTTTTCTATTATGTCTAGCAGAGGAGTGTTTATTAGCTCATTTTTCATATGTTTTGAATAAAGCTCTCTGTCTATTTGCGCTCTTGGACCTTGGACGGCTGGGCCCTTTCTTTTATTCAATACCTGGAAATGGATGCCGGATAAATCGGAAATCCTTCCTATTATCCCGTCAAGAGCATCTATTTCTCTAATTAAGTGACCTTTTCCAATCCCCCCCATGGCTGGATTACAAGACAATGCGCCAATTGTTTCAATTTTATTTGTTATAAGAGCGGTTTTAGCGCCCATTCTTGCGGATGCTGCGGCAGCTTCACAGCCGGCATGACCACCACCAATAATAATAACGTCATATTTAACCATTACTATTAATAATAGTAAAATTTATTGTTATCAAGAAATATTAAGTTAATTATTGGAATTAACTTTTGACTTAATTGTTTCACGTGAAACAATCTATTTCCCTATACAAAATTTACTAAAAATTATTCCCAAAACCTCTTCGTTGTCTGTTTCAGTTGTAATGCTGTCAATATTTTTTAAGGCCTCTCTTGTATGTAAAGAAATTATTTCAAGATCACTACCATCAATCATATCTAGTAACTCTATTGCTTTTATAAGATGAGTCTTTTGTCTTTTCTTTGTCAGAAAGGCCCCAGTGTTTGTGGAGGCAATATTTTTTATCTTTTTTTCTAATTTTTTCTCGAAAAGGCTAACTTTTCTATTATCTTTAAGAGAAATAGAAATATTTGGACTAAAATTATGCTTCTTCTTGAGATCTGTTTTGTTTATTACGACAATATCATTATCAGAAACATCCATATCAACACCTTGAAACGGGTTTTTCTCGTTATTAGAACCTAAATAAACCTTAATGTGAGCTAATTTTTGTTCTTTTTTTGCCATTTCTAAGCCTTCTTTCTCAATAGCATCTTGAGAATTTCTAATGCCAGCTGTATCAATAATTGTAACTGGAATTCCTAAAAAAATTCTCTGGGATCGCAAAATATCTCTTGTTGTACCTGGTTTATGGGATACAATTGAAATTTTTTCTCTCGATAAGTAATTGATTAAACTTGACTTTCCTGAATTTGTTTTACCAATGATGGCAATTTTTATACCATCTTTCAAGATATGAGCATTTTTCTCGGTCTCTAAAAATTTTGACATTTCTTTTTTTATTTTACTAGATATGCCCTTAATATCGCGTAAAAGATTTTTAGGTATATCTTCATCTGAAAAATCAATTGATGCCTCTATGAGTGCGAGAGACGTTTTTAATTGTTCAGACCATCGTAAGTATTTATCAGTAACTTCACTGCCGTAATGAAGAAGTGCTTGCTCTCTCTGTTTCTCTGTTTCTGAATCTATTAAGTCAGCAAGCCCTTCTGCTTGTACAAGATTTATCTTACCAGATAAATAGGCTTTTTTCGTAAATTCTCCTGGCTCAGCTTGTCTTAGACCTTTAATAAGTGAGAGTTCATCAAGCAATTTTGATAATACAGATAGACTACCGTGCGTTTGAAATTCAGCAACAGGTTCGCCTGTAAAACTTTTATCGTTTTCATAATAGATAACAACAGCTTCATCGATGATTTTGTTTTTATTATCATAAATTTTGCAGAGCGTAGCATTTCTCGGCTTAGTATTTTTTTTCGTTAAAATTTTTATTGTCTTTTTTGCTAGCTTGCCAGATACTCGGATAATTGCTACTCCTGATTTTCCTGGAACAGTTGAAAGAGCATATATTGTCATGTTTACTTATGTGTTCATGGAGTCATAAAACTCATCATTAGACTGTGTTTGACTGAGTTTATCTAAAAGAAATTCAATTGCATCAACTGTTCCCATAGGATCAAGAATTCTTCTAAGTACGTATATTTTATGAAGTTTTTCTTTATCTAAAAGAAGCTCTTCTTTACGAGTGCCAGATTTCATAATGTCTATTGCGGGAAAAACTCTTTTGTCTGCCATCTTTCTGTCAAGAACAACTTCTGAGTTTCCAGTACCTTTAAATTCTTCAAAGATTACCTCGTCCATTCTACTACCAGTATCAATTAAGGCTGTTGAGATAATTGTAAGCGATCCACCCTCTTCAATGTTCCTTGCTGCACCGAAGAACCTCTTCGGCCTTTGGAGTGCATTGGCGTCAACACCTCCTGTTAGAACTTTCCCAGATGAGGGTACTACAGTGTTAAATGCTCTGCCGAGCCTTGTTATTGAATCTAGGAGTATAACAACATCACGGCCATGCTCAACTAACCTTTTAGCTTTTTCCATAACCATTTCTGAAACAGCTACATGCCTTGTCGCTGGCTCGTCAAATGTTGAAGAAACAACTTCACCGTCAACAGATCTTTGCATATCTGTCACTTCTTCTGGACGCTCATCAATTAATAAAACAATTAAGTAACACTCGGGTTGATTTTTCGTAATAGAGTTAGCTATATTTTGTAGGAGAACTGTTTTTCCTGTTCTTGGTGGCGAAACAATTAAAGCTCTTTGTCCTTTACCTAATGGAGCAACAATATCTATAATTCTATCTGAAAGATCTTTTTTTTCTTCTTCCAAAATCTCCATTGTTAAGGCTTCCTCTGGATATAAAGGTGTTAAATTATCAAAATGAACTTTTGTCCTCATATTTTTTGGATCTTCAAAGTTAATCAAATTTACCTTAACAAGTGCGAAATATCTCTCTCCCTCTTTAGGTCCCCTAATGTATCCCTCAACCGTATCACCTGTTCTCAATGAAAATTTTCTTATTTGTGATGGACTGATATAAATATCATCAGGTCCAGGTAAATAATTAGCGTCTGATGATCTTAAAAAGCCAAAACCGTCTTGAAGTACCTCTATAACACCTTGACCAAGAATTTCTATTTCTTGATCTGCTAAGTTTTGTAAAATAGCAAAATACAATTCTTGCTTTCTTAAAGAGCTAGCATTTTCTACACCATTTTTTTTAGCAAATTCTATTAAATCACCTGCTGATTTTTCTTTAAGATCTTGTAATTTAAGTTCTTTCATAAATTTTCCATGAATGTAATGAAGTTTTTTATAAGATCCTATATTATATATATATAAGTTATTTTAGTCAAAATTATATTTTTTATTAATTAATATCTATCAAATATACTATATATATATATAGATTATGTAGTAGTAACAGTTATATTGGGGATTAATAAAGTATACATGACTAATCCACAATAAAAATTTTAAAGATTAACTAACAACTTAATAACAAACATAGATTTTACAATTAATTAAAAGTGTTAATTATGTTGATAAAAATATAAATAATAAGATCACCATCTTTATTGTTATAATATTATGTGTTGAAAAAAAAACATTAGATTATGTTTAATTGTATAGTTTATTATAATTCTATAAAATAATACTTATATCAACATGTTGTGAACAAGTTATTAATACTATGAAAAAAGAAATAAGAAAATCCTTAACTTTACATTTAATATCCGATTCAACCGGAGTAACTTTAAGAGCCGTTTCAAGCGCAGCTGCAGCTCAGTTTACCGAACTTGATTATCAGGAAAAGACATATCCAATGGTTCGAACAATTACTCAATTAAATAGAGTTCTAGAAACAATAAGAATTGATAAAGGTGTTGTTTTTTGTACATTAGTAGAAGAAGAAGTAAGAGAAAAACTTGAAAAATTCTGTAAGAAAGAAAATATTCCTTATTTCCCTGTAATGGAAAATATAGTCAGCCTTTTAGAAAAATATACAGGAATTAAGGCTATTAACAAACCGGGCGGCCAGCATATTTTGAACGATGATTATTTTAAAAGAATTGAAGCCATTAATTACACTTTAGAACATGACGATGGTCAAGGCCAAATAAATCTAGAAGAAGCTGATGTAATAGTTGTGGGTGTTAGCAGAACATCAAAAACTCCAACATGCATTTATTTGGCCAATCAAGGAATAAAAGCTGCAAATTATCCATTAGTGCCACACATTGGCATATCGGATGAGCTTAATGCGATTAAGAACACACAAGTTGTTGCACTTATTACGTCAGCACATGCACTCGTAGAAATTAGGAGAAAAAGATCTGCAACTCTTGGCATTAGTGTCGTAGATAATGATTATATCGATATCCATAAAGTTGAAGAGGAAATAACTGCAGCTAAAAGAATTTTTGCGAACAAAGGGTGGCCTGTTATAGACATTACAAGAAGGTCAGTTGAGGAAACCTCATCAGCAATAATGAACATTTTATCGCAGAAAGAACAAAAAAATGTGTAAAACAAAAGATAGTAAAATAATATTAGCATCAACGTCTAAGTCTAGAAAAAATATCTTAAAGTTAGCTGGTGTCAAGTACACAGCACTTAACTCGGGTGTGGACGAAGAAAAAACAAAAAAAAATTATAAAGGTAAACCTAGAGATCTTGCTTTAATCTTGGCTAAAGAAAAAGCTCAAGCTATTTCAAAAATAAGGAATAATTGCTTTGTTATAGGGGCAGACCAAGTCTTATCTTTTAACGGAAAAGTTTTTAATAAGCCAAAAAATCTAAAAGAAGCAAAAAAAAATTTACTGCTTTTTAGGGGTAAAACACATTACTTAAACTCTGCAACAGTTATCTTTTTTAATAATAAAATTATATGGAAAAACGAGCAATCTCCAAAAATGAAAATGCGAAAATTTTCTGAAAAATTTTTAGAAAGCTATCTCAGGGATGTTGGAAAAGATGTTAAGCTTTCAGCAGGTGGATACTCCATTGAAAACAAAGGCGCACAATTATTTTCAAAGATTGAAGGTGATTTTTTTTCGATATTAGGTCTTCCGCTTCTACCATTAATGGAAAAGCTTAGGAAGCTCAATGCTAAAGGGATAGAAAAATAATGAAAAAAGCCGCCGTTATAGGATTTCCAATAATTCATAGTTGGTCACCAAAAATTCACAACTTTTGGCTAAATGAATATCATATCCGTGGCTCTTATGATAAAGTCGAGTTGAAACCAGACGACCTGGCTAAATTTATTTTAGATTTAAAAAAAAATCATTATTGTGGTTTAAATATAACTATTCCACACAAAGAGTCAGCTTCAAAACTTTGCGATAAACTAACAAAAAACGCAAAAAT
Organism: Rhizobiales bacterium TMED168; assembly: GCA_002170885.2. The sequence continues at coordinate 120,538 of NHHR02000013.1, read as the reverse complement.
ATTAGGCGCCGTAAATTTACTTACAGTAAAAAACGGTCTATTAGAGGGCCGCAATACAGATGGGGAGGGTTTTGTGGAAAGCATTAAAGAAAGCTTTCCTAATATTAAGCTTTCCAACTCGAGTATTGCTATAATCGGAGCGGGTGGAGCAGCAAAAAGTATTGCTTACGCCTTAGATAAGTTTAGCCCGAAAAAAATAATTTTTTTTAATAGAAATATTAAACGAGCTGAAAATTTTATTAAGAGCGCTGGAATTAGAGCCAGTGCCTTAGAATTAAAAGATATAAACAACCACCAAAATGGTTTTACAATTCTAATAAACGCAACTTCTGTAGGCATGCTTGGCACAAAAGGAGATTTAAAAATAGATTTTAAGAAATATCGGGGTTTAGACGTATTTGCTGATATTGTTTATAACCCATATAAAACAAAAAATATAATTGCGGCTAAAAAGCTAGGTATCAAAACTTTGGGGGGTATGGGCATGCTTTTATATCAAGCAGTTCCTGCTTTTGAGGCCTTTTATGGTAAAAAGCCAATAGTTACAGAAAGTTTAAAAAATTATATGAAAAAGTTTATGAGGTAATTTGTGAATGATTAAAATTGGCTTAACAGGGTCTATAGGAATGGGAAAAAGCGAGACAGCAAAAATTTTCTCAAATTTAGGTATACCTGTTTATGATGCAGATGCCTCTGTCCATAAATTATATAAACCAGGAAACAAAGGAGCTCTTGCTGTTAGAAACTTATTCCCTGAAGCAATTAATAAAGACGGATCTGTTAATAGAAAGATTTTAGGCGATAAAGTTGTTGGAAATACCTCAAATATAAAAAAACTTGAAAAAGCTATTCACCCTCTTTTAGTTATTGATAGAAAGTTTTTCTTTGAAAAATATAAAAAATCAAAGGCTATTGTTTTAGACATACCCCTTCTATATGAAACAGGCGGAGAAAAAAATGTTGATTATATTGTTGTTGTGTCAACATCAAAAAAATTACAGAAAAAAAGGGTCCTAAAAAGACCAGATATGACAGAAGAAAAATTTAACAAAATATTAAATTCTCAAATTCCAAATAAAAAAAAGTGTGAAATGGCTGATTTTGTTGTTGATACATCTATAAGTATTGACGATGCTGAAAAACAGGTTTTAAATATCTTAAAAAAATTAGAGTTAAAATGAGAGAAATTGTACTAGATACTGAAACGACTGGGCTTAGCCCTGATAACGGCGATAGAGTTGTAGAAATTGGGTGTGTTGAGCTTATTAATCATGTACCAACAAGCAACACATTTCAGGTTTATTTAAATCCTGAAAAACAAATGGACCCAGGAGCTGAAAAAGTTCATGGCCTAACCAATGAATTTTTGGTTGATAAGCCAAAATTTATTGATGTAGCTGATGACTTTCTTAGTTTTATCGGAAGCAGTACTTTGGTTGCTCACAATGCTGACTTTGATGTTGGCTTTTTAAACAGTGAATTATCTAGGGCCAAAAAAGAAAAAATAAAAACTAATAGGGTTGTCGATACATTAAAAATAGCGCGGACTAAATATCCTGGGGCGAGAAATAGCTTAGATGCTCTTTGCAAAAGGTTTTCCATAGACAACTCAAACAGAGAGCTTCATGGAGCGCTTTTAGACTCAGAGCTTTTGGCCGAGGTTTATCTTGAGCTTGTTGGAGGGAAAGAGCCCAATTTTGAATTATCTTCAATCACTAGATCACCAGTTAATAGAATTAACAAGTCATACATTAGCCAGTTATCAAGGAAAAAAAAATTGGAGCCAAGGATCTCAGAAGCTGATGAAAAAAATCATAAGGAGTTTCTCTTGTCATTCCCTAAGCAGTCTATTTGGCTCAAAAATGGCTAATACCTATTTTCTCTCTTTCTTAGCTCCATTATTATCTTATTGATGATAATTTTTATAATTGATCGTCTAATACTTGGTACTATTAGCACAATACCAAATATATCTGTTACAGCTCCTGGTATAATAAAAAATAGCGCCCCTAAAAGAAGCGCTATACCCTCAACCACCTCAGGAAGTGCTTGTTTACCCTGAGCTAACTTCGATTGTAGCGAAAAAAATAATCCTAAACCCTGTTGCTTCGCAACAAATATGCCTATAATAGCTGTACCGATTATTAAAACTAAGGTTCCGATAAAGCCAAAATAACCACCAAGCTTTATAAGTGCCCATATTTCAATGATAGGCAAAACTAGAAAAAATATTATTAAAGGATAAATCAAGTTTTCTCCAAAAAAATTAAATAACTATTTAAACTTACTGTATATTCCTATAAGAGAAAATAGTATAAATAGCTTTTATAAAGGACAGTTAAAATGGGCAATCCATTCGATCCAATGAATATTATTCTTTTAGTCTTCGCAGTTGTTGCCTTTATAAGGCTTAGGTCGGCATTAGGTAAAAGAACGGGCAATGAAGACCCTCTCAATAACAAATCTAATTTTAAATTTAATAATTTTAAAAAACCAAAACAAACTAAACAGAGCGATGCTATATCATTAAACACGAAAGATGAAATTTTAAATTATTTGAGCGTTAGTGATAAAAGTTTTACCCAGCAAAGTTTTATAGAGGGCTCAAAGAAAGCATATGAGATGATTGTACAAAATTATGCCATGGGTAATCTAAGCTCAATTAAAGATTTTATAAGTGGAGATGTGTATGATGGTTTCGCAGAAGCCATTGAGCTCAGGAATAAACTTAAACAAAAACTTTTTAATGATGTAATTGAATTTGATTCAGTGGAAATTAAAGATGCAACCTTGCTGAAAGACATGGTTCAGATCCAGGTAGTTTTTGAAACAAAAATGATTAGTTATGGAATGAATTCTGATGAAGAGTTAATAGAGGGCAATAAAGACTCTCCTCAAGTAATTAAAGATACCTGGATTTTTCAGAAATCAATAAGAAGCAAAGACCCTGGGTGGGAATTAATATCTACAAACGCTGATGATTAAAAATGGGAGAAGATGAGGACCTAATAGTTTGGAATGATTTCATTAAGAATAATTTTGAAGTTGAGAACAAGGATAGTAGCCCTAATGACGTCTTAGCTCATAAAGATGGCGACAAATATATTTATAGAAAAAAAGAAGAACTTCCAAAGCCAGGAATTTTAGCAAAGAAAACAATAAGAAAACTTGCTACAAGAAAAATAGAAACAGATGCCGCCCTTGACTTGCACGGTCTAAATGTAAAAAAAGCTAAGGTATCCTTTCTTTCTTTCTTAGACACATGTTGTAAATATCAGTATACTTATGTTCTTATTGTAACCGGCAAGGGTAAAGGGATACTAAAGAATGCACTTCTTGGCTGGCTTGAGGAAGTTGAAATTTTCCCTTTAATTGTTGGATATTCTAATGCTCACAGGTTACAAGGAGGAGAAGGTGCTTTTATCTTACATTTAAGAAAGCGCTAGTATTTTATTTATGTTGAGGCTTGAAGATGAATGTTAAAAATAATAGAAAAGCTCAAATCGAGAGAAAAACTCGTGAAACAAATATTTTTGCTGAAATAAATATTGATGGCTCAGGTGTTTCAGAAGTTGAAACCGGTATAGGTTTTTTGGATCATATGCTTGAAAGTTTTTCACGCCACTCTTTAATAGATCTCAAGCTAAAAGCCGAGGGTGATCTTCATGTAGATCAACATCACACCACAGAGGATACCGGTATTGTTATAGGCTCAGCTATCGCAGAGGCGTTAGGTGATTTTTCTGGCATTAAACGTTTTGGAAGTGCTGTAATTCCTATGGACGAAACATTGACAAGAGTAGCGGTTGATATTTCAAAAAGACCAAGCTTAATTTGGAAAGTTTCATTTTCAAAAGCAGTTTTGGGAGAAATGGATACAGAGCTTTTTCACGAATGGTTTGCAGCCTTTTCTCAAAATTTAGGAGCTAATGTTCACATCGAGAACCTTTATGGAGAAAATAACCACCATATAGCCGAGTCATGTTTTAAAGGTCTTGCTAGATCACTTCGCGATGCAATGGTTATTGACCCTCGTGAACTAGGGAGGTCGCCATCAAGCAAAGGTTCACTTGGAAGTTAAACTTTTATGAAAAAATTATCTATTGCAGTCGTTGATTATGGTTGTGGAAATATACACTCTGCTACAAAAGCTCTTGAGTTGGCAGTAAATGAAACCAACATTAATGGTTCTGTTGTCTTAACAAGAGATCCTGAAAAAATAATACAAGCAGATAAACTTATTTTACCTGGCGTAGGTGCATTTGAATCTTGTATCAAAAAGCTTAAAAAAATTGATGGCCTAAAAGAATCTCTTGATGAGGCAGCATTAAAACTTGCTAAACCTATTTTGGGGATTTGTATTGGCCTTCAGTTAATGTCGACTATGAGTTTTGAGGGTGGAAAACATAAAGGTTTGAACTGGATTGAAGGAGATGTAATTCCTTTGGATCCAGGGAATAATATTCTTAAAGTCCCTCACATGGGGTGGAATGAAATTAATATTGAAAGATCACATCCAGTTTTTACAAAACTAGAAGATAAGGATTTTTATTTTGTTCATTCATTCAGATTTTCTCCTAAGTCAAGTGAATCAGTAATATCTTCCACTAACTATGGCAACAATTTTGCTTCATCTCTTGGTAAGGATAATATTTTGGGTACACAATTTCATCCAGAAAAGAGTCAAGGTGCAGGGGTTGCCTTTTTAAAAAACTTTATTAAGTGGTCCCCATGATTTTTTTACCAGCAATTGATATATACGATGGATCTTGCGTAAGACTTGAAAAAGGAGATTTTAAAAAAAAGACCATATTTAATAATAGCCCTCTTGATCAGGCAATGCTTTTCGAAGATATGGGCTGTGATTGGATACATATTGTAGATCTCGATGGAGCAAAAAATGGTAAATTGGAAAACTTTAATATCATTGAAAAAATAGCTTTAAAAACTAATTTAAAAATACAATTTGGTGGAGGAGTTAGAACTATTACAGATATAAAATCTTTAATAAGCATTAATATTGAAAGAATTATACTAGGAACTAAGGCAGTTAACGATATAACTTTTTTAGAAAAGGCGTGCTTAGATTTTCCCGATAAAATTGCTATTGGAATCGATGCAAGAAAAGGAATGGTATCAATAGAGGGCTGGACAAAAGATTCCGATTTTGATGCAAAAGATTTTGCTGTTGTTGCTCAAAAAAAAGGTGCTTGTGCGATTATTTTCACTGATATTGATAAGGATGGTGTCATGGATGGCCCTAATATGGCCTCAACTCTTGAAATGGCTAACTCTGTTGATATACCAATTATAGTTTCTGGAGGTGTTTCGACTATTGGAGATGTTGTTGAAATTAAAAAAAATGAAAATTGTGGAATTGAAGGAATGATTTGTGGAAGGGCTATATATGACAAAAAAATTGATCTAAAAGAAGCTCTAGATATTGTGAGGTCATAATGTTGAAAACAAGAATTATACCATGCCTAGATGTGATGGACGGTAGGGTAGTTAAGGGAATTAACTTTTTAGATCTTGTAGATGCAGGTGATCCTGTTGAGGCTGCTCAGACATATGACAGGAATGGTGCTGATGAACTTTGTTTCTTAGACATAACTGCTAGTCACGAAAAAAGACCAATTTTACTTGATACAGTAAAAAAAACTGCTGAAAAATGTTTTATGCCATTAACAGTTGGTGGCGGAGTAAGAAATATTTCAGATATACAAAGTCTCTTATCATCTGGAGCTGATAAGGTTTCTATTAATACAGCTGCAGTTAACAATCCTGACTTAATTTATGAAGCAAGTTCAATATTTGGCAGTCAGTGTATAGTGGTTGCATTAGACGCTAAAAATGTATCAGAAAATAATTGGGAGATTTTTACGCATGGGGGAAGGAATTCCACTGGCATCAATGTTGTAGAGTTTTCAAAAAAAATAAGCTCTTTAGGTGCAGGTGAAATTTTATTAACATCAATGGACAAAGATGGGACTAAATCAGGGTATGATAACTCTTTGTTGAAAGCTGTTTCTCACAATATACCAATACCAGTTATAGCTTCCGGCGGGGTTGGTAATGTCAATGATTTGATTAATGGTGTAAAAATTGGTGGCGCTAGTGCAGTACTTGCTGCCTCAATTTTTCATTTTGGTGAAATTCCTATTAAACTTGCTAAAGAACAGATGAGTAAGGCTGGTATTTCTGTTCGACTTTAATTATTATAAAAAGGCGAGGATTTAATATGACAGATAATTCAGAGACTCTTGATAAACTATGGCTGATAATAGAGGAAAAATCTAAGGGAAAAGATGAAAACTCTTATACAAATACTATTTTAAAAAAAGATATAAGCTATGTCGCAAGAAAGATGGGGGAAGAAGCAATAGAAACACTTGTCGCTGCTTTAAGCCAAACAAAGGAAGATACAGTTAATGAAAGCGCAGATTTAATTTATCATTGGCTTTTGCTTCTTAAGAAATTAGATATTAATCCAGAGCAAGTTTACGAAGAGCTAAAAAATAGAATGTCCTCATAAATTCATGTCTAAACCCGACGAAAATTTAAAGTTGTATAAGAAGTTCAATTTTAGAGACTGGTCTTTATTAACAAAAGGAAGCTCTTCTGAACTGAAACAAGAAGATTTAGAAAGACTTAGAGGGTTTGGAGAAACAATTTCCCTTGAAGAGGTAGATAAAACATATTTACCATTAATACATCTTTTAAGTTTTTATATAAATAACTGTAATTCATTAAATACTAAGATCGGTAAATTTTTTGATTTTTCTAATAAGCGTGTTCCTTTTATAATTGGCGTTGCTGGGTCGGTTGCTGCAGGTAAATCGACTTTTTCTAGAATATTCAAGTCCCTACTTGAGCAACATTTTAGTGAATTTAATACTGAGCTTGTTACAACTGATGGTTTTCTTTATTCAAACCAATTTTTGGAAGAGCATAATTTAATGGATAAAAAAGGTTTTCCAGAAAGTTATGATACTAAAGCACTTTTTGATTTCCTTTCACAAATAAAAGAAGGAAAAAAAGAAATTTTAGCACCAGTATATTCTCACTTATTGTATGATGTAGTGCCCTCAGAAAGTTTAGTTGTAAAAAGTCCAGATATTGTTATTCTCGAAGGTATTAACGTTTTACAATCACCCCAGAAAAAAGAAAAAAAAACACCCCCGATAATTTCTGATTTTTTTGACTTTTCTATTTATATAGATGCCGATGAGAAGTCACTAAGGCATTGGTATGTTGAGAGATTTTTATCACTAAGGTCATCTGCTTTTAAAGAAAAGGGAGCCTTTTTTAATCGATTTTCATCAATAGATGACGATGAAGCAAAAAAAGTTGCAAATTCAATTTGGGAAAAAATTAATTTGAAAAATCTTAATGAGAATATTCTTCCAACAAAATATAGGGCAGACCTCATTTTAAAAAAAGATATTAATCATAAAGTGAATGAAATATGGTTAAGAAATATTTAATTGTGATAATGTGAGCAAATGAAAAAAATTATAAATATATCAGTTGTTGGTGCCGCAGGTAAAATGGGCAAACAAATATTATTGAAAGCCATGGCTTTTGACCATTTTAACCTTGTAGGTGCTATTGAGGCAAAGGGATCAAATCATCTTGGAAAGGACGTCTCATCTATTGTTGGTGGAGATAAGACAGGTATCCTTATAACAGATAATTCTTTAGAGTGCGTTATAAAGTCTGACGTTGTCATTGACTTTAGCTCTCCTTATTCAACTATTGAAATTTCTGAGCTAGTTGCGCAAGCTAGAAAAGTACATGTCATAGGTACAACAGGTTTTAATGATGATCAGGAAAAGCAGATAGTCGCAGCTTCTAGACATGCCACCATAATAAAGTCAGGTAATATGAGTCTAGGTATTAATGCTATGCTTGGAACTGTAAAAAAACTTGCAAAGTCCTTAGATAATGATTGGGATATAGAAATATCTGACACGCACCACAGGGACAAAGTCGACTCCCCTTCTGGTACAGCAAGAGATTTGGCAAATGCTGTGGCTGATGGAAGAGGCATTGATCTCGATTCATCTTTAGATATTTCAAGAAACGGTTCAGATTTACTAAGAAAAAAAGGTGATATTGGAATAGTGTCCTTGAGAGGTGGGACAGTAGTTGGTGATCATTCTGTAGTTTTTGCTGGAGCTGGCGAAAGGATTGTTATTTCACATTACGCTGAGGATAGGGATATTTTTGTAATAGGCGCTCTTAGGTCTGCAGAGTGGGGGATTGATAAAGGTCCTGGCCTTTTTTCAACATTAGATGTTCTTGGTTTAGATAAATAGGAATGCTTGATGGCTAATCTAACTCTCGTTCGGCATGGACAAAGTGAATGGAATGAAAAAAATCTATTTACAGGTTGGGAAAATCCAGGTCTTACAAAACAAGGTATTAACGAAGCATATAAAACGGGTATCTTTTTGAAAAAGGAAGGAAAAAATTTTTCTTACCTTTTTACCTCCACTCTTGATAGAGCTATAAATACTGCAGATATAATCTTGAATGAACTTGAGCTGGGTGGAATTAATATAATTAGAGATCAAGCTTTAAACGAGAGAGATTATGGAGAATTAACGGGTCTTAATAAAGATGATGCGAGAGAAAAATGGGGAAAAGACCAGATCCATATCTGGAGGAGATCTTTTGATATTCCACCCCCCGGTGGTGAAAGTCTAAAAAATACGGCTGAAAGAGTAATTCCCTATTATCTTGATAAAATATTACCACTACTTTTAGAAAATAATAGTATTTTGGTTAGCGCCCATGGTAATTCATTAAGGGCTCTTGTTATGCATATAGAGCAATTAACTCCAGAAGAAATATTAAAAAAGGAAATTGCAACAGGACAACCTATATCCTATGAGTTCTATAATGGTACATTTACTCAATAATAAATAATTAATAAATTTATGAATAGAAAAGAAAAAGCTAAAATAATTTCTTCAGTTTTAAATCGGGTTTATAAAAAAGTACCCGTACCCTTAAATCATAACAGTCCCTATACTCTTTTAGTGGCTGTTCTTTTATCAGCTCAATGTACTGATGAAAGAGTTAATAAAGTAACTCCATATTTGTTTAAAAAGGCTAAAACTCCAAAACAAATGATTAAGCTATCCTACGAAGAAGTTTATTCTATTATAAAGCCGTGTGGTTTGGGGCCTAAAAAATCAAGAGCAATTTTAAACTTGTCATCAATTCTGGTAAATGAATTTAATTCAATTGTTCCCAATGATATTTTACTTTTAGAAAAATTGCCTGGTGTTGGTCATAAGACGGCATCTGTAGTGGTGAGCCAAGCATTTGATATTCCATCTTTTCCAGTAGACACACATATACACAGGTTAGCCCAAAGGTGGGGATTAACAAATGGTAAAAATGTTAGACAAACTGAAATTGATTTGAAAAAAGTTTTTAATATAAAGTCTTGGAATAAACTGCATCTTCAAATAATTTTTTGGGGGAGAGAATTTTGTACAGCGAGATCATGTTGGGGTTTAGAATGCGAGATATGTAGGTCTTGTAATCCAAAAAGAAAAAGAAAATTTTTTCACAAAAAACCTTAACCAGTAAAAAACCTTTTTAAATTGTCTAGGTAACCATTTGCTTCTGGACTAGTATTTTTTTTATTAATTTCAGAAAATTCTTTTAAAATATTTTTTTGCTTGTCATTAAGTTTTGTAGGTACTTCAACTCTTATTTCAACATAAAGGTCACCCAATCTATTTGTTTGAAGTACAGGCATACCTTTTCCTTTAAGACGAAACTGTCTATTATTTTGGCATCCTTCTGGTATTGAAATTCTTATCTTTTTTCCGTCAGGAGTGGGGACTTCTATTTGTCCGCCAAGAGCAGCAGTAACAAAATCTATTGGCACTTCGCTTAGAAGGTCAGCATCACTTCTTTTAAAAAATTCATTATCATTAATAGATATAAAAACATAGAGATCTCCTGAGGGACCTCCATTTTCTCCTGCCTCACCTTCACCACCAAGTCTGATTCTTGTTCCATCATCAACACCTCGTGGTATATTTACTGATAACTTTCTTTTTTTTCTTACTCTCCCGCTTCCGGAACAACTTCCGCAAGGATTTTCTATTATGTATCCTTTACCGTTACAAACACTGCAAGTTCTCTCAACTGTGAAAAATCCCTGGGTTGATCTTACGCTTCCTGAGCCGCCACAATGTTGACAGGTCGACCTACCGCTGCCCGAAGCTGCTCCTGTGCCGTCACAGTCATCGCAGATCGCCAATGAATTTATAACTAATTCTCTCGTTGCTCCAAAGTATGCGTCTTTTAAATCTATTTTTATTTCAGCTCTAAGATCTGAGCCACGCGACTGTCTTTTTTGATTTGAGTTCTGGCTAGCTCTACCAGCAAAATCGCCAAACAAATCTTCAAAAATATCTGAAAAATTTCCACTAAAACCTCCACCACCAAAGCCTCCACCCATGCCACCAGCCTGAGTACCTGCATGACCAAATTGGTCATAAGCCGCTCTCGTTTGAGGATCTTTCAGGCTTTCATAAGCTTCATTTATTTCTTTAAAACGAGATTCAGCGCCTTCATCACCTTGATTACTATCTGGATGATTTTCTTTGGCTAAATTTCTAAATGCCTTTTTAATTTCGGCATCAGAGGCATTTTTTTGAACACCTAATACATCGTAGTAATCTCTTTTTGCCATATGAAGCAGTCCGGTTGTTAATTTTAGGTGTTAATTTTTCTCTTCTTCTTTAACAGTTTCTTCTTCCTTTACTTCTTCAAAGTCTGCATCAACAATATCTGCATCTTCCGCTCCTTCTACCCCTTGGTCAGGATCCTCTGAGCTTTCCTGCTCTTGCTGATAAAGTTTTTCACCAATTTTCATTGCTGCCTGTGAAAGAGAGGCGGTTTTTTCTTGGATTACATTTAACTCATCACTCTCGATAACTTCCTTAAGATCTTTTATCGCAGCTTCTACTGGTGCTTTTTCCTCATCAGTTATTTTATCACCAGCATCAACAATACCTTTTTCAGCAGAATGAATTATTGCCTCTGCCTGATTTTTCGCATCAACAAGTTCCCTTACCTTTTTGTCAGCATCTGCGTTTGCTTCAGCTTCTTTAATCATATTTTCAATCTCATCATCACTAAGACCACCAGATGCCTCAATTGTTATTTTTTGTTCTTTTCCAGTAGCTTTATCAGTGGCAGATACAGAAACAATTCCATTTGCATCGATATCAAAAGCAACATCTATCTGCGGTATTCCTCTTGGGGCTGGACTAATACCTTCTAAATTAAATTGTCCCAGAAGTTTATTATCATTAGCCATCTCTCTCTCACCCTGGAAAACTCTTATAGTTACTGCAGACTGATTATCTTCCGCAGTTGAGAATACTTGAGATTTTTTTGTTGGAATTGTTGTATTTTTTTCGATTAGCCTTGTAAAAACTCCACCTAATGTTTCAATTCCTAAAGATAAAGGAGTAACATCTAAAAGTAGAACATCCTTAACATCACCTTGAAGAACACCCGCTTGAATAGCAGCGCCCATAGCAACAACTTCATCAGGATTAACAGACATATTGGGCTCTTTTTTAAAGAAATCTTTTACAGCTTCCCTAATTTTTGGCATTCTTGTTTGTCCACCAACTAAAACAACTTCGTCAATTTTTGTTGCATCTACTCCTGCGTCTTTAAGGGCTGCCTTACAAGGTATAATAGTTCTTTCAATAAGCTTCTCAACAAGACTTTCGAGAGAAGCCCTGGTAAGTTTTTGCGTTAAATGTTTTGGACCAGTTTGATCAGCAGTAATAAAAGGAAGATTGACTTCAGTTTGAGATGCAGATGATAGCTCAATCTTAGCTTTTTCCGCAGCTTCTTTCAACCTTTGAAGAGCTAGTTTATCTTCTCTAAGGTCAACATTATTTTCTTTTTTAAATTCATCTGCTAAATGGTTAACTAGGATGGTATCAAAATCCTCACCACCTAAAAAAGTATCTCCGTTAGTAGATTTAACTTCAAAAACACCATCTCCAATTTCTAGAATAGAAATATCAAATGTACCTCCACCTAAGTCATACACAGCAATTAGCTTACCTTCTTTTTTTTCTAAACCATAGGAAAGGGCTGCAGCTGTTGGTTCATTTATTATCCTTAAAACTTCTAGGCCTGCAATTTTGCCTGCATCCTTTGTAGCTTGCCTCTGAGCATCATTAAAGTATGCTGGAACAGTAATAACTGCTTGTTCGACTTTTTCTCCCAGATAATCTTCAGCAGTTTCTTTCATTTTTTGGAGAATAAAAGCTGAAATTTGCGCAGGTGAGTATTTTTCACCTTCAGCCTCTACATATGCATCTCCACTTTCACCTTTAACAATATTATATGGGACCATTCCTTGGTCTTCTTTTGTGGCGGGGTCGTCAAACGATCTTCCGATTAATCTTTTAACAGCAAAAAGGGTATTTGTTGGGTTTGTAACAGCCTGTCTTTTTGCTGGCTGACCAATTAATCTTTTCTTTTCTTCATCAAAAGATACCATTGATGGGGTAGTTCTAGCCCCCTCTGCATTTTCTAAAACTTTTGGTTGCGAACCTTCCATTATAGACACACAACTATTTGTTGTTCCTAAATCAATACCTATAACTTTACCCATAATAAAACTCCCTATAATTTGGATACAAATTTAATACATTGCTTATATGGTAATTGTTTTTTTTCTTACAAGTGCATTGCTAATATTTATTTTTTTGAGCAAACACCAACTTTTGCAGGTCTAATAAGTCTTTTATCTAAAACATAACCAACTTCAATTACTTGAGTAATAAATCCAGCCTCATGTTTTTCTGACTCTGATTCAAAAAGGGCCTCGTGAAAAAGAGGATCAAATTTTTCATTAATAGGATTGATCTGTTGGATTCCATGCTTTTCTAAAAGATTTATTATATCTTTATCTGTAGCCTTAATTCCCTCAACAAATGATTCATAATTTACTTCTTCGGAGTCTTTTATAGAAGATAGAGCTCTTTCAATATTATCCAGGACTGGAACAAAATCTTTTACAAAAAGACTAATTCCAACCTTGTAAGCCTCAACTCTTTCTTTTTCAGAACGTTTTCTTATATTTTCTACTTCCGCAGCTGACCGCAAAAGTTTATCTTCTAATTCTTTTACTTTATCCTCTAATGGAATTTCCTCAATATCAGTTTCTTTTACTGGTGACTCATTAGAAACGGTTTCTTCTGGATTAATACCGCCTTCAGTTTTCTCTGCATGCTCTTCCTTTTCTTCTTCCATTATTTCACCCTTAATAATTATTTTAAAAAACAACAAAGTTGAATTTCATAGCACTATGTCTTGTTATGTGTGATATATTAAAGTATTTTTCAACCCATAGATAAAAATAAATATTAAATTTATTGAGATAAGCGATGAAAAGACCATCTGGAAGAAACTTTGATGAACTTAGGGATATTAAAATTGAGCTAGATATATCTAAACATGCTGAAGGCTCCTGCTTTGTTAAATTTGGCGATACTCATGTTCTATGTACTGCTTCAATAGAAAATAGGGTCCCTCCGTGGTTAAGAAATACTGGCAGTGGCTGGGTAACGGCTGAATATGGTATGTTGCCAAGGTCAACCTCCGATCGTATGAGAAGAGAGGCGTCTACTGGTAAGCAAAGCGGAAGAACCCAAGAAATACAGAGGCTAATTGGCAGATCTCTGAGGTCTGTTATCGATTTAAAAACGCTGGGTGAATTTCAAGTAAGCATTGATTGTGATGTAATTCAAGCAGATGGTGGTACGAGAACGGCTTCAATTACAGGAGCTTGGGTTGCCTTAAGACAGTCAATTGATAGCCTTTTAAAATCCAAGGATTTGCGTAAGGACCCAATAATTAGTTGTATTGGAGCAGTTTCGTGTGGGATCTATAATAATGTTTCTGTTCTAGACCTTGATTACGATGAAGATTCTAAGGCTGAAGCAGACGCCAACTTTGTTTTAACTGATGACGGCGGTGTTGTAGAGATTCAGGCAACGGCAGAATTAAAACCGTTTTCTGAAAAAAAATATTTTGAGCTTTTTCTTCTTGCTCAAAAGGGAATAAAAAAAATTAATATTATACAAAAAAAATTATTTGAAGTTTAAATGAAAAAAAAAATTGATAATGAAAAAATTATTATTGCTAGCCATAATGAAGGAAAGGTTAGTGAGATTAAAGACCTGTTAAAAAATTATAATTTAAATATAATTTCCTCTAGTGAATTAGGTATCGATGAGCCTGAGGAAAATGGTTCTTCCTTTGAAGAAAATGCTCTTATAAAATCCTCTACCACATCAAAATTGTCTAAGACTATCTCTATTTCAGATGACTCAGGCCTGTGTGTAAATTCTCTCAATGGTGATCCAGGAATTTATTCGGCAAGGTGGGCAGGCCCAGATAAAGATTTTTTATATGCAGCAAATGAAATAAACAAAAGCCTTATTGAAAAAGAGTCTAAAGACTTATCAGCCTATTTTATATGTGTTTTAGCTGTTTCTTGGCCAGATGGTGATTATAAAACTTTTAAAGGCAGAGTTGATGGAACCCTAACATTTCCACCGAGGGGCAATAATGGTTTTGGATATGATCCTATTTTTATCCCTAATGGCCATGAGAGTACATTTGGAGAAATGGAACCAAAATATAAACATAGTATTTCTCATAGAAACAAGGCATTTGAACTATTTTCAAAGGAGCTGTTAGTTGAAAAATATTAAGGAGGGCGCTCTAACTTTAATATCCCTTCCAATTGGGAATTTAAAAGATATTACAATAAGGGCACTTGAGGAGCTTAATTCATCAGATTTAATATTTTGTGAGGATACGAGAACTACACTAAAGATACTCAATCACTATAATATTAAATGTAAGCTTCATTCGTATCATGAACACAGCAACCCCAAGACTAGAAAATTTATTATTGATGAAATTAAAAAAGGAAAGTGTATTTCCTTAGTTTCAGATGCTGGAACTCCATTAATTTCAGATCCAGGTTTTAAATTAGTAAAAGAATTAAAAAGTAAAAATATAAAAATTACTTCTTGCCCAGGCCCTTCCTCACCAATAGCTGCCCTAATAATGTCGGGTTTACCAACTGATAAGTTCTTTTTTTCAGGCTTTTTACCAGTTAAAATAAAAGCTAAGAAAGAATATTTAACTTCCTTAAAAAACTTTAATTCATCATTAATTTTCTTTGAAAGCTCAAAAAGACTTTTAAAAAGCCTTGAAATAATGTTGGAGATATTTGGCGATCGGAATATGTCAGTTTGTAGAGAATTAACAAAGAAATTTGAAGAAGTAATAAGTTACAAAATTAGTGATGTAATAAAAAATATATCATCTCGAAAAAGTATTAAAGGTGAAATAGTAATAGTGGTTGAAGGTTCTAATGACTTAGGGGGATCTGTTAATATAGATCGAATATTGATAAAGATGCTCGCGACAATGTCATTATCTGACGCAGCAAAAGAAATATCTAAATTTACTAATCTTTCAAGAAAAGAGGTATATAATGCTGCTCTAAAATTAAAAGGAAAAAAATCTAATGAGTCTTAATATAGCATTTCAAATGGATCATATTAAAACTTTATCTATATCTGGAGATACGACATTTGCCTTATGTCTTGAAGCCCAAAAGCGTGGTCATAATATATTTCATTATACACCAGAAAAGCTAACCTATGATAATGGAAAGGTTACATCTTTAATTGAGCCTCTTATAGTAAGAGATGAGGAAAAGAATCATTTCAAATTAGGGAAACCATATAAAACTAATTTTTCGGAAATAGACATTATTTTAATGAGGCAAGAACCACCTTTTGACATGAATTATATTACTTATACTCATATTTTAGAGCACCTTATGTCGAAAACAAGAATTATAAATAATCCAAAAAGTGTAAGAAATGCTCCTGAGAAATTATTAGTTACATTTTTTAGTAACTTGATGCCTGAAACTTTAATTTCCTTAGATATTGACACAATATTAGACTTTCAGAAAATTCATGGGGATATTGTTTTAAAACCACTTTATGGAAAAGGTGGGGAGGGAATAATTAGATTAAAGAATAGTAATAATATATTAGATGAAATACAAAAATTTCTGAAAAACCAAAATGAACCAATAATGGTTCAACAATTTTTGCCCGAAGTAAGATTTGGAGATAAAAGAATAATTCTGTTAAATGGATCTCCAGTTGGTTGTTTAAATAGAATACCTGCTAAAGGTGAATTTAGATCAAATTTAGGAGTGGGTGGGATTCCTGAGCTTTCTGAACTTTCTAATAGTGACTTAGAGATCTGTAAAACTATAAAGCCTGTACTTCAAGAAATGGATTTAACTTTTGTTGGGATTGATGTTATTGGGAAATATTTAACTGAAATTAATGTTACATGTCCAACGGGTGTCAGGCAAATTAAAGGTTTAGGTGGTCCAGATATTCCAGAATTATTTTGGAAACATACTGAAAATTTAATCTAAATTTTAGCGCCCAAGGTCACAAGCTGCAATTGCTGCAAGATTAATTATCTCAGAAACTCTTGAACCAGTTGGTATTATTTGTATTGGTTTTGATAGACCAACTAACATTGGCCCCACTAAATTAGAACCTCCTAGCTCTTGAAGTAATTTAGTAGAAATAGATGCAGAATGTATTGCTGGCATAATTAAAACATTTGCAGGACCAGAAAGTCGGCAAAATGGATAAAGTTCCATAGCTTTAGGGTTCAAAGCAACATCTGCAGCCATTTCACCATCATACTCAAAGCTAGTTTTTCTTTTATCAAGGATATTTACAGCTTCTCTCATAAATGTTGATCTTTCTCCTTCAGGATAACCAAAGGAAGAATAAGCTAATAATGCAACTCTTGGGATAAAACCTAGTCTCCTTGCTAATTCTGCGCCAGCCTCAGCAATATCAGCAATTTCTTCTGCCGAAGGCATATCGTGAACATTCGTATCAGCAACCAAAACTGTTCTTGATCCAGAGACCATAGCAGAAATTCCAACAATTCTTTTATTTTTGATAGGATCAATTACTTGTCTGATATCTTCAAGGGCCAAAGAATAATTTCTTGTTGTTCCAGTAATCATTGCGTCTGCATGCCCTAAAGAAGTCATGCATGATGAAAAAATATTTCTATCATTGTTGACCATCCTAAGACAATCTCTTTTAAGATAGCCTTTTCTTTGGAGTCTCTTATATAGGAAATCAGCATACTCATTAGACTTTTCTGTATCTTTTGAGTTAACTATCTCAATATCAATATCTGAACTGAGACCTATTTTCAACAAAGTCTCTTCAATTTTATCTTTTCTACCAACTAACAAAGGAATACCTAAACCTAATTCCCTAAAGTTCAACGCTGCTCTAATTATTTTTTCCTCCTCACCTTCAGCAAAAACAACTTTTTTCATGAGCCTTTTTGCTTTGGAAAAAATTGGTTGCATAATATCAGCTGTCGGATCAAGTCTAGCAGAGAGTCTGTTTTTATATGCATCTTCATCTACTACTGGTAATCTAGCAACCCCTGACTTCATTGCCGCTTTAGCAACAGCTGGAGGTATATCCCTAATTAGTCTTGGGTCGAAAGGTGCTGGAATAATATAATCAGGTCCATACCTTGGTCTTGCTCCAGAATATGCTGCTGCAACCTCGTCTGGAACATCCTCCCTAGCTAATTTTGCTAAAGACTCTGCGCAGGCGATTTTCATATCTTCATTTATCGTTGTTGCTCTTACATCAAGAGCACCTCTAAATATATAAGGAAATCCTAAAACATTATTTACTTGATTTGCATAATCAGATCTTCCAGTAGCCATAATACAGTCAGGTCTTACTTCTTTTGCAATTTTCGGGTCAATTTCAGGATCGGGGTTAGCCATTGCAAATATTATAGGATTTTTATTCATTGTTTTTATCATTTCCGTGGTTAAGGCCCCCTTGACAGATAGACCAAGAAATATATCAGAACCTTTTATTGCATCTGCGAGTGTTCTATTTTTTGTTTGTATTGCGTGAGCAGATTTCCATTGATTTATATTCTCGTCTCTTCCTATAAAAATTGGTCCTTTAGAATCACAAAGAGTAGCATTATCGTGGGGTAAACCCATTGCTTTTAATAATTCTAAACAAGCAATCCCAGCAGCTCCAGCTCCATTAATGACAACCTTCATATCTGTAATATTTTTACCAGTTAGATCAAGTGCATTAATTATTCCAGCCGCAGAAATAATTGCTGTGCCATGTTGGTCGTCATGAAATACAGGTATATTTAATTTTTCTCTAAGTTTACTCTCGATTATAAAGCAATCAGGTGCACTTATATCTTCTAAATTGATTCCACCAAAAGAGGGTTCAAGGCTAGCAATAATTTCAGATATTTTATCAGGATTTTTTTCATTAATCTCAATATCTATAGAATCAACATCAGCAAATCTTTTAAACAGAACAGCCTTTCCTTCCATAACAGGTTTTGATGCTAGAGGCCCAAGATCACCAAGCCCCAATATAGCCGAGCCATTAGATATAACTGCAACAAGGTTTCCCTTAGCGGTATAGTCATAAACGCTGTCTTCATTATCTGATATGGCCAGTACTGGCGCAGCAACACCAGGAGAGTAAGCTAATGCTAAGTCCCTTTGTGTAGACATAGGCTTAGTGGCATTAATTTCAATCTTACCCGGTCTACCCTCAGAGTGAAATTTCAGTGCTTCTTTTTCATCATAGCTTTTCTCACTTATGTCGATTTTATCTGTCAAATTTATAACCCTTTGAATATTTTCAATAAATAATTTGATGACAATTATACAAAACTATTAAAAACGTCAAGTATTTTATAATAAAATAATAAAATTAATAAATATTTCATTTTAATATTACTTTCGCTATTTTTTTAAATCACTTCTATATAAAATATTATTTTTAATTTCTCATCAAAAGAGTGTTAATTTATAAATAATAATTATTCGTTTTTTAATAGGGTAAACGTTGATAAAAAAACTAACAGATGATTGTCGGATTAATTTTATAGAAATTTTTAATGAAGAGAGGATTGGTGCTAGTGACATTAATGCCCTCATTAGGCAGCATACTAGAATAGAGTTAAATAGAGCCCATGCCAAAGCGAGAGAAAGACTTGATGAAGGTTATTATAGTGGAAAAGAATGCGCGAAACAACTATCCGATCTCCACGATAATTTAATTTGTAATTATTTAGATTTTTTAAGTATATCGTTAATTCCCTTAAGTAACCCCTCTGATGCTGAGAAAATTTCATTATTGGCTACTGGGGGCTATGGAAGAGGATTACTTGCACCAGAGTCAGACTTAGACCTTCTTTTTCTACTACCTAATAAAAAAACTGCTTGGTCAGAGGCAGCAATTGAAAGTACATTATATTTTTTATGGGATTTGGGCTTAAAAGTTGGACAAGCTACAAGATCGTTAGAAGAAAGCTTATTATTAGCAGAAAAAGACCAAACAATTGCTACTTCAATGTTAGATGCTCGATATTTATGGGGCAATAAGGATTTGAGTTTAAGCTTTAATAAACTTTATCGTAAAAAATTAAAAAAAATGTCTTCATCAAATTTTATCCAAGCCAAATTAGATGAACGAGAAGAAAGGCAGCAGAAGGCTGGACAGTCAAGATATTTAGTTGAACCAAACATTAAGAATGGTAAGGGGGGCTTAAGAGATTTAGAGTCACTTAGCTGGATGACTAATTTTTGTTATAATTGCTCTCGCCCTGAGGAGATGTTCGAAAAAGGAATTTTGAATAGAGAAGAAGCAGATACATTTATTAAGTGCGAAAACTTTTTATGGCATGTCAGGTGTCAACTTCATTATATAGCAAAAAGACCTGAGGAAGTAATTAACTTTAATGATCAAAGAGAAATGGCAAAAAAATTGGGATATGAAGAACGAAAAGGCCTTCTGGCTGTTGAAAGATTTATGAGGCATTATTTTTTAATTGCAAAGGATGTTGGTGATTTAACAAGATCAATTTATTCCATTCTTGAAGATAAACAAAAAAAATCTATACCGGTTATATCTAAAGCAATAGCATTCTTTTCGGAAAAAAAAGTTGACAGCTTTGTACTCACTGCTGGAAGAATTGATATACCAAATGAAGATTTTTTTAAAAATAATCCAGTTAACATAATTAAGTTATTTTATCATTCTATGAAAAAGAGTGTCTTTATTCATCCAAACGCAATTAGAGTTTTGAGAAAGAATCTTAATCTTATCAACAGAGAATTGAGAGAAAGTGACATTGCAAATGAAATATTTTTAAAAATTTTATTAAATGATGAAAATTCAGAAAAGACATTGAGGGCAATGAATGAAACAGGTGTTTTAGGCCGTTTTATTATAGATTTTGGTAAGATTGTAGGCTTAATGCAGTTTAATATGTACCATCATTATACAGCAGATGAGCATTTGTTGAGAGCTATAGGCGAACTTAGCAAATTATTTTCTAAGCAGAAAAAAAGTATTACCAATCTTATCTCTGAACTAATTGATTCTGGATTAAATAAAAAGATTTTAACTATTGCGATACTTTTTCATGATATTGCCAAGGGAAGAGACGAGGATCATTCAATAGCTGGTGCAAAAATTGTAAAAAAGTTTACTAAGAGATTTAAATTAAGTGATTACGAGTTAGAGACAATTTCATGGCTAGTCGAGAAACACCTTTCAATGAGTGATTTTTCTCAAACAAGAGATATAATGGATGTTAAGACAATAGAGGATTTCTCCTTAATAGTTCAAACCCCTGAGAGACTTAAATTTTTGTTTATTTTAACTATTGCTGATATTTCTGCTGTTGGCCCCGGTGTTTGGAATGCTCATAAAGGACAATTACTTGAACAACTTTACAAAGAAACTTATACAAAACTCTCAGGAGAAGTTTTAGATGCTGATCAATCATTGCGAGCTCAAAATAAAATAATATCAATTTTTTCTGAAGCAGATTTTTACAAAAAAAAGAAATTTAAAAAATGGTTAGATAGTCAAAGTAACCAATATTGGCTTGGTTTAGATCAAGATATAATTTTTCGGCAAGGACAAATGTTCATTGATAAATTTAGAGGCAACCCATTAATAATGATCCATAACGCTGAAGGTGCCGAGGCAACTGAAGTATCAATAATGTCACAAAATAGTAGAGGTCTTTTTGTTAAACTTACAGGCGCTGTATCTTCAATGGGTATTAATATTGTAAATGCAAAGATTTTTACCAATTCTTCAAATATTGCGATTGATGTAATATGGATTCAAGATAAAGATAATAAACCAATACTTGACGGTGCTAGGCTTGATAGAATCAAAGAGAAAATTTTAAATTATATTCAATCTGATATTAAAATTGAAAAACCTGCTGAACCAAGGATAAGCAATAAAAGAATTAATGCTTTTACAGTTCCTGTTTCAGTAAAAATAATGAATAATATTTCTTCTGATTATACTGTTATAGAAGTCAGTGGTAAGGATAGGCCAAGTATTCTCTATGGTCTAGCAAGAACTATCAATCTTCTAAATTTAAATTTATTTAGAGCACAGGTAGCAACATTCGGTGAAAGAGTAGTAGATGTATTTTATGTTTTGAATTCAGAAAATAAAAAAATTCATCATCACAGTTCAAAAAAATCCATAGAAAAAAGACTTCTAGAGGTTTTGAAAAATGGATAATGAATTAAAAAAAAAATCTTTTTTTAGACCAACATTAATAGTTTCTGGATTAACATTTTTAAGTAGAGGATTGGGACTCCTAAGAGATGTTCTTATAAGTAATGTTTTAGGTGTAAGTTATATAACAGATATTTTTATTATTGCATTGAGGATACCTAATTTATTTAGAAGACTAACTGCTGAAGGGGCTTTCTCAACAGTATTTATTCCAATGTTTTCAAAGAAACTACTTATTCATAGGAAAATAGCTTTAAATTTTGCTGAAGATATTTTTTTTATATCTTTAATTTTAATGATCATAATTACTTCTATATTACAAATATTGATGCCCCTTTTAATATATTTCATTGCGTATGGATTTATAGATGATCCAGTGAAATATAATTTAGCAATTAATTATTCTAGGATTACTGTACCATATATCTTATTGATCTCTTTATCATCATTAGGTATTGGCATATTAAATTCCTTAGGAAGATATTTTGCATCTTCATTTTTACCAATACTTTTCAATATTATTTTAATTTTAGTTTTAATTTTACCAATAAAAGATTCAATTCTTATAGGTTATTTATTATCTTTTGGTGTTATTTTTTCTGGAATAATTCAGCTTTTATTAATTTTTTATTTTTTATATAAAGCTGGATATTCATTAAACTTTAAAAAGCCCAAAAATCTAAAAACAATTATCAAATTTTCAGAAATTGCCAAGCCTCAACTAATTACAGGATTTATAATGCAAGCAAATATAATTTTTTCAGGAATAATTGCTTCTTTTGTAGAAGGAGGTATTTCAATTCTTTATTATGCTGAAAGGTTATATCAGCTTCCATTGGCTTTATTTGGTATTTCAATAGGAACAGTTCTTTTGCCAACATTAAGTAACTTAGATATTAAAAAAGATCTTAATAAAATTAATCCAGTAATAAGCAATACTATTAAATTTGCTTTGATAATGATTATACCCTCGGCGGTTGGCCTTTCGATTATATCAGCTCCAATAATATCTGTAATTTATGAGCATGGAATGTTTAGCGAGTTAAATACGCTAAATGTTTCAAAAGTACTTATAGCTTTTTCAACTGGTTTACCGGCATTTGTTCTTATAAAAATTTATTTACCTATTTTTTATTCCCTTGGTGATACAAAAACACCTTTATTTTATAGTCTAATTTCAATTGCTCTAAACTTAATTTTAGCTATTCTCTTGTTTAACTCACTTGGTGTAGTTGGTATTGCTCTATCCACTTCTATCTCTTCTTGGATAAATTTTATTTTATTAGTATTGGGTTCAGAAAAATATAAAATTAAAATATCTTCAAAAAGACTTAAAATGGATCTATTTAAAATCATTTTATCGACTGCATTTATGGCTTTGTATGTAATTATCTTATCAAAATTTCTTATTCAAATATCACTTTTTTTAAAATTAATGATTTTAGTAATTTCCGGAGCATCTATTTATTTTTTAACTCTGTTTATATTAGGTGTATTTAATAAAAATGATATAATTGGTATAATCCAAAGTTAATTTTAAATGGGAAATAATTTGAAGGATAAAAAGAAAATAGTCTTCTCGGGTGTTCAACCAACCGGAGCTCTGCATCTTGGTAACTACTTAGGGGCAATAAAGAATTTTGTTAATCTTCAAGACGATCATGATTGTTTATATTGTATAGTTGATCTTCATGCTATTACAGTCTGGCAAAATCCAGATGATTTAAAAGCAAATATAATAGATGTGGCTTCTATTTATTTGGCTTCAGGAATCGATCCAAAAAAATCTACTATATTTGTTCAATCTACGGTACCTCAACATTCTGAACTTGCTTGGATTTTTAATTGTATAACTAGAATTGGTTGGCTT
The DNA here is from genome assembly GCA_002170885.2 of Rhizobiales bacterium TMED168. Next base: position 96,907 of record NHHR02000013.1, on the reverse strand, counting down.
AATAGAATGACACAATTTAAAGAGAAAGCTGGTAAGAATAGAGAAAATGTATCTTCTGGTTTATACACTTATCCAAATCTTATGGCCTCAGATATTCTTCTTTATTTCTCAGATTTAGTACCTGTTGGAGATGATCAAAAACAACATTTAGAGCTTACTCGTGATATTGCTCAAAAGTTTAATAATGATTATTCAGATTTTGGTGGGAATAATTTTTTCCCTATCCCAGAGCCTTTAATTCTAGAAAAATCCTCTCGAGTAATGTCGTTAAGGGATGGGACAAAAAAAATGTCAAAATCAGATTTATCATCAATGAGTCGTATAGAGTTTAGGGATAGTAATGATATGATAATAAAGAAAATAGCTAAGGCCAAAACCGATCCTCTTGCGATGCCAGAAAAAATAGAAGAGCTTGAATCAAGACCTGAGGTATATAATCTACTATCAATTTTCTCATCACTTTCAGATTCAAATATAAGTAATGCTCTAAATGATTACTCAGGAAAACAGTTATCTCAATTTAAGAAAGATTTATCTGATATTATTATAATGGTTATTGAGCCAATAAGAAATGAATTGATTAGGTTGAACAAAGATCATATTTATCTTAAGGAAATTATGAAAAAAGGAACTGAGGAAGCAATTGGAAGATCTGAAATTAATATGAAAAAGATCAAGGATATAATTGGTTTAGGTTAAGTAATTAAAAGAGGTGAAATTGAAAGAAATTTTTTTAGCTGTTTTTGATGGAACTGATGAATGTAAATCAGCTGTTAGATATGCTGCAAGAAGGGCTAAAATAAATAATGCTGGTTTATTAATTGTTGCTACAGTTGATACTGCAGAGTTTACTTATTGGTTAAGCATAAATAATAAAATGATCAATGATATTGAAAAAGAGTCAAGAAAGGCTTTAGAAGAGCTCGCCATTGATATTAAATCCTACTCAGATATATCATGCGATTATGTTATTGAGCACGGTTCTAAATTAGATGTTGTTAAAAATTTAATTAAACTTGATAATTCTATTTCTTTGCTTATTTTAGCCTCAAATAAGAAAGATAAAAACCCTGGTGTGTTGGTAGAAACTATTTCTGGTGAGGGATATTCAATACCTGTGGTTGTTATACCTGGCAATTTATCTAATAATGATGTTGATAAACTTGCTGGTTTTAAAAATGTATAGAAGGAGAAATTATGTTTATTCAAACTGAGGAAACCCCAAATCCTGCAACTTTAAAATTTATTCCTGGTAAGGATGTTACAGGTGAAGTTGGTAAAACTTTTTATTTTAAAGATCTAGAGGAAGCATCCTCCTCTCCGCTAGCCCAAGCATTATTTGATATTGATGGAGTTATTGGAGTTTTTTATGGCTATGACTTTTTAACAATAACTATAGAAAATACTGAATGGCAAAATATTAAACCATCAATTTTAAGTATAATTATGAATCATTATGTATCTGAAAGTCCAATTTTTATTGATGATTTTAACCAAGACGATAATTCAGAAACCTTGGATCCATTATCTGAAAAAATTAAAGATATAATATCCACTCATGTTAGGCCTGCAGTAGCTCAAGATGGCGGTGATATAGTTTTTGAAAACTTTAAGGATGGTATTGTTTATGTCAGCATGAAGGGATCATGTGACGGCTGTCCATCATCAACTATGACTTTAAAAAATGGTGTTGAGAATCTTTTAAAACATTATATTCCTGAGGTTCAAGGTGTCAGTATCTGATTTAAATAATAAAGATTTAATTTTTAGTAATGCAAGAACGCACAATGATTGGTTAAACAAAGATGTTTCGGATGAAATTTTAAAAGAAATTTATAATTTAATGAAATGGGGTCCAACAAGCGCAAACTGTTCACCGGCAAGAATTATCTTCGTTAAGTCTGAAGATGCAAAAAGGAGACTTCTTTCATTAGTTATAGAGTCTAACTTTTTAAAAACTAAGACTGCCCCTGTAACGGCTATTATTGGATATGATAATAATTTTTATGATTATTTGCCTAGATTATTTCCTCATAATCAGGATGCGAAAAGTTGGTTTAATAACTCATCTGAAGTTGCTAAAGAAACAGCTTTCAGGAACGGATCTATGCAGGGTGCATATTTTCTAATTGCAGCTAGATCATTAGGCCTTGATTGTGGACCAATGTCAGGATTTGATCAGGAAGGAGTAGATAAAGAATTTTTCAAAGGTACTAATATTAAATCAAATTTTTTGTGCAATATTGGCTATGGAGATAATTCAAAACTTTTTTCAAGATCCCCAAGATTTGAGTTCGAAGAGATATGTGAGATATTATAATTTTGACTTTTCTTTGTATTAACACTTCCTTAAATTCTTGTTCCATAAGTCTTGCGTCTGAAAAAAAGAATATTATTACTCTGGAAGATTCCATTCATCCTCCATCTGATATAATATCAATATTAGTCAAAAAATCTCTAGAGTTTTCATGTTTAAATATAAATGATATATCCGGTATAATAACTATTACAGGTCCAGGCAATTATACAAGTATAAGAGTTGGTATTGCATTTAGTCTTGGATTATCAAAAAGTAAATCCACGCCTGTTTATGGTATTTCAGCATTGGAAGCAATTACAATTGGTCAAGAAAAAAGATGTAAGGAAAATCAAAGATTTTTAACCTCACTGAAAAGTTTTAAAAATGAATTTTTTTTACAATTCTTTAGCCATTCTTTTGAAGCACTTGGGAATCCTTTTAAGTCTAAATTAGAAGGTATTAATGATCTAGTAGGAAACGAAGATCTTTTACTCTTAGGGCCTGGATCTTTTGAAATTGCTAAGGTACTTAATAAAAAAAATTTAACATTTTATGAGGATAGTGTAATAGATTTTCAGAAAGTACTCTTACACATCAAGAAAAATTTTAATGAATATAATGATATATCTCCATTATATTTATCAAATCCTATAGCTGAAAAAAAGGATATATCTTGGTTTGTAAAGAAAGAAATATAGTAATTGAGTCTTTGAATAAGGATAATATTTTATTTATTCAAAAAATTCAGGATGACTGTGGAGAACCTATTTGGGAGTATAAGTCATTATTGCATTTGTTAGAAAGTGGTCAAGGCTATGGCTGTATTGCGAAGAAAAATTCTATTCCAAAAGGTTATATTTTAATGAGATCATTAGGTGATGAAGATGAAATTTTATCATTCGGGGTTCTAAATTCTATAAGAAGAAATGGTATTGGCTCAATTTTGTTTAAAAAAATTGATGAAATTATTTTAAAAAGTAGAAAAAAAAGAATATTACTTGAAGTCAATAAAAATAATTACAAAGCAATACTTTTTTATAAAAAATTTGGCTTTAAAGACTTAAAAGTTTTAAAAAAGTATTATAATACTGATAATGGAAAAGAAGATGGCTTGTTATTATCAAAAGTTTATTTTGGTGATTACAATAAAAAATATTCTTGATATGGTAATAGAATGACAATTGAAGAAATGTGTGAAAAAAAATCTATGAGAATGACAGATCAACGAAGAGTCATTGCCAAAATTTTAGATAGTGCTGATGATCATCCTGATGTCGAGGAGCTCCATAAAAGAGCATGTCTTATTGATGATAATATTTCTGTTGCAACCGTCTATAGAACTGTAAGACTTTTTGAAGAAGCAGGTATACTTGTCCGTCATGAATTTAAAGATGGTCGGTCTCGTTACGAAAATGTTGATACAAGTGAACACCATGATCATCTTATAGATATTGAAAGCGGTGATATCATTGAATTTACTAACGATGAAATTGAGATTATTCAAGAGAAAATTGCCGAGTCACTTGGTTTCGAATTAGTTGATCATAGGCTTGAACTTTATGGAAGACCTAAAGTTAAGACAATTAAATAAAATATATGCAAATTACTCAAGATAAAAAAAGAAGTCTCTTTATTAAAAGCTATGGCTGTCAGATGAATGAATATGACTCTGAGAGAATGATAGAGATACTTGAAAAACATAATTATTCCTCTGTAGATGAACCTAGGCAAGCTGATCTTATAATATTAAATACTTGTCATATTAGAGAAAAAGCAGCAGAAAAAATTTATTCAGAGCTTGGAAGATTAAAAAAAATTAATATTAACTCTAAGAAAGATATTAAAGTGGCAGTGGCTGGCTGTGTTGGGCAAGCAGAGGGGCATGAAATAATAAAAAGGTCACCAATTGTAGACTTAGTTTTTGGTCCCCTGACCTATCATCAGTTACCACAAATGTTAGAAGAAATTGAAACAAAGCCTGGCTTACCTATAAAAAAATTAGTTAATATTGATATTCCTGAAATAGATAAATTTGATAAATTAAAAGGTAGAAAAAATTTAACTTCTATAAGTTCATTGCTTTCCGTTCAAGAAGGTTGTGATAAATTTTGTTCTTTCTGTGTTGTTCCATATACAAGGGGAGTTGAAGTTTCCAGAACTGCAAAGCAGATTATAAGTGAGGCTAAAGAATTAATAAGCTTAGGTGCCAAAGAAATTATTTTATTGGGTCAGAATGTGAATGCTTGGTCACAAAATTTTGAGAACGGTAATAAAATTACCTTCCCTGAGCTTATTAATGAAATAGCAAAATTAGAAATTGATCGTATAAGGTATATCACTAGTCACCCAAGAGATATGACTAATGAGTTAATGATAGCTCATAGAGATATAAAAAAATTACAGCCATATCTTCATCTTCCTGTACAATCTGGTTCGAATAAAGTTTTAAAAGAAATGAATAGAAATTATACTTCGGAAGAGTACTTGGATATAATATCTAAGACAAGAGAATACAGAGAAGATATTGCCATTTCTGGCGATTTTATAGTTGGTTTTCCTGGTGAAACAGATAGTGATTTTGAAGATACTCTTAAAATTATAAAGAGGGTGAAATATGCCCATGCATACAGCTTTAAATATTCACCCCGTCCTGGTACCCCTGCTGCCTTAAGGGATGATCAAATAGATGAGGAAGTTAAAAGCATTAGATTAAAATTACTTCAAGAATTAATAAAGAAACAAACTAGAGAATTTAATGAAAGACTTATTGAGAAGGAAATAGATGTTTTGGTTGAAAAAAAAGGTGTTGGTGAAAATAGACTTACTGGTAGATCATCATACTTTCAGTCCGTTCATATGACTGGAAAAGAATCTTTCATTGGCAAGAATGTCAAAGTAAGAATTGTTGAAGCCAGAAACAACAGTCTTGAAGGAACTATATTGTAAAAAAAAGATGAAAACCACAAAGAGTCAATTAAATGATGTAAGTCAAATTTTGGAGTTAGAGGATAACAAGGTTCTTGTTGACCTATATGGGCAACATGATGAAAATTTAGCTAAGATTGAAAATAATTTTGGTATACACATTTCCTATAGGGGGAATCTAATAGAGTTAAGGGGAAATCAAGAAGCTTGTTCTTCAGCCAGCAAATTAATTTCAGATATTTATAAAAAATTAGCTAATGGAAAAAAAATCAATGAAGAGATTTTTGATAATATTTCAAGAAACTCTAATAACTCAGATGCAAAAGATTTGAATACAGTTCTTATAAAAACTAAGAGAAAGAATATTTATCCTAGGTCTCAGAATCAATTAAAATTCGTAAATTTAATTAAAGAAAAAGATCTTATTTTTGGTGTCGGCCCTGCCGGGACTGGTAAAACATATTTGGCGGTAGCATGTGCGGTTGAGGCTTTAATAAAGAAAGAGGTATCGAAAATTATCCTTTCAAGACCTGCGGTTGAGGCAGGTGAAAGGCTTGGTTTCCTGCCAGGGGATTTAAAGGAAAAAATTGATCCATACTTAAGACCTCTTTACGATGCCTTAAATGATTTAATTCCATCTAAAACTTTAGAGAGATATTTAGAAAATAATACAATTGAGATTGCACCTTTAGCCTTTATGAGGGGAAGAACATTAGAAAATTCATATATTATTCTCGATGAGGCTCAAAATTCATCATCTATGCAGATGAAGATGTTTTTAACAAGACTTGGAAAGAATTCTAAAATGGTTGTCGTTGGTGATTCAACTCAAATAGATTTACCAAGAGGAGAAAAATCCGGCCTTAAAGAAATCCTTAATATTATGCCTAGAATAAACGAAATTGGAAAAGTCCTTTTTAAGAATACTGATATTACAAGGCATAATTTAGTTACTAAAATAGTCCAGGCTTATGAAAAAAATAATAAGGCTTCAAAAAAAAGTGAATAAAATATTAATTGATATATCTGCAAAAGAAATTTGGGATGATGAAGAGATTAATTTGGTAAAAGAAATTTTATTATTTTGTTATGATTTTTTATCGATAAAAAAATCAACTGAGCTAAGTGTCAGATTAACAGATGATAAAGAAATCATGGAACTTAATAAAAAGTATAGAAATGATAATTCTCCAACAAACGTTTTGTCATTTTGTTTGAAAAAAAATGATACTAATAAACAAGATATTGAAGCTATTGGTGATATAGTTATTTCTAAAGATACAATTTTAAAAGAATTAAAAGATAATGAAAAAACATTTAAACAGCATATTTCACATATAGCAATTCACGGATTACTTCATTTGCTGGGTTATGTTCATGATAATGATAAAGAAGCAAAAATAATGGAAAATATAGAAATTAAAATTCTTAATAAACTGAATATCCCTAATCCGTATGTTGGTGTTATCTGAAATGCAAATTTTTTACAAAAAAATGTTAAAAGTTATTAATAATTTTATAAGTCAAGTTAGGGAAATTTTAATAAAGAAAGAAAATATATCTTTAAAAGATATTGTAAAAGATCATATTGATAATGAGAAAGAATTTACTATTGAAGAGAAGGAAATGCTTACCAATATTATTGGGTTTGGTAAGTCCCGAGTAGAAGACTCAATGGTACCTAGAGCTGATATAATATCAGCTGATATAAATACCTCCGCAGATAGTATAATAAAATTATTTTCAGATTGTAATCATTCAAGAATAGTAATTTTTAGGGAAAATCTTGATGACCCTATAGGTATGCTTCATATAAAAGATTTTGTAGGCGCACTATCAGAAAAAAATATTAAAGATATTTCACTGGATTCAATTGTAAAAGATATTTTGTTTGTTCCTCCATCTATGAAATCGCGTGAACTATTATTAAAAATGCAAGTCTCACGAATACATATGGCTCTTGTTGTTGATGAATACGGAGGTACTGATGGTCTATTAACAATAGAAAATCTTATCGAGGAAATAGTTGGTGAAATAGAAGATGAACATTCAAACGTTGAAACACATAAAATTAGTATTAGTGAAAACTTTATTGATATACCTGCCAGAACAACTCTACAGGAAGTTGAGGATATTATTGGGTTTGAACTTAAAAATGAGAATATGGATGAGGAAATTGAAACTATTGGAGGCCTTGTTTTTCTTTTAGTTGGGAGGGTACCGCAAAGGGGAGAGTTAATTTCACACCCTAGGGGATTTGAAATAGAAATTAGAGAGGTTGATCAAAGAAAAATTATAAATGTAAGATTTAGAATAAAGGTTAAGCAAAAATAATTTTATTAGTTCATTGAGAAAAAAATGAGATATTTATTTTTTATTTTATTTGCATTTATTGCTGGATCAATTTCCAATTTTGCTCAATCTCCTTGGAATAATATAGTTGTTCTACTAATTTCTTTTCCAATTTTGTTCCTTATTTTTCAAGATATATCCTCTAAAAAAGAATATAAAAATAAAACATTATTTTTTATTCTTTTTGGGAATATTTTTTTATTTGGATATTTCTTTTTTGGTCTTTTATGGATTGGATCTGCTTTTGATTATAGAGAAGGCTTTGGGAATTTAAAATTTATAAGCACCCTCGGTTTACCTGCTTTACTCTGTCTAATAACAACACCTGGTTGGATTATTACATCCTTTTTTTGGGGAAATAGAATCCAAAGCTGTTTTGCTTTATCTTTAGGCATTGTTTTTGGTGAATATGTAAGGAGTTATTTATTTACAGGTTTTCCATGGAATTTATTTGGTCATGCACTAGGATTTAATGACTATGCAATGCAAATTGGATCAATATTTGGTTTTAATTTTGCTGGTATTTTTATATTATTATTCTCTCTTACTCCTGTCATTATTTTAAAAAAAGAAACATTAAAATGGGGGATAATTTTTTCTTTAATTATTCCATTTTCTTTAATTTATGGGTATTTAAGAATTCCTTCAGAAATAAAATTTTTAGATAAAGATTTTATAATTATCCAGCCAAATATTTCTCAAGACAAAAAATTAAACCCTGATGAAACTGAAAATTTAATAAAAAAATTTTTAGATTTGTCTAAAATAGATCTTAATGTTGACCTGATTATTTGGCCGGAGAATGCTATACCTGTCTTTTTATCTAGTAGTGAAGAAATTCGATCCTTAATAATGAAAGAATTATCGAATACTAAGAATCTTTTGACAGGGGATTTGATTTTAAAAAATAATAATGAGATTAGTAATTCAGCAATTTTAATAAATAGTGATGGTAAAATATCATCCTCATATGACAAAATTCATTTGGTTCCTTTTGGAGAATATTTACCATTTAACGAACATATAAAAAAATATGAGTTTATAAGAATTCTTACTAACGAAAGAGGATTATCAAAGGGTAAGTCTTATGACCCAATTTCTACCCCTCTAGGGTTAGCAAGAATTTTAATTTGCTACGAAATTATTTTTTCAAATGAAGTTCTTAGATCAAAATATGAACCTGATATAATAATTAATATTTCAAATGACGCTTGGTTTAATAATTATACAGGGCCTAATCAGCATTTTTCGAATGCTAAATTTCGTTCTGTAGAAACTGGTTTACCTGTTTTAAGATCTTCTAATACTGGTATTTCTGGGGTAATCGATCCATATGGAAGGGTTGTTGAAAAACTTTCTATGGGTGAAGAGGGTTTTATATATTCTAGGCAGCCAGAAAAGTTGCCCAAAACAATTTTTGTGATCTTTGGTAATTATATAATTTTGGCTTTACTCTTATTGTGCATTTTGTGTTATAGAAAAAATTATAAAAAGGGAATCTTATGAGCAAGAGTACAAATTTTTTATTCACATCTGAATCTGTGTCTGAAGGACATCCAGATAAAATATGTGATCAAATCTCTGATAGTATTTTAGATTTATATCTTTCAAAAGATCCTGTTTCTCGGGTAGCAGTTGAGACACTTGTGACAACAAATTTAGTGGTAGTTTCTGGAGAAGTTAGGTCAAATTTGGAGATACCAAAACAACTAATTGAGAAAACTATAAGGGAAACTGTAAAAGATATTGGATATGATCAAGATGGATTTCATTGGGAAACTATGGAAGTAAAAATTTTATTGCATGAGCAGTCATCAGATATTGCATTGGGTGTAGATTCTGATGGTAATCTAAAAGATGAAGGTGCCGGAGATCAAGGAATTATGTTTGGCTATGCGTGTAATGAAACACCGGAATTTATGCCTGCACCAATATTGTATTCACATAAAATATTAAAGTCATTATCCCATAAAAGGCATGAGGGGCTTGTAGATGGAATACTTCCAGACTCTAAATCTCAAGTAACAATGGAGTATCAGAATAATAAGCCTATAAATGTTAATTCAATTGTTGTTTCAACCCAACATAGTAAGGACTGCTCTCAAGAAAAGATAAAACAGATTATTACGCAGGTAATAAAAGAGAATTTACCATCTGAGTATATTAATGAAAAGACCTCTTACATAATCAATCCAACTGGTAATTTTGTAATAGGTGGGCCTGTAGGAGATACAGGTTTGACTGGAAGAAAAATAATAGTTGATACTTATGGCGGTTCTGCGCCTCATGGTGGAGGAGCTTTTTCTGGAAAAGATCCAACTAAGGTCGATAGATCTGCTGCATATATATCAAGATATTTAGCAAAAAATATTGTTGCTGCTGGGCTTTCAGACCGTTGTATTATTCAGTTATCTTATGCAATTGGATTATCTGAGCCACTTTCAGTTTATGCTAATTTAGGTGATTCTGGTAATGTATCAGAGGATAAATTAGTAAAAATTCTATCTGATCTTGTTGATTTAACCCCTAGGGGAATTAGAGAAAAGTTGGGCTTAAACAGGCCCATATACAAGAGAACTGCTGCATATGGACACTTTGGTCGAGAACCAGATGATGAAGGAGGGTTCGGTTGGGAAAAATTAGACCTAGCTGATACTCTATTGAATGAATTCAGCTGAAAAGTTCATATCTGTTAAAGGAAGATCACGCTCTTTAAGTACGCAGCAAAAAGAAATTTTCTTATTATTAAAAAACTATGAATTAAATTTTTCTTTTTTCAAAAATAAAAATCTCTTTAAGACTAAAAAAATTTTTCTAGAAATAGGTTTTGGATCAGGGGAAATAATTTTTCGTGAAGCAAAAAAAAATCCTGACCATATATATATCGGAGTAGAATATTATAAGAGAGGTGTTACCCAATTACTAAAGAAAATAAATGATGAGAAGCTAAAAAATATTAAAATTTTTCATGGTGATGTCCATAAACTATTAACAAAATTGCCAAGAGAAATATTTGACGAAATCTGGCTTTTTTTCCCTGATCCATGGCCTAAAAAGAAACACGAAAAAAGAAGATTTATCCAAAAAAAAATTATAGGTGATCTTCATTATTTAATAAAACCTAAGGGTAAATTATTTATATCTTCAGATGATACAAACTATATTTCTTGGACCTTGAGTTTATTTTTGTTAATGGACAAATTTGATTGGCTAGCTTTTCAACCTAAGGATTGGAGAAATCCTAATAATGATTATTTTGGATCTCGATACGAAAAAAAAGCTGCTTTAAAAAATAAAGTTTCATATTTTCTTAAATTCAAAAAAAAATAAATTAATTAAGATTATTAAAATCTTGTAATTTATTAAAATTTGGTTTAATTATTTAGTATATTTCGAATTTGTTGATAAAATTACGAAGTGGGTAAGTTAGCTCTTTCCCGCTTTTTTTATTATGTAAATAAAAAATGGAAGAAAAAAAAGATTTAAATTATATAAAACACTTAGTTGCTCCAGATAAAGCAGCAGAATTTTTTCATTTTTTTAGTAAAATTATTGGTCAAACACCATATCAACTAGTTCGTCTTAAAATTAGTGGTAAAGAGGAGTTAAAAATTCAAATTATGGCTGAAGATCAAAATAAATCCATGGTTATTGAGGATTGTAAAATATTAAGTAATTTACTTGTAGATACATTAGATTCTTCTGATGATTTTGCTTATGAATATACCTTAGAGGTATCGTCTCCTGGTATAGATAGACCTCTCACATGCAAAGAAGATTTTGATTTTTGGATTGACAATAAAGTTTTTGTTAAACTTAAAAAGCCATTAAATAACAATAAGAAGTTAACAGGAATTCTAAAAGGAGCTGTTAATAATAGTATTAAATTAGATTATCACGAGATCAATCAATTGATCGAAATTGATATAGAAAATATTAAAGATATTAATATTTTATGGTCGCCAGAAACTGATATTTTGAATTAAAAGAAATTTTAAGAGGTTAATTATGTCTACAAAAGGAATAAGTGCTAATAGACTTGAATTATTGCAAATTGCTGATGCTGTTGCGCGAGAAAAATCTATAGATAAAAGTATCGTTATCTCAGCTATGGAAGAAGCTATTCAAAAAGCGGCCGCATCAAGGTATGGAATTGAAAATAATATTAAAGCTGAAATTGACTCTGAAACTGGCTCAATAGAGCTTAAGAGATTACTAGATATTGTAGAGAAGGTTGAAGATTTTTCAACACAGATAACTTTAGAAGAAGCAAAATTAAAAAATCCAAATGCTGAAATAGGAGGAGATCCTGTGGAAGAAGAATTACCCCCAATTGATTTTGGAAGAGTTGCTGCACAAAGTGCAAAGCAAGTTATTTTTCAAAAAGTTAGAGAGGCTGAGAGAGAAAGACATTTTGAAGAATTCAAAGATAGAGTTGGTGAAATTATCAACGGCGTAATAAAGCGAGTTGAGTATGGTACAGTGATTGTGGACCTAGGAAGAGCTGAGGCTGTTATCAGAAAGGATGCTTTGTTACCAAGGGAAGTATACAAGCCTGGGGATAGAGTTAGAGCTTATATAATGGAGGTAAGAAGAGAGATTCGTGGCCCTCAAATTTTCCTATCAAGAACACACCCAGATTTTATGGCAAACCTTTTTGCACAAGAAGTACCAGAAATCTATGATGGAATTATTGAAATCATTGGTGTTGCTAGGGATCCAGGTAGCAGAGCAAAAATAGCTGTTTTATCAAAAGACTCTTCAATAGATCCTGTTGGTGCATGCGTGGGCATGCGTGGAAGCAGAGTACAGGCTGTTGTAAACGAGCTTCAAGGTGAAAAAATTGATATTTTGACTTGGACAGATGATATTGCATCATTCGTTGTAAAGGCTTTACAACCTTCAGAAGTTCAGAAAGTTGTTTTATATGATGAAGAACAAAGGTTAGAGGTTGTTGTACCAGAGGATCAGCTATCTTTAGCAATAGGTAGGAGAGGTCAAAATGTTAGATTAGCTTCAAATCTCTGCGGTTGGGATATTGATATTTTGACAGAAGATCAAGAGTCAGAAAGACGCCAGAAAGAATTTCAAGAGAGAACCTTATTGTTTATGGAAGCGCTAGATGTTGACGAATTACTGGCCCAATTATTAGTAACTGAGGGTTTTTCTGACATCTCAGAGCTAGCATATGTTGATAAAAAAGAGATTTCTAACATTGCCGGCTTTGACGAAGATACTGCAGAAGAAATTCAAGCTAGGGCATCTGATTTTATAAATAAAGAGAATGAAGAGCTTGAGGAGAAATGTAAAAAGCTTGGTATAAAAGATGATTTATTAGAAGTTGAAGAGTTATCTTTAAAAATGATTGTTGCCTTAGGTGAAAACGATGTAAAATCATTAGAGGATTTTGCATATTGTTCTTCAGACGATTTACTGGGTTGGGACGAAACAGTAGGAGGTGATAAAGTACATGAAAATGGAATTTTAGAGGGTTTTGACTTAACCTCATCTCAAGCAAATGATTTAATTATGACTTCAAGAATTAAATTAGGGATTATACCCGATGATTCCCAAGTTAATGAAATAGATAGTAATGATGAAGTTGAAGAAGATTCTACTTTAACTTCTTAATAATTTTTAATTACAAAGATAGTTTTAATATTTAGGTATAATTATAGAAATGTCAGAAAAAACTACAAAAGACAAAAAAGAGAGAACTTTATCACTTAAGCCAGGTTTAGTATCCTCAACTAATACAAAAAACTCACGTTCTCCGAGAGTATCTACTGTTGTTGTGGAGTCCCGAAGGGGAAGGGTATCTCAAACAAGAAAGCCTGTAGCACCATCTGTACGAGTTAGGAAAGCTCCTTCAGCTCCAAATGTATTTAAACCAAAGAAGGATGATGAAGCTAAGGATACTTCAATTAGAGATCTTACGGATAGCGAGAGAGATGCCAGAGAAAAAGCACTTGAAAACGCTAAAATAAAAAATGTTACCGAAAAAGTTTTTAAAAAAGAAAAAGTTATAAAAAAAGAAAAAACTACTCAAAGTATTTCTGATGTTATCGATCCAGCAAATATACCTGCAAAAAAGGATCCTGAGCTTGCGAAGGAAAAAGTAAAGAATATTAAGTCGGACTCTTCAAGTTCAAAAAAGAAAGATCTTAAGAAGACAGAAAAAGAAAAAACTGACAGGTTCGGTAAAGGAAATCAAAAGAGAAGATCTGGAAAGTTATCAATATCTCAAGCATTAAATGAAGAAGAAAGGCAAAGATCTCTTGCATCTATAAAAAGAAGACAAGAAAAGGCTAGAAAAAAAATAACATCAGATGATACTCCAAAAGAAAAAATTGCAAGAAATGTCATAATACCTGAGACAATAACAGTTCAGGAGTTATCAAACAGAATGGCTGAAAGAGGAGTTGATGTAATAAAATCATTAATGACACAAGGTGTTATGGTTAAAATAAATGATATTTTAGACTCTGATACTGCGCAGCTAATTGCTGAAGAGTTTGGTCATACTGTTACTAGGGTATCGGAGTCTGATATTGAAGAGGGTCTTTCTACAATTGATGATAAAGAAGAGGATAAGAAGCCAAGAAGTCCAGTTGTTACTGTTATGGGTCATGTTGATCATGGTAAAACAACTTTACTAGACTCCATAAGAGAATCAAATAATGTTTCTGGTGAAGCAGGTGGAATTACTCAACATATTGGTGCCTATCAAACAAAAATAAGCGAAAATAAGAAAATTACTTTTATTGATACTCCCGGGCATGCAGCCTTTACTTCTATGAGAGCAAGAGGAGCAAAAGTAACTGATATTGTTATTTTAGTTGTAGCTGCTGATGACGGAGTTATGCCTCAAACAATAGAAGCAATTAATCATGCCAAAGAAGCTGAGGCTCCAATAATAGTTGCTATAAATAAAATTGATAAGCCAGATGCTGATCCAAACGCCACCAGAAACTCTTTATTACAACATGAAATAGTTGTAGAGGAGATGGGCGGTGATATTCAGTCAGTTGAGTTATCGGCTTTAACTAGGAAGGGAATTGATAAACTAATTGAAGCAATAATGCTTCAGGCAGACCTTTTAGAATTAAAGGCAAACCCAGATAGATCTGCTGAAGGTTTTGTAATAGAGGCTAAGCTTGACAAAAATAGAGGCCCTGCAGTCACAACAATAATTCAAAGGGGTACCTTGAGGGTTGGTGATATATTAGTTGTTGGTCAATTCTCTGGTAAGGTCCGATCATTAATTAATGATCAAGGACAGAATGTAAAGGAATGTTTACCAGGCGAGCCAATTGAAATTTTAGGATTGAGTCAAACTCCGGAGGCAGGAGATATCTTGACAGTTGTGGAAAGTGATTCAAGGGCTAGAGAAGTTTCAGAGTATAGACAAAGAAAATTAAAAGCACCTACACCTAACTTGACTAAGGCTAATTTAGATCAGTTATTTTCAAAATCTAATCAGACACTAAAAAAAGAAATTTTAGTAGTTGTTAAAGCGGATGTCCAAGGCTCCTCTGAGGCAATAAAAGAATCACTTTTAAACCTTGGCAATGAAGAAGTCTCTTGTAGGGTAATTCATGTTGGAGCTGGTGCGATTTCTGAGAGTGATATAACTCTTGCAGAAGCTTCCAACGCTTTAGTTTTAGGTTTTAATGTTCGGGCTAATAATCAAGCTAAAGAGGCTGCAGAAAAATTTGGCGTTACTATTCTTTATCATTCAATAATTTACGATTTAATTGATGATGTTAAAGCTTTACTTGAAGGTAAGTTAGATCCTGAGCTTCGTTCCACAATTACTGGAATGGCTGAAGTTTTAGAGGTTTTCAAAAATTCAAAAATTGGGAATATTGCTGGATGTAATGTTTTAGATGGAAAGATGATCAAAGGCCTTCATGCAAAGCTTCTAAGGGATGATGTTGTAATTTATGATGGTTTACTTTCAACTCTTAGAAGATTTAAAGATGATGCAAAAGAGGTAAACGCTGGTCAAGAATGTGGTTTATCTTTTGATAATAATCAAGATATTAGACCAGGTGATAAAATTGAGTGTTACAAAGTTGATGAAATAAAGCGGACTATTTAATTAGCATAGGTATTAACATGGAAAATTTTTCTCTTAATTCGTCTCCTAATAAATCTTCTCAAAGACAAATGAAGGTTCAGGAAATTTTAAGGGGAGCTTTGGTTGAAATTCTTCAGAGAGGCCTTACAAAGGAACCTTTATTAGACAATGGAATGATAACGATAAATCATGTTGACGTTTCGCCGGATTTGAAGCATGTGAAATTTTTTTTCTTACCTTTTGAAGAACTTAAAAAAGATGAATTTACAAAGGCATTTAACAGAGCAAATAAAACAATTAGGAGAGAAATAGGAAAACGTGTTCACCTAAAGTATGTACCTACAATTAATTTTATCTTTGACGATACTATAACTGAGGTAAGGAAGTTAGATAAAATCTTTTCGTCAAAAAAAGTTAAAAAAGACATCGAGAGATAGTATTTGTCAAAAAAAAGAAATTGTAATGATGATGGCTGGTTAATATTAAATAAACCAATAAAAATATCATCTGCTAAAGCTGTAAATATTTTAAAAAAAACTTTTAATATAAAAAAAGCAGGGCATGCGGGTACATTAGACCCTCTTGCTTCCGGAGTCCTTCCTATAGCTATTAATTCTGCAACTAAAACAATTCCATATTTGGTTGATACAAAAAAAACATACAAATTTAGAATTAGATGGGGTGAACAAACTGATACTGATGATTCAGAAGGAGTTATTATTAATAGAAGTGACAGTAGACCAATGGAGAATGATATAAAAGAATCTCTGAAATATTTTGTTGGTAATATTAAGCAAATTCCGCCTCGCTATTCAGCTCTAAAAATAAAAGGTAAAAGGGCTTATAAACTAGCAAGGCAAAATGAAATATTTAGCATTCCCCCTAGGGATGTAAAAGTTTTGGATTTAAAATTATCAAATATTATAAATAACGATTTGGCAGAATTTGAGGTTACTTGCGAGAAAGGTTTCTATATTAGATCTCTAGCAAGAGATATATCCTTAAAAGTTGGTACATTTGGTCATGTTAATGCTCTTGAAAGGACTAAAGTTGGCCGTTTTCATCTTAGAGATTCTTTTACTCTAGAAACCTATGAGAAATTAGTGCATAGTGCTGCCGCAGGAATGATAGATAAATATTTTCTTCTTCCCTTAGATTGTGTGCTGGACGACATCCCGGCTCTAAATATCTCGGATGAAGAAGCAATTATGTTTTGTTATGGTCAGGCGATTAGTTTAAATATATCAACTGATAACATTCCCANGGGTAGCGATGTTTTGATAAAAAATAGAGAAAAGTCTCTAGGCATTGCAGTTTTTTTTGAAAAGACTTTAAAACCAAAAAAAGTTTTTTCAAATACAATAGATTAAAGGAGATAATGATGTCGATTGAATCTGAACGTAAGAAAGAAGTAATTTCAGAATATGCATTAAAAGAAGGAGATACTGGTTCTCCAGAAATTCAAATAGCGATTTTAACAGAGAGAATNTCNAATCTCACTGAACANNTNAAAACTCATAANAANGANAACCANTCTAGGCAAGGNNTNNTNAAAATGGTNAACTTAAGAAGAAAGCTATTAGATTATGTAAANTCTAAANATCAAAANCGTTATGAGGATATAATTAAAAGACTNGGTNTAAGAAGATAAAAGTCANANTTAACTATAATTTGTTAATNTAAAATTCCTTTATNAAANATACATAAATCGGTAAAAATAGGTAAAACNNANAATGTTTAAAATAGAAAANGAAGTATTAGAATGGGGTGGNAAAACNCTAACTTTAGAAACAGGAAGAGTNGCTAGACAAGCNCATGGTTCNGTNATNGCAACTTATGGNGGNACATCNGTTNTNGCNACNGTNGTTGCTGATCTATGANCCNAANCCAGGNTTAGATTTTTTTCCTTTNACNGTNAATTATCANGAAAAAGCNTATGCNGCTGGNAAAATACCNGGNGGNTTTTTTAAAAGAGAAGGNAGNCCNTCNGAAAAAGAAACANTGGTTTCNAGNCTTATAGANNGNCCAATNAGACCNNTATTTGCAAAAGNNTTTCAAAATGAAACNCAAGTNNTTGCNACNGTNATAAGTTANGANGGAGANAATGATCCTGATATTGTNGCNATGATAGCTGTTTCNGCAGCCNTAACNCTNTCTGGTGTTCCTTTTATGGGNCCTATTGCTGCGGCAAGAGTTGGATACGTTAATAATGAGTATGTCCTTAATCCAACAAAAGCTCAATTAGAGGAGGATTGCGAATTAGATTTGGTAGTAGCTGGAACAGATTCAGCTGTTTTAATGGTTGAGTCAGAGGCTAAAGAGCTCTCCGAAGAAGTCATGCTTGAAGCAGTTACTTTTGGACAAGACTCTTTTAAGCCAGTTATAAAAGCAATAATTAAACTTGCGGAAAAAGCAGCAAAAGAACCAAGGGAACTAAAAGAAATAGATCTATCTGACCTTCAAAATTCTGTGAGTGAAATAGTAAAAGAAAAACTATTATTGGCTTATAAGGAGAGCGATAAGCAAACAAGATCAAATAAAATATCTGAAATCAAATCTGAATTGATAAGTAAAATAATATCTGATGAAAATGCAGATATTTCAGAATCAGATGTAGGTAGTGTATTTAAAAATATAGAAAAGGATATTGTTAGAGGAAGTATTTTAGATACAGGACTGAGAATTGATGGCAGAGATCTTGAGACGGTTCGTGAAGTTCATTCTGATGTAAGTATTCTTCCATTAACTCATGGGTCTGCCTTATTTACAAGAGGTGAAACTCAAGCTCTTGTTGTAACAACATTAGGAACAGGCCTTGATGAAAAATATGTTGATGGTTTGGATGAAACATATAAAGAGAAATTCATGCTTCATTATAATTTTCCTCCATATTCCGTTGGTGAAACTGGAAGAACAGGGTTTACTTCTAGAAGAGAAATTGGGCACGGAAAACTAGCATGGAGATCTCTTCAAGCTGTATTACCTGAATATGATGATTTCCCATATACAATAAGACTAGTCTCTGAGATTACTGAGTCAAATGGTTCATCATCCATGGCTACAGTCTGTGGCTCCTCTTTAGCCTTAATGGATGCTGGAGTGCCACTCAAAAAGCCAGTTGCAGGCATTGCTATGGGGTTAATTAAAGAGGATGATAGAGTTGCAGTTTTGTCTGATATTTTAGGTGATGAGGATCATTTAGGAGATATGGATTTTAAAGTTGCAGGAACAGCTGATGGAATAACCTCTCTTCAGATGGACATAAAAATTACAGGAATAACTAAAGATATAATGGATACAGCTCTTACCCAGGCTAAGGCTGGCAGAATTCATATTCTTGGTGAAATGGCGAAAGCTATTAAAGTCCCAAGAGAAACAGTGAATTCAACTGCTCCTAGAATAGAAACTATCCAAGTACCTGTTGATAAAATTAGAGATGTTATCGGTTCTGGTGGTAAGGTTATCAGAGAGATAGTTGAAGAAAGTGGTGCTAAGGTCGATATCAATGATGACGGTATTGTTAAAATTGCCTCTAGTGATACAGAGTCTCTTGATAAAGCTTTAGAATTAATTAATTCAATAGTCGCTGAGCCTGAAGCTGGAGAAATATATGAAGGCAAAGTGGTAAAAATAATGGATTTTGGTGCCTTTGTTAATTTTTTTGGCAAAAAAGATGGTTTGGTACATATTTCTCAATTAGCGAATGAAAGAGTTAAAAGTGTTACCGATATAGTTAGTGAGGGTGATGTTGTTAAGGTAAAACTTCTAGGCTTTGATAATAGAGGTAAAGTAAAGCTCTCCATGAAAGAAGTTGATCAGAAAACAGGGAAAGAAATTGCTTCTGAGTCTAAAGAATCTAATAACGAAAAAGCTTCTGATGAAAAAAAACCAAGAAAATCAAAGAAACCAAAAAAAGATAAAAAAGAAGAGACTAATTAATAATTATTTATTATTTGGGCTTAGGCATTCCAATTATATTGTAACCTAAGTCCACATAATGAATTTCTCCTGTTACTCCCAAGGATAAATCAGATAAAAGGTATAATCCTGCTGATCCAATGTTATCTAGCGACAGTTTTCGATTTAGTGGTGAAAATTTTTCAGCAAAATTAAAAATTTCTCTAGCACCCCCGACACCTGCTCCAGAGAGTGTTCTCATTGGTCCGGCTGATATAGCGTTAACCCTTATACTCTCCTTTCCTAGATCGGAGGCTAAATATCTTACTGAAGATTCCAATGCAGCTTTTGCCACGCCCATGACATTATAGTTAGGCATAACTTTAGTAGAACCTCCAAAGCTTAATGTTAAAATGGAGCCTCCTTTGTTAATATAAGGCTCTGCTATTCTTGTAACCTCTGTTAGAGAGTAGCAAGATACTTCGAGTGTTTTTAGAAAATTCTCTTTAGTGGTATCTAAATATCTACCGTTTAGTTCATTTCTGTCAGAATAAGCAATTCCATGAACAATAAAGTCTAAATTACCCCATTGATCTTTAAGAGATGAAAATACATTTTCAACTTCATTTGTATTTGTTACATCACAATTAAAGATTAAATCTGATTCTGTTTTTTTTGCTAATGGCTCTACTCTTTTTTTAAATGAGTCGCCTTGATAAGTATAAGCAAGTTTTGCGCCATTCTTATGTAATAAATTAGCTATACCCCAGGCAAGAGAATGGTTGTTTGCAACTCCCATAACTAACCCTTTTTTATTTTTCATTAAAGGGCTATTAAAATTTGGTAAATTATTTTTAATATCTCTATTCAAAATATATCCTTATTTTTCTGAATGCTTAAATGTAAGAGTTGCATTAGTTCCGCCAAAACCAAAACTATTAGATAAAACATAACCAATACTTACATTATCTATTTTATTTCTAACAATAGGTATATTTTCAAAGAGAGGATCAATATTCTTTATATTAGCGGATTCACAGATGAAATTATTATTCATCATTAAAATACTATATATGGCCTCTTGGACTCCTGCAGCACCTAAACTATGCCCTGTAAGTGATTTAGTAGCGCTAAGGGGAGGAATTTCAGAGCCAAAAACTTCTTGAATAGCCTCAATTTCTTTTGAGTCACCAACAGGGGTCGATGTTGCATGAGGATTAATATAGTCAATTTTTTCACTTATACCTTTCATAGCCATTTTCATACATCTGATTGCCCCCTCTCCTGAAGGTTGGACCATATCATGGCCATCAGATGTTGCACCATAGCCAACTAATTCAGCATAAATTTTTGCTCCTCTTGCTTTCGCTCTTTCAATTTCCTCTAGAACTAAAACGCCAGCACCGCCAGCAATAACAAATCCATCTCTATCGTTGTCGTATGCTCTACTTGATGACGAGGGACTATCATTGTATTTTGATGACATGGCCCCCATTGCGTCAAATAAAACTGATAAAGCCCAATTTAATTCTTCCCCTCCTCCAGCAAACATTATATCTTGCTTACCATATTGAATTGTTTCATATGCATTTCCAATGCAATGCGAAGAAGTCGCGCAGGCAGATGAAATTGAATAGTTAATTCCTTTTATTCCAAAAGGGGTAGCAAGAGTAGCAGAGTTTGTTGAAGACATGGCTTTAGGAACAGCAAATGGTCCAACTCTTTTAGGCCCTTTTTCTCTAGTAATATCTGCAGCCTCAATTAACGCTTTTGTAGAAGGACCTCCTGAACCCATGATAAGCCCGGTTTTTTCATTTACAACATCACTATTTTCAAGGCCGGAATCTTCAATAGCTTCTTGCATTGCTATATAATTCCATGCAGCACCATTACCCATGAATCTTCTTTGTTTCTTTTCTAAATACTCTTCTGGGTCTAATGTCGGTTTGCCATAAACCTGACTACGAAAGCCTAATTCCTGATGTTCATTAGAATGAGTGATTCCTGATTTTCCATCTTGAAGACTTTTTAGAACTTCATTTTTATTATTTCCTATACAAGAAACAATACCTATGCCAGTCACTACTACTCGCCTCATTTTAAACCTCTATCCTTATTTAAAAAGGCCAACCCTTAAATCTTCTGCTTTATAGATTATCTCATTATCTGCAATAAGCTTTCCATCACCAATACCAAGTATTAATTTACTTGTAAGAACTCTTTTAAGAGTAATTTGGTACTCTAATTTTTTTATAGTCGGTAAGACCATACCTGAGAATTTAACGTTTCCTACTGACAAAGCTCTACCTTTTCCTTCAAGCCCAAGCCAACCTAAATAAAAACCCAATAGTTGCCACATTGCGTCTAAACCAAGACAACCAGGCATTACAGGGTCATTAATGAAATGGCACTCAAAAAACCATAGGTCAGGTTTAATATCAAGTTCTGCATTAATAATCCCTTTTCCATTTTCACCACCATCTTCTGAAATATTTGTTATTCGATCAAACATTAACATTGGCGGCATGGGAAGCTGAGGATTACCATCCCCAAACATTTTACCTTTTGCGCAATCTATAAGATCTTCTAAGCTATAATTATTTTTTTGTATCATAAAAAAACCTCATTAAATTCTATCATAGTTGAATATCACTGATAAGGGATAAGTATATTTTTTCTTCTTTTTATTGATTCTGAACTTTTTAAACTATAATATAATAAAAATGAAAGATATTATAAATATACTTAGAAATCATAAGCTTAGGCCAACTAAGCAAAGAATTAATTTAGGTTCTATTCTTTTTGGTAAGGGCGATCGTCATATTACTGCAGAAATTTTAAAAAAAGAATCTGACAAAGAAAGTCTCATGGTTTCTCAGGCAACAGTATATAATGTTTTAAATGATTTCTATAATGTAGGCCTTTTGACCAAAGTTAATATTGATAACGACAAAACTTGGTATGATACTAACGTTGATCATCATTATCATATCTTTAATGAGAAAAACTCTGAATTAGTCGATATTGAGCCTTCTGAAATTACTATTAAAATTCCAAAAAAGTTTGCTAAAAATCAAATAAAAAAAATTGATCTTGTAGTAAAAGTTTAAATTTTTTAACTTTTGCATAACAAATACTAATCATGGATCTTAGTTTATTTGTCATTTTTCGGAGGGAATAAACAATGAATAATAATATTTTTAATCTTAAGAAAAAAGTTTCATTAATTACTGGTGGTAACGGAGGTATAGGCCTTGGTATGGCCAAAGGTTTAGCTTCCAGTGGCTCTAATATTGCAATTATTGGAAGAAATTCAAAAAAAAATCTTAAAGCAAAAGAAGAGTTAAAACAATTTAATGTAAAAATAGAAACCTATGCAATTGATGTTTCTAGTGAAAATGATGTAAAAAAAACAGTTAATAAAATTGTGAATGATTTTGGAAGAATTGATACAGTTTTTGCTAACGCGGGTATTAATATTTTTGGTGGATCATTTGAGAATATGGATACTGAGGTATACAAAAAAATACTTGCAGTAAATCTTGATGGAGTTTTTTTCACACTTAGGGAAGTATGTAAACATATGGTTGATCGAGCAAAAAATGGTGATCCAGGAGGCTCTGTTGTTGGGGTTGCCAGTCTTGCGGGAATTGAAGGTGCAGCAAAAACACAACCGTATTCAGCTTCTAAGGGTGGGGTCAGAGCGATGATCAAAGGCATAGCTGTCGAGCATGCAAAATACGGTATTCGAGCAAACACTATAGTTCCAGGCTGGATAGCGACTGATATGACTGAACCTAATCAAAATAGTCAAAAATTTACTGATAAAGTGATTTCTAGGGTTCCAATGAGAAGATGGGGTAAACCAGAAGATTTTTCTGGTGTAGCAGTTTATCTTGCATCTGATTCCTCTGCATATCACTCAGGTGACTCTTTTATAATCGACGGTGCATACGCTATATTTTAGAATAATTCTAATTATTATTATTATTAGTTTAGAATTATTCTAAATTAACTTGACTTAGTTTTAGAATTAATCTAAAAAATATAATAATTTATTTTAATATATGGAGAAAAATTATGTCTTTATCTGGAAGTAAAACAGAAGAAAATCTTAAAGCGGCATTTGCCGGTGAAAGTCAAGCAAATAGAAGATATTTGTATTTTGCACAAAAAGCTGATGTTGAAGGTTACAATGACGTAGCAACAGTATTTAGATCAACAGCCGAAGGTGAAACAGGTCATGCTCATGGGCATTTAGAGTTTCTTGAAGAAGTTGGTGATCCTGCTACAGGAGAACCAATAGGCTCTACTGATCAAAATCTTAAAGCAGCAATACAAGGGGAAACCCACGAATATACCGATATGTATCCTGGTATGGCAAAAACTGCACGTGATGAAGGTTTTGATGAAATTGCAGATTGGTTTGAGACTCTTGCAAAAGCTGAAAAAAGTCATGCAGGTAAATTCCAAAAAACTCTAGATAACTTAGAGGTTTAGTTAATTTAACAACAAATTGGGCGATAATATTTTTTATCGCCCTTTTTTGAAAGGTTTCAAATGGAAGGATCTACTCAAGCTCCTATTCGTCACCCTATTCCTTGGCGTGATGAGGATTTCTGGGATCAACTATCACTCGACAAAGAACTAAGAAGAGTTTTTGATATTTGTCATGGTTGTAGAAGATGCTTTAATCTATGTGATAGTTTCCCACAACTTTTTGATGTAATTGATGAGTCTGAAAGTGGTGAATTGGATACCGTAAGTAGCGATACTTTTCCTAAAATAGCAGAATCTTGTACGCTTTGTGATATGTGTTTTCTTACTAAATGTCCTTATGTACCTCCGCATGAATTCAATATTGATTTTCCTCATTTAATGCTTAGGGCAAGAGCTGTCGAAACAGAAAAAATAGGAAAACCTCCATTTATTCAAAATCAATTAGCTCAAACTGATAGAAATGGAATAATTGGAAAAAAGTTTGGTTTTATTTTAAATTTCTTTACAAATATAAATAATAAAATCTTTAGAAAAATATTAAATTACATAGCTGGAATTGATTTTAAAGTAATTTTGCCAAAATTCAATAAGAAAAAATTTGAAATACCTTTAATAAATAAAGAAGGTAAGGCTAATAAACGTAAAGCAGTTATATATACTTCTTGCTTTGCAAATTATAACAGACCTGAAATTGCAGAGGCCTCTCTAGCGGTTTTAGCCGCTCAAGGAGTAGAAATAAAACTTCATTACCCTGAATGCTGTGGAATGCCAATGCTGGAACAGGGTAATATTGAGAGAGTATCAGTTTCAGCTGAAAAAATTTCTGAAAGTTTCATTAGTTTCATTGAAGATGGATTTGATGTTATTGCCTTAACATCATCTTGTGCTTTAATGATGAAGTATGAATGGCCGCTAATTCTTCCAGAAAATGAATCTGTAAAATTATTATCACAAAATACATATGACATAGATGAGTATCTTGTTGATATTTCAAAAAAAGAAGGTTTAGTGGATGGCATGAAACCTGTAGATGGAGGAATATCACTTCATTTAGCTTGCCATTCTAGAGCTCAAAATATGGGAGCAAAATCAAACGAACTTTTAAAACTTATACCTGAGGCAGATATTTCAATAGTTGAAAGATGTTCTGGGCATGGAGGAACTTTTGGAGTCTTAACACCAACTCATGATCTTGCTAGGAAGGTAGGAAAGCCCGCTGCAAGAATGGTGGCAAAAGCGGACCCTTCATACGTAATATCAAGCTGCCCTTTAGCATCTAAGCATTTATCTCAAATTACAAAAGAAGATGTTATTAAGGATAAAAAAAGTAAAAGTATCCGGTCAGGCCACCCTATTGAATTAATGGCTGTTTCCTATGGTTTTTTAAAAAAGGATGAAATGAGTGAGTAATGATTGCAATTAATAAGGATGATATTCTACCTAATGATGAATATAAGATAGTAAGAAATGACAGAAGAAAAGATCTTGTAAGTTATAAAAAGAAAAGACGCATTAGCGTTGGCCCCTATGCAACTTTTTATTTCGAGTCGTATAAGACAATGCTTTATCAAATTCAAGAGATGCTATTTGTCGAAGGCGCTCCGGAGGGTCAATTAGAAGATGAATTAACTGCTTATAATCCATTAGTTCCACAAGGTTTTAACTTAGTTGCAACTTTAATGTTTGAAATTAATGATGAAAAAATTCGTCATGATTTTTTATCATCTATTGGGAACGTAGAAGATTTTATTTTTATTGGAATTGGTGATGAAAAAATAAAAGCAAGGTACGAATCTGATGTGGACAGGACAAATTCGAAAGGTAAAACTTCCTCTGTCCATTTTATTCATTTTGATCTTAATAGAGGACAAGTTAAAAAATTTGGTTCAGGGGAAGTTAAAATCCATTTAGGTATTGAGCATAAAAATTATAGTCACATAACAATTCTTAATGATGAAAACGTTGAATCTTTAAAGAATGATTTTACTGATTAACTCCCCATAAAAATTCTTTCTTTACGAATCCAGCTAGCTTGTATGAATTTTTCAGAAAGTACTTATCTTTTTTAACCTTAAGTTCAATTTCACAAAAATCCTTTTTACAACTTTTTAAAGATGCAATAACTCCCTCCTCTAAATAGGCAATAGTTTGAGAATTTTTATTTGTAACTAATATTCTTTTCTCTTTTAATAATGCCATATCAGAAGGGCTCAATCTATTTTCAATTATGACGTTTCTCTTACTTGATATTTGGCTTGAACTAATCCACCCTTTTTGATTCTTGGGTAATTGAACTTCATTCCAATTGTTCTTAGTTCTTAGAATTTTTAAAGGTAGCCCCTTTCTTTTATAAACCCAGATAACTTTATTATTTTTTGAAGGCCCAGTTCTTAAATAAGTTTTATTATATTTAAGAGATGCCCAATTAAATTCTTGTATATTTGCCAATGCTGAAAAATTAAAAGTCAGAGTAATAAAAGTTAAAAATAAAATTAAAAAATTTATTTTCATATTTTCTTATTTTATCCTAGTGGCCATATTATCGAGATTGTTTTTCATTTTTATTATTCTTGTATTATTTGTCAATCCGTCAAAAATAAGTAGCTTACCTAATAAATTATCCTCATGACCAATAATCTGTTTAATTAATTCTGTTGCTTGTAAGGATCCAATAACCCCAGCAATGGGTCCTAATATTCCGTTGTGATTACAATCCTCTTCATTATTATTCAATATTTTCATACTCCTATAAGATGGGTAAGGAATATTTTTCTTATTATTTTTGTAAGATTTAAAAGTTGAAACTTGTCCAAAAAAGCCAGCAACTGAACCATAAATTAATGGTTTTTTTGAATTATAACATTCATCATTAATAATTAATTTACTTTGGTGATTATCGGTACAATCAACAACAAAGTCGAATTTATTAATTATTTTTTCTGCATTCTTTTTATTCAATCTATATTTATAGGAAATAATTTTTGTATTAGAGTTAATTTTATTAGAGTATTCTTTTGCAATATCTACTTTATACTTTCCTATATCAACCATTGAAAAAATTGTCTGTCTGTGAAGATTAGATACATCTACTACATCATTATCAATTAATCCTATAGTACCAATACCAGAACCAATAGAATACTGAAGGACAGGAGAGCCTAGTCCTCCAAGCCCTATTATTAGGACCTTAGAATTTTTGATTAAATTTTGTCCGTGACCACCTATCTCTTTCAAAACTAAGTGGCTTGAATATCTTTTTAGAGAATCATCTTTTGTCATTTTTTGTTCAGCTTCCTGTTGAACCAAAACCATCTTTTCCTCTATTTGTCATTCCTAACTCATCAACAGAGATCAAATTGAATTGCTCAATCTTTGAAATAACCATTTGTGCAATTCTCATGCCTCTAGAAATTTCAAATTTTTTTTTGCTATGATTTATAAGCATAATTAAAATCTCTCCCCTATAGTCACTATCAATAGTACCAGGTGAATTTAAAACAGTTATTCCATTTTTTGAAGCTAATCCAGAGCGAGGTCTTATTTGAGCCTCAAAACCCTCAGGAATTGTAATAGCTATTCCAGAAGGAATCATTTCCGCTTTTCCAGGAGAAATTAGAATTTTTTGATTTTCCTTTATTGCTGCCATTAGGTCTAAACCAGCAGCTCCAGATGATTCGTATTTTGGTAGAGGAAGGCCAATGCCATTATCTAGGATTTTAATTTTTAAATTTCTCATGCTGCATTATCAAAGTATTCAATAATTTTATTGCATAGTTTTTCTGCAACACTCTTTTTACTAATCAAACCCCAATTTTCTTCTAAAGTATTTGCTAAAAATGTAACCTCATTCATTTCGCTATCAAATACACTTTTATTATTTTGAATGTGATTATTTGCAATAATCCAATCACATGATTTGTCGGTCATTTTACTTCTGGCGGACTCAATAAGATTTTCTGTCTCAAGAGTGAAGCCAACAACTAATTTTGGTCTATTCTTATTAGTTTTACTGATAGTTTTCAAAATATCGGCATTCTGTTCAAATAAAATATTCATATCAGTATTTCTATTATTAGATTTCTTAATTTTTTTTGGTGACTGATTCGCAGCCCTCCAATCCGATACTGCTGCTGCAAAGATTGAAATATCTGCAGGCAATGATCTCATACAGGCATTTAACATTTCTTCAGCCGTATCTATTTCTGTAACTTTAATATTCTCAGGATAAGGTATATTAACTGGACCTGTGATTAGATGGGTCTCTGCTCCAAGTTTACTTAAGAGTGAGGCAATAGCATGGCCTTGTTTTCCTGAAGACCTATTTGAAATAAAACGAACAGGATCAATTGGCTCAATAGTTGGTCCAGATGTTATTATGGCTTTTCTTCCTTTTAGGGGAGATGAATTAATTAAATAGCTAATTTCTTTATAAATTTCATCGACTTTTGACATTTTTCCTGAGCCAGTTTCTCCGCAAGCCATTTCGCCATCATCTGGCCCTACAAAAATATGACCATCTTTTTTTAAAGACTCAATATTTTTTATAGTTGCTGGATTATTCCACATTTTTACATTCATTGATGGAGCAATTAATAAAGGTTTATTGTTCGCTAATAGTATTGAGGTTGCTAAGCTATCAGAAATTCCATGTACCATTTTTGCTAAAATGTTTGCAGTTGCAGGAGCAAGAACAATCAAATCAGCATCACGAGATAGTTTAATATGACCGATTTTACTCTCGTTTTCTAAATCAAAAAGATTTGTATAAACTTTATTCTGAGAAAGAGAGGCAAAGGATAGAGGCTGTACAAATTTTGTAGCACTATTTGTTAATACGCAGGTTACGTTATCTCCCCTTCTCTTAATTTCTCTTATAAGATCAAGGGACCTGTAAGCTGCAATACCTCCACTGACTATTAACAGGATTTTTTTCATGATTATTTCTTTAACTTAAAAGGTTCATAAAAGCTATAAATATATGATACTAAACTTTTGTAGATTTATAATATTTATATATTTATCAATAGGATAGAAATAACTATCAGTGTTAAAATTATAATTATTTTTTTAAAAGATGATAAATTTGTATCCTTATTTTTTTTTATCAAACTGATACTATTTTCGTCAAGTTTTAAACCACCCTCTCCAAATGCGTTATTTATTTTACTAAAATCATTTTTTGTTTTTTCAATTTCTTTTATTATTGATGAATAAATTTCTTTGGGAGAGATATTTTTTTGTTTATTAAAAGATATTTTTGAAAAAGTTGAGAAATTAATATTTTCGAGGTCATTTAAAACCGGCTCAGAGAGACTCCAAATATTAAGTTTTGGATTAAACTCTCTTGCTACTCCTTCTGTCACAACCATTGTTTTTTGAAGCAACAAAAGTTGAGGCTGAGTTTTCATATTAAATTGATTGGTAATCTCAAAGAGCTGTGAAAGAAGATGACCCATTGATATTTTATCTGAATTTTGACCTAATATCGGTTCACCAATTGACCTTAGTGCCTGTGCAAATTTATCTTTATCTTGATTTTTTGGAACATAACCTGCCTCAAAGTGAATATCGGCAATTTTTCTATAATTCTTATTTATAAAACCACTTAAAATTTCAAGAAGATATCTCCTACTATCAATATTAAGTCTTCCCATAATTCCAAAATCAACTGGAATTACAGAAGAGTCTCTATTTATAAATAAATTCCCTTGATGCATATCCGCATGAAAAAAACCATCTCTTATTGCTAATACTAAAAAAGTTTTCATTATATTTTCTGCAATATCTTCAAAACTAATTTTAGCTTTCTTTATCTCTTCAATATCTTTTGAAGAAAATGAATCAACCCATTCAGTAGCAAGAATATTTTTAGATGTTAATTCCCAGTATATTTTTGGAACTCTAATAAAATCGTCATTTTCGGTATTTTCAATAATTTCAGATTGAGCCGCACCCTCTAACCTGAGGTCCACTTCCATAAAAAGACTTTCCTCAAGTGTTCTAACAATTTCAACTAATCGCAGTCTTCTTGCCTCACTAGAAATTTTTTCCAAGAATTTTGCTGCGAAATAGAAATCCCCAAGATCTTTTTTTATCTTTTCTAAAATTTTTGGTCTTAAAATTTTTAGAGCAATATTTTTATTCTTACCATCTATATTAACTCTTGCTTTGTGAACTTGTGCTATTGAAGCTGCTGCAATCGGAGGATCAATTTTCTTAAATATTTCTTTATAACTCTTTCCAAAAGATTCTTCTAAATATTCCTCAACATATTTCATTTCAAAAGGAGGAAGATCATCTTGTAATTCTCTTAATTGAGTGGATAACTTCTCTCCAATAATGTCAGGTCTAGTTGAAAGAAATTGTCCCATTTTTGTCCAAGTTGGTCCAAGTTTTTGAAGTGACTCTGATAAATTATATTTATTTCTCTTTGATAAAAATTTTAGAAGTATCCTAATTATTTTAGGAAGTGATTTAACAATATCATTAGGTAGCAGACCTTCTTGACTTGAGAGAATAAAACCACTTTTTAAAAGACGTATGATTTTAAAAAAAGAAAACAACTAAATTTTTTCACCTCTATAGATACAAACTATATTACCTGTTAGTTGACGTATGGAAGTATTCTTAAAACCTGCCTTAACAATCATTTCATTAAATTCTTCATTCGAAGGAAAAGTTCTAATACTATCAACTAAATATTGATACGGCTTTTCATCTCCAACTACTAACTTACCAATTTTTGGTATCACACCATATGACCAAGCATCATAAAAATTTCTTAAAACTATATCTTTAGGTAAAGAGAATTCCATGCATACAAAAATTCCACCAGGTTTGAGTATTCTATAACACTCTTCTAAGCATTTATCCCTATCACTCATATTCCTTATTCCAAACGAAATAGTAACAACATCAGCATAATTATCATCTATTGAAATTTCCTCGCCTGATGAGCAAATAAAGCTGAGATTATTATAATCGGAAGAATTTTGTCCTTCACTTAGCATTTCTTTATTTATATCAATGATATTCACAGAAATATTTTTTTTAAATTTTAATAAAATCCTTCTTCCTATATCTCCCGTTCCTCCGGCAAGATCTACAAAGTTTAAATTTTCATTTTTTTTTGGATCTATATATTCAATAAATTCTCTTTTCCATAACCTTTGCATACCAAGAGACATAATATCATTCATTAGGTCATATTTATTTGCCACTTTATTAAAAACATCTTTTACTTTTGAGGAGTGCTCTTTTTTACTATATTTTTTAAAACCAAAATTACTTTCTTCCATTGCAATATTA
Organism: Rhizobiales bacterium TMED168; assembly: GCA_002170885.2. The sequence continues at coordinate 65,543 of NHHR02000013.1, read as the reverse complement.
ACCTTTCTAAGAGAACATAAACCTAAGTTTTCAATTTTACCATCTCGGAGTTAAAATTAATATGCCAGAATTACCAGAGGTAGAGACAGTAAAAAGAGGTTTAGAGGAATTTATAATTAATGAGAATATAAATAAGGTATATATTTCAAATTTTAGTTTGCGATTTCCGTGGCCAAAGAATTTTATTTCTAAAATTATTAACAGTAAGATAATATCTATTAGAAGACGTGCTAAATATATTCTTATTAAATTAAGCAATAATTATACAATTATATCTCACCTTGGAATGTCTGGTAGCTACAGGGTTGTAAACTTAAATAAATCAAAAGATTATAAACCCATAAAACATGATCATCTTATTATTGACTTGGATCACTATAAAATTGTTTATAATGATCCTAGAAGATTTGGGTATATTGATCTTACTAATGAAGATCCTGATGAGCATAAATTTCTATCTTTTTTAGGCCCTGAGCCATTAAGTAATAGTTTCAACGCTGATAATTTAGCAAAGAAATTATTAAATAAAGAAAAAGCAATAAAAAATGCGCTGCTTGATCAGAATATTATTTCTGGACTGGGTAATATATATGTTTGTGAAGCACTTTTCAGGGCTCGAATTAACCCTAAAAGTAATTGTTCGAAATTTGTTGGGGTAGGCGGTAAACCCAAAAAGCCACTTATTACTCTGGTTAGTAAAATCAATCAGGTAATAAAAGAAGCTATTAATGTTGGTGGTTCTACTCTTAAAGATTTTTCCAATATTAGCGGTAAAATGGGATATTTCCAGTCTTCATTTAATGTTTATGGTAGAGAAAAAGAAGAGTGTTCTTTAACAGATTGCGAAGGCATAGTTAGAAGATACAATCAGTCAGGTAGATCAACTTTTTTTTGTCCAAAATGTCAAAAATAATTTAAGTAAATAGAATTTTATTGAATTTTTATAGCTACATAGACTATATGTTTATAGTTTCTTAAATATTTAGGAGTTCATATGTCTTATGAAAATATAATTGTTGAAAAAATTGACGGTATTATTACCGTATCTTTAAATAGACCAGACGCCTTAAATGCTCTTAATGACTCACTTATGGATGAATTATTAATAGAGGTTGATAATTATGAAAAGGATGATTCTCTTCGTTGCATGATTTTAACTGGTTCCGAAAAAGCATTCGCTGCGGGTGCAGATATAAAACAAATGCAACCCAAGACATATATGGATGTATATAAGGAAGACTTTATTACAAGAAATTGGGAAAGGGTTGCAAGTTGTAGGAAACCAATTATTGCTGCTGTCTCCGGTTATGCCCTTGGAGGTGGTTGTGAGCTAGCTATGATGTGTGATTTTATTCTAGCATCTGAAAGTGCAAAATTTGGTCAACCCGAAATTAATTTGGGTGTAAGCCCTGGGGCAGGAGGAAGTCAAAGACTCACAAGATTTATTGGTAAATCCAAATCAATGGATATGTGTCTTACAGGCAGAATGATGGATGCTCAAGAAGCAGAAAGAAGTGGTCTAGTTAGTAGAGTATTTCCTCCAGAAAGTTTTTTAAATGATGTTATGGAAGTAGCAAAATCTATTTCAGAGAAATCGATGATAGCCACAATGATGACTAAAGAAATGGTTAATCGTTCTTATGAAACTACTTTATCAGAAGGTATTAGATTTGAAAGAAGGCTTTTTCATTCTATGTTTGCGACCGAGGATAAAAAAGAAGGTATGTCAGCTTTTATAGATAAGAGAAAAGCTGATTTTCAGGATAAATAATTTAAAATTTATTCTAAACCTTGACGAACAAGTCCTATACAAATATAACCCCATTTCTACTATTTTTATGAGGTAACATTAAATGGCTAATCTTTCATCATCAAAAAAGATGGTAAGAAAAATTACAACTAGAACTGCAAGGAATAAATCCCACATAACCAATATGAGAGGTTTAATCAAGAAAGTTGAGGAAGCTATATCTTCAGGAAATGCCGAAGAAGCTAATACTGCTCTAAAAAAAGCACAACCAAAAATAATGAAAGTTGCTCAAAAAGGTATCCTTCATAAAAATACTGCTGCGAGAAAGGTTTCTCGTCTTGCTAAAAAAGTAAAAAATATTTCTTAATTAATAAAAAACTTACTTTGTAAGAAAAAAAATGAATTTTTTTTCAAGATTCATAAATTACCCTATTGCATCATTAATGATTCACCTCTAACGTAATTGTTGAGGATTTTCTTATTTTATAGAATTTGTCTTAATGCAGAGCTTGTTAAATATTATTTTCATGCTCACGATAATAGTTTCTTATTAAGTTAAGTTGCTAAATAAAATTTTTTGAGGGTATTCCAAGTGAACGAAAAAATTTCTAATGATGTTGATATGAAAAGTTCCTGGAGCAGAGCATTATCGGTCTTAAGAGCAGAGCTAGGTGAAGCAACATTTAAAAGCTGGTTTAAACATATTGAGTTTGGGGAAATAATCGATAAGAAGTTAATTCTTTATGTTCCAACTAAATTCATGAAAGATTGGATACAAACTCATTATTCGGATAGAATTTTGAGTATTTTGAAGAATGATTTGGTTCCAGTTTCTTCTATCATATTTGAATTGCAAAAATTTAAAGAGGATAATGAAAGAGACAATAATTCAGTAAAAAAATCTATTATTTCAAAGAAATCAATTATTCCCGCTAATCTTGTTGATAAGGAAAATGGTGATCACAATAGCATGTTGGGAGCTCCTCTCGATCCTAATTTATCATTTGAGAATTTTGTAGTAGGAGGATCTAACGAATTAGCATATGCAGCTGCAAAAAGAATTACAGAAGCTAAGAAGGTTTCTTTTAATCCTCTTTTTTTGTATGGTGGAGTTGGTTTAGGTAAAACTCACTTAATGCATGCTATGGCCCTTGAAATTAAAAAAAATTGGCCCGAGAGAAAAGTCCTTTATTTATCTGCTGAAAAATTTATGTATCAATTTATTAAGGCCTTAAGGTTTAAAGATACAATGTCTTTTAAACAGCAATTCAGATCTGTAGATGTTCTAATGGTTGATGATATTCAATTTATTGCTGGAAAAGACTCTACTCAAGAAGAATTTTTTCATACATTTAATACTTTAATTGATCATAATCATCAGGTAGTTATTTCAGCTGATAGATCGCCTGTCGATCTTGATGGTATAGAAGAAAGAATAAGATCTAGGTTAGGTTGGGGACTTGTAACAGATATTCATGCATCTGATTATGAACTTAGGCTTGGTGTTCTTCAAACAAAAGCTAAAAAACATATTGAGGATAATCCTGAAATTATCCTTAGAGATAATATTTTAGAATTCTTAGCACAAAGAATTGACTCCAATATCAGAGTTTTAGAGGGAGCATTAAATAGAGTAATAGCATACTCATCTTTTGTTGGACGACCACTGACAACTGAAATGGCTCAAGAGGTTCTTAAAGATCTAATTAGAGCGTCTCAGAGAAGAATTACAATTGACGATATTCAAAGAAAAGTTGCCGATTATTATAACTTAAGGTTATCAGATTTATTATCTGCCAGAAGATCACGAACAATTGCTAGGCCTAGACAAGTTGCAATGTATTTATCAAAAGTTTTAACAACTAGATCCCTTCCAGAAATAGGTAGAAAGTTTGGAGGGCGTGATCATACCACTGTAATTCATGCTGTAAAAAGAATTGAGAGTCTTCAAGGAACTGATACAACTATTCAGGAAGAAGTTGACCTTCTGTCAAGATCGTTAGAAGGTTAATTCATCCGTGATTTTTATTAAAATTCTGCTATAATATAGCAATGATTCGTTTATTTAATAATGTAATTTTTTACTCTATATTATTTATGTTATTTGGAGTTTTCTATGAAGATATCAATTGACAGGGGTATACTTCTAAAAGCGCTCAATCACGTTCAAAGTGTTGTTGAAAGAAGAAATACCATACCAATTTTGTCAAATGTAAAAATTGATGCTAATGAAAAGAATATTTCGTTAATTGCGACAGATTTAGATTTAGAAATTATTGAAGCCATCAATGCCAATGTTTTAAAGCCAGGATCAACAACTGTTTCTGCTCACACCCTTTATGATATTGTTAGAAAAATTCCTGAGGGCTCTCTTATAGATATGGAGCTAAACAATAATGATCAAATGGAGATAAGGTCTGGACAGTCTAATTTTGATTTACCATCCTTGCCAGATGAAGATTTTCCGGAAATGTCGTCCGGAGAAATGCCTTGTGGGTTTACTATAGATACTAGTGATTTAGCAAGGCTGATAGATAAAACTAGATTTGCGATCTCAACAGAGGAAACTAGGTATTACTTAAATGGAATTTTTCTTCATTCTGTAGATAATGAGCTTAGATCAGTGGCTACAGATGGTCACAGGTTAGCATGTATTAAATCAGATTTACCTCTAGGTGCCGAAGATATGCCAAGTATTATTATACCTAGGAAAACTATTGGAGAAGTCAGAAAGCTTATAGAGGATTCTTCTGATGAACTAGAAATAAAAGTTTCTGATACAAAAATACAATTTAATTTTAATGATGTTCAGTTAACATCTAAATTAATTGATGGAACCTTCCCAGATTATGAAAGAGTTATTCCTAAAAATAATGATAAAGAGTTATTAATCGATACTAAAGTTTTTGCTTCTTCAATAGATAGAGTAGCAACAATATCGTCTGATAAATCAAAAGCTGTTAAATTTTTGTTAAAAGATGGCGCTCTAACTCTCACTGTAATTAATCCTGATGCAGGTAAAGCAATTGAAAAAAATCCAGTTGAGTATAATTATGAGGAATTAGAGATTGGTTTTAATGCAAGATATTTATTGGATATATCGAGTCAAATTGATGGCCCAAATATATTATTTTCTTTAGAGGGGTCTGGATCTCCAGCACTAATAACTGATTCAGATGACGCTCAAGCAACTTACGTGCTTATGCCGATGAGAGTTTAAGTTTGATGGATTTTTTTAAGTGAGCCAACATAAAATTAACAATATTGAAGATCATAATTATGATTATAATAGGATACAGTCTTTAAAGTTAAATAATTTTAGATCATACGACAATTTAGAATGTAATTTTGAGGGCTGCCCTGTGGTTCTTTTGGGCCCTAATGGCTCAGGAAAGACAAATATTTTAGAAAGTTTATCTCTCCTTTCTCCAGGTAGGGGCCTTAGGCGTGCACCATTTGAGCACTTTAGGAATATTAAGGGGCCACCAGAGTGGGGTATTAATGTAAATATTTTATCGGACAATGTAACATATAAAATATCAACAGGTATTCCAGCTGGAAGAATTAAGGGCCGAGAAGTAAAGATTAATAATAAGAAGGTTGTAGCTTCAAAATCTTTACCAGAAATTATTTCCATATCATGGCTAACTCCTTCAATGGATCAAATTTTTATAGAATCCCCTTCATCAAGAAGAAAATTTTTAGATATGCTATGTTCATCATTTATAAATAATCATTCAGGTTTACTTAGAAGTTATGAAAAATTAATGCGTGAAAGAAATAATCTTTTACAAGAAGATAAATCTAATACTAATTGGCTTGATGCGTTAGAGACTCAAATGGCTTCAGACGGTATTGATATAGCTCTTAATAGAATAAAATTAGCTAAAGGTCTTAATTCAAAGCTTGATAATGATAAATACCCTGTTTGGCCTAGAGCCTTTCTTAAAATTGATGGTATAACTGAGGATAAATTATTTTATGGTGATATTGAAGATACTAAAATATTTTATTTGAAAAATCTTTTTGAGAATAGAACAAAAGATTCTTTTTCTGGAAGAACATCATTTGGTATTCATAAAAGTGATTTATTGGTTAGTCACAGGGGTAAAGGGATTTTTGCTAATCAGTGCTCTACTGGGGAGCAAAAGAGTCTCTTAATTGGATTAATACTTAACCATTTAAGCTTAATTGCGGAGAATTCAAATAGATATCCAATTTTATTACTTGATGAGATAGTTGCTCATTTAGATCAACTCAGAAGGTCCGCATTATTTGATCAAATAATAGAAACAAATGCTCAAATTTTTATGACTGGAACTGATATTGATATGTTCTCAGCAATAAATGAGTTCTCTGAAATTTTTTCAGTTGGAATGGGAAGACTAAAAAAAATAAATTAGAGGTAGGAATGGCCAAAAAGAAAATTAAAAAAGAAGAGTATGATGCTGATTCTATAAAAGTTCTTAAGGGGCTTGAAGCAGTTAAGAAAAGACCTGGAATGTATATAGGGGATACTGATGATGGCTCAGGTCTTCATCATATGGTATATGAGGTTGTAGACAATTCCGTTGATGAAGCTTTAGCGGGGCATTGCAAAAACATTACTGTATCAATTAATCCTGATGGCTCTGTAACAGTAAAAGATGATGGAAGAGGAATACCAACCGAAATTCATGAAGAGGGTGTATCTGCTGCAGAGGTTATTATGACACAATTACACGCTGGAGGTAAATTTGATCAGAACTCATATAAGGTTTCAGGTGGTCTTCATGGTGTTGGGGTATCGGTTGTAAACGCGCTATCTGAGAATCTTGAGTTAAATATAAAAAGGGATGGTGAGAAATATCATATGACATTTAAAGATGGTGATGCTCAATCACCTCTAAAAGTTATCGGAAAGTGCAATGAAGAGACAGGAACAGAAATTAAATTTTTGCCTTCAAAAAAAATTTTTACTATGATTGAATTTGATAGAAGAGTTCTCCAAAAAAAACTAAGAGAGTTAGCTTTTTTAAATTCTCAAATCTCTATATTACTCCAAGATTTGAGAGAGGATAAACCTTGGGAAAAAGTTATGAGCTATGAAGGGGGACTGAAGGAATTTGTAAAATATCTTGATCAATCAAAAAAACCAATGATCGATGAGCCAATAAGCTTACTTGTAAAAAAAGATGGAGTAGAAGTAAATTTAGCGTTGTGGTGGAATGATAGTTATTATGAAACAGTAAATTGTTTTACTAATAATATTCCCCAAAAAGACGGTGGTACTCATCTTGCTGGACTTAGAGGAGCACTAACAAGAGTTGTGAATTCCTATGCTCAAGAGTCTGGTATGGCAAAAAAGGAAAATGTTCAGCTAGTAGGTGATGACATTCGAGAGGGACTAACTTGTGTTTTATCAATTAAAGTTGCTGATCCTAAATTTTCTAGTCAAACTAAAGATAAGCTAGTTTCCTCAGAGGTAAGACCTGTTGTAGAAAGTTTAGTTAATGATGCGTTATCAGAATGGTTTGAAGAGCACCCAAGTGAAGCTAAAAATATTATAAGCAAAGTAATTGAAGCCGCTGCAGCCAGGGATGCAGCAAGAAAAGCTAGAGAATTAACAAGAAGAAAAGGTGCTTTAGATATATCATCATTACCAGGAAAGTTAGCAGATTGTCAGGAGAAAGATCCAGAAAAATGCGAAATTTTTATTGTTGAAGGAGACTCAGCTGGTGGTTCAGCAAAACAAGGTCGTGATAGAGCAACCCAAGCAATACTTCCTTTGAGAGGGAAAATTATTAATTGTGAAAAAGCAAGACTATCTAAAGTTTTATCTTCTGTAGAAATAGGCACATTAATTACAGCCTTAGGGGCTGGAATTGGTCGTGATATATCTGAGATAGATGATGAGGAAGAAGGTTTTAATGTTAATAAATTGAGGTATAAAAAAATTATCATTATGACGGATGCAGATGTTGATGGAGCACATATAAGAACGCTTTTATTAACATTTTTTTACAGGCAAATGTATCCTTTAATATCATCTGGGTGTTTGTACATTGCCCAACCACCTTTATATAAAGCAAAAAAGGGGAGTTCTGAAACATATTTAAAGGATGATGACGACCTAGATAATTATCTTATTAATTCTGGAATAGATGAATCTGCTTTGATTTTAAATTCCGATGAAACAATAACATCAAACGATCTTTTAGATATTATTAATAAAAGTAGAAGATTCCGATCTATCATTAAAGGGTTGCCAAGTAGATACAACTCAAACCTTGTTGAAGTATCAGCTTTGAGCGGCGCATTTAATCAACCTACTAAAATTTCTGAAGAAACTCTTAAAATTATTTCTGATAGGATGACCGAAAAATATAACGATGATCAGGCTGAGTGGGAGGCTAATTATGAAGAAGGAAATGGCCTTACAGTTAAAAGAAAAATTAGAGGAGTCTTTGAAACATTATCTTTAGGTCCTGGTATATTTTTATCTCCTGACTCTAAACTTTTATCTGATTTAGCAAAAGAAATTGTTCAGTATTTTAATTTTAATATTAAAAAGGGAAATATTTTTGAAAGAGGTGGAAGAGGCTATCAGGTCAACAGTCCTTGTGATCTTGTTGAAGCTGTTCTTTCAGAGGGAAGAAAAGGTTTACAAATTCAAAGATATAAAGGTCTGGGAGAAATGAATGCGGATCAATTATGGGATACAACACTTGATCCAGATTCAAGAAGACTACTGAAAGTTAAGGTGGATGAAGGAGTTGATAATAGCGAAGTTTTTTCTGATCTAATGGGCGATGAAGTTATAAAAAGACGAGAATTTATCCAGGAGAGTATTTCATCTGGAGATCTAATTGTTAATCTCGATATTTAATCTTTATTTATAATATTTCTTATTTTTTCAATTATTAACGCAGATTTAATCTTAGGCGCAAAATAATCAACAAATTCTCCATTTGAGTTAGCTAGAAAGATTATATCAAGATGATTAACTGTGTAGTCATCTGAGTCTTCAATTCGTTCTTTTTGATAGTAAACCCCCCAATCTTTAGCCACATTACTAATTTCATTTTCGCTTCCTGTTAATCCAATTATCTTTTCATGAAATGCACTTGTATAATCTTTAATTATATCACTCGTATCTCTTTCAGGATCTATAGTAATAAAAATTGGACTAATTTTATCAGAATCATTTCCTAGGCTATCAATAACATCAGCCATTTTTATTAATGTTGTTGGGCAAACATCAGGACAGTAGGTAAAGCCAAAGTATATGAGCATTAGTTTGTTAGATTGCTCGGAGTTAAAAGTAGTTCCATCACTTTTGGTTAAAATAAAGTGACCGCCAGGAAGTTCGTCTTGATTTTCAATTTTTTGAACAAGATTATTTTGATAATAATCTTTATTTAAAAAGAAATAAATTGATGCAAGAATAAATATTATAAATAAAATATATAGTGTTACTTTTTTAATCATTGATTGCTTTTATATTAATTATTTATCTATTGCTATAATTGTTTTATAGTTTTTACTAATGGTCGGTATTTTTACAAAATTTTTAATTTTTTTAAGAAAACAACATCTTCTTCTTTTCTTTTTTCTTTTTCTTTTTTCTTTTGATTGTATAGCCCAATCAACAAGCAAAAGCCCTTTCAAGGAGGGTTTAGTCGTAACAGCAGTAAAATCTGGGACAATGTCAGATTTGTTATATTCAATTCAAGTTGGTGGATCACCTAGTGAGCTTGATTTTGACGAAGTTCCGGCATTGTTACTTGCAGTTGATAGAGGTCGTTCAGACATGGTTAAATTTCTATTAGAAAAAGGAGCAAGGGTTAATCAAAGAGATGATGATAAAAGGACAGCCTTATCAATAGCTTCACGAAAGAATAATTATAATTTAGTTTCAGAACTGATTAAGTCTGGCGCAAACCCAGATAGATCTGGCCCCAATAAAGAGACACCTCTTATTATAGCTTCACGGTTTGGGAATTTTGAAGCTGTGAATGCTTTGCTTGAAGGTGGTGCATACCCAGACGATACTGATCTTACAGGAAGAACCGCTCTTCAATGGGCAAAAATAAAACATTATAAAAAGATTCAAGACATTCTTATTGAATATGGTGCTTACAAAAATTAAGCTTAAATAATTATTCCATCTATGATTATTAATAAAAGTAATAAACCTAGTTGGACAAAAGAACCAAAGAAGTTTGACATTGCTGCAGCTTTTGATTTTTTTACAGCTAGTATAATACTTGTCCAGATGAAATAACCTCCACCTAGAAGTACTGCTGTTACGTAAAATATACTTGCATTATAAAATATCAAAAGTGACATGACACATACAAGAATTATCGTATGAAAAAGAATAATGTAGGATGTTAGTGAATTACTTAAAAAATTTGGCAGCATTGGTATATTTGCTTTTCTATAATCATCTCCAATTGCTATAGCTAAGCTCCAAAAATGAGGTGGCGTCCATAAAAACAAAATAACTGAGAGAATTATTGCTTCTGGTGCCAATATAGGATCAACTGCAGCTGAACCAGCGAGGGTTGCGAAGCTTCCTGCTAGCCCACCTATAACTATATTCCAAATACTTTTTCTTTTGAGCCAAACAGTGTAAAATAATCCATAAACTAATGCTCCAAGAAAATTATAAAAGCAAGAGAATGGATTTAGGAAAATAAAAGAGATCGATAGACCAAATAATGAAATTATTAAAAACAATGATGGCCAAAGGATAGTTGGTTTTAATTCTCCTGTGACAAAAGGTCGCTTAGAGGTTCTAGGCATTAATGCATCCAAATCTCTTTCAAAGTATTGATTAAATGCACTCACCCCTGCTGAGGCTAAGAATGTTGATATTGATATCAGAAAAATATCTAGCATAGTCAAATTATTATTTGGAACAATAAAAGCCCCAGAAATAGCGCATAACATAATTGTCAGGCTTATTCTCACTTTAAAAAGATCTGCTATTAGTTTTAAATTTTTCATTATAATAAATTTTTTATACCAAATTAAAGTATAAGATGCCCTAAAGAAATATCTTTTAAAAGCATAATATTGCGACACTGTGTATCTTGACTTTAGATAGACAAATAGTAATTTGTGTCCATATTATATTAGTAATATTTTGAAAAGCTAACTGCGTTAAAAATTAGCTTTAAATGAGGATTATAAATGGTACCTATTATTCTATTAATTTTAATCGTTGGGTCGGTTCTTTTTCACATTTTTACTCCATGGTATTCAACTCCAATTGCTTCTAATTGGAGTAACATTGACAGTACAATTGAGTTAACTTTTTGGATGACTGGTGCAGTTTATGTGCTAATTCTTACTTTTATGACTTATTGCGTCATAAAATATGGAAGTAAGAAAAACAGAAGGGCAGAATATGAGCCTGAAAGTAAAAAAGCTGAAGTTATTTTAACTGTCTTAACTACTATTGGTGTTGCAGGACTGCTTGCACCTGGTCTTATAGTTTGGGATGAGTATGTATCACCCCCAGAAGATGCAATGCCCATAGAAGCGATGGGACAACAATGGTACTGGAATTTTCGACTTCCTGGCGAAGATGGAATCCTAGGAACAACCGATGCAAGGAATATAAATGCTGATAACCCCTTTGGGATGAATGAAAATGATCCCAATGGTAGAGATGATATTTTAATTGAAGGTGATGCACTTCATCTTTTACACGATAAACCGGTCAAATTTTTATTGAGATCTATAGACGTGCTTCATAATTTTTATGTTCCTCAATTTAGAGCCAAGATGGACTTAGTGCCAGGAATGGTTACCTTCTATTGGATAAGACCTACTGTTATTGGTGATTATGAAATTCTATGTGCTGAACTCTGTGGCGTTGGTCACCATGCTATGCGAGGTGAGGTTCTAGTTGATGAGGCTAGCGATTATCAAGAATGGTTAAGTGAACAACTTACATTTGGAGAAATTCAACAACAAGCAATGCTGGAAAAAAATGAGAAACTAGCACTTACTAAAAGTAATTAATTAAGAAGAGGTAAATATTATGTCAGATTCAATAATTCCTGAGAGTGAATTGGAAGAAGTAGAACTTTATCATCCAAAAAGTTGGTGGACAGAAAAAGTTTTTACTCAAGACGCAAAATTAATAGCTATTCAGTATGGCTTAACAGCTTTTGGAATAGGTTTTGTTGCCCTTGTCTTATCTTGGTTTATGAGAATTCAAATTGCTTTTCCTGAAATGGCGATTATTAGCGAAGGAACTTATTATCAATTTATAACAATGCATGGGATGATAATGGTTGTATACCTTCTCACAGCATTGTTTTTAGGAGCTTTTGGCAATTATATGATTCCCCTGATGGTGGGAGCTAGAGATATGGTCTTTCCATATTTAAATATGATCAGTTACTGGACTTATTTATTGGCTGTTATAGTTTTATTTATAAGCTTCTTTACTCCTGGTGGACCAACAGGTGCTGGTTGGACACTTTACCCTCCTCAAGCAATTCTAGGAGGCACACCTGGTCAGGAGACCGGTATACTTTTGATGTTGATCTCATTATGTATATTCATTGTTGGATTTACAATGGGTGGTCTTAATTATGTTATCACAATATTACAAGCTAGAACCCGTGGAATGACATTAATGAGAATGCCATTAACAGTATGGGGTATATTTACCGCTACAGTTTTAGCTTTATTTGCCTTTCCAGCTCTTTTCGTTAGCGCCGTTATGATGCTTTTCGATAAGTTACTAATGACCAGCTTTTTCATGCCTGCTCTTGTTGAGTTTGGAGAAAACTTAAGCTACGGCGGAGGAAGTCCAATTTTGTTCCAACACCTCTTCTGGTTCTTTGGTCACCCAGAAGTATATATAGTTGCTCTGCCAGCCTTTGGAATTGTCTCTGACTTAATATCAATTCATGCTCGAAAAAATATTTTTGGCTTTAGAATGATGGTTTGGGCAATAGTTGGTATTGGTGCCCTAAGTTTTATTGTTTGGGCTCACCATATGTATGTAAGTGGTATGAACCCATACTTTGGTTTCTTTTTTGCCACCACAACTTTAATTATTGCAGTCCCTACTGCTTTAAAAGTCTACAATTGGATCCTTACCTTGTGGAAAGGGAATATACATCTGACTATTCCAATGCTATTTAGTTTGGGATTTATTGTTACATTTTTGAATGGAGGTCTTACGGGTTTATTTCTTGGTAATGTCATAGTTGATGTACCCCTTTCAGATACATACTTCGTTGTTGCTCATTTTCACATGGTTATGGGAATTGCTCCAGTATTAGTAATTTTTGGGGCTATTTACCATTGGTACCCACTAATGACAGGAAAGATGCTGCATGAAACTATGGGCAGATTTCATTTTTGGGTAACTTTTGTAGGTTCTTATTTGCTATATTTCCCAATGCATTATTTAGGATTTATTGGTGTGCCAAGAAGATATTATGAAATGGGTCAAACTGAAGCTCTATATACTTCATCGGCAGCCAATCTAAATATTTTTATTACCATCGCTGCACTCGCAGTTGGATTTGCTCAGTTAGTATTTATATTTAATGTTTTTTGGAGTGCAAAAAATGGTAAAATCGCTGAAAAAAATCCATGGAAGGCTACTTCATTAGAGTGGCAAACTCCGGAACAACCGCCTGTTCATGGAAATTTTGGTAAAGAGTTACCAATAGTTTATCGTTGGGCTTATGACTATAGTGTACCTGGCGCAGAAGAAGATTTTATACCGCAGGATGTGCCTAATGAAAAAGTTAAGTTAATGGATGGTTATACAGAACTTGGAGTAGAAAAAACTTGAGTATTTTAGGAATATTATCTCAAAAGCCTTGGACATCTGATCAGGCTGCTATAGATAACAAACATAGTGGAAAATCATCTTCCATGCCATTGCCTCGCGTAGCTCTCTATGTATTAATGGCAGTAATAGGTGTTTTATTTACATTATTTTCTGTTGCTTACATTGGTAGAATGGCCTATGGAGATTGGCGAATACTTCCAGAACCATACCTTTTGTGGTTAAATACGGGAACTATTTTACTTTGTAGTATTGCTTTTCATAAAGCAAATATTAACTCTAAAGAAAATAATTATAAAAGGACTAGAGAATATCTCTTTTTAGCTGGTGCTCTTACTTTAGGATTTATTACAGGACAATTATTCGTATGGAGAGAATTAGTATCATTTGGTTATTTTGTATCAACTAATCCCTCATATGCTTTTTTCTATTTGCTAACTGCTTTACATATTTTACATTTAATAGGTGGTTTAATAGCTTGGTTGTTCGTAATAGTAAAAAGTTTTTCCCCAGAAGAAGAGTCCTCCAATTTTTCTCTTAATGTGAATTTGTGTGCAATTTATTGGCATTTTTTGTTAGTTGTTTGGCTTTTGTTATTTACAATGCTTTTGTTAACTTAAATATTATTTTTATAGGATACCAGATATGACTTCTACATCAAAAGTACCGTTAAAGGATGGAATGGAAGGTTTTGTTTCTGATTGGGCCTCTGATCAAAGAGCTTTCAAAGGAGTTCCTTGGGGAAAAGCAATGATGTGGATATTTCTTTTGAGTGACACATTTATTTTTAGTTGTTTCTTGATAGGTTATATGACAGCTAGATGGTCTACTGTTGAGCCTTGGCCAAATACTAGTGAAGTTTTTGCTCTTACTGTAAACGGCGTAAGTGTTCCTCTTCTTCTAATTGCTATTATGACATTTATACTGATAACCAGTAGTGGAACTATGGCTATGGCTGTTAGAAGTGGTTATCAGAAAAAAAGAAAACAAGCAGCAGCACTTTTATATTTAACAGCAGTTCTAGGTTTGTCATTTGTTGGAATGCAAGCCTTTGAATGGAGTAAACTAATTGAGGAAGGAATTCGTCCTTGGGAAAATCCTTTTGGTGCAAGGCAATTTGGCTCCATATTTTTTATGGTAACTGGTTTTCACGGTTTTCATGTTTCCGTTGGTGTCATTTTCTTATTTTTGATTGCTCGAAAAGTACAACGCGGAGACTATGATACGGGTAGAAGAGGTTTTTTTACATGGCAAAAAGGTCGTTATGAAATCGTAGAAACAATGGGTCTATATTGGCATTTTGTTGATTTAGTCTGGGTTTTCATTTTTGCATTTTTCTATTTATGGTGAGGTAAATTATGGCGGAAGAAGGACAAGAACATCCTATCAGTACATATTTATGGGTATGGCTATTACTTTTTGTTTTAAGCGCATTTTCTTATGCAGTTGATTATATAGGCTTTCAAGGCTTTACTCGCTGGAGTTTGGTACTCTTATTTATGTTTTTGAAAGCATATTTTATATGTGCTGTTTTTATGCATATGGTCTGGGAGAGAATGGCTTTAGTGTTGGGTCTTTTTATACCTACTTTTGCTATAATAGTTTTTATAGGTATTATGGGTTTTGAATCAGATTATACTCAACTAGGAAGAAAAGTTTTCTTTGATACTGGTAAACCACCAACCGTATATGAAATCCCTCATAGTAAGAAGCATTCTAAAACTCATTCTGAGGAAGAAAGTCATTAGTCTCTAGAGTCATGTTTAAAATTTTCTTTTCATATATTTTTTTAATATTTTTCTCAGTAAATTTATTAGCAGAGAATTCTTTTATAAGTAAAATTGAGACTTTAGCATCTGAAGGTTTTGATGATGCTCAGCTAAATTTAGCAAGAATTTATGCTAATGGTGAATTTGTAGATCAAGACTTTGTTCTTGCAGAATATTGGTACAGAAAATCTGCTAATCAAGGGAATATTAATGCCCAATACCAGTTGGGCAGGATGTATGATGTAGGGCTTGGAGTAGATGTAGATAAAAAAGAAGCTTTTAATTGGTATAAATTATCTGCAGAGCAAGGAAGTATAGAAGCTCAGTACAATTTAGGTTTAGCTTATCGTTTTGGTATTGGGGTTGATCAAAACTTTACCCAATCTTTGAAGTGGTACAAGCAATCTGCTTCAAAAGGACATAGTGGTGCCCAATATAACCTGAACTTATTATTTGAAGAGGGCTTAGCTACAAGGAAAGATATTTCAGATGCTATAAAATGGTATAGATGTGGAAGATAAATCTTGAAGTCGATAATCCTAATTACAATTATCTTTATAATTACTCTTACTTTGACATTAATTTATTTCAATATTGGGTAATTTAAATTTAAAACTAGCTCTGGGCAATAAATACGCCAATCCAGAAAATTAGTCCTGTTATTATTAGTATAATTGAAAACTTCATTTTAAGATTTGGTGGAGCTAAGCGGGCTCGAACCGCTGACCTCTTGCATGCCATGCAAGCGCTCTCCCAGCTGAGCTATAGCCCCATAATTAGCTATCATCGTTATCACTTGAAACAGTTTTTATTACACCAGTAACATCATCATCATTTAGAAAGTCATCATCATTTTCATCTTCAAGGTCGTCAAGATCTTCAGTATCAAATTCATTAATTTCTTCATCTGCTTCGTTTTCTATAACTTCGTCATCGGTTGTGTTTTCAAGATCCGGAATAGTTTCTTCATCAATCTCTGGTATTGACTCCTCTTCATCATTCTCAATTACATTATCGATTTCTTCGATATTTTCTTCTGCACTATTTACCTCTGTTTCATCTACTTCTGTTTCAGCTATAGCTTCTACTATTTTCTCTTTCTCCTGGTCTTCAATATTTACTATATTTAAAAGTTCACCAGTATAAGGGCTTACTGCAGGATCCTTATTCAAATCATAGAATTTTTTTCCTGTAGTTGGGCAAACTCTTTTTTTTCCTAATTTATCTTTACTCATTTTTATCCTTATAAAATCATTTATCTCCATTGCCATGAAGAAACAATAGTGTCAAAACCAAAAAAAGTTTTTTTCTTACAATATGTCTGCTAAACCTTTATTAACAATGAATCAAGATCAAAAAAATAATATGTCTAGCTTAAGTCTTTTTTCAAGTAAAAGTTTTGACTTAAATGGTTCTATTACTATACCTGGTGATAAATCTATCTCTCATCGGTGTGTTATACTGTCCTCTATTGCAATTGGTGAAAGTAAAATAACTGGATTGCTTAATAGTACTGATGTTCATAGTACTATAAATGCTATGAAGTTACTTGGTTCCGATATTAATTTTAACTCAAATGGTGAGTGTATTATTAATGGAATTGGTATTGGCAGTTTAAAGCAGCCTGATACCCTTTTAGATTTTGGTAATTCTGGAACAGCAGCAAGACTTATTCTGGGCCTAGTTTCTACATGCCCCATCGAGGTTCATCTTACTGGTGACGAGTCTTTATCGAAAAGACCAATGAAAAGAGTTGTAGATCCTCTAATTGATTTTGGAGCAAATTTCATTTTGGAAAAATCTGAATTTCTTCCAATTATTGTAAAAGGTTCTAATATGCCTATCCCTATTACTTACGAGATGCCTATAGCTTCTGCTCAAGTTAAATCTGCTATAATTCTTGCAGGTTTAAATACTCCAGGTGTAACAACTGTTATTGAGAGAGAGAAAACCCGTGACCATACAGAAACCCTTTTAAAGTGTTATGGTTACAATATAGACTTAAAACAAAAAAGTGATAAAACCATTATTAGTCTAGAAGGACAAAAAGAATTAAACTCAGTTAATATAACAATACCAGGTGACCCATCTTCCGCTGCTTATCCGTTAGTTGCTGGGTTGATATGTAAAAATTCTAACATAACACTTAAAAGTATTTTAGATAATCCTACTAGAAATGGTTTATTTAAATCCTTAACTGAAATGGGTGCAAAAATAAGATTTTATAATGAAAGAGAGGAAGCCGGTGAGAAAGTTTTTGATATTGATGTTGTTTCAAGTCGCTTAAAATCCGTAGATATTTGTGCTGAAAGAGCTCCGAGCATGATTGATGATTACCCTATATTAGCAGTAGCAGCATCTGTTGCAGATGGCATTTCTATTTTTCGAGGTTTATCTGAATTAAAAGTTAAAGAAAGTAATAGATTACAAGGTATATATGATTTTATTTCAAAAAATGGTGTAGAAGCTAGAATTGACAACGATGATCTTATTATTACCGGTGACCCAAATGGACCTGAAGGTGGTGCTTTTATAAAAACAAATCTTGATCATCGAATGGCTATGTCATCAATTGTTATGGGTATGGTATCAAATCAGCCAATAGAAATAGATGACTACTCAACTATTAAAACAAGCTTCCCAAATTTTATAGATTTAATGAAAAGACTAGGGGCTAAAATATCGGTGTAATATTATGACATTTATTGTTGCAATTGACGGAACTGCAGGTTCAGGGAAAGGTACTATAGCAAAAGGAATTTCTAGTAAATTTAATTTTTCATATTTTGATACTGGAATAATTTATAGAGGATTAGCGCAAAAAGTAATTCTTAGATATGGAGAAAATTTTTCACAATTAAATGCGGTTTCAGAGGCTAAAATATTGAATGTAAAAAATATTGATGAAGGTAAAATTCGCAATCCTTTGATTGATAAGTATTCATCTATTATTGCATCAATATCCGAAGTAAGGAAAATTGTAGTTAAAATACAAAGAGATTTTAAAGAAAAATCTAAAGATCATAAAGGTATTGTAGTAGATGGTAGAGATATAGGAACAGTAATTTTTCCAAACGCAAATATAAAATTATTTATTTCTGCATCAATTGAAGAGCGTGCAAAACGAAGATTATCTGAGTTTTCAGAAAAAAAACAAAAAATTTCTTATAATCAGGTAATAAAACAATTGCAAAAAAGGGATCAAAGAGATAAGGAAAGAAGCGTTGCACCTTTAATTGCAGCAAAAGATGCTCATCTTATTGATACTACTAGTATTGATATAGAAGATACATTAGAAATAGTTTCATCTTTAGTCATAGAGAAATTTAATGATTATTGTGGAGTTTAATAAATGAGGGAGATTAATATTTGTCAAATCTAGTTGATTCAGTTCCAGAAGGCTCTTTAGAAGAGTTTTCGAAACTTCTTGAGGAGAGCTTTGTATCAAATGCTTGTGAAGAAGGTCAGGTTATAAAAGGTACGGTCGTAGGGATAGAGTCCGATACAATCATTGTTGATGTAGGCATGAAAACTGAAGGACGGATTCCATCAGAAGAATTTTCAGCCTCAGGTAAAGATCATAATTTAGAAGTAGGGGATGAAGTTGATGTTTATCTTGAAAGAATTGAAAATGCTCTTGGCGATGCTGTCCTTTCTAGAGAAAAAGCTAGAAGGGAAGAGATTTGGACTAATTTATTGGTTTCGCAAAAAGAAAACTCCATTGTTGAAGGTGTAATTAACGGAAAAGTTAAAGGTGGTTTTACAGTTGATTTAGACGGCGCTCAGGCTTTTCTACCAGGAAGTCAAGTTGATGTCAGGCCAGTTAGAGATATGAAGCCATTGATGCATACATTACAAACTTTTCATATACTTAAAATGGACAGAAAAAGAGGAAATATTGTTGTTTCCAGAAAATCAGTTTTATCCGAGAGTCAGTCAATTGATAAATCTGAGTTATTAGAGAAAATTAAAGAAGGCGAGATAGTTGAGGGCATAGTTAAAAATATAACTGATTATGGTGCATTTATTGATCTTGGTGGAATTGACGGGTTGTTACATGTTACAGATATTTCCTGGAAAAGAATAAATAGTCCTGAAGAGGTGATCAGCGTTGGTGAAAAAGTTAAGGTTTTAATAACTAAAGTTTCTGGTGAGAATATGAGGATTTCTCTTGGTATGAAACAATTACAGGATGATCCATGGGCTGAAGCGCAATCAAATTATACTGTAGGGGAACGATATAAAGGGCGTGTAACAAACATTGCTGATTATGGTGCATTTGTTGAAATAGAGGGCGGTATTGAAGGATTAGTCCATGTCTCAGAAATGAGTTGGGTTTCTAAAATGCAAAATCCAAATAAATATGTACAGCAAAATCAAGATGTTGAAGTAATGGTTCTAGAAATAGATCCAGAGAAAAAAAGATTATCATTAGGTTTAAAACAATGCTTAGATAATCCTTGGGAAGATTTTGCTCAAAATAATCCTATTGGAACTAAACTAAAAGGTAAGATCCAAAATATTACTGATTTTGGTCTTTTTGTTAAAGTCAGTGATGAGCTTGATGGTCTTGTTCACATGTCAGATGTTGATTGGAGAAAGTCTGGACCTGAAGCAATCAAAGATTTTCAAGTTGATCAAGAAATTTCAGCAATAATAATTGATATTGATCCCTCTAAAGAGAGAATATCGCTTGGAATAAAACAGCTTGACGATGACCCAATGGAATCACTAGATCAAATTAAAAAAGGAAGCGTCGTGACTTGTACTGTTATTTCATCTCAAGCTTCAGGAATTGATGTTGAAATAGGAGATAAAGTTCCTGCTTTTATAAAAAGGTCTGACCTTTCAAAAGATAAATCAGAGCAAATACCTGAAAGATTTGAGGCAGGACAAAAGGTAGATGCAAAAGTTACAAATTATGATTCAAAGTCCAGAAAAATATCACTTTCAATTAGGGCTTTAGAAATTTCTGATGAAAAAGAGGCTATTGAGCAATATGGCTCCAAAGACTCTGGTGCATCATTAGGAGATATTCTTGGAGAGGCTCTTGATAAAAATACCTCAGAAATAGATAATAATGAGGAAAAAAATGATTAAGTCTTCTTTAATAAAAAAGCTTTTAAAGAATAATCCGCATTTGATCCAAAGAGACATTGAAATAATTGTTGATACTGTCTTAGAAAATATTGGCGACTCTTTATCAAATAAAGGAAGGGTTGAGATTAGAGGTTTTGGTACTTTTTCTGTTAGACATAGAAATGCCCGAAACGGAAGAAATCCTAGGACTGGAGAAAAGGTTGTGATTCCAGCAAAGGATGTTCCAATGTTTAAGCCTGGTAAAGGTGTTAGGGATAGACTTAACTATAAATCTTAATTCATCCTAACTAGTTTAAATGATTAAACTGTCTGGAGATAAAATGAATAAGATATTTAAAAACCCAATTATTCTTGCTGTTGATGTTAATTCCTTGAAAATGGCAAAATCACTAGTTTCAGATTTAAAAGATTATATTGGCGGTGTAAAACTTGGAATGGAATTTTTTAATTCTTTCGGGCCAAAAGGTGTTAGAGAAATCTCAAATTTTGGTGTTCCTATTTTTTTAGATTTGAAACTTCATGATATTCCTATCACTGTATATAAAACTGTTAAGTCACTTATGGATTTAAATGTAGCAATAATAAACGTTCATTCGTCTGGTGGAAAAGATATGATGAAAGCTGCAGTAAGAGCAAGAAATGAATACAAAGATTCATCAACAAAAATTATTGCAGTTACTGTTCTTACAAGCTTAGATGATCAGGATCTTAATGAGATTGGATTTATTAATGAAAGTCAAGATTTAGTTCTTAAACTTGCTAAGTTAACAAAAGAATCTGGATTGGATGGTATAGTTTGTTCGGCAAAAGAAATTGCATTGATTAAGAATAATATTGGTAAGGACTTTACTTTAGTTGTTCCAGGTATAAGGCTAAATAATGAAAATTTAAATGATCAAAAAAGAGTTATGAGCCCTGGTGATGCCATAAAAGAAGGCGCCGATTTATTAGTTATTGGAAGACCAATTACTGATTCACACAGCCCAATAGATACTATTAATGAAATCCTTAACCAAATAGACCTATAATGATAAAAATTAAAATTTGTGGATTATCCTCGTTAGAACAAATAGAAATGGTTAAGCTTTCAGGCGCTGATATGTGTGGCTTTATTTTTGCTGACCCTAGCCCAAGAAGGCTTCATCCTGAATATGCAGAAAAACTTTTATTCTCTAAAGCTGCAAATGATATTGAGAGAGTGGCAGTTTTTGTTAATGCTAAGGATGATTATATTGAGCAATGCATATCTTCAGTTGATGCAAATTTAATTCAACTCCATGGTGATGAGACCATTGGTAGATGTATGGAAATAAAAAAATTATTTGGACTACCAATTATAAAAGCTTTTGGTATTTCAGGAATTCTAGATTTGAAATTTTCAGAGAAGTATAGTGATTTTGTAGATTACTTTTTATTCGATGCAAAACCTGGTAATAGTCATAACGAGCAAAGAGGTGGATTAAACAAAACATTTGATTGGTCAATTTTGAAAAATTGGAAAGGGGCAGATTATTTTTTATCAGGCGGCTTAAATTCAGAAAATATTATTGACGCTGTTAACTTTTCTAATTCATCAGTAATAGATGTTTCTTCAGGTGTTGAGACTAAACCAGGCTTAAAAGATAAACAAAAGATAGATAACTTTGTTAAATTAACTAGATTGGCGTATAAAAAAAAATATGGCTAAAAATACTTATAAAGATAAACCAGATATTTCTGGAAATTTTGGTGACTACGGAGGTCGTTATGTTGCTGAAACACTTATGCCGCTTATAATAGAGCTTGAAGATGCATATAATTCTGCAAAAGACGATCCTCTTTTTATTGAGGAAAGAGAGAGTTTCGCTAGAGATTATGTGGGTAGAGAGAGCCCTTTATATTTTGCTGAAAGATTGACTGAATATGCAGGTGGTTCAAAAATTTATTTTAAACGTGATGAGCTTAATCATACAGGAAGCCATAAAATTAATAATTGCCTTGGTCAGATACTTCTAGCTAAAAGGATGGGAAAAAAAAGAATTATAGCGGAAACTGGTGCTGGACAACATGGAGTAGCTGTAGCAACTGTTTGTGCGCGATTTGATTTACCTTGCGTAATTTATATGGGTGAAACAGATATAGAAAGACAAAAACCTAATGTCTTCAAAATAAAATTACTAGGTGGAGAAGTTATTCCTGTATCTTCAGGAAATGGAACCTTAAAGGATGCAATGAATGAGGCTCTTCGTGACTGGGTTTCAAATGTTGATGATACATTTTATATAATAGGTACTGCAGCTGGGCCTCATCCTTATCCACAATTAGTAAGAGATTTCCAATCTATAATCGGTTTGGAAGCAAAAAAACAAATTCAAATTAAAGAAGGTCGCAATCCAGATTTTTTAGTTGCATGTGTTGGTGGAGGATCAAATGCATTGGGGTTATTTTATCCTTTTTTAGACGATGATATTAAAATGTTTGGAGTTGAAGCGGCTGGGAAAGGTCTTGAGACA
The DNA here is from genome assembly GCA_002170885.2 of Rhizobiales bacterium TMED168. The sequence continues at coordinate 42,620 of NHHR02000013.1, read as the reverse complement.
GATGAGCATGCTGCATCCCTATCAAAGGGAAAGCCAGGTGTCCTCCATGGTAATAAAACATATTTACTCCAAAATACTGATGGACAAATTACCGAGGGGCATTCAATTTCAGCGGGCTTAGATTACCCTGTAATAGGTCCAGAACATTCATGGTTGAAAGATATGAAAAGAATTGAGTATGTCTCAGCAACAGATATGGAGGCACTAGAGGCATTTCAAATTTGTTCAAAATTAGAAGGAATAATTCCTGCACTTGAACCTTCGCATGCTTTATCTTTTACGCTTAAGCTAGCAAAAGAAAATTCTAGGGATAAAATCATAATTATGAATATGTGTGGTAGAGGTGACAAGGATGTCTTTGCTATTGCTGAACTTTTAGGAATTGAAATTTAATGACATCACGTATTTCAAAAGTATTTAAAGACCTTAAATTAGAAAAACGTTCCGCATTTATACCTTATATAACCGCAGGTGATCCAGATAGAAATCTTTCTCAAATGATTTTTGAGGCTCTTCCATCTGGAGGAGCTGATATTATTGAGCTTGGAATGCCTTTTTCTGATCCAATGGCAGATGGTCCATCAATTCAAGAGTCATCCTTAAGGTCACTAGATCAAGGCCAAGATATGAATAAAACTTTAAACATGGTTCAGATTTTTAGAGAAAAAAATAAAAAAACACCAATTATCCTTATGGGTTATTTTAATCCAATTCTTCAGTATGGTATAAATTCTTTTTTAGAAGAATGTGAAAAAATTGGTGTTGATGGTTTAATTATTGTTGATTTGCCGATAGAACATAGTAACGAGATATGTGTTCCAGCTCAAAAATTAGGAATAGATTTTATAAATTTTATAACTCCAACTACTAATGAGGAAAGATTAAAAGAAATTATAAAAATGAGCTCAGGATTTCTATATTTTGTTTCTATAGCAGGAATTACTGGTACAAAAGCCCCAGATAATAAGTTTATAGAGAAAATAATTAATAGGGTTAAAGAAAATACTGATTTACCTATAGGTGTTGGTTTCGGCATCAAAGATCCTACACAGGTTAAAGAAATTTCTGATTTTTCTGATGCCATTGTTGTTGGATCAGCAATAGTAAATGAAATTAATTCTCTAAAAATTAAAAAACTAGATAATGATTTGATAGTTAAAAATATGATAGATTTTTTGTTGAAATTATCAAAACCTCTTAAAACCTAAGGAGTCTTCAGTGAATTGGTTTAAAAATATTGTTCCTCCTGGGATAAAAAAAATTTTTAAAAAAAGAGAGGTCCCAGATAATTTATGGTTAAAGTGTCCCTCATGTGATTCCATGATTTTTCATACTGATGCAGAGGAGGGTTTATTTGTATGTCCTGAATGTGGTTATCATTTAAAGGTTTCTGCTGAGATAAGGTTTTCTCAATTACTTGACGAAGGAACAATCTCCTATATGGATTGCCCTGAAGTACCAATTGATCCATTAAAGTTTAGAGATCAAAAAAAGTATATCGACAGAATAAAAGAAGCAAGATCAAAGACTGGAAAAAAAGACTCTATTTTAATTGGATCTGGAGCAATAAATTCTAATTCTGTAGTTATGGCTGTTCACGACTTTTCTTTCATGGGTGGTTCATTGGGAATGGCTGCAGGAGAAAGTATTATATTGGCAATAGAAACAGCTTTGAAAAAAAATTGCCCTTTTATTTTATGTGCTTCTTCAGGTGGTGCTAGAATGCAAGAAGGCATTCTTTCTCTAATGCAAATGCCAAGGACCACAGTAATGCTTCAGTCATTAAGAGAGAGCAAATTACCTTATATTGTAATTTTAACAAATCCTACAACTGGAGGCGTTACAGCATCTTATGCAATGCTAGGAGATATTCATATAGCCGAGCCAAAGGCATTAATTGGATTTGCAGGTCCAAGAGTTATTGGTAATACAATTAATGAAAGTTTACCAGAAGGCTTTCAGAAGTCAGAATATTTGTTAGATCATGGAATGATCGATATGGTTGTTCATAGAAAAGACTTGAAATCAACAATTTCTAATATAATTGATATATTAATGAATGATAAAAACTAATTTAAAATTTTTGTTGTAAATGATTTTCGAAGATAATTTTTTTAACCAATTTATTCAAAAACCTTCAAAAGGAAAGGAGAGGATCTATAGATTCCTCTCTAAGGTAGGTCATCCTCAAAAAAAAATAAATAAAACTATCCATATTACAGGAACGAATGGAAAGGGATCTACAATTGCATTTTTACATTCTTGCCTAAAAGCTAATAAACTTTCTTCAAATGTATATACATCACCTCATCTACTCAAGATAAATGAGAGATTTATCATTAATGATAAAATTATTAGCGATGATTTATTATCGCATATAACTAACAAATTTATTAAAATTCATGATGATAAAGAATTATCTTTTTTTGAATTTATTACCTCATGCGCTCTAGAATTATTTTCTAAAAGTAATTCCGATTGGAACCTTATAGAGGTCGGAATGGGTGGCCTTCATGACCCTACAAATATTATAGAAAGAAAGGATCTTAGTATTATAACTACCATATCATATGATCATGAAGAATTTCTTGGTAAAGATCTTAAAATGATCGCAGAAGAAAAACTAGGTATAATTCCTGATGGTGGTTTTGCTATTTTTGGACCTCAAGAAAAATTTCTGAAACAAATTATCTTAGATCACTTGAACAAGAAAAATGCAAAAGGAATTTTTTACAATCAGGATTGGTTCATTGAAAGGAGAGGTGATCAAATAATTTATCAGGATAAAGCTGGCGAGCTAGAATTTGAGACTCTCGGCTTAGATGGCGAATATCAAATTTTAAATGCAGGATTATGTATTGCCTCCTTAAAATCACTTCATAGAATGAATAAAATTGATATAAGTGATGAAATAATTATTCAAGGATTAAAGAATACAAAATTATTGGGAAGATTATCTAAATTAACAAGTAATATTGAAGCAATAATTGATAAAGGGTCAGAAGTTTTAATTGATGGGTGCCATAATCCTTCAGCTGCTAAAATTATAAGCCAAGAAATGATAAATCTAAATAGTAAAGAAAAGAAAAATCTTTTTATAATTTTGGGCCTTTCAAGAAATAGAAGTTTAATTGATTTTATTTTGAATTTTAAAGGTATTGCTAAAGAAATTACTATTATCCCAATTGAGGGTATTAAAAGCGCATCTCTCAAAGATATAAAAAATAAAACTATGTTTTCAAATGAAGTTTTACAGGAATCTAAATCTTTAAAAGATGCAATACAAAAATATTCTAAATTTAAAAACTCAAGAATATTAATATGTGGTTCTCTTTATTTAGTATCTGAGGCTTTAAAAATTAATTAGCTGTTATTTTGTATCCAATCCTTTAGCTCCTGTTTTGGAAGCGCACCTACTTTAGTATCTTTCAGTTCACCATTAAAAAATAGCATAAGGGTTGGAATACTTCTTACACCGTAATTTGTTGGAGTCCTTGGGTTCTCGTCAATATTTACTTTAGCTATAGTTATAGAAATATTTTCATCTGAAGCAATTTCTTCCAGAATTGGCCCTACTTGCTTGCATGGACCACACCATTCAGCCCAGAAATCAACTAAGCATAAGCCATCATTATCTAGAATTGTTTTTTGGAACTCCTCATCTGTTACATTTATTAAGCCCATCTCTACCTCCGTGAATCAGTATTATTAAGCTAAGAAAGTCCTTCCATTCATGCAAGTATTTTTTATTTTAATTGCTGATCTAGATCTAATAAATACTCTTTATAACCCTTTAAGCAATTTATATCTAAGTCGGAATGCTCCTCAAGCTCGTCCTCCATTTCACATTTTCTTATATTTTCTAGGGCAGTAGGAATTGTTATCCAGGTTTTTCCAGAATCATATCCCTTCATAGGTCTTTGATCTGGTCCAATACTTTTCCATCTTTCTTTAATAAATTCTTCAATAATTTTATAAGCATTATCATCTAAAACTTCTGGTGCATTATCAAAGATTATTCTTTTAGCTATCCTTTTTGATATTGGATCTTTGAATTTTATTTGAACTTTTTGATCCCATGTTTCAGCCTTATGGAATGAATTCCATGCACTTAAATCATTTCTTGATGGAAAACCAAACCTTGTTTTTTCAATATATTTATTATCCCTATCAGGCCAAATTTTAAGGTCTGATAGATATTCGTTAATTAAGTCTTTAATTTCATTAATATCATTTTCTTTGGGTAAATCATATTCTATTGGTAAGTCAAACCATTGTGCATCAAGTATTATACCGCCAGTCTTTATATAAGATGAATGTAACCATTCAGGAAGAGTTTTTGATTTACCAGTACCTACTTGTATAATTTGTTTTTTATGTTTTTCTAAAAGTCCTCCAGTATTTTTAAATTTTTGTAAATCTATAGAAAAGTAATTATCTCTATCTCTTTCATAAATTGGTAGCATAGGAAATAATTGTTTTTTATCTTGGTAATATCTTACCCAAACTGCTTTTTTATTAAAAATATCTTCGCGCGCAAATTTACTGAACATTCTAGTTCTATAATTCCAGAATTCAGGAGCTTCTAATTTTATCTTATTTAATAACCTTGAGGTTGCAATAATATCACTTTCAGCAACATGCCACGTCAATTTATTATCGTTAGAAAAATTTTCTTTATAAACATTCTCTAATTTATGGCTGTTATAAATTCCTTTTTTTCCTCTTCTGATACTTTCTATTTTAGGAATTTTTATAATATTTGGATAAAGTATTGACGCAATAGATATAAAGGGCATTGCATCACACACAATTTTATCTTTATATAAATAAGGACTTCTTCCTGTATTAAAAAGACTCTCCTCAAGAACTCCTTTGTCATAGCTGTAATTATATGCCCATATAATATCATAGCTTAATAAATCTTCTAAAATTGAAGGCATTATTTCATATAGTGAAGGATTATCCTCTTTAGTTTTTTTCCAATTGGTATTTGTTCTATATAGAGCTATTGGTCCTGGTAGTTCGTAATGAGGTAATCTCATATTATAAGTATTACAAAAGTCTTCATTATCATTATCAATTATTGCTATTTGATGAGGATATCTAAATCCATCATTTAGACCATTTGCCTCCCAATCGAAAACGCATTCTTTATCATCCATACTTTTTACTCTTTAATATTTCAATTCTTTTTTTCCAACCTTTTATATTTACAAGGCTAAGAGATTTCTTGTCTTTTATTTCTAAAAACTTTATTTCTAATGTATCATTTTCGTATATATTCTTAAGTTTTTCTGGCCACTCTATTAAAATTGATCCTTTTTCTAATATTTCGTCTATTCCTAGAGCTTCTAATTCATTTTTATTTTTGATACGATAAAGATCTGCATGAGCAATTGTAAATTCCTTACACTCATATTCTTGTATTATAGTAAATGTTGGTGAAGGAATTTCTATTTCTTCTTTAAGAAGGCTAGTTATAATTGACCTAGCAAGAAATGTCTTACCTGATCCCATTTCACCTGATAAAAAAATAATATCTCCTACTTTAATTAATTTTGATATTATTTTACCAAACTGATTTGTTGCTTTTTCAGTATGTAGATTTACAATTAATTCTGACATTTATTAAACTAACATTTATATTTAAAACATATTAATAATAATTTAAACATTATAAGCTTTTTTGATGATTCTAAAATGAGTGAAAAAAAAATAGTAGTTATTGGTGGTGGACAAGCCTCTAGTCAGGTTGCAGCCTCTTTGAGGCAGAAAAAATTTAATGGTGATATCAATATTATATCCTCAGAGTCTTACCTTCCATATCAAAGACCACCATTGTCTAAAAAATATTTATCCGGTGAGCTTGCTGCAGAAAGATTGTATTTAAAGCCTGAAAAATTTTATGATGAACATAATATTAATATATCTTTGGCTTCCTGCGTTGAAGAGATTGATAGAAAAAATTCCCAATTAGTTTTTTTAAAAGACAAAACTCATAAAAAGATTAGCTATGATAATTTAATCATCGCAACAGGAACTCAACCAAGACTTATACCATTGGATAATCCTAAATTGGGTGGTTTACATTATTTAAGATCAATTGCAGATGTTGAAATGATCAAGTCCTCACTCAAAGATTCAAAAAATATGGTAATTATTGGTGGTGGCTATATAGGATTAGAGGTTGCTGCTGTTTCAAAAACCTTGGGCTTAGATGTTACAGTTATCGAAATGGCGCCAAGAATTCTTGAAAGAGTTACTAGCCCAATTATTTCATCTTTTTATCATTCTTTCCATGAGTCAAAAGGTGTTAAGATTATGACAAATACTTCAGTCAAGGGAGTAAATGGAAAGAATAGGGTTTCTTCCGTTGAAACATCCTCTGGAAATATTGAGGCTGATTTAGTTTTAGTTGGAATAGGTGTTATGCCATGTCAGTCTTTGGCTGAAGAATCTGGAATAAGCGTAGATAATGGAATTATAGTAGACGAATTTTGTAAAACGTCTGACGATTATATTTATTCTGCTGGCGACTGTACTCTTCATCCAAGTGATTTTTATGGTAAAAATATTCGACTAGAGTCAGTACATAATGCAATTGAACAAGGAAAAACAGTTGCATCATCAATAGTTGGTGAAAAAGTAGCTTATAATCAAATTCCTTGGTTCTGGTCTGACCAATATGATCTCAAGCTTCAAATCGCTGGATTAAATAGTGAATATGATAATTATATAATTAGAGGCAATATAGTTGAAAATAAATTCTCCGTATTTTATTTTAAATCTGGCTTAATGATTGCTTCTGATTGTGTAAATTCAGCTCAAGAACATATGATGTCTAGGAGATTTATATCAGAAAAAATAAAAATTGATTTTGATAGGTTGCAAAATAAAGAAATTCCAATAAAAGAAGTTGTATTATAAAAAGTGGAGATAAATTTTGGTAAAAATAACTTACATAGAAAGTAATGGTAGTGAACATACAGTAGATGTTGATGAAGGTTTATCCATCATGGAAGGTGCTGTTTCAAACTCTATTCCCGGTATTGACGCTGATTGTGGAGGAGGTTGCGCTTGTGCAACATGCATGGTTTTTGTTGACTCTGTCTGGAAAGAAAAAATTGACTCAATGAGTGAAGAAGAGGAATCAATGATTGATTTTCATGAACATAAGAGTGATGACTCAAGACTGTCATGTCAAATTTCAGTTACCAAAGATTTGGATGGTATAATATTAAAGTTACCTGAATCTCAACAATAATTTTTATTAATAACGATAATGATCAGACTTAAAAGGTCCTTGAGGATTTAAACCTAAATATTCGCTTTGAGCATCTGTAAGTTTAGTTAGTTTTACTCCTAGTTTTTCTAGATGAAGGGCGGCTACCTTTTCGTCTAAATTTTTAGGAAGAACATAAACTTTTTTTTCATAATTTTTGCTATTATTCCATAGTTCAATTTGAGCTAAAACTTGATTAGAGAATGAAGCACTCATGACAAAACTTGGATGACCTGTTGCACATCCTAAATTTACCAAACGACCTTCAGCTAATAAAATTATTTTTTTTCCATCAGGAAACTCAATTTCGTCTACTTGAGGTTTAATATTGTTCCATTTTAGATTTTTTAGTGCATTTACTTGAATCTCGCTATCAAAATGACCGATATTACAAACTATTGCTCTATCTTTCATTTCCCTCATATGATCAATTGTAATTATATCTTTATTACCAGTTGCAGTAACAAAGACATCAGCTTTTGAGGCCATTTCATCCATAGTTGTAACCTCATAGCCTTCCATACTTGCTTGTAGTGCACAAATTGGGTCAATTTCAGTAACAGTTACACGTGCACCTTGTGATCTTAATGATTCTGCAGATCCTTTACCAACATCACCATAACCACAAACAACTACATTTTTACCTGCAAGCATTACATCGGTTGCTCTTTTTATTCCATCAACTAAACTCTCTCTTGTTCCATATAGATTATCAAATTTTGATTTTGTTACTGAGTCATTAACATTTATAGCTGGTACTCCTAAAGTTCCATCTTGCTCCATTTCATAAAGTCTTAATACGCCTGTTGTAGTTTCCTCCGATAAACCAATAATATTTTCTAATAACTCAGGATATTTTTTATGAATAAGCTGTGTTAGATCACCACCATCGTCAAGAATCATATTAGGTTTCCAACCATCTGGACCTTCAATGGTTTGCTCTAAACACCAATCATACTCCTCTTCTGTTTCCCCCTGCCAGGCAAATACAGGAATATTTTTTGCTGCAATTGCAGCAGCAGCATGGTCTTGGGTTGAAAATATATTACATGACGACCATCGAATAGTTGCGCCAAGATTTATAAGAGTTTCAATCAAAACAGCGGTTTGAACTGTCATATGAAGACATCCAACAATATTAGCCCCTTTAAGAGGTTGAATTTCACTGTATTCATCCCTAAGTGCAATTAATCCAGGCATTTCTGTTTCAGCAATATCAATTTCTTTTCTTCCAAAATCAGCTAAGCCAATATCCGCAACTTTATAATCAGAAAAACTCATACTTTTTATATCTCCAAAATTTATTTAATAACTATATATATTGAAAATTGAAATATTTCACGAAAAATAAGTAAGTATGGAAATGTTTGTTTTATTATTAGCTTTCATCACTTTCTGATAAAATTTCACTCGCAATGGATATATATTTTTGTGCGGCAATTTTTCCTTCTTTTACAACCTCTAAAAGATTTGTATTATCTCTAAGTTGACCAATTTTTATTAGCATAGGTAAATTAACACCGGATAAAACCTCTATCTTACCTGGTTCAAGAAAACCTAAGGCTAAATTTGATGGAGTGCCTCCAAACATATCAGTTAACATTATAATACCATTTCCTTTATTAATTTCTTTAATTGTATTCTGAATATTATTTTTTTGGATGTCGATATCATCATCTGGATTGATACAAAAAATTTCAATATCTGCTTGGCTTCCAATAATATGCTCCATAGCTGATTTAAGTTCTAAAGCTAAATTACCATGAGTTATAATTATTAAGCCAATCATTACTAAATTTCCTTAATTTTACTGTTAAATAAAATAATTATCCTTGCAGAGGAAGAATGATGGTGAATGTAGCACCACCTTTTGCTCTATTGGTAGCAATAATTGTTCCATTTAACGATTTTATTATTTGTCTGCATATTGATAGCCCTAAACCTGAATTATTTCCAAAACTTTTCTCATTTGGACGATAAGTATAAAATCTTTCAAAAATTTTACTCAGATTTTCTTTAGGTATACCGGGTCCTTGATCTTTTACTTCAATTATTGCCTCACTTTTAGTTGTCCATGCATTAATTTTAATAGAGGATTCGGGTTTAGAAAATGATAATGCATTATCTATTAAATTATAAAATACTTGAGCAATACGATCTCCAATACCAAGAACTTCAATTTTTTCCTTTGGAAGATTTAGTTCAATATTAATTTTGAGTTTTTTTGAAATATTTGTATTTGTAACTTCAATGACTGAATTGAGAACATCTCTTATATCAATTTTTTCAAACTCACCTTTTGCTAACTCAACCTCAAGCCTTGAAGAAGAAGAAATATCTGAAATTAATCTATCAAGTCTTTTTAAGTCCTTAAAAGCTATTTTTGTAAGTTGCTTTCTCTCTGCTTCTTCATTAGAAATTTGCAGTGTTTCAATTGCACTTTGCAACGATGTTAATGGATTCTTAAGTTCGTGAGCAACATCTGCTGCAAATGCTTCAACGGATTTAACTCTATCTTGAAGCGCACCAGTCATTCTCCTAACAGATTTTGCTAAAACCCCTATTTCATCCTTTCTATTATCCATTGCAGGTATTTCGCCAATTCCTGCATCTGATACTCCCTTTGCTGCTTTAGCTAACCTATTGATTGGGCGAGCAATAGTTCCTGAAAGTGAAATTGATAGAAATAAACTTACTGATAAGGCAAGTAAAAAAGCCCTAAAGAATCTTTGTCTTTCCTCTTTTATTATTCTGCCAATGTCACCTTCATTTGTTGATAACAATAAAACTTCCTTTTTTAGATTATTTCTTTTTAGAGGGATACTTACATGAACAGTTATACCGCCATTTTTTAATTTATATTCATTTGCAGTTGTTACTCCTTTAAAGGACTCTTCGATATCATTTACTGAATAACCTTCTTCAGGAAGTATAGGTGCGTCTCTATCAAATAAACTTTGGAATCCTTTGAAAAGGTGTGAAAAACTTTTTTGTCCAGTATCTTTTTCTTGAATAATTTCTTTTTGAAAGTCTTTTGAGTCAAATATTTTTTGAAGACTATCATTAAAAATTTGCGTCCTAGCTATCTTTGTAGAGGTCCAGTTTTTGCTTAAAAAAAGGTTATCTATATTGTTTACCTCTTGATTAACTGATTGCGCATTAAGAGTAAAAGAAAAGGCTATAAGATTTGCCTGAAGAATTAGCGCCTCTTTTCTAGCCTCAATTAAATTATTTTGAGATTTATCAACAAATAAAAAACCTAAACCAAGCAAAATAAGACCAATTAAATTAATGGCTATAATTCTTGAGCCTAATGATTCTATTTTTATAAAACTTAACATTATTCAATGATGTAACGATATCCAACACCGTAAAGTGTTTCAATCGATTTAAACTTTTTATCAATGCTTTTAAATTTTTTTCTTAATCTTTTTATATGGCTATCTATAGTTCTATCATCAACATAAATATTATCATCATATGCTGAGGACATAAGTTGATCTCTACTTTTTACATGACCTGGTCTAGATGCTAGACACTCTAATAAAAGGAATTCTGTTACAGTAAGTCTTAATTGTATATCACCCCAAAAACATTCATATCTATTCATATTAAGAGCTAATTTTCCTCTTTTTATAACATCTTTATTTACATTTTCATTAGATAGATTTGCTTGAGATCTTCTAAGAATAGTTTTTACTCTTTCAAGAAGTAACTTTTGAGAAAATGGTTTTGTAATATAATCATCAGCACCCATTTTTAAACCCAGGAGCTGATCTATTTCCTCATCCTTTGATGTCAAGAAAACTACAGGAAGGTTAGATGTTTGTCTAAGTTCTTGAAGAACTTCAAGGCCGTCTAATCTAGGCATCTTTATATCTAATATTGCAATATCATATCTATCCTTTTGAAGAGATGTTAGCCCTGACAAACCATCTGAAAAGGTTTTTATATTATAGCCCTCTGACTTTAATGTAAGGCTAAGAGAGGCAAGTATATTTTGGTCATCATCAATTAAACAAATATTAGTCATTTTTATCCCTTTTTAAGTTAACTAATTAACTTTTTTAAACTATACAATACCTAGAATTAATTGTTGACAATATTCTTATATAAGTGTGAATTAATTTTTTGATCTGGTGAGGTAAATGGTGAACGAATTAGGGGACAAATTTTCTATGTCTGGACCTGAAGCGCAGGGGTTTTCATCTTTGGGTAATGTTTTCTGGAATTTAGGACAGGAAGAGATTTACAAAATTATTCTTGATAGAGGTGAAGGTAAATTATCCAAGGATGGAGCAATTGTTGTAAAAACAGGTATCCATACGGGAAGATCTGCACAGGACAAATTTGTTGTAAAGGAATCAAAAAATAAGGATTCAATATGGTGGGATAATACCAAAGAAATGTCTGAGGATAATTTTGATACCTTGTATAATGATATGATTAAATTCTCAGAAGATAAAGATTTGTTTATTCAAGATCTTTTTGGCGGTGCAGACCATCAATACAGATTACCTACCAGAGTTTATACAGAATATGCCTGGCATTCACTATTTATACAAAACCTATTGATAACAGTGAAGGATGAAGAAAAACATAATTTTGATCCTGAATTTATAATTATAGATATTCCTAGCTTCAAGGCTAACCCTGAAAGGCATGGATCAAGATCCGAAACAATAATTGCTGTAAATTTTGATAAGAAAATTGTACTTATTGCTGGGACTTCATATGCAGGTGAAATTAAAAAATCAGTTTTTACAATGTTAAATTTTCTTCTTCCTCCTAAAAATGTAATGCCAATGCATTGTTCTGTTAATGTTGGTTCTGAAAATGATTCAGCTATCTTTTTTGGTTTATCTGGGACAGGTAAGACTACACTTTCCGCTGATCCCAATAGAACCTTAATTGGTGATGATGAGCATGGATGGTCTGAAAATGGAGTTTTTAATTTTGAAGGTGGTTGTTACGCTAAAATGATTAGATTATCAAAAGAAGCTGAACCAGAAATTTATGAAACTACAAAGCAAAAAGGGACGATTCTTGAGAATGTTGTCATGGATGAAAAGACAGGTGAACTAGATCTAAATGATGATAGTTTGGCGGAGAATACTCGAGGTGCCTATCCTCTATCTTTTATACCCAATTCTAGTGAAACTGGGAGAGGACCTATTCCAAAAAATATAATTCTTTTAACTTGCGATGCTTTTGGAGTTTTACCTCCGATTGCAAAATTATCAGCATCCCAAACAATGTATCATTTTTTATCTGGTTATACAGCTAAGGTAGCTGGCACAGAGAAAGGTGTTGATGAACCCGAAGCCACTTTTTCAGCCTGCTTTGGGGCACCTTTTATGCCAAGACATCCATCTGAATATGGTAATTTATTAAAAGACCTTATTTTTAAATATGATGTAAATTGCTGGCTAGTTAATACAGGATGGTCAGGAGGACCAGTTGGTGATGGAAGCAGAATGCCTATTAAAGCTACGAGGGCATTATTAACAGCTGCACTTGATGGCACTCTAAATAACTCAGAAATGCGTATAGATGATTTTTTTGGCTTTCAAGTACCTCTATATGTTAAAGATGTTGATGAAAATATACTTGTTCCAAGAAATACATGGAAAAATTGTGAAAACTATGATTCACAAGCTAAGAAATTAGTTCAAATGTTTTCAGAAAATTTTTCTTCTTTTAGGGACCATGTTGACCACGATATTTTAGAAGCAGCACCGAAGATACCTTAAATACCTTTAATGTGCTTGATCCCAATTTTTTCCAAATGCTGCCTCTACTTTTAAATCAACTGATAGGTCTACTACAGGTCTATGAGCTTCAGACATTTCTTTAATAACAATAGCAAGGGTTTTTTCAATTTCACCATCTTTTGTTTCAAAAATAAGTTCATCATGAACTTGCATTATCATTTTTGTTTTTAAATTTTCTTTCTCAAAACACTTTGGAATTTTTATCATAGCTCTTTTTATTATATCCGCTGCAGTACCTTGAATAGGTGCATTAATAGCAGCTCTTTCCATAAAGGCTTTACCACCCGGTCCTCTATTTATCGACTCATCAATAATACATTTTCTTCCAAAAAGTGTTTTTACATATCCATTCTCTTTAGCAAACTCTTTTGTGGTTTCCATGTAATCTTTTATTGAAGGAAATTTTTCAAAATAGGAACGAATATAATCAGAAGCTTCTGATCTAGAAATATCAAGTTGATTGGACAAACCAAAAGCTGAAATTCCATAAATTATACCAAAATTAATTGCTTTTGCCTTTCTTCTTGTATCTTGATCCATATTTTTTAGAGGAATACCAAATACCTCAGAAGCCGTTAAAGAGTGAATATCAATATCGTTTCTAAAAGCATCTTTTAGATTATGATCATCAGAAATGTGCGCAATAATTCTTAACTCAATTTGACTATAATCTGCACTAATCAATGAATAACCTTTATCAGCGATGAAGGCACTTCTTATCATCCTTCCCTCGCTATTTTTTATTGGAATATTTTGTAAGTTGGGATCTGATGATGATAACCTTCCTGTTGATGTTGATGACATTGAATATGATGTGTGTATTCTTTTAGTTTTTTTATTAACGAAAGTAGGAAGCGCATCGGTATAAGTAGATTTTAATTTAGATAGACCTCTCCACTCAAGAAGGAGTCTTGGGAGAGTATTTCCAGAGGAGGCTAAAAAATTTAAAGTTTCAGCATCTGTTGACCATGCTCCAGAAGGAGTTTTTTTTCCACCTTTAATTTTTAATTTATCAAAAAGTATTTCGCCTATTTGCTTTGGTGAACCTAAATTAAATTCATTACCAACAATTTTGAAACATTCATTTTCAATTTTACTAATATCATTTTCAAATTTTATGGAAAGTTTCTTTAAAATACTCTCGTCAATGCAAACACCATTTTTTTCCATATTCATAATAATACTTGCCAGAGGTCTTTCAATAGCCTCATAAACTGAAGAAGTTTTCTCAAGTGCTAACATGGGCTTCAAAAGCTTCCATAATCTAAATGTAATATCTGCATCCTCTGCAGCATAGCGTGTAGCTTCATAAATATCTATTTCGTTAAAACTTTTTTGATTTTTACCTGTACCTACAATATCTTTGTATGATAACGCGGAATGCGATAAATAGTTTTTTGCAAGATTATCAAGGCCATGCCTTGTTCCTCCAGAGCCCAGGGAGTATGAAATCAACATAGTATCTTCGTATGAATTTACTTTTATTCCATATTTATCTAAGACTAATGCATCGTATTTCTTATTATGAAAAATTTTTGTAATGCTTTTATCTTCAGCTATAGATTTTAAAATGGAAATGGCATCCTCAAAGTTGATTTGCTTCTTTGAATCATCATGCTTAAGAGGTATATAGCACGCATTATTAATATCTGTAGCCATAGAAAAACCGACTAAATTAGCTTCTATAGCATTTAAAGAGTCTGTCTCAGTATCAACTGCAACATAACCTTTTTCATCAATATTCTTTTTCCAATCTTCTAGTTCTTTTAGATCTTGAACTACTGAATATTTTTCATAATTAAATTTATTAATATCAATCTCATTCTTTAAATTGATACTTTTTTCTTTTTCATTTTTAAAATCTAATTTTAAATTTTCAGTTTTTATTTCATCTAAAGTTAAACTAAATTCTCTAGCCTTTTTTTCTGTTAAAGTTTTAAATTCCATTCCTTTTAAAAAAGAAATTAGTTTGATGGGTTCAACTGATTGAATTTTAATATTTTCAATTGGAATTGGTAACTCTATATCTTCTTTTAAGGTAACTAACTCTCTGCTGAGCCTAGCTTGGTCAGCAAATTCAATTAAGCTCTCTCGTCTTTTATTTTGTTTAATATTTGAAGATTTTTCTAAAAGATTATCTAAATCACCATATTCATTAATTAATAGTGACGCTGTTTTAATCCCTATTCCTGGAACACCAGGGATATTATCTACTGAGTCACCAGCTAAAGATTGGACATCAATTACTCTATTAGGTTTGACACCGAACTTTTCAAAAACTTCGTTTTCTTTTATTAGACGATTTTTCATCGTATCAAGCATACTGATATTCTTTTTCACAAGTTGCATTAGATCTTTATCTGAAGAAACAATTGTGACTTTCATATCTTGATTTATTGCTGCCTTAGCATAACTAGCAATTAAATCATCTGCTTCATAACCTAACATTTCAACGTGCGGAACGTTAAATGCATCAGTTGCCTTTCTGATCACGGGAAATTGAGGAATTAAATCTTCAGGCGGACTGGATCTATTTGCTTTATATTCTGGAAAGATATCATTCCTAAAGGTTTTACCAGAGGCGTCAAAAATAACTAATAAATGAGTTAAATTATTTTTTTCTTTTTCATCTTTTATTAATTTATCAAGCATATTACAAAAACCAGAAATGGCGCCTACAGGGAAACCATCTGATTTTCGAGTTAAAGGGGGCAGGGCATGATATGCTCTAAAAATGTATGTCGAGCCATCAACTAAATATATATGTTTTTTTTTATCATTCATATCTTTTCATTTTATTGTAATATAGTTAGTCGACTATTCTGTTTTATTTAAGTATACATTACGATAAAAATACAAAGAGAGATATGAAAAATAGTAATCTTCCAGATAATGCAATTGAAATAAATGATTTAACCAAAATCTACAAGAATAATAAAAAAGAAGATCTGGTAGCATTAAATTCTATAAATTTAAAAATACCAAGAGGCTCTATGTTTGGACTTTTAGGACCTAACGGAGCCGGGAAATCAACTTTTATAAATATTTTAGCAGGATTATCATTAAAAACTTCTGGTAAGGCTATTGTTTGGGGTTTTGATTTAGATAAAAATCCTCGTTCTGTTCGTGCTTCACTCGGAGTTGTTCCTCAAGAAATTTATGTTGATCCATTTTTTTCCCCTAAGGAAACTCTTCATCAGCAAGCTGGAATGTATGGTGTACTTCCTAAAGATAGAAATGTTGATTTTTTATTAAAGACTCTTGATCTCGAGGATAAAGCTGATGCATATACTAGAACATTATCTGGTGGAATGAAGAGAAGGCTTTTAGTAGCAAAATCAATGGTGCATAGGCCACCAATATTAATTTTAGATGAACCAACTGCTGGTGTTGATATAGAGCTTCGTCAACAGTTGTGGGCTTACATTAAAAAATTAAATGATCATGGGACAACCATTATTTTAACAACTCACTATCTTGAAGAAGCTGAGGAGCTTTGTGATACAATTGCAATTGTTAATCATGGTGAAATAATAAGGTGTGCTCCGACAAAAGAAATTCTTAGCGATGCAGACTCAAAGAATATTACTCTTACTTTAGCAAAAGATTTTACAGAAAAGTCTGCGATAGATAAAATTGGAGGTATTATCGATGAGGAAGGTAATATTTCAATTAGCTATAATCCAAAGCAAGAAACATCAAGAGATATTTTAAAAAAAGCAGAAGAAGTAGGTTTAATTGTGAAGGATTTTTCTGTATCTGGTGCTTCATTGGAAACGGTTTTTCTGTCAATGACTTCTAAAAAATAAAAAAGCGCGATTTAAAAAACCGCGCTTAATTAATCGTATGACTGTTAAGTATTAGAATCTAGCACCAAATGTAATACCATACATTCTTGGCTCCATATAAAAGTCATTTCTAAATTGACCAGAAGATGGATCAGTAAAATAGGCACCAGTTTGGTTATCATCATCAGCTAGATTCTGTCCCCAAATTTTGAAAAACATACCTGAATCAGTTGGTTGTATTATTACTTGAGCATTAATAACATCCCATGAGTCAATTGAGTCCCTTGAACTATTATAAAGACGAGTCCACATAGAATCTTGCCAATAGTAATCTAAACGAGAAATAACCTGTAAATTTGATTCTGTGAAATCTGCAGTATATTCGATTCCAATATGGGCGGTTGCGCTAGGAGCGTTTGTTAGTTCATTACCACTTAAATCATACTCTACCTCATAAAAGCCACCCAGACCGGCAGCAGTTAATTTTGTAACCATCGATGTACAATTACCTAGTGTAGGTAACGCACCCATTCCAAATATTTGTACTAATGGATCAACTGTTCCAGATGGATCAGCAGAGTCAAAATTATTAACTGATAATGTCTTTGGAAGAAGATAAACATCCAAAGCCCCGGCTGCAGGATTTGCATTAAGAACACCTCCAGCTATGCCAGCTTGAAGTTGAGCTTTAGTAAATCCACAAGTTGAACCATTACCAATATCTTTAAGAACCCAACCCTGAGTATCGCCAAGACCACGACCTGTAATGTCATGAGGATTAAGTGATGTAGTGCCACCAGCAACTTCAGTTTCTAGAAGAGAAAATTGTGCATCAATTTTTAAACCAGGTATAGAAGAAGGTGACCAGGCAAATTCAGCTTCAAGACCTGTCATCTCAGCATCGATATTTTCATTAACCGAGGTACGTGCAATAATTTTTGATACTTGAAGACCCTGGTAGTCATAATAGAAAGCCGATAGATTAGCTATTAATTGATTATCCATTAAAACATTTTTCATGCCTACTTCAAATGCATCAATAAACTCTGGATCAGCCTGAGCTTTAACACCTGCAAATAAAACAGGGTCTACAGGCGGATTGAATAGGCCTGGGCGATAACCTCGTGAAATACTTGCATAAATTAAAGTTGAGTCAGTAGCTTCTAAATTAGGTGTCCAATCTATAGCTGCTCTATAAGTTGTTTCTTCTTCAGTAAATGAAGTAGGATTTCCAGTAAGTGCCCTTTGCTCACCTGGGGCAGGAATAGGAGCTAGTGCAGGTGGAGCTAATCCAGCAAATACAAGGCCAAGATTAGGATCTGTTCTTTGTACTGACGCCGTAACAGGATCCCCAACATTTGCACCTCCAGCAAGAATAATTGAATTTAAGAATTGCTGGGCATCAGCAACTCTTTTTTCAGATTCATTCCATCTTGCGCCAAGAGTAATTCTAGTATCCTTATTTACATCTATATAAACTTGTGTAAATAGACCTTTACGTTCAAGCTCATATGGATTTGTTAAGTTTCTATAATGAGATGGATATAAACGAGCACCGCTTAATATTGGAGCAAGTGCAACAGCATCACCGCCATTAAAATAAACATCATAAAGGTTTACAGTCTCAGACTCTAACATATTGAAACCTGCAACAAAGTTAATGTTTCCATCAAAATCTGAGCTTATGATAATATCACCATATTTATATTCATTTTCGTTGTATGATGTGTCATATGCAAAAGGAAAATCGTGATAACCGCCAACAGATCCTCCAAAGATACCCATTGAACCACCACCATTCGGATCAGTAAATCCTGAAATTGGAAGTATTCCGTTTGGAAAAAATGGATTTGTACCTTTAAACAATTTTGTGCGTCCATCATTATTTGTATAGTCCTGTTGAGACTTAATACCACTTTCATGATAAGCAAAATTCGCTTTTACATTTATATTTTCAATAGAGGAATTTTCAATAGCTAAAATATATGCTTTTTCATGAACTTTATAAACCGGATCAATTGCTTGATATGTTTCTCTTATTCCAAATAAAGGTTTGCTTGGCGCTGTATCAAGAGGGCTAAAGCTTTGAAGACCAGAGGCCCCTAATAGGAGACCATTTAGACCAGAACCAGCTGTAGGTTGTTCACGACCAAATTCAAATGGATTACAACCATAAGCAGGAGTTTCGGTCATTTTACACATTTGGCGACCAGCACGTGCTCTGTTATCATCTTCTTCAAAATTCATATAAGTAAACCTAGCAAGGGTATTTTCACTTAAGTCTGCCTCTAGAACAGCTCTATAAGATGAAATTTTTCTACCATCGATATCTTCACCTTCTTTACCGGGGAACATATTTGTAGAAAAGCCATCTCTTCTTAAGCTCATTCCGGAAACTCTTAGACGAAGACTGTCGGAGAAAGGCATATTCATAGCAAGTTTTAATTTTTTACTATTAAAATCTCCATATTCTAATTCTACGCCTGCGCTAGCTTGATTAGTTGGCCTCGCAAAAATCATATTTACAGTACCAGCAGTAGCGTTTGCACCATATAATGTTCCTTGGGGACCCCTCAGAACTTCCACACGCTCAACATCATAAAATTCTGTCTCAAAAACTCTAGTCGGAAGAGGAACACTATCCAGATGATAAGCAACGGCTCCATCACCTGAAGCTGCAACAGCAGCTGATGCTACCCCTCTTATTGACATGCTTCCTCCGGTAAAGTTACCTCTGGTATATGTTACACTTGGGATATTAAATTGCAGATCACTAAAAGTTTCAATTTGTTGAAGCTCTAAGGCATCAGCACCAAAGGCTGAAACAGCAATAGGTACATCTTGGATACTTTGTTCAGACCTTTCAGCAGTAACAAGAATTTCTTCAATACCAGTATTAAGAGTCTGAGCATAAGAAGTTATTGAATGAGTTAAAGGTACAATCATGAAAATGATTGCTAATAGAAAACGTTTTGACATTATAAGTGCCTCCCCCTTGCATACGTTTTATCGTATTTGTTATTTTTAAATAGGCAATTTAGAGGATAGCATTCAAATTTTTATTAAGACAATGATTTTTTTAAAAAAAATAGCGAAAAAAAACGTAGTGTACCTTAATTACAACATATACTTGTTAACTTTGATACACTACGTAAATGGGTTTTAAAGCTATTTAAAGCTTAATCTCCCCCCACCATATTTCATAATTAAATGAAATTATTATTATTATTATCTATGGTAATAAAATATTACAAAATTTTAAATATTTATCAACTAAATAATTACTATTTATATTAATAATAAAGGGAAATAAAAAAGGCGACTGATTAAGCCGCCTTTAATATTGTATATTATAATTTTATACTAGAATTGTTTGCCTATCGTCAGACCCCATGTTCTTGGTTGATTTGGATATATCGCAAAAGAACCAGGTGAACCAGGTACTGGGAAAGCTGTTTGAATAAATTCATCTTCATTCAAATTTCTTCCCCATAATAATAGATTCCAACCAGAATTATCATCTGTGATTCCTAAACTTGTATTTAGCATTCCAACTTTTCTTGGCGCTAAACTAATTGGAACACCGTCTGTTGCCTGTATTTCATCTTCATAAACATATTCAGCTCTTATAAAACCATTCATAGAATTACTTAAATCAAATGTATACATTCCAGACACTGTTATGGCCAACTCAGGTATACCTGCAGGAGTCCTGCCAGTAAAGTCTTGAAATCTTGATAACACTCCATTAACGAAAGGACAGTCATCCTCTTTTGGTGGAGATAAAGTTCCATCGCATGGACCCTTTTCAAAAGATCCGTATTCTGAGTCAATGAGACTGGCGCTAAAAGTTAGAGAAAAATCAGGAGTAATATAAAATAAAGAGTCTATTTCAAGACCTTTATGAGTTTGTTCTTCAACATTCACAAGATTAAAACCAGTGCCTACAAATATGTTTGATTGAATTCCATCCACAGTCATATGGAAAAAAGCTATATTTAGGAAACCATTGCTAAAAATTGATTTAACACCAAACTCAATATTTTCTGCTTCTTCAGGACCTGCAAAGTAAAGGCTATTATCCATTGGCAGGCCAGCATATACTGTTGCATTAGAAGATAGGTTTACTGATGATGCTTTAAAGCCTGAAGAGTGGCTTGCATAAATTGATAAATTTTCAGCAATATCATGAACTATTTTTAAAGAGTGAGTTACATCATCTGAGTCCCATTTTCCATCTTCTGTAGCATTTGGATAATTATAGAATGGAGGAAAAAATTGAAATCCAGATAAACGCGCAGTAGATGGATCAAGTGCGAATGGAATTGTTGCAAAGTTATCACTTATTTGAACATCAGAGACTACTGTTTTTTCATCTTTTGTATAGTTTACTCCAAAAGAAACTCTTGTACTTGAGTTAATATCATAATCAAAATTAGCAAAGATACTGAAAGATTCATTATCCATGTCAAAATATTCATGCTGAAGTCCGTCATTTAAACCATACCAACCTGCTCTTTGTTGAGCGGCTAGACCAGGTATAATTGCGGCAATACCTCCATCTAGTGCAGGACTTCCAGTAGAAACACCAGCTAAAACACCACCAATTTGAGTTGTAGTTAGCGGTGGTAATGCAGTTCCCAAAAGAGAGGCTTGTACTGCCGGAGGTAAGTTTGATATTTGTGCAAGAGCACCAACCGCAACACTACCAGCAATTTCATTAAGGCTAGTAGGGACAGCTGATAAAATAATATCAACAAAACTACCAATACTTTCTTTATAAAAAACATCTCTATCATGATTAACTGTCTCGTCTTGATAATAAGCGCCAATCATCCATTGAAATCTACCTTCAGTTTGAGAGCTTAATCTAAATTCTTGAGAAAAAGTTTCAAATTCATCTCGTATTCCATTGGTTAGAAGTGGAAGAGCACTAAAGTCTACATCACCATTTACATCATGAGAATTTTCTCTATAAGCAGTAATAGACTTAAAAGCCATAGCTCCAAGATCCCAGTCAGCATGTAAGGACAGACCTTTACCTTCAAGTTTTCCAGTAGGGTCTGTATTTAAATATGTTTCGTAACCATAAGGATTAACCGGATTTATTATTGTTTGTGTACCCATTCCTAATTGCCCAATTAAAAATGCTCCTGCAAGAGTTGCACCACCATTTTGTACAGACGCGGTGGTACAGCAAAGCTCATCTGCAGTGTCATAATCTAAAATTAGTCTTAATGATAAATCTTCATTAACTTCTGTAAGAAGCTGAGCACGAATTGCTTGACGGTCTCTGTCATTAATTTCAGTTCCTAAATACAAATTTTTAACATAGCCATCTCTCTCATTAGACGACGCTGTTAATCTAAAAGAGGTGTTGCTGCTTATTGGTCCGGTTACAGTCCCACCAAATTTTTTGAGGCCGTAGTCACCAGCGGTTGCTTCAATTTTAGCAGAAAATTCATTTTCAGGTTTTTTTGTAGTGATACTTATTACACCAGCAGAGGCACTTTTACCAAATAATGTAGATTGCGGGCCTTTAAGAACTTCCACTCTTTCAACTGACATTAAATCATTTAGTGCTGACTGATTTCTTGAAATCATAACTCCATCAATTGCTATTGCAACTGCAGGTTCAACACCAGGATTATTTGCTCCATTTCCAAATCCTCTAATTAAAAAGGTATTTTGATTAGCAAATTGCTGTTGATTAATTTTTAATGAAGGAACTGAACTTTGCAAATCAAGAATATCAGTGATCGCAAGTTGTTCAATTTGTTCAACACCGATTACAGAAATTGCTAGCGGTGCATCTTGAAGAGTTGTCTCTTTTTTTGTTGCGGTCACAACAATTTCTTCAATGTAATTATTAAATGACTCACTACTTGTTTGTGCTTTAACATTTTCAGCAAAAAATAAGGACGTGATGGTTAAAAGAAAAGTAAATGCATAGATGTGCCAACGCATAATAAGAAGTCTCCCCTACGTTAACAATGCTTTATTATTATTATTACTGATTGTTAGATTAAAAAAATTGATATTAATGTATTGATTCCTTTAATACAATAAGTAATTTACAAAATAAAGGTAATTGTTGCTTTTTTACAACTTATTATTTTAAGTTTATTTCTTTTAATCTCTCTTTTAAATAATCATCTGCAAGTATTCCATTTGGAAAGTTGTTAGGACTATTATCATCTACACAAGAATTTAAGGTTTCTATATAAAAATCAGGATTCAAATGAATAAAGAATGGCATAGAATACCTAGAAATATTTTTTATATTAGATTTTGGATTTACTACTTTATGAGTAGTAGAGATAAACTTTTTGTTTGTTAATCTTTGAAGCATATCTCCAACATTGCAAACAACTATATCTGAGTCAGTTTTAATTGGTATCCATTTATTATCTTGGTCTAAAATTTCTAACCCTTCTTGCTGAGTTCCAAATAAAAGTGTTATCAGATTGATATCTTCATGTGGGCTAGCCCTAAGGCCATTATTATCCTTATCACTTGGAGGGTAATGAATTAATCTTAAAATAGAATTCCCCTGATTAGTTTTTTCATAGAACCATTTTGAGCTCAGACCAAGATAAAGAGCTATATACGATAAAATTTTTTGCCCTAAAATATCTAAATTTTCATAAAAATGACATAAACTTTTATCAAAATTTTCAATCTGATTTACTTTTTCGTTACTTGGCATTATGTCCCTGAATTTGCTATTCCAATTTGATCTTCCGTGATGCCAGAACTCTTTTTGGTCTGGATTAATTGAGTCTTTTGCCTTTTCGATTCCAAATGGAGTATAACCCCTTTGACCTCCACCTTTTATTTGATGATATCTCATTTTATCTTTCAGTGAGAGATTAAATAATGCTTTTGATTTCGTTTTTATATTTTCTATATCAGTAATTTTTATATCGTGATCTTTGATTATAAAGAAACCATATTCCTTACAACTATTTCCAATATCATTGGCTATATTAATTTTTTTATTAGTAAACTCATTGATTGAAATAATAGGTAAAGTCATTTTATAAAAATTTAAGTTTCTTTTTTTTAGGAATATTTTCGAATTTCATAATTAATCCTATAGTTTTTTTATTTCTTTGGCCTTAATCACAAGTGCCCCCAAAGGTGTATCAATTGTAAATTTGATGGGTACCCACATTTTTTCCTTTTCAAAAAATGAATACCAATATGTTATAGCGTTTTCTTCAGATGCAGTTTCTAAAAAATTACTTTCATTGTAACCAACTATTGCGTTAAATGAACCACGACAAATAGTAGTATCGTAGTCTAAATCACCAATAGTTAGTTTGCTTTTTTTTGATTTTTCACTCATCAAAATTTCATATGATCTTATTCCGTCAAAACTTCTACTATTTTCTAAACAGGGATTGGCAAGCTTATTTGATACAACGAAAGCACTATTTGGATCACTTGACTTCTCACCATATTTTTTTAAGAAATCTGGTGTCGGTATATCTTCACCTTTATATTTTGGCTTAGCAGTAACTGATATTGGTATACCATTTTTATAAAGAATTTCTGCGAATCTTGATTTATTTTTATTTTTGATTTCGTATGAGAAATTATAGGTATCGGTAATCAATCTATCATTTATATACTTACCACTACTTTCAGCCGAAAAAGTGAAACTAACAAAAACGTCAACTAATCCAGATGCAGTTATAGTAGTTTTAATCTTCCATTTATCATTTTCTAACCCTGTTGAATAAAATATATTGGCTACCTGAAACCCACCTAAATAAGCTGAATACTTTAGTTCGGTATTAGCTTTAAGATTAGTAAATTGAAAAATAAGTAATAATAGTAATATAATTTTTTTCATTATTTTTTCATTCTATGTATTTAAACTCTGTAATCAACTCTAGCCTGTTATATTTAAGAAGGTTATTATAAATTTTTGGAGAAAGATATGAATTATAAAGCAATTATTTGGGACTTTGGCGGAGTAATTACATCCAGTCCATTTGAGGCATTTAATAAATTTGAGTTGAGCAATAATTTTCCCAAAGATATAATTAGGTCTATTAATTCTGAAAATCCTAACAATAATGCATGGGCAAAATTTGAGAGAAATGATATTGGTCTAGATGAATTTGATGAATTATTTTCTATTGAGTCTAAAAAGCGAGGATATGAAATTTCTGGAAAAAAAGTTGTAAAATTATTATCTGGTGAAATTAGAGAATCAATGGTTGATTTTCTTTTACTTTTAAAAAATAATTTTAAGCTGGGTTGTATTACTAATAATATTCAAAATGATAAAAAAGAAAGGATTAACCACTTGAATGATGCCTCAAAAGTAATGGAAATTTTTGATCATATAATTGAGTCTTCAAAAGTAGGACTCAGGAAGCCTGATCCTAAAATTTATTATATGTCATGTGATGCCCTAGGTGTTGATCCAACAGAATGTATTTACCTTGACGATTTGGGAATAAATTTAAAACCAGCTAGAAAAATTGGTATGACGACAATAAAGGTAATAGATCCAGATGATGCGATCAGAGAAGTAAAGAATTATATTAAATTAAATGAAAAATAAAAACGAAAATATATCAAGTTTAGGTCTCGGGATAAGAGTCAAAACTCTTGTAAATTTAAGGTGGATAGCTGTCTTAGGTCAAACTATTACATGCTTTATTGTGCATTATTTCATGAATTTTCAATTACCTTTGGTTGAGATTTCTCTTACAATTTTGGCCTTAGCTATTTCAAATTTTGCACTTTATCCAGGTTACTCAATTAATAATAGATTGAATGAAACCTCAACTACATTTGTTATTGCCGCAGATATTATACAACTTGCTTTGATGATTTTTTTTACTGGAGGTCTTTCAAATCCTTTTGTTGTTTTATTTTTAACTCACATTGCAATAACTGTTACAAGCTTGCCTATAAGATCGACATCAATACTTATTGTACTAACAATATTTTTAATCACTATACTAGGCTTTTTTAATTATCCATTGGTTAATGAAAGTTTAGATTTAACTATTCCTCTAATTTTTATAATTGGTATGTGGATCTCTTTATTTGTTACAATTTTGTTTTTAACTTTTTATGCTGGCGGCCTAACTGATGACTCAAGAAAAACATCAGCCGCTTTAAAAATCGCAGAAGATTTATTAGTAAATGAAAAAAATCTATCATCTTTGGATGGACTTGCCGCAGCTGCAGCCCATCATTTGGGAACTCCTTTGGGTACAATAAGTCTTATTGCAAATGAATTAAAGAATGAAAGCGATATTTCTGAAAGTTCGAAAAAAGATTTAATTATTCTTTCTGAGGAGGTCGAGAAGTGTAAAACAATTCTTGGCTCTCTAGGGGAAAAGCCATCAAGTGATGATGACTTAATTACAAAAATAGAATTACAAGCTCTTTTGGAAGAAATTTGTGAATTAATTAAAGCTAAAGGAATAGAGTTTATTATTAATTTTCAAAATAATGACCTTAAATTAAAAAAATTTCTATTACTAAGAAAATCAGAATTACTTCTAGGATTATCTAATATTGTTGAAAATGCTGCTGAATTTACTACTAGTATTGTTGAACTAAATGTATCTTATAAACACGACAATATTGAACTAGAAATTTTAGATAACGGAAGAGGTTTTTCAAATTCTATTTTAAATAGACTAGGAGATCCTTATGTTTCCACTAGATCAAATTTACAAAAAGATGATAAGGGTTCAGGGTTAGGTCTAGGTTTTTTTATTTCTAAAACTTTACTTGAAAGGCTTGGGATAAAGATTACAGCAAGTAATAGACCCTTTCCAGAGACTGGTGCAGTTGTATCTGTTATGATACCAACTGGCAAAAGACTTTAAAATTAAAAAAAAGTACCCATATAGATATTATGAATGACTTAGAAGCAGATAAAAATATTATTATAGTAGATGATGATCAGACATGGTTAAACCAACTTTCAAGAGCTTTTGAAAGAAGAGGGCATAATACTTTAGTAGCAAAGTCGGTCGCTGAAGCTAAAGAAATTATTAGCAAAAATGATATTCATTTTGGAGTAATTGACCTAAGACTAGATGATGGCGATGGTCTTGAAGTTATTTTAGAGCTTCAAAAAGTAAATCCAAAATCTAGATCAGTAATACTAACTGGATTTGGTAATATTGCTAATGCCGTATCAGCTATTAAAGTTGGGGCAATTGATTATTTATCAAAACCAGCAGGTATCGATGATATATGTTCTGCACTTTTTGCGCCCTCAAGCCAAAAAGCTTCCCCTCCAGAAGAACCCATGAGCGCTAATAGAGTTAGATGGGAGCATATACAGAGAGTATATGAACTATGTGATAAAAATGTTTCTGAAACTGCAAGAAGATTGAAAATGCACAGACGAACACTTCAAAGGATATTATCGAAGAGAGCCCCTAATTAGTTTTTAGAATATTTAAAAATTGCTCTAAAGAAGCTTTTGCGAAAGCCTGCATATTTTCTACTCTTACCTTCGAGTCAGTATATATATGGGAGGTTTTTTCTTGCTTGCCAGCAATAGCAAAACACGAATATCCTGGAGGATCGCCATATCCATTTCCTGTTGGACCAGCTGCACCACTTTCACCGATTGCCCAATCAGTTTTATATAAATCGCATGATTTTTGAGCAATAAGTAATGCAAATGGCTCGCTACTTGACCTTATATTTTTTTCTTTTAAGTCTCTCATCCTTAGATTGGTTATAGCTCTAATTGATTGCATAGTATAAATAACTTGGCCTCCCATGTAATAGGCTGATGCACCCTCTTGAGATAGAAGAGCTGAAGATATTAATCCCCCTGAGGACGATTCAATTACTGAAACTGTTTGTTTATTTTTCCTTATTATAGTGGCTATTTCAGAAGATAGCTTAGTAAGATTATCCATTTTAAATTTCCTTAGTATAACGACAACCCTTAAGTGGAGGATCTTCTGGAGGCCCAGCGAAACATTGAGCAATTGACATCCACTTTTTTGCAATACTTCCTTCTACTTTTAGTTTTGTATCTTTTATGTTTCTTACTTGTGTAACAACTTGGCAAAATTCAGTTGCATCACCAGTTATTGAGTCACTGTTGTTATCAGTATTCCACTCCCATTTTTTATTAGAAGGAGAGTAAAGAATAATCATTGGTACTTTTTTAGGAACATCAAGAGATCGATTTATAAAAGTCCAACCAAATGTATTTATCCCAATTATGACAATATTTCTTATTCTGTCAGTATTGACTCTCTTAATACCTAGTTGATCAAATACTTCTTGCCCATGAGACCAAGTTTCCATATGTCTAGCTGATATACTTGATCTTACACTCATATCTGGGCCAGCCCATTTTACTCTTTTTTTTGGATCAGCTTTTGCGAATGCTTCAGCAACTCTAGAAAATTCATCTTTCCAAAGATTTATTAATTCTTTTCCTGAGAGACTATTGGATAATTTTTTCTCATACTCTCGAGCAGTAACTCCGCTTTTAATTGCTTTATAGAAATCTTTCATAAATTCAGAAAACTTTTCCTCATTAGTTAGAGATAAATAAGCGGCATTATTAAAAACATGAAGGTGATAAAGAACGTCGTTGATAGTCCAGTCTTTAAATTGTGTTTTAGCACTAAAGACTTCTTCTTTTTGGTTTTCTAGTATTTCGTATAAAGAAATAGATTCTTTTTTAAAATCTTCACTTTGTGTATAATTTTCTGTCATTGAATTTAATTAATAAAATAATAATAAATAAGCGGCACCCATATTAGAGATGTTGTGATGGCTCCCTTAATAGCCTGATAAATTATCCAAAGCCAAAAATAACGTTTACAAAATTCTTTTATACTATCTAACATATTAGAGCCAATTGGGTATTGGTAAATTATTTTCTCTCAAAAAACTAGCGTTAAACATTTTATTTTGATAGCGATTTGCAAGGTCACACAATATAGTAACTATTGTTTTCCCTTCACCCAATTCTTTTGCTAATTTCTTAGCCCCAGCGATATTTATTCCTGATGATAATCCCAAAAATAAACCTTCAAATTCAATTAAATCATATAAAATTTTTAATGCTTCTTCATCTTCAACTCTAAAAGGGTAATCAACGCACATACCCTTTATATTTTCTGTTTCTCTTCCTTGGCCAATACCTTCAGTAATTGAAGAACCTTCAGCTTTTAGTTCCCCATTTTTAAAAAAATTATACATAGCTGCTCCCATTGGATCAGCTAATCCAATTTTTATTTCTTTATTTTTCGATTTTAAGAAGGATCCAACTCCAGATAATGTGCCTCCTGTTCCAATAGCACAAATAAAAGCATCAATTTTTCCATCTGTTTGCGACCATATTTCAGGACCTGTTGTATTAATATGTGCATCTCGATTTGCAATATTATCAAATTGATTTGACCAAAATGCTCCATTTTTAAGTTTTCTATTTAATTTTTCCGCTAATTTTCCTGAATATTTAATATAATTGTTATTATCTTTATAAGGAACAGCAGGTACTTCAATTAAGTCTGCTCCTGAGAACTTAATTGCGTCTTTTTTCTCTTTAGATTGTGTATCAGGTATAACGATTGTTGTTCTGTATCCCATTGCATTTCCAACCAACGATAGACCAATACCAGTATTACCAGCCGTCCCTTCAACAATCATTCCTCCTTTTTCTATTAATTGTTTTTTTTCAGCATCTTTAATTATGTATAGTGCCGCCCTATCTTTTACGGACTGACCAGGATTTAAGAATTCAGCTTTCCCATAGATCTTACAACCTGTCTCTTCAGATGCACCTTTTAAGTATATCAAAGGGGTATTCCCTATCATTTCAATAATATTATTTTTTTTCTGCATATTACCTTTTGTCACACATTAAAGATTATATTTACCTTTAAAAATTACTTTTTTTTATCTACAAGAGTAGAATTAAAATTAATATAGAAAATATAATGAAAATATTCGATCATAAAATTCTGAAAAATATTATTTATAGCCTTATTGTTGTTATCTTTGCTATGCCCATCTCAATTAAAGCAAGTGATAACGATATTGAAGAGATATTAGTTGTTGGAAGTCGAATAAATAACCAAAATTTAAAGAAAATTTTGCCAGTTACAATAATTAATTCTGAAGAAATAAAAGTTTTAGGTATTGATTCTGGCGACGACCTTATTATGAGTCTTACTGAAAATGGTACCAATCGCTTTAATGATGCTGGTAATGCAATAGCTGGAGTAAATAGTGCCCGTGGTGATATGGGTGCATTTAATCTAAGAAATCTTGGAACTGGCAATACTCTCGTTCTTATGAATGGCAGAAGATTGATTAATTCTCCAAGTTTTCAATCCGAGTCAGTTGGTGGAAGTTTCGTTCCCGTTAATTCTGTTAATACAAATATTATACCTGTTAACGGTATTGAAAGAGTTGAGGTTTTAAGAGATGGTTCTTCAGCAATATATGGTGCTGATGCTGTTGCAGGAGTCATTAATTTTGTAACTAAGAAAAATAAAGAGAGTTTCGAATTTAATTTTAAAAATTCTGAATTTGAAAATTTTGATAGATCTGATTACCAGTTTGGTTTTAATTTTGGATCAAGCTATAATTCAAACAAAACTAGTATTCACATTAGTTACAATCATTATGAGAGAGAACCAATTAAGGCTAGTGAAGATGAAAGAATGGGTATATCTGATTGGAGAGATTTTCCTCAAATTAAAAATACTGAATGGGCAACGACAAGATTTAGAAGAAATTCTATAAATTCACCTTATGGACAATTTGATTTCGTAGATAATATAAAAGGGTATGATTTTTATAAAGAAAGAGGTCTAACTGATAGTTCAGGGGAATTTGAAATTTTTCCGTCATCAGACCCAAAGTGTTTAGTTGATCTCGAAAATCATTCTTGTATTGCCAAAGATACTTCAACTAAGCGATATAATTTAAATCAAGAAAGATGGGTAATATCTGATTTAGAAAGGGATAATTTTCAATTTGACCTTTCGCATGAATTTAAAAATGGTGTTGAAAGTTTTACAGAATTTTCTTTTTACAGTTCTAAAACAAAACAAAATAATAGTCCTTCAGCAACATTTTCCTCGTCTAGGTTGATAGTTCCTCCAAGTAATTATTGGAATCCTTTCGGTGCTAAAGTATTTGCTGATGGTACTGTAAATACTAATCGTTTAAACGAGAGTGATTCCCCTGGAATTCCTGAAGAAGGGTTATCTATAATTATAGACAACTATCGCTATGTAGATATAGGGCCAAGAAAGATAAATGTTGAAAAAGATACTTATAGAATATTGCAAGGTTTTAGGGGGTCGTTGCAGAATTGGGATTGGGAAATTGCTGGATTTATTTCTGAAGCTTCATCTGATGATGTTACAAGTAATAGATTATCTAACTCTTTAATGGAGCAAGCTTTATCAATTTCTACTCCTGAGGCTTATAATCCATTTAACGGCGGTGGAGACTTCGATAAATATCTTCTTACAAGTCAAGATGGAACACCAAATATCGATGGCGCAGTTCAGGATGCAATCATTGATGTTTACAGGAAAGGTAAAAGAAAACTAAATAGTATCGATTTTAGATTTAATAATGTTGATTTTATTAAAAGTCCTGGTGGATATACATCTATAGCTCTTGGTGCTGAATATCGCGAGGACTCTTTTGAAGATGATAGAGATCCAAGACTTGACGGAACTATCCAATATACTGATAGGGATGGCGACACATTTCCATTTGTTAGTGATGTTATGAATTCCAGCCCTACGCCTGATAATTCAGGGAAAAGAGATGTTTTCTCAGCTTTTGTTGAGTTTGGAATACCTTTGATATCTAATGAAATGGGTGTTCTTTTTATTAAAAATTTTGATCTTCAGTTAGCGGCTAGATATGAGGACTTTTCTGATATTGGCAGTAAATCAGTGCCAAAAATAAGTTTTGGCTGGCAGCTTGATGATAGTTTTTATTTTAGAGGATCATGGTCAAAAGGATTTAGAGTTCCTAATCTTGTCCAGGTTAATGAGACAATAGTTTCGAGACAAATTTTCGGAGTTGATGCTCTTTTATGTCTTCAACAAATAAATAACAACGGTGAGATAGATTATTGTGATTATTCATTTCAAAGAGTTGCGAGGGGTAGTAAAAATTTAAGACCCGAGGAGTCTACAAATATTTCTTTGGGAATTATGTATGAACCAAAAAATATTGATAATTTAGTCTTTACTGTTGATTGGTGGGAGATTGAAAAAGAAGATACTATTGGTTTATTTGGAGAGGATAATATTCTTTTATCTGATTTAGTTTCAAGGATGGAGACAAATAATATTTCAGATTGTTCTTTGGTTCAGTCAAGCCCATACGTTTTTAGGGACTCTTTGGAAGAGAATGAAATTCAAGAATATCTTCAAGCAGGAATTTGTCCAGCAGGAAGAGTTACNCGTGTAGAAGAACAATATAGAAATCTTGATACAAGAATNATAAGNGGTTTTGATTTTTCAGCTCGNTANTTTGTAANAAATAATTNCGGAAATTTTAATTTTATATTAAATATTGCAAAGTTAGAAAAATTTAGACAANAAGCAGGTAATGATTTTATTAAACTTATTGGTGCTCAAGAAAAAGGTATTATCCCTCAGGAATTAGCAATTACTGGTTTTTCTAATTTAATTGAGAAAGATGGTTCTCCTAAAATTCAAGCTAATTTTAAATTTCTATGGAATAAAGGACCTTGGGGTCTTGGATTATTTGGCCGACATATAGGTGAATTCTATGAAACAAGAAATAAATTATCTGATGGAAGGTTATGGAAGGTTAAAGATTATAATACAATTAACACTTTTATAGATTATAATTTTAAAATATCTGAGTCTGAATCAAGTCTAAGGTTTGGAATTAATAATGTGGCTGATGAAAGAGCTCCGCTAGCATCTGATATATTTGGTTATTATATCGATAAGCATGACAATATAGGGAGGTCTTACTATATTAATTTTATGCATAGATTCTAGATAATGAGAATTTTTCTTTTTTTATTACTTTTC
Source organism: Rhizobiales bacterium TMED168 (assembly GCA_002170885.2). The sequence continues at coordinate 9,709 of NHHR02000013.1, read as the reverse complement.
TTCTTTAGCAATTACGTNCTTGCGTCAAATATACATAATAATAAAGAATGTATAACTGAGTATGTCATAATTGACTTTAATTTTTCCGGTGCAGGAAATGCAATGTGTGAAGTTATATCCTCAGATCATATTAAGATATCAGTAAGACCTGAATCTAAAGACTCTATTAATCCAAGCCCTTGGTATGCATTTCGAAAGTCAAAGACTAAGAAAAAAATTCTAGTTGAGCTTAGTTACGGAGAATATGAGCATAGATATTTTCCAAAAATAAAAAAAATTAATGGCAACTGGAAAAAAATAGACGAAATNGACGTCTTAGTAAAAAATGATGGTAAAAATGTTTTAATAAATTTATACCCGTCAAAAGAGTCTCAATACATATCATCTCAGGAGTTAATTACTAAAGATTGGTATGAAGATTGGTACGTTACTTTAAAAGAAAATAATTTTTTGAAAAGTAAGATTGTTGGNTATTCNGTTCAAAATCGTCCAATTAAAGCATTTTTTTCAAATGAAAATATTAACAATCCATACATTTTTATTCTAGGTCGTCAGCACCCCCCAGAGGTCTCATCAGTATTTGCAATAAAGGGTTTCGTAAATGAACTAATTAGGAATATTAATTTATCAGAAGATTTTTTATCAAAATACAATATATTTTTTGTTCCTTTAATGAATCCTGATGGTGTTGAGAATGGTTTTTGGCGTTATAATTATAATAAAAAGGACTTAAATCGAGATTGGGATAATTTTTCTCAACCCGAAACTTATTCAGTTAAGAATTTTCTTGATAATTTAAAAAATAGAAATCANCCTNTTTTATATATAGATTTTCANTCAACTTATAAAAATATTTTTTATATTAGCGATNCACAACTTACAAATTCTCANCCTAANTTTTTATTAAATTGGTTAGAAAAATCTAGGTTAGAATTATCNANNATTGGNTATAATTTTTCTATTAAAGAGTCTTATANAAAGAGNAACAAGGTATCGAAAAATTATTTNCANAATAAATATAATATACCCTCNATGACTTATGAAGTNTCAGANACTGANGAAAGATCTANAATTACTANATCTTCTAAGATTCTTGCTAGGAATTTAATAACTATCTTATTAGATCCTGAAAATAAAATTATTNATATGGNGGAGAGGAAGGGATTCGAACCCCCGAGACGGTTACCCGCCTACACGCTTTCCAAGCGTGCGCCTTCGACCACTCGGCCACCTCTCCATTAAATTCATCTTAAATCTAATTTTCATCAAACTTAAGTGCTGATATGAATGCATCTTGAGGAATATTTACACTTCCAAACTCACGCATTCTTTTCTTTCCTTTCTTTTGTTTTTCTAATAATTTCTTTTTTCGAGTAACGTCACCGCCATATAACTTTTCGGTTACATCTTTTCTAAAAGGCGGTATCGTTTCTCTTGCAATTACTCTGGCACCAATGGCTGCTTGAACAGGCACTTTGAATTGATGACGGGGTATCAAATCTTTTAATTTCTTACACATTCCTCGACCACGCATATCTGCTCTATCAGCATGTACAATTATTGATAATGCATCAACTGTTTCAGAGTTAACTAATATACTCATTTTAACTAATTTTTCTTGCTTGTATGTATCCATTTGCCAGTCGAAGCTAGCATAGCCACTTGATATTGATTTTAGTCGATCATAAAAATCAAAAACGACCTCATTTAATGGCAGATCATAAACTATCATTGCTCTTGCTCCAGCGTAGGTTAATTCAACTTGATTGCCTCTTCTTTCTTCGCATAATTTTAACACTGCGCCCAGATATTCATCAGGTACAAGAATAGTCGCCTTAATCCANGGTTCCTCAATANAATTTATTAANCTAGGNTCCGGCATATCTGCAGGATTATGAAGGTCAATACATTTNCCATCATTAAGATAAATTTTATAAATAACACTTGGAGCGGTAGTAATTAGATCAATATCAAATTCTCTTTCTATTCTCTCTCTTACTATTTCAAGATGAAGAAGGCCTAAAAAGCCACATCGAAAACCAAATCCAAGAGCTGCAGAATTTTCAGTTTCGTGCTGAAAACTTGAGTCATTTAAACTAAGCTTTTCTATAGACTCTCTCAAGTCTTCAAATTCTCCGCTATCTACTGGAAATAAGCCACAAAAAACAGATGGTTGTGATGGTCTAAATCCTTTGAGCATTTCTTTACAAGGTCTTTTATCATCAGTTATCGTGTCACCTATCTGAGTATCTGATACCGTTTTTATACCAGCGATAATGTAGCCTAATTCGCCTGGTCTTAATTTATTTACTGATACTTTTTTTGGAGTAAATACTCCAATATCATCAATTTCATAGGTACTGTTTGTACCCATCATTTTTATTTTTTGTCCTTTTGTTAATTCGCCATTTAATACTCTAACCAGAACTATTACGCCTAAATATGAGTCATACCAACTATCGACAAGTAAAGCTTTTGTTTCTTCAATATCTCCGCCAGATGGAGGGTTTAATCTCTCTATCAAAGCTTCAAAAATATTATCTATTCCTTGGCCTGTTTTAGCCGAGACATATATTGCATCTGATGCATCAAGGCCAATAACATCTTCTATTTGCATAGCAACTCTTTCAGGCTCTGCAGCAGGTAAATCAATTTTATTGATAACAGGAATAATTTCGTGGTCAAGATCGATGGCTTGATAAACATTTGCAAGCGTTTGAGCCTCAACTCCTTGTGTTGAGTCAACAACTAATATTGATCCTTCACAGGCAGACAAAGACCTACTAACCTCATAAGCAAAATCAACATGACCAGGGGTATCAATCAAATTAAGTTGAAAATTCACACCATTTTTATCTTTATAGTTTAACCTTACAGTTTGCGCTTTAATTGTAATTCCTCTCTCTCTTTCAATATCCATGGAGTCTAAGACCTGATCTTTCATCTCTCTTTCAGTTAGTCCATCGCAACTTTGAATTAATCTATCAGCAAGGGTAGACTTTCCATGATCAATATGGGCAATAATAGAGAAATTCCTAATGTTTTTAATATCTGTCATTAATGAAGGTATATCATAAAAATTTTATAAAACTAGCTACGCAATTTTCCTTTCGTTGCGCTTTCTACTGAATTGATAACTTTAAGAGAAATATCTTCTAACTCAGAGTCAGTTAAGGTACGGTCTGTTTGCTGAATTGTAATTTCAATGGCAATGGATTTATCTTTATCATTAAGAAATTGATCAAATATCTTAACGCTTTGTATAAGTTTATTATTAGATTTCATAGCTGCTTCAATAATCGTTTGTGCGCTTACCTCATTATTAACAACAAATGAAAAATCCCTTCTTACTGGTTGTAAATTATAAATCTCAGGTGCAGTTTGTATAGATTTTTTCTCTTTTAATAAGTTTATACAGTCTAAAAAAATCTCAAACCCTACAGCTATATTAAAATCTTTTTCTTTAATAATTTTTGGGTGAAGTTCACCAAAGTTTGCAATGATATCTCCTTTTTCTGTCAATATTTGGCCTGATCTCCCTGGATGATAAAATTTTGGAGCAGAGTTTTTGATTTTAATTTTTTGATTATTGATACCTATCTCTTCTAAAACCGAAGCAACATCCTTTTTTACGTCAAAGACATTTACTTTTTTAGATCCTTGCCAATCTTTTCCAAATCGCTCCAGTTTATAAGTACCGGTTCTTATACCAGATGCTATCAAAATTTGACCGTCTTCACCTTTACCAGAAAAACCAGGACCCAATTCAAAAATGCCAAGATCTCCATATCCTCTTTTAGAGTTTTCATCGGCAATATTTATTATTGAAGCAAGAGGTGTTGGTCGCATATCAGATAATTCCTCCGAGATTGGATTGATAATTTTTAAACTACTTTTGCCACCCCCATAATTTTTTGCATCCTCTTCATTTATAAATGAATAGGAAATAGTTTCTAATAAACCTCTTGAAGCAACAGCCCTTCTTACTAGTCTTAAATTTTTTTGTTCATCAGTTAATATAGACTTTGAGGGTTGATGTTTGTTAAACAAAGGTTCTGATTTTATATTATTTAGTCCATAAATTCTTACAACTTCTTCAACAATATCTTCGCTTATCGAAATATCGGGTCTCCAAGAGGGTACTGTTATTTTCCAATCTTTTGAAACTTTAAAACCTAAAGATGTTAAAATTTTATTAGTAATTTTATTTTCAATTTCTAATCCTGTCATTTCTCTAACTAATTCGGGTTTNAAGTTAATTTTTTTANTTACNAATTTTCTATTATCAATNACTGATANTTCTCCAGCACTACCNCCNCATAATTCTATTATTAAANTAGTTGCATACTCTAAACCTTCTAAAANATATTCAGGATCAANACCTCTTTCAAATCGATACCTTGAATCAGACATTATATTTAGTTTTCTTCCAGTAATTGCGGTTTTGACAGGGTCAAAATAAGCTGANTCAAGAAATATTTCGNTTGTNTTCATTGANGATCCAGAAANTTCTCCNCCCATAATACCGCCAATACCNANTACTTTTTCATCATCAGCTATTACACANATTTCATTATCTAATTTATAATTTTTACCATCTAAAGCTTGAATTTCTTCACCTTTTTTTGANCTTCTAGCACCAATTTTTTTTGAGATTTTTTTTAAATCATAGACGTGAAGNGGTCTGCCTTNATCAAAATTTATANAATTTGTAATATCAACTAAACAATTTACNGATCTTAANCCTATGGNCTCAAGTTTATTTACTAACCATTCAGGACTTTTANTATTTTTTACATTTTTTATTATTCTTCCAGAAAAAATTGAACATGCATCATCTTGATTTTTATAATCAAGAAATATAGGAAATTTTTCTTCAGAAACAGATATCTCCTTTTTATCTCTATTAACAAGTTCGCCAACACCTGCTGCTGCTAAATCTCTTGCTATCCCATAAACACCAAGACAGTCTGGTCTATTTGGTGTTATAGCTATTTCGATTTGAGTATCATTTAAATTTAATTCATCAGCTATAGATTTACCGGGTTTTAAATTATTAGATATCTCGGCGATTCCTTCAGAGTCTTCACCAAGGCGTAACTCTTTTTTTGAACATAGCATTCCAGAAGATTCGATACCTCTAATTTTTGCTTTTTTTAATTTAAAACCAGAATCTGGAATAGTACTACCAACAGGTGCGTATATAGTTGTTAAACCTTCTCTTGCATTTTTTGCACCACAAACCACTTCAATTTTTTCTTCACCAATATCTACTAGACACAATTGAAGCCTATCTGCATTTGGATGTTTTTTTGTAGAAATAATTTTTGCTACTTTGAAGTCTTTATATACAGAATACTGATCGAAAGCCTCTTCTACCTCTAAACCAATGTTTGTAAGGGTTTCTAGTATAGTATTTATATCTTTATCTGTTTTTAGATATTCTTTTAACCAAGATAGAGTAAATTTCATTTTTTTAGACCTCTCGAAAGAGTAGGTAAATCAAGAAACGAGAATCCATAGTGACTCAACCATCTAATATCACCGTTGAAGAATGTTCTTAAATCAGGAATTCCATATTTTAATTGAGCTAATCTATCAACGCCTAGACCAAAAGCAAAACCTTGATATTTACTGGGATCAATATTTGAGGATCTTAAAACCTCAGGGTGAACCATTCCTGCTCCTGCAACCTCAAGCCAATCGGAGCCTTCACCTATTTTAAGAACTGAACCAGATCTATCACATAATACATCAACCTCTAATGATGGTTCAGTAAAAGGAAAGTAACTTGGTCTTAATTGAATTTCTATATTATCTAATTCAAAAAATGATTTAAAGAATGTTTCTAAAGTCCATTTTAANTGGCCAAGATGAGTCTTTTCATCAACAACNAAACCCTCTATNTGATGAAACATTGGNGTATGGGTTTGATCAGAGTCACATCTNTATGTTCTNCCNGGNGAAATAAACTTAAAAGGTGGTTTACCTTTNTCCATAGTTCTTACTTGAACAGGACTTGTATGNGTTCTTAGAACATATTTTTCTTNTGTATTGTCATNNTTTAAATAAAAGGTATCGTGCATTTGTCTNGCAGGATGTGANTCAGGGATATTTAGAGNGTTAAAATTATAGTGNTCAGTTTCAATATCTGGNCCTTCTGATATTTTATAACCTAANGAACCAAATATTTCAGAAATTTCNTCAAGAACNTGTGATACAGGGTGGATTTTACCANACTTTGATTGGTTGACTTGAANAGGNAGNGTGACATCAATCTTTTCTTCTAATAATTGNTTTTCTAATTCGATATTNGCTAGTTCAATTTTCTTTAAAGAAATNGCATCAGANATATTTTTTTTTAAAATATTTAGCTTGGAGCCTTGNTCCTTTNTATCNTCAGGACTGAGTTTTGANAAATCCTTCATTAAAAGNGAAANCTTACCTTTTTTACCAAGCTCTGCAATACGGATTTNTTCAAGAGAGTCTTGATTTTCTGNNACAGAGATTTTTTTTAAAATCTCTTTCTCTAATGTTTCAGAATAAGTCATAAGTTTCACCCAAGAACTATAAAAGCATTAAATAAATGATTTTAAAACAAATTTAGTTTTATTTTAATGTAGATTGCGCTTTTTCAACTAATTTCTGAAAACCTGCAGCATCTGACACAGCCAACTCTGCCAAAACTTTTCTATCAATTTCAATACCTGCTTTCGATAGTCCATTTATGAATTGTCCATATGTGGAGCCGTTAAGTCTTGCAGCTGCATTAATTCTCTGAATCCATAAGGATCTGAAGTTTCTTTTTCTTGTTTTTCTATCCCTATAAGCATACTGCCCAGCTTTTTCAACAGCTTGATTAGCAATCCTGAAAGTATTTTTTCTTCTTCCCCAATAACCTTTAGCACTTTTTATAACTTTTCTATGTCTAGCGTGGCTTGCTGGTCCACCTTTTACTCTGGCCATCTATCTCTCCTTAAGCGTATGGCAGGAATTTTTTTACTATCCTGCTGTCAGAATCGGAAAGAACAGTAGTTCCTCTTTTATTCCGGATTTGTTTAGGGGTTCTTTTAATCATGCCATGCCTTTTACCAGCTTGTGCACGAATAACTTTACCTGAAGCGGTAAGTTTGAAGCGTTTTTTAGCTCCACTTTTTGTTTTTAATTTGGGCATTTTGCATTCTCCTATATTTGTGTAGTTAAAGGAATAAGCTTTTTTTGATAAACACGGCATGCCCTGCCGGATCATCTAGAGGTGGTTTATATTAATTTTATAAATATTTCAACTATAGAAGTTATTATCTTGGGGCTAAAACCATAATCATTTGTCTTCCCTCAAACTTTGGGCTCAGTTCTACCTTAGCTATGGGATCTATTTCTTCTTTAACTTTCTTTAAAAGATCTGTTCCCCTATCTTGGTGGGCCATTTCTCTACCACGGAATCTTAATGTAATTTTTACTTTATCACCTTCGTTTAAAAATTTTTGCACACTTTTCATTTTTACTTGATAATCATGGACATCAATATTTGGGCGAAGCTTAATTTCTTTTATATCAATAGTTTTTTGTTTCTTTTTTGCTTGGTTAGCTTTTTTTTGGCTTTCGTATTTATATTTTCCATAATCCATAACTTTGCAGACAGGAGGATTTGTTTTAGGTGAAATTTCAACAAGATCTAGACCTTGTTCTTTAGATATCTCTATAGCCTGAATTGTAGGAATATTACCTTTTTTTTCACCTGATGAATCTATTAGCAAAACTTCTTCTGCCGTTATTTGATCATTGACACGTGGTCCCTTTGAGGATGGAGGTGTCGAGTTATATTGTCTACCTATGGAAAATTCTCCCTAATAATAATTACCTTAAGATTGCCTTCAAATAAAGTGATGTCAAGAAGTTCATTAAGAAATTAACAATCTTTCATAAACTTCTAATGTCTTTTTACACATAGTTTCAAGTGAAAAATTATTTTTAATGTTTAAAATACCTCTTTTTCTTATTTTAACTAGCTCTTCATCGCTTATTAAAATTGATTTTTTTATTGCATCTGATAGTGATACGGGTTCATTTGGTTTCACTTTAAATCCAGTAAAATTGTTACCATCGATGATTGTATCTTTCACTGCACCATGATCAGAGGCTATTATTATTTTGCCTGCAGCTTGTGCTTCTATAGGTATTCTTCCAAATGGTTCTGGTTCAATTGATGGAGCTAGAATTATATCTGCTGCTTGATATGCAAGAGGCATATTCTCTATTCTTTCAACTAGTTTGATATTTTTCTGTAATTCATACTTCTCAATTGATTTAACCAATTTTTTTAAATATTTTTCTGCCCCCTTTTTTTCTCCTGCAAAAATAAAATAAGTTTGATCAAAAAAATTCTCATTTTTTAATAAATTTATTGCTTCTATAGTTACTAAATGTCCTTTCCACTTTGTTAACCTAGCTGGAAGTAAAATAATTTTATTATTATTATCAACTTCCCATAACTTTTTTATTTCTTGAACTTCATTATTTAAAAATTTAGATTTTTCAAAAGTTTCAACATTAACCCCTCTTGAAATAATATCTATTTTATCGATGCTTATATTATAAATTTCTGAAATTTTTTTAGCTGTATAAGATGAATTTGCTATTACAGCATCACCTTTTAGCATAATTGAGTTGTAAAATTTTTTAAAAATTGAGGAATTTTTTACATGTCCGTGCCATGTCGTTAATACAGGTATACCAACTATTTTAGCAGCAAAAATTGCCGACCATGCAGGTGCTCTTGAACGAACATGAACTAGGTTAATTTTTTTCTCACGAAAAATTTTCATAAAAAGAAAAATATTCTTAAAAATATATAAAGGATTTTTATTGTCTATTGGAAGCTTGATAACTTCAACATTATTGTCATAGAGATTATTTATTAATTTTCCTCCCGATGTTAATACTAAGGATGAAATTTTTTTCTGTTTCAAAAAATCAGTGATTTCTATAACTGTTTTTTCAGCTCCACCTATTTCCATATTAGGAATTATCTGTAGAATTCTTTTATTTTTATAATTAAGATCTAATTTTGACATATACTAAAAGCCCATGAAAAAAATACATGATACATTAAAAACTTCAAATGGTAATTCTTTAGCTTATATTTATGATTATAGTTCAAAAAATAGTACCAACCTTATTTGGCTGGGTGGCTTGAACTCAGATATGCATGGAACTAAGGCTGAAGCTATTTCTAATTATGCTAAGTTAAATAATTATAATTTATGTAGGTTTGATTATTCTGGCCATGGTTTATCATCCGGAAATTTTGATGATTTTACTATTTCAGATTGGTTGAATGATAGTATTTCTATTTTAGATAATATTTGTAAAGGTAAACAGTTACTGATTGGATCTTCAATGGGTGGCTGGATTTCACTTTTACTTACCCTTGAAAGAAAAAGAAGAGTAAATGGTATTGTTTTATTAGCTCCTGCGATTGATATGACAGAAATACTTATGTGGGAGAATTTTAATAGTGATGAAAAAAAAATAATTGAAGAAAAAGGTTATCTGGAGGTTTTTTCTGATAACTATCCACCATATAAAATAACAAAAAAACTTATCGAAGATGGAAGGAAACATTTAATTATGAATGAGAAGATATCAATAGAATGCCCTATCAATATTATTCACGGTATTAATGATGTTTCTGTTCCTTGGAATTTAT
>NHHR02000002.1 GCA_002170885.2 Rhizobiales bacterium TMED168 | reverse complement strand
GGACCTGTTGTCGCGCCAGCGGCATAGCAGGGTAGCTAAGTACGGACGGGATAACCGCTGAAAGCATCTAAGCGGGAAGCCTCCCTCAAAACTAGTTCTCCCATGAGAGTCGTGGAAGACTACCACGTTGATAGGCCAGGTGTGGAAGTGCGGTAACGCATGAAGCTAACTGGTACTAATAACTCGATTGACTTAATCGATCTCATTATCAATTTTCATCAATTGGTAATAAAACGGATATGATAACAAACAACTACTAATTAAGAACAAAAAATAATTCTACTTTTTTCAAATGTAATTTATTGGCTTGGTGATTTTAGCGAGAAGCCTACACACGATCCCATCCCGAACTCGACCGTTAAACTTCTCAGCGCTGATGGTACTGCATCTTAAGGTGTGGGAGAGTAAGTCGTTGCCAGGCTTATAAATTACATTTGAACTCTTTACAGTATTAGCTAGCCTAAATTGACGCGGGGTGGAGCAGCCCGGTAGCTCGTCAGGCTCATAACCTGAAGGTCGTAGGTTCAAATCCTACCCCCGCAACCAAAATCAAAAATTTTTATAATTCCTTTTACTTATAATTTCTTTTGAATAACCAACGAGGAATATTTTGACTGAATTTAAAGACCTAGGATTAAATAAAAGAGTTATTCAAGCGGTTGAGAAAGAAAATTATACAACGCCAACTCCTATTCAAAAAAAACTTATACCTAAAATGCTAGACGGAAGAGATATTGTTGGAACAGCTCAAACAGGAACTGGGAAAACAGCTGCCTTTGTTCTGCCTCTTTTACATAGACTAGAGGAAGGAAAAAGAAGAGCAAAACCAAAAACATGTACTAACCTAATCATTGTTCCAACTAGAGAGCTTGCTTCTCAAATCTTTCAAAATATAGCTATATATGGAAAATTTATACCACATTCAAAAACTGTTGTTATGGGCGGGGCAAGGGCTGGTGCACAAATAAAGGCTTTAGCAAGGGGCCTAGATATTGTAATTGCTACGCCAGGTAGACTTGAAGATCATTTATCAACTAACAGTATTTCTCTAAGTGATACAAATACCGTTATTCTTGATGAAGCTGATCAAATGATGGATATGGGATTTTATCCAGCTATTAGACGTATAATGGAATTCCTACCATACGGTCATCAGACACTATTACTTTCAGCGACTATGCCTAAACAAGTTAGAGATTTAGCCAGTGAATTTTTAATTGACCCCATTGATGTAAGTATTGGGCAGCAATCAAGACCAATTGAAAAAATTAATCAAAAGATATTATTAACTGATAGACCTTTAAAGAAACAATTATTAGTAGAGATACTAACAGGAGTATTTAAGGCTATTGTCTTTACCAGAACTAAACATGGCGCTGATAAAATTGTAAGATACTTAAAAGAAAAAGGTATTAATTCAACAGCTATTCATGGCAATAAAAGTATGGGTCAACGTCAGCGTTCTCTTGATATGTTTAAAAAAGATAAGATTAATATTTTAGTAGCAACCGATATTGCTGCCCGTGGGCTTGATATTGATGAAGTTTCACATGTTGTTAATTTCGATATGCCTAATATTCCAGAGTCTTATGTTCATCGCATTGGTAGGACTGCTAGAGCAGGAAGTGATGGTATTGCTATTTCTTTATGCGATAATTCTGAAGTCTTGTATTTAAGAGATATTGAAAAGCTTATTAATCAGAAAATACCAAGAGAAAAGGTTTTAGAGGACGGAACAAGAAAGGAGACTTTTTATGATCCAATGGATGATAATAAATTTTCATCACCAAAGAAAAAAAGAAATTCACGATCGAGAAATAAAAATAAATCCTTGAAAGAAAAAAAATTAAATAAACTTAACTATAAATTTGATAATGAAGGTAAAAATCGATCTGAAAAAATTAATAAAAAGAAAAAAAGAGTAAAAAAAAATAAAAATAAAAATAAAAATAAAAAGTTTTATTCAAAACTAGAAAAAATTAAGGAGAATAATTCTAGTGAAGATTTATCTGACGGTAGAAATAACACTAGACAAAAGGCTGGGAGAAAAAAGTCTTTTAACAAGCAGCCTAAAGCAAGTGATAGACCAAGAAAAAAAAGAGTTTAAAAAAATTTATATAAAAAATAATTGACTAATAGGTAGTATTTTTTTTTATTAAATTAATAAATTATTTATTATCAAAAAAATTTTCTTTATTAAAAATGAAAAAAAAAATATTTATATTTACAGACTTGGACGGATCATTATTGCATAGAGAAACGTTCAACTTTAATATTATAAAGAGTTTTATAAAAAAATGTCATAGCTCTGGAATTTTTATTATTCCAAATTCTAGTAAGACAAAAATTGAGATTGAAAATTTTTTAGAAAAATTAGGATTAGAGCTTCCCTTTATTGTTGAAAATGGATCAGCAATTTATAACTTATATTTGTTAGATAGGAGCTTTCCTAAGGAAAAAATATTAAGTAGATCAAAAGAGGATTTGTTAAAAATATTTAATGAAAATTTTCATGATACTCTAAAGGCAAAGATAAAACTACTAGAGAAAATGCCTACTAAGGAAGTAGCAGAAATATTAGGTCAGCCACTAGACGGTATTCGGCAAGCTATGGATAGACATTATACACATCCATTTATTTTTAATGGTAGTGAATCAGAAAAGTTATCTCTAATTGAAAAGGCTCTTAGGATTGGGATAAATATTCAAGAAGGGGATAGGCTTCTAAGTTTGGGTGATAATCTTAACAAATCTAAAGCCATGCTAGATGTGCTAAGTTATTTTAATAGAGATGATATTGTGACAATTGGCATTGGTGATAATAAAAATGACATAGAAATGCTTGATTCTTCAGATTTTCCATGCCTTATACGAAATAATAATTTTAATTTTGAGGGTTTAAGTAATAAGAATTATATTTTTTCAGAAAAAGAAGCTCCTCTTGGTTGGCAAGAAGTTGTTGAACTGGTCTTGGAAAAAATAGAAACATCAGGGTAAGTATCATGAATGATTTTTCACAGAACGGGATAGTCGCTAATTTGCATGACTTTTCCTTTAAAACAACAAAGCATATTGAAGATGAACTACTAAACTTTTCTAAATATAATAAAATGGAATTAATTTTGCCCTGTTTATACTCAGAGCTAGAAGGTAAAGCTCTTCCAAAAATAGTTTATGAAATATCGAAAGCAAAATATTTAAACCATGTTGTAATTGGGCTTGATAAAGCTAATGAAAAGCAGGCTAAAGACTCATGGAAGTTTTTTGAAAAACTAGAGATACCCTATACTATTTTGTGGAATGATGGGCCTGGATTACAGGAGCTTGATAATGAGCTTAAAAATAACTCACTAGCACCAAACGAAGCTGGTAAGGGAAGAAATGTCTGGTATTGTATTGGAATGGTTTTAGCAAGAGGGCAAGCAAAGGCCATAGCCCTTCATGATTGCGATGTTCTTACTTATGAAAAAAGAATGCTAGCTAAATTATTTTATCCTGTAGTTAATCCATCATTCAATTACGAATTTTGCAAAGGATATTATCCAAGAGTTGCCAAAGGAAAGATGAACGGAAGAGTTTCCAGACTTCTAGTTTACCCCTTCTTGCTTGCTATGGAAAAAGTAATTGGACGAAATGATTATTTAGATTTCATGAAATCTTTTAAGTATCCTCTAGCAGGAGAGTTTTCATTCAAAAGTAATTTACTTCCTGAGTTACGTATTTCATCTGACTGGGGCATTGAAATTGGAGTCTTATCAGAGATTCAAAGAAATTATTCATCCAATAGAGTTTGTCAGGTTGATTTAGCAGATAATTATGATCATAAACATCAAGAACCCTCGTTTGATAGTGAAAGTTCTGGTCTATCACGGATGTCAATCGATATAATTAAAACTTTGATAAGAAAATTAGCCACTCAGGGTTATACTTTCAGTGAAGAAACTTTCAGATCTATTAAAGCAACATATTACAGGTCAGCTATAGATATGGTTGATATTTATAAGAGTGATGCTCAAATGAATGGCTTATTTTACGATTATCACTTGGAAGAAAAAACCGTTGAAATGTTTGCCTCTAACATAATGAAAGCTGGTGAAACATTTTTTGAAAATCCAATGGATACACCTTTTTCACCTACTTGGCGTCGAGTAAATAGTGCGGTACCAGATTTTTTACTAAGATTTAGAGATGCTGTTGAGGAAGATAACAAGAAATATGGAAAAAGCTAAAAAAAACTTCCTTAAAATTATTAAAAGCAATTTAAATTTAATTTATGATGCCGACCAGGTTGATATTAATCTTTATTCGAAGAAAATAAAAACCATAATTAGTGACTTTAATTCTTCGCATAAGTCTAAAAAAGAATTTGATTGGTCAGAGAGTACAATTTTATTAATTTCCTATGCTGATAGTATTTATTCAGATGATAAAAAAAATACAATTAGAGTATTAAAAAGTTTTCATAAAAAATATTTTGAAAATATTTTTGATTGTATTCATCTTCTGCCTTTTTTTCCTTCAAGTGGTGACGGAGGATTTTCTGTTAAAGATCATAATGAAGTAGATAAAAAGTATGGTGATTGGAAGGATATAAAAAGTTATTCACAAAATAAAAATATTATGGCTGATATTGTTATCAACCATTCCTCCTCTAAGGGTGTTTGGTTTAAAAATTTTTTAAAAGATCAAAGGCCTGGAAAAGATTATTTTTTTATAGTTGATAATAAATTTGATACATCAAATGTAATTAGGACTAGAGATCACAAGCTTATTCAAAAGTTTAATGTTAACGGGATCGACAAAAATTTATGGTGTACCTTTAGCGAGGATCAGGTTGATTTGAATTTTAAAAATCCTGATGTTTTATTGGATTTTATAAAAATAATTATAGATCTTATAGATAGAGGAATTTTAATTTTAAGGCTTGATGCAGTTGGATTTCTTTGGAAAGAGTCTGGTACTGAATGTTTGAATTTACCCCAAACACATTTGATAATAAAACTGCTAAGAAGTGTTATAGACAATCTCAATGTTAAAGCAAAAATTGTTACTGAAACAAATCTACCAAGAAAAGAAAATTTAAGTTATTTCGGTGAAAGTGATGAGGCTCATTGGATTTATAATTTTTCTTTAGCGCCTCTACTAGTCTATACGCTTTTATTTGAAGATTGTGATGTTCTCTCAAAATTGAGTAAAAGTATGCCTCCTTCAAGAAATGGAAATGCTTATCTAAACTTCATAGCATCTCATGATGGCCTGGGAATGAGGCCTATTGAAGGAATATTAAATAACTCACAAACTAAATTATTTTTTAGAAGAATTAAAAAAAATGGAGGTAAATTTTCACACAGAAAATTTATGAAAATCAATAAAAAAGTATACGAGGCAAATATCTCATTATTTAATGTCTTGAAATATTCAGATCTAGATACAAATGGAAAATACTCAATTGAAAGATTTATTGCAGCTCATTGTATTATGTTTGCAATGGAGGGAGTCCCAGCTGTTTATTTTAATTCAATGTTTGGAACCGAAGATGATTTAGAGGAATACAAAAAAACTAGTCATAAAAGAGATCTTAATAGATATAAATGGAATAAAAATAGTTTAGAGGATTTAATTAAATTAAAAAAAACAAAAGAGTCTAAAGTATACAACTTATTATCAAAAATTTTATTTATTAGAAAACAGCAACCAGCATTTCATCCAAACGCTATTCAATTTACTCTTAGTTTGGGAGATGATATTTTTGGTTTATGGAGACAAAGTATTGATAAGTCGCAGAGTATTTTTGCACTTACAAATGTTACCTCTAGTAATGTAAAATTTGATTTAAAAAATATAAATCTTATACAAGATGAGCACTGGCAAGATATTTTGAGTCCTAAAAGCACTATTAAGATTAATAGAAAAATTGAATTAAAACCATTTCAGTCGATATGGTTGACTAATAAGTTTTAATGCTTGTTGATAATAAGAAATGTAATTTTATATTTTTTAATATTCAATGCTATAAGGTCGCATTGATTTTCTTGCTTAGGATTGTTTATATATAAAAAAATTAAGAGATTTATGTCAGAAAAAATTATTATTATTGGTTCCAGCGGTGCTATTGGAAAAGCATTTGTAAAATTTTATGAAGAACAAAATAGTTCCAATATTATTTATTCTTTTTCACGCTCTAATAAACAAATTGATAATGGAAACACAATAAATTCCTATATAGACCTTGAAAATGATGACTCAATAACTGAGGCATCAGAGTTTTGTAAAAAAGAAGATTATTTTGATAAGATAATTATCACAACAGGTATTCTTCATGAAGGTGATCTAAGTCCTGAAAAAACATTTCGTAATATAAACTCAATGTCTATGAGTAAAGTTTTTTCTGTTAATACTATAGGGCCTTCTGTGATCGCTAAAAATTTTATTCCATTGCTAAACAAAGAAAAAAAATCATTTATGGGATTTTTATCGGCACGAGTTGGAAGTATTTCTGACAATAGAATTGGAGGTTGGTATTCTTATAGAGCATCAAAGTCAGCACTTAACATGATAATTAAGAGTTTAAGTATAGAGGTAGCAAGAAATAATCCTAACGCAATTATTGCAGGGCTTCATCCTGGAACAGTTGATAGTAATTTATCGAACCCTTTTCAAAAAAATGTTAAAGAGGGAAAATTATTCTCACCAGATTATTCTATCTCTAAAATGGCTGATGTTATTAACGGACTAACTCATCAAAATAGTGGTGACTGTTTTGCTTGGGACGGTCAAAAAATAGAATTCTAATGGTTGAAAAAAATAAATTATCAATTTTCTGGTTCAGGCAAGATCTTCGATTAGCTGACAATCCTGGTTTAAGTGAAGCTATAAGTAAAGGAATTGTTTTACCTATTTATATTTATGATGATATTAATTCTAATGAATATGAAATGGGTTCAGCAAGCAAATGGTGGCTTCACAATTCTCTAGAAAAGCTCAACGATAGTTTGAATAATAAGCTATCAGTATATAAGGGTGATGCTTTAAAAATTATAGAAAGTTTAACTAAAAGTTATGATGTAGAATCCATCAGCTGGAATCGATGCTACGAGCCGTGGCGGATAAGAAGAGATAAAAATATTAAAAGTGAAGTCGAAAAAAAGGGCATTGAAGTAAATACCTTCAATGGATCCTTACTTTGGGAGCCATTCAATATTTTAAAAACTGACGGTACTCCATACAGAGTTTTTAGCCCCTATTACAGGAAAGGTTGTTTAAATGCTGCACCGCCAAGAGTACCGCTTAAGTCTCCTGAAATAAGTTCACTATTTAGAGACGAATATAATGAGTTAACTATTGAAGATTTGTCTTTAATTCCAAAAGTTCACTGGTTTGATGAGATGGAAAAACTATGGAAACCTGGAGAGGTTGGGGCTCAGGAAAAATTATATGATTTTTTAGATGACGGACTTTTCGGTTATAAAGAAGGTCGAAATTTTCCTTCACAAAAAAATGTATCCCAGCTTTCTCCACATATTCATTTAGGAGAGATCTCTCCAAATCAAGTATGGTACGCTGCGAAACAAAAAGAAGATGAGACTGGTATTGAAAAGGATCTTAGCCACTTTCTAAGTGAATTAGGGTGGCGAGAATTTTCCTATAATCTGCTTTATCACTTTCCAACTTTGCCAAGAGAAAATCTTCAAAAAAAGTTTGATAATTTTCCTTGGCAAGAAAATATAGATTTCTCAGATAAATGGAAAAAAGGTCTTACCGGTTATCCTATTGTTGATGCGGGTATGCGAGAATTATGGCAAACAGGCTATATGCATAATCGTGTACGTATGATTGTTGGATCGTTTTTAGTTAAAAATCTTTTATTACACTGGCATGAGGGTGAAAAATGGTTTTGGGATTGTTTAATTGACGCTGATCTAGCAAGTAATAGTGCTAGTTGGCAATGGGTAGCAGGATCTGGTGCGGATGCAGCACCATATTTTAGAATTTTCAATCCTATTAGTCAGGGTATAAAATTTGATCCTGAAGGAGAATACACAAAGAAATTTCTTCCAGAGCTTAGGGATCTACCAATTAAATATCTTTACAGTCCATGGGAAGCGCCAGCAGATGTCTTAGAACAAGCTAATATTAAACTTGGCGAAAATTATCCAAAACCAATAGTAGATTTAAAAGAGTCTAGAGAAAAAGCTTTAGATGCTTTCGATAAAATTAGAATTAAATAATATACAAATCAAAATATATACCATCTTCAGACGATGATAGGTTTAGAACATCGTTAATTCCAAAAGTATTTGCAAATTCAGAAAAGGTTAGGTCAATACCTACACTTCCGCCTGTAATATTTCCACCAACATTATAAGTAAAACTATCTGCCTTACTAATTGTTATTTCTCTTCCATTTTCAAGAGTTAACCTTGCAGCATTTTTGGTAAATAATGTTTCATCAATATAGGTATTGGATGGAATTTGAATTGTGTTAG
>NHHR02000010.1 GCA_002170885.2 Rhizobiales bacterium TMED168 | reverse complement strand
TTTCTTCGTCATGATGCTCTTCTTTGTCATGATGTTCTTCTTCGTCATGATGTTCCTCTTCGTCATGATGTTCGTCTTCATCATGATGTTCTTCTTCCATATGAATTATTGCACCATTTGGAATATCATAATTATCAAACTGCGAATCTTTATATGCTAAACTTATATTAAAACCACCGAAGTTATTTTGATATGAAATACTTCCAGTTTCTCCATCATTTACAGATTGACTTTCTAAGCCGAAATTTAGCTTTGCATCTTTAAAATCTTCTTTAGCAATTGTATTGTCAATAATGTTAACAATACCTCCTACTGTTCCACTAGAGTATAATAAAGATGATGGTCCCCTTACTATTTCAATTTGTTGAATATCATTTAAATCTACCTCATTCATATGATCATCACCGATAGTTGAAACATCTCTTAAAGTTTTGCCATTATTCATAATCTTAACTCTATTCCCTGACAAACCACGAATTATAGGATGGCCCACAGCAGAACCAAAGTCTGATGACTGAACACCAAGAAGATTATCAAGTGATTCACCTAAACTTGATGTTGTATCAAAAGCTGTATCACTCCCGCTAAGGATATGGATAGGATCATCAAGATCTGAAAGTTTTGTATCAATATATGATGAAGTAACGACTATCTCATCGGCTCCAGCAAAAACTCCTTCAGTTTCATCAGCATATAAAATATTATTGTGTATTGTTAAAGCACACACAAATAAAAGTGCTATAATTAAATTTTTCAATTTAAACTCCGTTTATTAAAATTTATAAAAAAAGAAATTTAAATTTTTGGCGGAGCTCTAGGATTAAAATTATATAGGTTATCATTAAAAGTAATATCAAAATCTTCAATTGAAAGAGATTTTGAAAAATAATTATTTTCTTTTTTTACTGTGTATAAGATATCATCGAACACATCAAAAGTGCAAAGTTCACAAGATAGTTCTATTTCCCTCTCATTACCTAACTCATTATGATCGTGAAGTAAGGGTTCTAAAGTTATACTCAGAAAGAAAAGTAGACCGGCTAGAGTAAAAAAATATTTTTTATTGAAAAAGTTTAAAAAACTATTCATGACAATCACAATCTAAATGCCTGCAAAGTTGAAAATTTTTATAATGTGCTATCATCATAAATGAAGATCCTAATATAGTTAAGAATATTTCACTTGAAACAAATAAAATTTTTATGTCAAAAAATAAAGCAGATAATAGAAAAATTATGCCAATAAACCCAAATATAAATATGTTGAAACTATTATGATTTTTTAACCCAATGGTTAATGCAAAAAGACTAAGAGGAACTATTAAGAATAAAAGAGTATAATGGAACAATTCATTATTTAAAAATAATGTTAAATAATTTGAAGATAATATTAAAAATAAAGGAAACAATAAGCAGTGCATAACACAAAGAAGAGAAATTCCTATTGAAACTATATCTGAAACCTTTTGTGCATTAATTAATTGAGCAAACATATTAATCCCTTATCATCCTATAATATAATCCCCTACCATCTTATGAATGCTAGTCTATACTATAACTGGTAGTCCCTAGGGGAATCGAACCCCTCTTTCCAGGTTGAAAACCTGGCGTCCTAACCGATAGACGAAGGGACCACAGCTGTTATGATTATATAGGTCTAATTTCTTATGGTGTAAAGAGGTCTCTAATATGAAATTGGACAGCTTTATTCCCTTGCCAATCGTTATTTTTAATGTTTCCCGCAATGTGCAATAATGAACCTGAATGATTCATTATAATATTACCTATTGGAGTACCTTTTGAACTAAAAGCAATTGCGTCAATATGCCCATAGTTTGCATTAGATAATTTAACCTTAAGATGACCCTTTCCAACCTCTGACCAATATTCAATTTTTGCATTCTTAATAATAAATTGAGGCTCAGGGTTACCTTGACCATAAGGTGATGCAACTTTAATTAAATTGTATAAGTCTCTGTTAATATTTGATGAATCTATGATACTATCATAGTAGTTTATTTTATTTAATGTTGTCTCACTTGACTGAGAAAAAATTTCATCCTCACAAAATTCTTTAAAATCATCTAAACTATTTTTTTTAAGTGAAAACCCTGCAGCCATTTTATGACCACCACCAGAAATAAGAATATTTTTACTAACTGCCTTAATTATGATCTTACCAACGTCAATTCCTGAAATAGATCTTGCAGAACCAGTTAAATTTTCATTATCTGAACTTATAACAAATGAGGGTCTGTAATATTTTTCCTTAAGTCTACTCGCAACAATTCCCAAAACACCTAAATGCCAGTTTTCTCCAGAAACAATAACACAACAAGGAAAAGTATTTAACTTCTTATCATTCAATTTTTTTTCTACATCATTAATTGCGTCAAAAAGAACAGTTTCTTCAATATTTTGCCGCTGTTGATTAAGATTGTTTAATCTTTCAGATATTGCCAAAACTTCATCTTCGTTTGATGAAGTTAATAATCTGAAACCAAGATCTGATGCTCCAGTCCTTCCAGCGGCATTAATTCTTGGTCCAATTCTATAACCCAACTCTGAAACACCTACATCTTTAGAGCCTGATATTGATTTTAATCCTTCAATTCCAGGACGAGGTTTTTTTGCAATAATATCTATTCCTTCCTTGACAAAAGCTCTATTAAGACCCTTCAACTTAACTACATCACAAACTGTTCCAAGAGCAACCAAATCTAAGAATTGCTTCAAAGATGGTTCATTAATTTCTGGAAAAATATCTTTATTTCTTATTTCTCTTCTTAATCCAACAATAAATATAAAGGTAAGGCCCACTGCTGCTAAATCGTTCAAACCCGAATTATCTTCATCTCTAGAGGGATTAATATGAGCAAAACATTCAGGAAGCTCATCATCAACTTTATGGTGATCTATTATTATAGATTTCATGCCTTTAGAATTAGCATAAACCATTGGCTCGATCGCTGTTGCCCCACAATCAACTGTTATAAAGGTATTAACACCTTTTCTATAAAAAAAATCTATAGCAGACTTATTCGGTCCATACCCCTCCTTTAATCTGTTTGGAATATAAATTTCAGTTTTAATATTATAGTAATCTAGAAAAAGTTTTAAAATTGACGTTGATGTTGCCCCATCAACATCGTAGTCACCTAAAATGCCTATTTTTTCTCTATTAGATATACAATTTGCAATAAAGCTTACACCTTTTTCAAGGTCAAATAACTTACTTGGATCCAATAATAATTTGTTGACCTCAGGATTTAAAAAAGAATCTACATCTGAAGAGTCAATTTTTCTTCCAACTAATATCTTAGCTAATAAGTTTGGAATATTATTATCATGTTCTATTAGTGATACTTTTTCTGTATCAGATACTCTTTCTTTCCAAAGAGATCCTTTAACAGAAAATTTATTTTCTAAGAAAGATCCATTATTTTGCATTATTTTTATAGATCAAATTTATCTTTATTTGTGTGATGAGACTTTATCCAACGAACGGTTCCTGACGATGACCTCATAACAACAGTGTTTGTCCATAAACCGTTATTATTTTCAATTCCTGTTAACATAGAACCATTTGTAACGCCAGTAGCAGCAAAAAGAGCATCACCACTAACTAGTTCATTAAGAGTGTATATTTTGTCAAAATCAGAAATTCCCATTTTTGTAGCTCTATCTTTCTTTTCTTGATCTTCCAAAACTAATTTAGCTTGCATTTGTCCTCCGGTACATCTTAAGGCTGCAGCCGCTAAAACACCTTCTGGAGCACCGCCAATTCCCATATACATATCAATTCCTGTAAGTGGATCAGTTGTATGAATTACACCTGCTATATCTCCATCAGCTATTAATCTAACTCTTGCACCTGAAGCCCGAATATTATCTATAATATCAGCATGACGGGGTCTATCAAGAACACAAACTGTTACAAGTTCTATAGGTTTTTTTGTTGCTTTACTAAAGGCTTTAATATTAACATCTGGATCTTCATCTAAATGAATCAAATCATCAGGACAGCCTGGACCAATAGCGATTTTATCCATATAAACATCAGCAGCATTCAATAAAGAACCCTTTTCAGCCATTGCAATAGTCGTTAGTGCATCAGCCTGTCCTTTTGCAGTTAATGTCGTTCCCTCTAAAGGATCAAGTGCAATATCGACTTTTGGTCCTTTTCCAGTTCCAACCTTTTCACCAATATATAGCATGGGTGCTTCATCTCTTTCACCCTCCCCAATTACGACCTCACCTTGGATATCAAGTTTATTTAGCTCTTTTCTCATAGCATCAACAGCAGCCTGATCAGCTTCTTTTTCATTTCCTCTTCCAACTAATAAAGAAGACGCTACCGCAGCTCTTTCAGTAACTCTAACTAGCTCAAGTGTTAAGACTCTATCAATCGTATTACTCATTTCTACACCTCACAAATTGTCCCTAAGAACAGGTAAAAAAATTGGATCTAATGATATTAAATCCGTTTTTATTAATTCAGAAAAGGATGAATTTATCGATTCTGAGTCAATAGGATGTGTTAACATAATAACAGGGGTAGAATTTTTTTCATCCTTTAAATGTAAGTCTCCTCTTTGTATTACCTGATCAATTGAAATACTATTTTTTTCTAATATTGATGTTAGTTTTGCCATGGATCCTTTTTCATCAACCAAAAAAACTCTTAGATAATAACATCTTAATAAAATATTATTGTTGTCGCTTGGTTCAACAAGATCACTAAAATTCTTGTTAAAAAAATGACATTTTATATCATTAGAAAAATCAATAATATCTGATAAAACAGATGCAGAAGTTGGACCTTCTCCGGCACCCTCCCCCTCAAGAATTAGTGTTCCATTATGGCTTGTATTAAGACAAATAACATTACTTACACCCTCTACAGTTCCTAAAGGACTATTTTTTCCTACCAAAGTTGGAGAAACCTCTTTTATAATACTTCCCTTATTAATGGTTGATGAACCAACTAATTTAATTTTATAACCAAATTCATTTGCATATTTGTGATCAAGGGTCAGAATATTTTCAATGCCTTTTATTTGAATATTCTCTAGTGATGGAAATTCTCCATAGCTTAATGCACTTAAAATAGATAATTTATGAGCAGCATCTAAACCATTAATATCATAAGAGGGATCTGCTTCAGCGTAGCCTAATTTTTTAGCTTCAGATAAAGCCTCGTTAAAACTTTTATTTGAATTATTCATCATTGATAAAATAAAATTTGATGTACCATTTAAGATTCCATAGATATTATTTATCTCATCGAGAAATAATCCACTTTTAAGTGTTTTAATTATAGGTATCCCACCTGCTACTGCAGCCTCATAGCCTACGAAGGTTCTATCTTTGCTAGCAAGTTCAGAAAGAATTTTACCATTGGATGAAATAAGAGCTTTATTAGCCGTTATAAAACCTTTTTTACTTTTAATAGTTTCAATTGCTAACTTTAGAGCTACACCTTTTTCTCCACCAATTAACTCAATAATTAAATCAATATCTTTATTTTTGACAAGATCAATTGGGTCGTCAAACCATTTAAATTGATCAGTATTTATAGACCTTTTTTTATTTCTACTAGAGGCAGAGATACCAGAAATATTAAAATTAAAATTATATTTTTTTTTAAGAATATCTTTATTTCTTATTAGATTTTTTATAACTCCACATCCAACTGTACCTAATCCTGCTATACCAATATTTATAGTTTTATCCATCAAAAAGCCTTTTTAGATTTCTTGCAGCTTGTCGAATTCTTTGTTCATTTTCAACCATTGAAAGTCTAACGTATCCTTCACCGTACTCTCCAAATCCATCTCCAGGTGAAACAGCAATATCAGCTTTCTCAATTAGCATTTTAGAAAATTCTAGAGATGATAAGTGTTTAAATTTTTCAGGTAATGAAGACCAAGCAAACATTGTTGCTTTTGGTGAAGGTATATTCCAACCTGATCTTGTGAAGGACTCTACTAGTACATCCCTCCTCTGTTTATAAACATCCCTTATATCATCAATAATTGATATATCACTATTTAAGGCAGCAGCAGATGCTACCTGAATAGGTGTAAATGCTCCATAGTCTAAGTATGATTTTATTCTTGTTAAGGCAGAAATTAAATATTCATTTCCAACAGCAAAACCCATTCTCCAACCAGGCATGGAAAAGCTTTTAGATAAAGATGTAAATTCAACAGCAATATCTTTCGCTCCATTTACCTCAAGTATAGACGGTGGCTTATCGTTTTCATCAAAATAAATTTCTGCATAAGCAAGATCAGATAATAAAATGATGTCATGTTTTTTTGCATATGGAACAATTTCTTTATAAAAATCTAATGAACAAATTTCAGCAGTTGGGTTAGAAGGAAAATTTAAGATCATAGCTTTAACATCTTTTTTTGAACCCTCTACTTTTGAAGAAATTTCTGTCATTAAGTCAATTTGTGAATTCACATTATAATGAATTAGGTCAGCATCGTTTATAATAAAACCAAAAGCATGAATAGGGTAAGCAGGGTTTGGAACCAATATTGTATCCCCAGGACAAGCAAGTACTTGAGCCATATTTGCCAATCCCTCTTTAGAGCCAATTGTTGCAATTATTTCTTTGTCATAGTCTAGCTTTACATTAAATCTTCTTTCATAATATTTTGCATTTGCTTTTCTAAGACCAGTAATTCCTCTAGAAGCAGAATAACGATGCATCTTTGTATCCTGACTAGTCTCAATCAACTTCTCAACAATATGTTTAGGTGTTGGAATATCTGGATTACCCATACCAAAATCAATTATATCGTTACCTTTTGCGCGAGCAGCATCTTTAATTCTATTAACCTCAGTAAAAACGTAAGGAGGTAGTCTTTTAAGTTTTTCTAATTCTTTCATTGCACAACTATATTTTATCTAATTTTACTCGACTGAATCTTCCAAAGTAATATTTTCAACATTATTACAATCAGGGGTATTGATATTTAAAGGCCATTTAGCTTCTTTATCTAATTTATAATATTCCTCATCAGTTAATACCTCTTTTACTTTATCACTATAAAGATATTTATTTTTAATACTCTCCCTAGTACCACAACCAGTAATCAAAAAAAGCGCAAGTGAAAAAAAGAAAACTAGCTTCATTATCCATTAATAGAATTAATTAAATGTATCTTCAAGAGATAATGACTCGTCAAATCCAAAAGAAAGATTCAGATTCTGTATACATTGTGAAGCTGCACCTTTTAATAAATTATCAATAGTACAACATACTACTAGATCACTCCCATTATCGTTCAAAGAAAATCCTCCAATTAAAGCATAATTTGTGTTTACTACATCCTTAATAAGTGGAGGATTTTTTTGAATTTTTATTAATTTATTATTTTTGTAGTAATCGCTATAGATATTAATAATATCTGGTTCACTTATTTTCTCGGATAGAGAAAAATGGGACGTTATTAATAAACCCCTGAAAAAATCTGCAACATGTGGAGTAAAAGAAATCTTATCATAGCAATGCTTTTTTATCTCTTTTTCGTGAGTATGGTTTGTTAAAGAATAAGGTAAAATACTACTTTTTATTATATCAGGATTGTTCTTGTCGTTTGGCGAGGAGCCTGCACCACTGTATCCGGAAATACCCACACAAGAAACCTTAGAATTTATTATATTTTTAATTGGTGCAATCGATAATTGTGCGGCTGTAGAATAGCACCCAGGATTACTTATTCTTTTTTCACCAAATTTAATGTCATTAATTTCCGGAATACTATAGTACCAATCGTCATTAAATCTATAGTCTGAACCAATATCAATTATAACAATCGAGACATTTGATTGTTCAATTTTTTTAATAAAATTAGATGATTCTTCGTTTGGTAGTGCAGATATAACTATATCAATGTTATCAAAATTAATTTCTGCTTTTAAATTAGAATACCTTAAGTCAGGATTTTTAATATAATTATCCACTTTATTACCTGCCTTAGAACTAGAAAATACAGAATATAAATCAAAACAACTATGGTTGCCTAATATCTTAATGATCTCTTGACCTACAAAACCTCTTCCACCCAAAAGCGCTATATTATATTTTATATTATTCATTATTTTATACTACTACTAAATCCAAGACAAAAAAAGAGCGCTTCAAAAAGCGCTCTACAAAATTTATATAAAAAATTATTAACGCTTTGAGAACTGAAAACTTCTTCTAGCTTTTGCTCTACCATATTTTTTACGTTCTACAACTCTAGAGTCTCTTGTTAAAAAACCACCAGGCTTAAGAGCCTTTTTTATTTCGGGTTCATAATTTACTAAACATTTGGATATACCATGCCTAATTGCACCCGCTTGTCCTGATAAACCACCACCTGTAACCGAGCATATAACATCAAATTGATCAACTCTTTCAGATGCAACCAGAGGTTGATTGATAAGCATTCTTAAAACAGGTCTAGCAAAATAATCATCGCTAATCTTACCATTAATTTTGATTATGCCTGACCCAGGCTTTAACCAAACACGAGCAACTGCATTTTTTCTTTTGCCAGTAGCATAAGCTCTACCTTGATCATCGACTTTTTTCTCAGGTAAAGAAACATTTTCTATAGCATCATCATTATTTTTTAAATTTTCAATATTTTCTATTTCTATATCCATTATCTTTTCACATTTTTGTTATTCAAAGATGAAACATCAATTATTTCTGGTTTTTGAGCTTCGTGGGGATGGTCTGGTCCAGAATAAACTTTCAAATTACCGAATTGAGTATTCGATAAAGGGCCAGTTGGCATCATTCTTCTAATTGCTTTTTGAAGAACTCTTTCAGGAAATTTACCTTCTAAAATTTTTTCAGGAGTAGTAGATTTAATACCTCCAGGAAATCCCGTATGTTTATAGTAGACTTTGTCTGAAAATTTATTCCCTGTAAAATGTATTTTTTCTGCATTAACTATTATAACATTGTCACCATCATCAACATGGGGTGTATATGAAGGTAAATGTTTGCCGCGAAGTCTATTTGCTACAAAGGCTGCTAACCTCCCTACAACTAAATTTGATGCATCAATTAAGATCCATTTCTTAGTAACTTCAGACTGTTTTGTTGATACAGTAGATTTCATATCACTCTTCTTGCAAAATTAATAATTTCGTCTTTCTATATTTTTAAACAATTTGTGTCAACATATTTAAAAAATATATACAAATCAATTATTTAATTGTAGGTAATTATTTACCTGACCTTGATAGATGTAAGGAAAATACTATGGAAGAAAAAACTAGTAATGAAAAAAATTGATGAAATAGAGCTGTGTGCCATGGGACCATCAATATAATTGTAAAAATACCAAGCGCAATTTGAACGAAAATGAGTAAAAGTGTTAACAAGGAAACTTTAAGCATAAAATAATTTTTTCTTGTCAAATATACATTTAATATACCTAGAAAAAGAATTAAATAACCTAAGGTCCTATGGTTAAATTGAACATTAGATCTATTTTCAAAAAGATTATAAATTTCTATTTGAGGTATCCAATAGTCTGTGGGTACAATACTTAACCCCATTAGTGGCCATGTTGGGTAGACCAAACCAGCATCAAGGCCTGACATCAAGCCCCCTGAAAAAATTTGTAAAAAAACTATAATTGAAAAAAAACCAAACCAGATAGGCCTATTATCAGCAGTATTTAATAACTTAATATTAGATACCTCAAATAGTAACATAAGAGTATTGTATATAATAATAAAAGCCATAAGTAGGTGAATGGATAATCTATATTGACTAACATCAATTCTCTGTGTCAATCCACTTTGAACCATATACCAACCAATATAACCTTGTATTCCTATTAAAATTGAAATTAAAATCGATCTTCTGATAACAGTTTTTGATAATTTTTTCATAAACAGAAAAATAAAAAAAGGCACGACACAAACCAAACCCACTAATCTTGCAAGAAGCCTATGCCCCCATTCCCACAAATATATTATTTTAAATTCAGATAATGTCATAGAACTATTAACCAAGATATATTCTGGTATTTTTTTATATTTTTCGAATTCAACCATCCAAGAGCTCTCTGACAAAGGTGGAAATATACCTATCAAAACCTCCCACTCAGTAATTGAAAGTCCTGAATCAGTAATTCTGGTTGCACCACCCACTAAAACTAATATAAATAATAGAACTAGAAGACTTGAAGCCCAAATAATTAGAGAAATATTTGTTATATTTTTTGAATCTATCAATGTATATCTCTTTAAAAATAATTTAAACAATGGAAAAAAATTGCTAAAATTAAAACAAAAAACAAAAAAACTTATTGGTACAATTATTATACCAATATGGTTGCTATTCTTTTTGGCAATTATAGGCTCTTTAGGAGAAATCTTATTGCCAAGACTTAATCAATTTGAAACATTTTTATTTTACCTAATAGGCGGAATAGCTTGGATTATTCCTTTAATGCCTCTAATTAGCTGGATGCAAAAGGATAAAAATCAATCAAATCTTCCATAAGTTATTTTATTAAGAAAAAAAATTGCACCTAAAAAAATTAAAATCACAAATATTGCTGTCATTTGAATAACCTTATTTGAATAAACATTAGTATATATAATATATTTTAAAAAAAATTATAAGTCACTTATTGACGCATGTTTAAAAATTCTTTTTACTTAATTTTCAAAAAGACATATTTATTGAATTAAAGGAATAAATAAATGAGTAAAAGCAATCAATTAAATATAAAAAATAAACTCCTTGAGCCTTGTTCATTAGATCCTCTAACTGGATTCTATAGAAATGGGTGTTGCGATACTGGCAACAATGATAGAGGACTTCACACTGTTTGCGTAATTTTGACAGATGAATTTTTAAAATTTTCTAAAAATGTTGGAAATGATCTATCTACACCGGTTCCAGAATATGATTTTCCTGGATTATTGCCTGGTCAGAAATGGTGTTTATGCGCTAGTAGATGGCTTGAAGCTTATCAAGCAGGTTTTGCTCCTCCCATTATTGCAGAGTCTACTAACATCAAGACGCTTGAAATTATTGAAGAAGATATAATAAATCAATATACTTTGAATTAAAAAAACAATTAATCAGTTACTTATTAAAAAATATTAATCTATGAAAGTTTTAAAAATAAGATCAAAAAATATAATTTTAAAGATAATAAAAGTAATACCTAAAATAAAAATAGTAAGAAAAAACTTTTCAACAAACTTTAACATAAAAAATTTCCTTTTATTAAAAGCTAATAATTTTAATTATATTACTAGAATATAAATCATGATTATCCGTAAATAGATAAAAAATAAATAGATTTTTGTATTTTTTTCTTGAAATTAAGCATTAAATTAATAATGTTTTATAAAACAAAGAGGGAGATACAAAATATGTATACAGTTTTAGACACTACCGATTATGTCGGTATTTCCTTTTGGTTCGTTTCTGCAGCTATGTTAGCTGCTACAGCTTTTTTCTTTCTTGAAAGAAGTTCTGTAAACGGCAAATGGAAAACATCACTTACTGTTGCTGGATTAGTAACGGGTATTGCATTCTGGCATTATTTATATATGAGAGGAATGTGGATAGAAACAGGAACATCACCAACAGTATATAGATACATTGACTGGTTACTAACTGTTCCGCTTCAAGTAGTTGAATTTTATTTAATTCTTGCCGCTGTAACTGCAGTTAGAGGTGCAGTATTTTGGAAGCTATTAGTCAGTTCATTAGTAATGCTCATAGCTGGTTACTTGGGAGAAGCTGGTCTTGCGCCTGTACTTCCTGCATTTGTAATTGGTGTAGCTGCTTGGTTCTATATCATTTACGAATTGTTTGCTGGTGAAGCTTCTAAAGTTAATATAGCTAGTGGAAACGCTTCTTCACAAATGGCTTTTGCTGCTTGTAAATGGATTTTAACAGTTGGTTGGTTGATTTATCCTGTAGGTTACTACTTAGGATATCTAGGCGGAGGTGTTGACGCTAATAGCCTTAACCTAGTTTATAACCTTGCTGATTTCGTAAATAAAATGCTATTTGGTCTTGTGATTTTTGTTGCTGCATCGAAAGATTCAAATGCATAAATGATCAATTCATAAAAGTTGATAAAAAGGGCTTAATTAATTTTAAGCCCTTTTTTTATACTTATTTTATCTTTATTTCTTTTTGAGAATATTTAAAACAAATAATAAATTCGTTATAATCTGTTAACATATAGAAACTTCCCTCATAAAAGTAAGCTGTTCTTTCTAATGATTTTGACGTTTTAATATTTACAGCTAATCCACTCTCTATTGCAATTTGACACATTTTTGTATCTGTTTCTTCCTCTTTAGACCATACTGCCTGGCTTTCTTTCGAAAAGCCTGAAAGTGGTAAAAAGATAAGTAATAATATTAAAAATTTTTTCATTACATTAATTAAATTGCATGTTTAAATATTCTTATAGCCATATCAAATAGACAAATTACTGAAAGAAACCATATAATTGATCTCAAATAAGATATACCAAAATAATAAAGAAAAGTATAAACAACTCTTAAGACAAGCCAAATGGTTGCTGCCATCACAACATCAACATCGGTAATAATACTTAAAATGGAAACAGGAATAAAAACAAATAAACTTTCTTTTAAATTTTTAAGAGCTCTTATACCTCTTCCAGATACAACTGGTATTTTTACCTCTTTGTCCCTACTTGATAAATTATAAGATAGAGGAACTTCTCTCAGTCCCAATATCAAAGGTAACGGAAGCTGAATAAAATAAAACAATAATGTAAGCAAGATAATATCAATCATTTTTCCCTCATTTTTTAAATTAGAATAGATTTATAAATAATATGAGTCGTAAAAGAGTCGTATAAGATTCTTAATAGATTCATCAATGATTCATAATTTTTTTTCAAATCGCCCTTATAATTAAATATAACAACTAATAAGGATGGAATATATGATAAATTTTAAACAAAAAATTGCAGGAATAATAATTAGAATTATAAAAAAAGAAAAATTTACCAAAAGACAAAGCTATTACAAATGGTCAATGTTTTTGTATAGAAATTAAAATTTAACCTTTTAATTTTTTTCTCTTTATTCGGAGCCTGTGTAATCGTGAGAAAATATTATTTACTCTAATATTAACTATATTTTTGACTCTAGCCCTTTTGAGTCTGGCTGACTCCGATCTACTTAGTCTTTCAGATCTATCCATAACATAAATTCTACAAAATAATTAAAAAATTTCAAGATATGAATATTAATAAGTTTGAAGAAATCCAAACCATTTATAAACAGAATTTAGCATAGCTAAAGCCGAAGAAACCAAAAGTAAAAGTAAAATACCCCTTAAAATCATTATTAATCATCCCCTTATTTTTATTATTTAAAAAATAATAATATTTTATAAAAAATTTTCAAATTTATTTTTTTATTATGATAGAAAGCTTAATGAAAAAATTTATATATGAATCAAAATTTTTCCTTAGAATTGGAGTACCAATTTTTGGTTCTCAGCTTTCTTACATGATAATGCATACCACTGATACAATTGTGTCAGGACGTTATGGCTCAGAAGAATTAGCTGGTCTTGTCTTGGCGGGTGCCTTTACATTCCCTATCTATATGCTTTTTCAGGGAATAATGTTTGCAATTACACCTATAGTTGCTCAGCTGTACGGATCAAAAGATTACTTAGAAATTGGATTAAAAATGAGACAAATTTTTTGGATAGCGCTATTTATAGCTCTATCAATTTTTTTCATCTTTGTGTTTCTGAGTAAAACTCTTTTATATGTACCCCTTGATAAAAATATATTAATTATATCTGCCGAATATCTCAAATCTGTATCAGTAGGAATGTTTTTTTATATTATGTTTAGGTTTCTGTGCTCCTATAGCGAAGGCATGACATTAACATTACCTGTATTTTTTGTTGTACTTTTTGGAGCTATAATAAATATACCCCTTGATATTATATTTGCTTTTGGTTTTTTTGGATTTCCAGAAATGGGAAGTGAAGGTTGTGGGTATGCTACATCCTTAGTTTCAATGATAATGTTTTTTACAATGCTAAAAATAA
Organism: Rhizobiales bacterium TMED168; assembly: GCA_002170885.2. Next base: position 59,033 of record NHHR02000010.1, on the reverse strand, counting down.
TTTTTTCTTCTGAAAAGTATAAGGAAACAGAATTATTTAGAGAATTTAGTGGTCCTTCTCTAAAAGTCAGTAAAGAAATCCTTAAACTTGGAATTCCAATTGGAATTGGTATTTTTGCTGAAATGACAATGTTTTCTGGTGCTGCAATTATTATTGGCCAATTAGGTGATAAGATTTTATCAGGACATGCAATAGCTTTGAATATTGCCAGTATTGTTTTTATGTTGCCATTAGCAATAGGCTTGGCAGGTTCTACAAGAGTTGGAAATCTTTTAGGAGAAGGAAAATTTTTGGATGCAAAATATTCATCATATGTTGGGGTTTTGCTATGTTTTTTTGGTGCATTATTAAATATGTTAATTCTATTATTATTTAGGGAGAGTTTCGCTTCAATATATTCCAATGATTTAGATGTAATAAGTATAGCAATTTCTTTATTACTTTATGCGGCAATTTTTCAAATACCCGATGGAATTCAAATGGGAAGTTTAGGAGCTTTAAGGGGATATAAAGATACATTTGCTCCAATGATATTTATAATTATTTCCTATTGGATTTTTGCAATACCACTTGGTTATTATTTAACTAATTTTGGTTTTTTTGAGCCTATGGGAGCTGCAGGAATGTGGGTCAGTATGATTTTAGGTCTAATTTTATTTTCAATTTTTATTTTCATTAGACTAAAATTAGTTTCTTCTAGATATATAAATAACTTCAATAATATTAGGTACAAATTATGAAAAAATTAGATAACAAAATTATTTTTCCATGCGGAATTTCAATGAAAAATTCATTTATGCTTGCCCCCCTTACAAATACACAAAGTTTTGAAGATGGTTGTTTGTCTAACGATGAATATAATTGGCTAGTTATGAGATCAAAAGGAAATTTTGGAATGACAATGTCATGCGCCTCACATGTTCAACCAATTGGAAAGGGATTCCCAGGTCAACTCGGTATTTTTGATGATATTCACATTGAAGGATTAAAAAGGCTTACAGATAAAATAAAGTCATTTGATAGTTTGGCCGTTGCACAACTTCATCATGCAGGAATGAGATCTCCGGAGGATATTATTGGCGAAAGACCGGTTTGTCCATCTTCTGATGATGAGACAAACTCAAGGGCATTAACTTTAGATGAGGTTAAAGAACTTATAGATGATTTTATATCTGCTGCAGTTAGGGCGCAAAAATCTGGTTATGATGGTGTAGAAATACATGGAGCTCATGGTTATATATTATGTCAATTTTTGAGTCCTTCAATAAATAAAAGAGACGATGATTATGGTGGATCTTTAGAAAATAGATCTAGAATAATTTTTGAAATTATCAATGGTATTAGAGAAGAATGTGGTGATAGCTTCCTTTTAGGTGTTAGATTATCACCAGAGAGATTTGGAATGGATTTAAAGGAAATAAAAACGGTTTGTAAACAACTAATTAATACTCAAAAAATAGACTTTTTAGATATTTCTCTTTGGGACTCATTTAAATATCCAGCAGGAGAAAAAAATGCAGGTAACACCAATGCAAAAACGCTTCTAGAGCATTTTACAGAGATAGATTTTAAAAATGTTTTATTAACGGTTGCAGGAAATATTCGTTCTGGAGAAGATGTTCGTAAAATAATAAATGCAGGTGTTGATTTTGTAGCTATTGGAAGAGCAGCAATAGTTAATCATAACTTTCCTTCGCTAGTAATAAATAATCCTGATTTTATACCAACCAGCCTTCCAGTTTCTAAGGATCATCTAAGAAAAGAAGGTGTTAGTGAAAAATTTATCAATTATTTGGGTTTTTTCAAAGGTTTTGTTGAGGAATAATTAAATATAAAATTTCAATAAAACTTTCTTAAATATTAATCATTAATTTGATGCTTAATAATATCATCCCAAAAAGATACATGATCTAATCTCATTAATAATGATGGATTTTTAAGAGCTTTATCGGGTGTGCGATGTAATAATCCTCCCTCTCCGCCTCGAAAAATTGTAAATTCAATATTTTCATTGATAGCTTAGTAAATATATTTAAATTCTCTTTATATGGTCGGAGCGAGAGGATTCGAACCTCCGACCCCTTCACCCCCAGCGAAGTGCGCTACCAGGCTGCGCTACGCTCCGACAAAATAATTTATATAATATAAAATTAAATTTTTTAATATGACTTTATTTGATTTTTAAGTATTTTTTAAAAGATCATTTTTTTTATTTCTGTAATACCCTCTCAACCCGATAATAGTATGAATAATATTTACCAAAACAAAAGCGTACAAATCTAAAAAAATAAATAGGATTGCGCCTGACATTCGTCCAAGAGCAGTTACGATATATCCACTTAAGCGTGTTTTATGTTTTGTAGAACTTACCAGTGCAACTCCAAGTAAACTTATTACTACAACCACCCATTGCCCATATAAAACAAAATCATTCATCTATTCACCTATAAAAACAAAAAAATTTTAAAAAGAATTAATATCTATAAATATGCCAATTTCTTATCAGCTAAAGCAAGAAAAATAAGAAATAAAATAAATTTTGACTAAAATATGATTATTATAAATTATAAAATTCTTAATAATAACAATAATGGGGAATTAAATGAAAAATGATATTGGATGGATTTTGGGAATTCTATTTTTTCTGTTTGGACCAGCAATTGCAATCATACTGATTTATGTAAATTTCTAATTATAATTTGCTTAACATTCCTTTTATTTAGGATATTTTATCTTTATGAGGCAATATCCTAAAAGACCAAATCCAAAAACTGGTAAAAGTTTTAAAAGGGGTGACTGGAATATAGCAAAAACTAAACGTTTTCTTTTTTATGAGGTAAGTAAATTAGGAAGAGACAAAAAGCATGCGCTTGAAAAATGGGCTATTCCAAAAACTTATTATAAATATCTAAAAAATATCGAAAAACGCCAATCAGTTTAAAGATTATTATTCTTTATTGAGAAAGGTATATCCGGCTGTAAATTTTTACTATTGCCCCACAACGCTTCGTTAGCTAGAGCGCTATCAAAACATTCAATCAGTCGCACTATTTTTCCATTTCTAACTGTCATAATATGAAGATATATCTGATTATAAGGCTTACCACTAAGAGCAAATCCATCATTTTGAGCGATTGAAATAATAGTATTTTCAAATTCATTTATAATTTTAAAATTTTTACAAAAAACTATTTCTTTTGAGTCTACACATGAAAATACTAGTGGTAAAATATCTTCTAAAAATCTATTTTTACCCTTATATTGACCAGAAAGAACACCCTCCTCCATAGGGACAATTAATTCAAAATCATCGCTTAATAAATTTTCAATAATTTCGATATTTCCATTTGAAATACTAGTATAAAATATTTTAGCAACATTACTTATTTTTGACATTATAAAACATAATTCTTTAATTTATTAATCTGAACCAATACTTGTTAAAGTATGCTTAACAATCTTCCAGGAGCCGTTTTTATTAATCATATGAGTATCATAATAACCCCATAGAGTTGTTTTTTCATTTTCCTTGTCTTTATAGTAATGACTTGCCTGAAGGTCTGTTCTAGCCTTAGCAATTCCGTTTTCAAAAATTATAAGAGGATTACCAAGCATGTGCTGGGTACTCTTATATTCACTAATTGCTTTTTCAACATAATTTGCCCAATCATCTAGACCTTCAAAAGAAACTGGTTCACCGGATCTGAAACCTGAGTCATAAATGATTTCTACCTCAACATCTTTCTCAAAGATTGATCTAAAAAGGTCATAATTTTTTGTATCAATGCCTTTTGCATAATTATTCATTACGTCAATTATTTCTAATTTATCATTAACTGATAGTTCACCTGCCATCACATTCCCTCCTAATTGAATTAGGATGATTAAAATAAAAAATATTTTTTTTATTCTTACAACCATGAAAATAACCTTATGTAATATTTATTATTAATTATTTTTTCTCTTTTTCAATACTTAATTTATCTTTAAGGCTCATTATGTAGGCTGCTATTGATAAAATTAGTATTGCCGCGGCTTCACCGACTAGCATCAACACATCCATATCTTTACTCTGCATTATAATTAAACGACATAAAGCCGTAATTGCAATTATAATTGGAAGAGTTACAGGTATTCTGTTTGTGCTGTAAAAAACTCCAACCATACCTATAATTTCAGCGTAAATGAAAAGTAAAAAAAGATCCGCCAACAAAATTTCTCTTGCTGCAAACATTGTAAATAAATATTGAGCTGCAGCAATGCATGTTGCTATTCCTATAATAGCTAGAAGCACCCTCTCACTTGATACAGTTGTCCAGTGCAGACCTCTTATAATTTTATTAAAATTAAAATTCATTTAATACCTCCCTAACAAAGTATTAGATTAACAATTATTTGAACTATATATCAATATCTGAATAAAAAATAACTCTTATTAGACATCTAAAGGCTTATTAACTAAAATTGTAGAATGAAAAAAATTTCTTCAATTATTTTAGTAATTTTTGTCCTTGCTTATAGTAACGCGTTAATGGCTGAATGGTCTTTATACGGAGAAACAGATAATGCATACCACTTTATTAATTTATATGAAACAAGCTCAGATGATAAATATGTATATTATTGGATACTAACTGATTACAAGAATCCTCAAAAAAATAGTGTTTTAATAGATTCATTTTTATCAAAAAAAGTTTTCAAACAGACAGATTGTAGACGGTTTAGAACTAGTGCAGCTGAAATTATTATTTATAGTAAAAAAATGTCTGAAGGAAAAATCATTATCAGTGAAAAATATAAAGAAAGCAGTTTTTCAACACCAAATTTTGATTCTATTGGGTATGAAGAACTCGAAATAATATGTAATTACAAAAATAAATAGATAATTTTATTTCTTTTCTGAATTTATAACGTGATCAACAGAAAACTCAGCACCAAAAGTTTCATCATCGACGTAAGTCTTTTCATTGTCATTATCACTCAAAAAACCCTCAAAAAGATTCCAACCTGCTTCAATAATTTTATTCACTTCCCCACCCTTTAAAATAAATTATAATTGTTTACTGAGTCTTCAAAAATACAAAAATAAATAATATCTCATCAAGTGATGTTGTCTAGAAAAAAATTATTTCGAAAGAATTTCTAAAATCTTATTTAATTTTTTCAATATATCTTCTCTATTATTTAAGCTCTTTTCTGAAAAAGTTTTAACTATATTATTGTCAATCTCATTTTGATCAATATTAGTTGCTAAATCAAGCTTATCATTTACCTGCTTGATAGTCAGGCCATCTTTTTTTAAGAAATTTTTTATTTTTACAAGAAGTTCGATATCATCAGGACGATAAAATCTTCTTCCCCCCGGTCGTTTTATTAGTTTTATTTGTTTAAATTTAGTTTCCCAGAAACGTAAGACATAAGATGGAACACCTACTTCCTTAGAAGCCTCTCCAATAGTTCTATATGCTTCTGGACTTTTTTTTATCATGTTCTAATTTATTTTTATTCATTAATTACTTTATTCTTAAGTTCTTTACTTGCCCTAAAAACAACAACTCTTCTGGCATCGATTACAGCTTCCTCTTTAGTTTTTGGATTACGACCAATTCTTTGAGTTTTGTTTCTAACCATAAAGCTACCGAAAGACGATAATTTAACACTTTTACCGTCAATTAAATCCAGGATCATTTCTTCAAAGATTTGATCGACGATATCTGATGACTCAACTTTAGAAATACCAACTTTTGTATAAATTGCTTCCGCCAAATCTGCTCTAGTTAAAGTTTTGTTCATTTTTTTAAATTCCTATAATATATAAAACTCTCTTTTAATAAAAAAATCAAGAGCTTCTACCATCTAATTAAAGTAGAGCCCCAGCTAAATCCGCCCCCCATAGCCTCAAGCAAAACTAAGTCACCTTTTTTTATTTTATCCTCTTGAACTGCATCAAATAATGCAAGTGGAATTGAAGCAGCAGAGGTATTAGCATGCTTTTGAACAGTGATTATTATTTTATCCTGACTTAGTCCTACTTTTTTTGCTACAGACTCAAGAATTCTAATATTTGCTTGATGAGGAATAAACCAATCAATATCATCGACACTAAGATTATTATATTCTAAAGCCTCTTCTATAACTGCTGAGAGGTTCTTAACTGCATGTTTAAAAACACCCTGACCATCCATTTTTAAAAAACCTACTTTACTAGAAGTTGAAGGACCTCCGTCAACATATAGTAGGTCGGCATATCTCCCATCAGAATGTAGATGATTACTTAAAATTCCTCTTTCAGTACCCTCTTTAGAAGATAAAACAACAGCTCCAGCCCCATCGCCAAAAAGAACACATGTACCTCTATCCTCCCAATCTAAAATCCTACTGAATGTCTCAGAACCAATTACAAGTGCGTTTTTAACATTACCGGCCTTAATCGCATTGTCAGCTGCCTCAAGGGCAAAAACAAATCCTGAACAGACAGCTTGAATATCATAGGCATAACATTTATCTATACCCAAAGATGATTGAATTAAAGTTGCAGATGCAGGAAATGTGTTATCAGGGGTGGCAGTTGCTAAAATAATAAGATCAATTTCAGAATTTTCAATTTGTGCATTTTTAATAGCTATTTTTGAAGCCTCAGCTCCAAGAGATGATGTTGTCTCATCATCCGATGCTATCCTTCTTTCTTCAATACCAGTTCTGTTTACAATCCACTCTTCAGAAGTATCAATTCTCATTGTTAAATCTTTATTAGTGACAATAGATTTTGGTAAAGATGCACCAACGCCTGTAATAACTGATTGATATGATTTAATTTTTTTATCCATATTTTTTCTTATCTAAAAGTTTATTTATCTCTTTAGAAATGACAGATTGTGATAATTTTGTACTAAATTCAATAGCTTTTGAAAAACCAAGCGGATCGGTTCCACCGTGACTTTTTACAACCAAGCCGTTTAAGCCTAAAAAAACTCCTCCGTTTAGTTCTCTTGGATCCATTTTATTCTTTAAAGCTTTAAATGCACTTCTTCCGATAAAATAACCTAACTTACCACTATAAGAATTACTAAAAACATCTTTAATAAAATAACCAATTAATCTTGCGGTTCCTTCTGCAGTTTTCAATGCAATATTTCCAGTAAAACCATCCGTAATTACTACATCAGACTTACCTAAAGAGAGATTGTCGCCTTCTACATAACCAATATAATCATTGGAAAAAAGATCTTTCATTTTTTCAGAAGCTTCTTGTATTATTTCAGTTCCTTTCATCTCTTCGTGACCAATATTTAAAAGCCCAACAGATGGATTATTTTTATTAAAAACACTTTTTGCATATGAATAACCTAATATTCCAAATTGAACTAATTGATCAGATGTTACTTCAATATTTGCACCTAAGTCTAAAACTACTGAAAAATTTGATTTATTAGGCCATAGACTTGATATTGCAGGCCTTTCTATTCCCTCAATAGTTCTCAATATTATGCTTGATAGCCCCATTAAGGCACCAGTATTACCAGCTGATATTGCTACATCTGCCTTACCCTCTGAAACAGCACTTATACATCCCCACATAGAGGATTCCTTACCAACCTTTCGAATAGCATCTAATGGCTTAGCATCCATTGATACAATTTTATTGCAGTTAATAATTTCTATTTTACTATTATTGTAATTAAAATTTTTTAATTTTTCTAAAATAAGATCTTTATTGCCATAAAGTAAAATTGATATCTCTTTTTGCTTTTTTAAGGCCAAACAAACTCCTTCAATAGTAACATCTAAACCACTGTCTCCTCCCATAGCATCTATTGAAATTATTTTACTCAAATTAAAATCCTTAAATAACTAAAAATCATCTAAAGAAATTTCTAATATTTGATTAATAGATTTGTTATTATATTTCTCAACTTTTTCAACTACAAAACTATATAACTGTTTAGAAAATATTTCTTTGGATAAGTCCCCCGACCATATATTACGAATCAAACAATTTGAAAACTCGTTTTCATCATCATAATACAAATCATACATTTTTGTTCTACCATAAAAGGATTCTATAACAACTTTCATTTTTTTACTGAATGTTTGATCACTTATCCCTAATTCCCTATATGATGATTCTACTTCGCGCATGAATACATCAAACAATTTTTGTGTAAAATTTTTGTTTGATTCATTTGAATTTTTATAAACTTTAATAAATATAAAAATATGTAAAATTATTAAATCAAACCTGCCATCGAGAGTATCCGGAACCATCAATTCTTTATAGAAACGCTGATTATAAGATGATTTAAGGATTCTTTTATACAGAACACCATGGGGTGATGAGTAATCGGGACTAGAATTATAAATATTTTTTAAATATAAAATTATTTTTTTAAACATTTTTATCACTAAGATTGACAAATATAATAGAAAATATCATCTGTATAAATTATTATAATTAAATGGTAACTTTATTTAATGAATTATGTAATTAAAAAATATTTATTTATTGTATTAGTTTATCTGATTACATCGTGCTCACCTATTGTGGAAAATAGAGGATATGTTTTTGATGAAAAACTTTTAGATCAAATTGAAATTAATAAAACTATATCAAATGATGTAATGGATATTCTAGGATCACCATCAACAACTTCAGCAATTGACGCGTCTACTTGGTATTATATATTCAGCAAAGCTGAAACAATTGCATTTTATCGCCCTGAAGTTACAGATAGAAGAGTATTGGCAGTATCTTTTGGAGATGATAATAAAGTAAATAATTTAAAATATTATGGATTAGAGGATGGTAAAATAATATCTTATGTTGATAGAACCACCCCAACGAGAGGCAGAGAGTTAACAATTCTTCAGCAGCTCTTTGGTAATTTAGGCCGTTTAGGAGCAGGAAGTTTACCTGGAAATTAATGACACAAGAAAATAATATATCTATAAGCAAGATTGCTGCTGATAAAATCAAAAATATCATTGCCTCTGAGAACAAGGATTCAATGTTAAAAATTTCAGTACTTGGTGGGGGTTGTGCAGGATTTTCATACAAGTTCGATCTTGTTAGTAACACTGAAAAAGGAGATATTGTTATTGAGGGTTATGGAGCAAAAGTAATCATTGATGAGATTTCAGTTCCTTATATTCAAGGTTCAATAATTGATTATAAAAATGATCTTATTGGTCAATCATTTGAAATTAAGAATCCAAATGCTACTTCTGAATGTGGTTGCGGAACCTCTTTTTCAATGTAACTATCGTGAAAATTGCAAGCTGGAATGTTAACTCTGTAAGATCTAGGATTGGCAATATCCTTGATTGGATTAAATCAGAAAAACCAGATATTTTATGTCTCCAGGAAACAAAAGTAATTGATAATGATTTTCCTCTAAGTCCCTTTGAAGAAATTGGCTATAATGTTAAAACTCATGGACAGAAAAGTTATAATGGCGTTGCAACTCTATCTAAATTTCTTATAGAGGAAACTTTTGAAGGCATTCCTAATTATAAAGATGATCAGGCTAGGTATCTAGAAACAGTTCATTCAACTGATATTGGAATGATTAGAGTTTCAAATATATATTTACCAAATGGAAATCCTTCTCCTGGGCCAAAATATGACTATAAAATTGATTGGATGAACAACCTAAAAAATCATTTAGAAGAAAGTCTTATAAATGAAGAAATATTTATTGTGCTTGGTGACTTTAACGTAATACCAGAAGATATAGATACTCATAGTCCAGATGATTGGAAAGATGATGCTCTTTTTAAAATGGAAACAAGAAAGGTATTCAGGGAAATCTTATCATTAGGTTTTATTGATTCTTTTCGACAATTTAATCAGGACGCTGAAAATTATACTTTCTGGGATTATCAAAGAGGTGCTTGGCAAAGGAATAATGGAATTAGAATTGATCATATTTTAACATCACCTCATGCAAGTGATAAAATGAATAATGTCTTCATCGATAAATCAGTTAGGGATAAAGAAAAACCATCTGATCATGTTCCAATAATTATAGAACTATTATAAATTATATATCGGCATATATATGGGTTTCTTCTTCAGCTCCGGGATGTGTTATAGCACCGTTTTGAGCAGAACCTACTGTTTGAGAATATTTCCATAATGTTCCGCTATTGTAATCGGTACCTCTTGGTTTCCAGCTTTTTCTTCTTTCTTTTATCTCTTCATTTGATAAATCAACATTAAGAATACCTTTTTCACAATCAATTGTTATTTTATCTCCATCTTTTATTAAAGCAATTGGTCCGCCTGTTGCTGCTTCAGGACCAACGTGCCCTACACATAATCCTCTTGTTCCTCCACTAAACCTTCCATCGGTAATTAAAGCTACTTTACCGCCTACACCCTGACCAGATAGTGCAGCAGTAGTTGATAGCATTTCTCTCATACCAGGACCACCTTTAGGGCCCTCATAACGAATTACTATTACTTCCCCTGTTTTGTAACTCTCATTAGATACGCATTCAAACGCATCTTCTTCACAATCAAAACATCTTGCATATCCCTCAAAAAAAGTATTCTTTAAGCCAGCAACTTTTACGATAGCTCCATCTGGAGCAAGGTTACCCTTTAAACCAACGACACCACCATTTGGGCTTAAAGGCTTATTGTAAGGTCGAATAACTTTTTGATTTTCATTAAATTCAATATTTTCAAGATTTTCTTCTATGGTTTTACCAGTAACAGTCATACAGTCACCATGAATAAAACCTCCATCAAAAAGTGTTTTTATAATAATAGGAACACCGCCAGCCTCATAAACATCTTTGGCAACGTATTGCCCACCAGGTTTTAGGTCGGCTATATAAGGTGTCCTTTTAAAAATTTCTACAACATCATCCAAAGAAAATTTAATACCGCATTCATGTGCAATTGCTGGTAAATGTAAACCGGCATTAGTTGAACCACCAGTAGCAGCTACAATGGTAGCAGCATTTTCAAGAGATTTCTTAGTAACTATATCTCTCGGCCTGATGTTCTTTTCAATTAAATTCATAATTTGTTTACCAGACTCATAAGCATATTTGTCACGATCTTCATATGGAGCTGGAGCTCCAGAGGAATAAGGAAGAGCTAAACCCATTACCTCAGATACACAAGCCATTGTATTAGCTGTGAATTGCCCTCCACAAGCCCCTGCGCTGGGGCAAGCAACTTGCTCAAGATCTTTTAAATCATCTTCAGTTGCTACACCAGCAGCATACTTCCCAACTGCTTCAAATACATCAACAACGGTGACATCATTACCTTTATATCTTCCTGGCAATATTGAGCCGCCGTACATAAAAACACTTGGAACATTTAGTCTGCACATTGCCATCATAAGGCCAGGTAAAGATTTATCACAACCCGCCAAACCTACCAATGCATCGTAAGAGTGTCCTCGAACAGTGAGTTCAGTTGAATCTGCAATAATTTCTCGAGAAACAAGGGATGATTTCATACCCTGATGTCCCATAGCTATACCATCGGTAACAGTAATGGTACAAAACTCTCTGGGCGTTCCATCAGCATCTTGAACTCCTCTTTTTACTGATTGAGCTTGTCTCATCAAAGCAATATTACAGGGCGCTGCTTCATTCCAAGTAGAAACAACACCTACAAAAGGTTTTTTAATATCATCTTCGGTCATTCCCATAGCATAATAATAAGATCTATGAGGTGCCTTTTCAGGACCAATACTTACATGTCTACTTGGTAATTTACTTTTATCAAATTTTTTATCAGTCAAAATTAAGCCTCATACTTTTGTATTAACGTGGTTTTATAACCATCCACATATTATCACTTGTTGGAAGATAATCTAAAAAATTAAACTTTATAACATCATAATTTGTATCCTTTACCATTTTAAGTAAAGTTTTAGGAGTAAAATGATTTACATGATCTGGAAAATGAAAGCCACACCATTTTTCCTTTCTAATTTTTCTATTTATACTATCATAATTTGGCACTTTTATGATTACTCTTGCTCTATCTTTTAAAGTAAACCTCAAATTTTTAAGCACTTCAAAAGGCTCATGCTCATGTTCAAGGTATGATCTTAAAATAGCTCCAGAAAATTTATTATCACCAAACTCATCTAAAACTTTTGTGGAAGGGGCGCAAATAGCTTTTCCACCTCTTTTTTCAAATAATAAGTTAGCTTTTTTTGCGGACTCCTCTGAAATATCTATTCCAAAAGGAATAAAATCATCGGAAATATTTTCAAATTTAGCTCCGGATCCACAGCCAATATCTAAAACATTGCCTTCTTCAACATAATGATCAAGAAGATATTTTAATTTATCTCTCTTGATTAATGCTTTTACTTTTCTTCGGATTTTCTTTTTTAAACTTATACTTTCTTCTTCCTCAAAATTCCTTTCCCAAGAAAATTCATTTTTCATTCTTTCGTAAATAGGAACTTCTGGCATATATATAAAAGAACATCGGCACTGAACAAGCTTCCATGGTTTAGAATTATAAAATAACTCTTTGTTATAATTGGATTCTTTACATAAAGGACAAAATCTTTTTTTTGTTTTTATTTTATTTTCCATGGGAAATAAGTTTACTAATAAATAGTTTAGACTCCCCTATTTTTTTTTGATCTGATAATAGATCCTCTAATCTATTATTGCTCTCTTTAACAATATTTTTTGGCGCTTTTTTTATAAAACTATCATTACTTAACTTTTTCTTAATCAATTCAATATCGTTATTAATCTTAACCTCTTCTTTTTCTATTCTTTTTATTTCCGACGATAAATCTATGCTATCATCAATGACTAGAGCAAAATCAATATTTGATACTGAGAAAGATGCAGAGCGATCAGAAAATTCATCAACTTTATCAATCTTACTAATTTTTATTATTTTATTTAGAAGTAAATCAATATTTTTAATTTTATCAATATTACTTGAATCTTTTTTATAAACCTGAATTAAAAGTTCCTTTTTAGAGGGAATATTTAATTCTGATCTAATTGATCTTACAGTAGTAATAATTTCGATAATTATTTCAGTATTTTTAACAAAATTTTCTTTGTACAAGGATGGTAAAGAAATACTCCAATTACTTGAAATTAGTGGCTCATCAGAGTTACTTGTCTTTTTCCATAAATCTTCGGTTATAAACGGCATAAAGGGATGTAATTTAATTAGAATAAAATTTAAGGAAATTGAAGTAATATACCTTAGCTCATTTAAACCATCATAATTACGGTGATTAAAATATGGTTTAATAAGCTCCAAATACCAATCACAAAAAATATGCCAAACAAACTGATATATCTCGCTTGCCGCCTCATTAAATTTATAATCATCCAGGTATGAATCGATCTTTTTTTCAGTCTTAATCATTTCTGACAAAAGCCAATTTGCTACTGGGTTTGAAAGCTCTGATATATTTTGGTTTTTAACCTTTGTACAACTGTTTAATTCACAAAATCTTGCGGCATTCCATAACTTTGTTCCAAAATTCCTATATCCTTCAACCCTTGATTCAGATAGTTTTATATCTCTCCCATAAGACGCCATAGAGGCCAAAGTAAATCTTAAAGAGTCCGCTCCATAACTATCAATCAAATCTAACGGATCAACTACATTACCTTTTGATTTAGACATTTTTTGTCCATTTTCATCTCTTACTAAAGCATGAATGTAAATTTCTGAAAATGGGATATTATTTTGAAAATAGAGACCCATCATCATCATTCTAGCAACCCAAAAGAAAATAATATCAAAACCCGTTACCAAAAGATTAGTTGGATAAAATTTAGTCATATCATTTTCTTCTTTTGGCCAGCCAAGAGTTGTAAATGGCCATAATGCAGATGAAAACCAAGTATCTAGAACATCTTCATCTTGAAAAATTGAATTTGTATTGTACTTCTCATTTGCTATTTCAAGGGCTTCTGCTTCTGATGATGCAACTATTATTTCTCCGTCATTTGTATACCATGCAGGTATTCTATGACCCCACCACAATTGTCTAGAAATACACCATGGCTGAATATTATTCATCCATTCATAATAAGTTTTTGACCAGTTGTTAGGTATAAACTTAGTTTTACCATTTTTTATATTTCTAATTGCTGGAATTGATAATTTCTTTGCATCTACATACCATTGATCAGTCAGAAAAGGCTCTATTACTGTATCAGACCTATCACCATATGGAACAACATGAATATGATCTTCAATTTTTACTATAAAATTATCTTTTTCTAACTTTTCTATCAATAACTTTCTAGCTTTAAACCTATCCAATCCATTCCATTCACTAGGTGTATTTTCATTTAATGCTCCATCTGAGTCAAAAATAGAAATCATTTCTAAATTATTTCTTTTTCCTACATCAAAATCATTAAAATCGTGGGCAGGAGTAATTTTTACTGCACCGCTTCCTTGATCAGGATCGGCATATTCATCCGTAATAATTGAAATTTTTCTATTAACTACTGGGATAATAACTTTTTGACCAATTAGGTTTTTATACCTCTCATCATCAGGGTGAACAGCTATTGCTGTATCCCCAAACATTGTCTCAGGACGTGTTGTTGCTATTGTAATATGCTTAGTATTATTATTCTCAAAAGGATAATTTATGTACCATAAATTACCATTTACTTCTCTTTGATCAACCTCAAGATCAGAAATTGCTGTTTTTAACTTTGGATCCCAATTAACAAGTCTTTTATCTTTATATATCAACCCATCGTTATAAAGTTCTACAAATACCTTTATAACTGCATCAGATAAACCGTCATCCATGGTAAATCTCTCTCTACTCCAATCACATGAAGCCCCTAACCTCCTAAGTTGATCAGTAATGGTACCTCCTGATTTTTCTTTCCATTTCCAAATCTCATCGACAAAAGCTTCTCTACCAATATCATTCCTAGATAAATTCTTTTCATCTGACAGATTTCTCTCCACAACCATTTGAGTTGCTATTCCTGCGTGATCAGTTCCAGGTTGCCAAAGAACATTTTTACCCTTCATTCTTTGATATCGAATTATTATATCTTGAAGGGTTGTATTAAGTGCATGGCCCATATGTAAACTGCCAGTAATATTTGGTGGCGGCATAACTATTGAAAAATTTTCACCTTCATCGTTACCTGGTTTAAAGAGCCCTTGAGACTCCCACATGTTATAGATTCGCCTCTCAGCTTCAGAGGGGTCATATTTTTTTTCAATCATTTTAATTACGTTTTTTAAATAGTTTTGCCACTTCTTCTTTAACAGATTCTTCTACAATCGTTTTTAAATTTTTAGCAAACCATTCATTTAAGGTTTCTTTTATTGTTTCTCTAACAATATCATCAATAGATAAATCGGAAATAGGTTTTAAATTATCAGGTTTTAAATTATTTTTTTCAACGTTAGAGTCAGAAATATCTTCTCTCAAATTTTTAGTTTCTTCATCGACAACATCATTTAAAAGAATAGAGTCCTCGTCATCTTCAATTACATCTGTTAATTCGATAAATTCATCATCATTAGGTGATTTTTTTAAATCTTTTTCATTGGAAATTACTTCTTTAATTGATGATAAAATATCATTAACAGACATTTCTTCGTTATTTTCATTTGATACCATAATAAAGATACCTTACAACATCAAAATTATAGTTCAATCAAGATTTTTAATATCTTTAAACCTTTTCCAACCTAATTTTAAGTTCTTAACCTTATTATAATTTATTGTTGGATTATATTCTTCAATAGGTAGGGATAATTCTTTTGGGTTTAAGGATCCAATACTTAAAAGGAGATAAAAAATTGATAATTTTGAATTATTTTCAGAACTTATCATTGAGACTTGAGAGTCCAAAAACTCTTGCTCAGCATCCAATACGTCTAAATTAGTTCTAGTTCCAAGTTCAAATTCTACCTTTACACCTTCCAATGCAATCTTATTTGCTTCGAATTGTTTTTTTGT
The DNA here is from genome assembly GCA_002170885.2 of Rhizobiales bacterium TMED168. The sequence continues at coordinate 43,068 of NHHR02000010.1, read as the reverse complement.
AGAAACTATTTTAGTAATTGATGACTTATATTGTGCGAAAGCAATTTTAACTTCTTTTACAATAGCCCTCTTTGCTTCAATTAAATGAAACCTGTCCCTATTATTAATTTCTTGAGCCTTTCTGATATTTGACCAATTTAAACCACCAGAGAAAATTGGCATACTTACAACACCCATTACCTGATATGCATCTCCATCCATATTAAATAACATTTCTTTTGAATTAGAAAATTCACTCCTTAAACTTAAAACTGGAAATAATTTTGATTTTTCTTTCCTAATTCCATATCGAGATGATAACTCAGATTTTTCAGCAAATTTTAGGTAAGGGCTGTTAACTCTAGCAATAGATATTGCATCCTCAACACTATTAGGTAAGGAAACATTAATAAAGTTACTTGATAAATTTATTGGATCGACTCCAATGATAGATCTATAAATCGCCTTACTTTCTTCTAAATTTGATCTTGCTTGTGCTAAATTTGCTTGAGATAGTGATAGCCTTGCCTCAGATTGTGCGACATCTGTTAAAGTTAACTCACCCACTTCAAATTGTATTTTTGATACAACCAACCTTTCTTTTAATACCTCAAGATTTACCTCTCTAAGTTCAACAATTTTTTGATTTGTTAAAACATTAAAAAATACTTTTGCTGCGGAGAATAAAATCTCTTGTTCTAAAATTTCCAGATCAGCACGTGCAGCAGCAACTAAATTCAATGATTGGTAACGATTATTAATCAATTTTCCTCCCGAAAAAATTATTTGTTCAGCTTCAATTTTTGAAACTTTTGGTTCTAGTTTTATTTCATTAGTTTCATTGTAGTTTGTTTTTGACTCGCCATAAGAACCAATAACTCTTATTTTTGGAAAAAACTCTGAAGAGGCAGAAGAAACCAGTTCATCCTTTGACCTTAAATCAGCTCTTTTGGCTTGAATTGAAGGATTTTTTGAATAGGCAATATAGAGTGTTTCTTCTAAAGTATTAGCGAAGGGTAAATTCGTATTGAATAATAAACAAAATATTAAAAAAATAATTTTTTTCATACTATACCTAATTTAATTAAAAATGACGTCGGCGTCATTTTTATAAATAGTATAAATCCTCATTTATTACAAGACGAATGTAAATAAAGTAAAAGTAAAGTATTTCTAGACAAATATGATAGAAATCTAATAAGAATGAGAGTATTAATTAGGCCACTTGGCGGAGTGGTTACGCAGCGGCCTGCAAAGCCGTGGACGCCAGTTCGAATCTGGCAGTGGCCTCCATAAAAAATTTGTTTGTTTATTTTTAATATATGTAACAAATTCTTCTATTTATTTGGTATTATTATTGCATATGTATATATAGAGTATGAAAGATAAATACTTATTTAATTTTATAGTTATATTTAACTAATTACTGAGTATTTACCTTTATTTTAGAGAAAAAAATGACAGATAGTTCTAAAATTCTTGCAGATAATGGTATCAATAAAGACGAATCGTATGCAGATTCTAATCAAAAAACAGTTGGTGCGGGTGATGGTAATGCACCGTTTATTGAATCACTTTACGAATCTTTCTTAAAGGACCCTAAATCAGTTTCAGATGATTGGAGAATTTACTTTGAAACCCTCCCAATTAATCCTGAAGGTAAAAGTGATGTTTCTCATAAAGAAGTTATTGAGCGTTTTAAAAAGCAGAGAAGAAAAAGATCTTCAGTAAGTATGTCTGCAAACAAAAATATAGACGATAAACAAATAAGGGTTATACAGCTTATACAGTCCTACAGAAATAGAGGTCATCAGAGAGCTAATTTAGATCCCCTTGGCTTAAGAAAAACAATTCCATGTGAGGATTTAGATATTGAATTTCACGGGTTAACAAAAAATGATTTAAATAAAAATTTTAAAACAGATACACTTAAAATAAATAAAGAGGTAACAAGTTTAAGTGAGATAATTAATTCTCTTCAAAAAATTTACTGCAATACACTTGGAATAGAATATAATTATATAACAAATTCAAAGGAAAGATTGTGGTTTCAGGACAGACTAGAACCAAATTTAGGAAATGTTTATTTTGAAAAAAATGAAAAGATTCAATTACTTAAAAGATTAAATGCAACTGAAGGCCTTGCAAAATTTTTAGCTACCAGATATCCAGGAATGAAAAGATTTGGAATGGAGGGAGGAGAGTCATTAATTCCTCTAGTTGATAGTTTAATTCAAAATTGCAGTATTTTTGGAGCAGAACAAATATGCTTGGGAATGTCACATAGAGGAAGATTAAATCTTTTAGTTAACGTTCTAGGTAAGTCTCCTAAAGAACTTTTCTCAGAATTTGAGGAAGATTATGAACTTGAGGGAGCAAGTACTGGTGATGTAAAATATCATTTAGGTTTTTCCTCAAATATACTTACAGCTAATGGTGAAGTTCATGTTTCTCTTAATAATAACCCATCTCATTTAGAAATTGTTAATCCGGTCGTTGAAGGATCTGTAAGGGCGCGTCAAGAAAGGTTAAAAGATAGAGAAAAAAATCGAGTGTTACCAATTTTAATTCATGGCGATGCATCATTTTCTGGACAAGGTGTAGTTATGGAAGTTCTCCAAATGTCTCAAACAAGGGGTTATGGTGTTGGAGGAACAATTCATGTAATTGTAAATAATCAAATTGGGTTCACAACCTCTAATGAAAAAGACTCACGATCAACTTTATATTCCACAGATGTAGCAAAAATGATTGAATGTCCAATACTGCATGTTAATGGTGATGATCCAGAAATGGTTGTTTTTGCTGCAAAACTTGCTTGTGAATATAGATATACTTTTAAAAAAGATATCATTATAGATATGTTTTGTTTTAGAAGAAGAGGCCATAACGAGGCAGATGAACCATCAATCACTCAGCCTTTAATGTATCAAAAAATAAAAAGTCACAAATCTGTTAGAGACCTTTATCAAGAAAAATTGATCAACCAATCAATTATCTCAGAGGAAGAGTGTTTTAAACTACAAAAAAAATATAGAGAGTCACTAGAAAAAGGAGAATTAGTTGTAGATAACTTAGCTGAAGGTAATGAAGAAAAATGGTTTGATTGGTCACCTTATATTGATAGAAAGTGGGATGAAAAAACTGATACATCTTTTGATCAGGAAAAATTTAAAAATTTAGGAGATGAAATAAGTAAAGCGCCTAAAGATTTTGAAATTCAAAAACAAGTATCTAAAATATTAGATGATAGAAAAAAAATGAATTCAGGTAATATACCTGTTAATTGGGGTTTTGCTGAAAATATGGCTTACGCTACCTTATTAAGTCAGGGTTATCCTATTAGATTTACTGGGCAAGACGTAAGAAGAGGAACATTTGCACATAGACATTCTACAATTCATAACCAAAAAGATGGTTCAGAGTATATGCCTCTTGTATCAATAGCAGAAAAAAATAATACAATTCTTGATATTTATGACTCTTTATTATCCGAAGAAGCTGTTTTAGGTTTTGAGTATGGATACTCTACTGCATGGCCAACTGGGCTTGTTGTTTGGGAAGCTCAATTTGGTGACTTTGCTAATGGTGCTCAAGTTGTAATTGATCAATTTATAGTTTCTGCTGAGCATAAATGGGACAGATTATCAGGATTAGTAATGTTATTACCTCATGGGTATGAAGGTCAAGGACCTGAGCACAGTAGTGCAAGATTAGAAAGATACCTTCAATTATGTGCTCATGATAATATTCAAGTTTGTGTTCCAACAACCCCTTCTCAAATTTACCATTTGTTAAGGTTACAGACTATTAGAAAAATGCGAAGGCCTCTTATTGTCATATCGCCAAAAAGCTTATTAAGAAATCCTATGGCGACATCGAATCTTAGTGAATTAATTAATGGTTCTTTTATGCCAATAATAGACGATAAAAATAAAAATAAAGAAAATATTAAAAAAGTTATCTTGTGCTCTGGAAAAGTTTTTTTTGATCTTGAGAAATATAAAAATGATTTTAATTTTGATGACACTGCAATAGTTAGAATAGAACAATTATATTCTTTCCCCTATATTGAATTAGAAAAAATTCTTAAAAGATATACAAATAATAAAAAGTTTCTATGGTGCCAAGAAGAACCAGCAAATCAAGGTGCCTGGTTTAGTCATAGACACAGAATTCAAAGAGTTTTAGATAAATTTTGTAAAAAACAAATAAAATTAATTAGTAGGCCTTCTGCTTCAGCCCCTGCAGTAGGTTTAAATAAATTACACATAAAACAACAAGAAATTCTTATAAAGGAAGCTTTTAAACAGTAAGGAATTAAGATGACAACAGAAATTAAATCACCAACTTATCCTGAGTCTGTCTCAGATGGAACAATTGCTAATTGGGTAAAAAAAGAGGGCCAAGTAGTTAAACAAGATGAGTTAATTGCAGAAATAGAAACCGACAAAATTGTACTAGAGGTTCTTTCCCCAATTGATGGAAAGTTGTCAAAAATAATTAAAGATGAGGGTGAAATAGTTCTAAGTGGAGAGTTAATTGCTCAAATTGAGCTAGATTCTGAGTCACTAGATATTTCCTTAGAAGATCAAGAAACTAAAAAAGTTATTTTAGAAAATATTAAACCTGATGAAGCTATAGAGGAAATTAAATCTATTGGTCACGGTCCAGCAATTAGAAGGCTATTGGAAGAACATAATATTGACTCTTCTAATATTGAAGGTTCAGGAAAAGGTGGTAGAATTACAAAAACTGACATTAAAAGTTACTTAGAGAATTCTCAAAACTCTGAAGAAGTAACATTAGATGAATCCTCTGGCAGAGATGAGGAAAGAGTTCCAATGTCTAGAATGAGATCCACAATTGCAAAAAGACTATTAACAGTTAGCCAAGAAACAGCAATGTTAACAACATTTAATGAAGTTGATATGAAGCCTATTAAGGATCTAAGGAATGAATATGGCGATGAATTTAAATTAAATCATGGTTTAAAATTAGGATTTATGGGTTTTTTTGTAGCAGCGTCAATTAATGCTCTTAAAAAATTTCCAATAGCTAATGCTTCGATTGACGGAAATGATGTAATTTACCATGGTTATCAAGATATCAGTGTTGCCGTCTCAACTGATAGAGGTTTGGTTGTACCAGTTATTAGAGACGCAGATATGATGACTATTCCTGAAATAGAAAAAACAATTTCAGATTTTTCCTCTAAAGCACAGCAAGGTAAACTGTCAATTGAGGAAATGAAGGGGGGTACATTTACGATTTCTAATGGTGGAGTTTTCGGATCGCTTTTATCGACACCCATATTAAATGCTCCACAAACTGCAATTCTAGGAATGCACAAAATTCAAGATAGACCAGTTGTTATTAATGAAAAAATTGAGATAAGGCCAATGATGTATTTAGCTCTGAGCTATGATCATAGATTATTGGATGGTAAGGAGGCAGTATCTTTTTTAATAGATATTAAAGAACAACTTGAAACACCACAACGTCTCTTATTAAATTTGTAAACCATATTAATTTTTAAGTTATGGAAAGTAACGAATTACTTATATTTTTAGAAAATTTATTTATATCTAGATGGACAGATTCTAAAGATGATTTAAATAAAGTATATTCTTCAAAGACTTTTAATGTTAAAAAAATACTTAAAAATAATAAATTAAATACTTATTCTGTAAAAAATATTTATAAAGAATCGTTCTCCCCTGATACTAAGAAGAAACTCAATCTAATTAGCTCAATTATATTTTTGAGAAATATAATAATTAATAAAAATAAAAAACTAATTCTTCCAATAGATATTAAAAATATAGAAAATATTAAAACTGAATATGCATACCTAAGAGTAGATCTTTTAAATGTAATTAAGAAAAAAAATGACTTTATAAATGAGAAAAACTTAAATTATGATAGTTATATTCAAAAAAAAGCAGACAGTTTAGAAGAAAAATTTTTTACAATAAAAAATGAATTAGGCTACGAGTATATAAATTATAAAAATTTAAAATTTATAAAATATAAAGACAACCATGTTTACTATTTAATTAATAATAAAAATCAAAAAGAAATTAGTAATAACCAAAATGTCAATCTTAACTAAATTATAATTAAATTTGCAATTATTCCGATTCAAAATCTATATGAAGTTCTTTTAAAGCTCTTAAAAGATAATGAGGATGATAAGAGAAATCATTTCTATTTTCTGAAAAACTTATAGTTTTAAATCTGTCTAATGCAGCTTTAAAGCCCCACCATAGCTCTCTTCTAGCTAACGGGGCACCCAAACAATGATGAGTACCAGAGCCAAATGCCATATGCGACCCTGCTTTTTTTCTATCTAAATTAATTTCCTCAGGCTCTTCGAAAACTCTTTCATCCCTGTTTGCAGCAGCGTATCTGACATTAATAACTGAACCTTTTGGTATTTCTACTCCGTGAAAAATAACATCCTTAGCCGCGGTTCTCATTAAACTTTGAACAGGAGACTCTAAACGTAAAACCTCTTCGACAAATACTTTAAGATATTTATCTTGATCAGATTTTAATTTCCTCCAAACCCTTGGGTTTTCAATTAAAAGCTTTATACCCGCTGAAAGAGCATTAGTGGTTGTCTCACTTCCACCAACAAATGTATCAGCCATCATTTCAGCATGTAATTCATTATCATTAAGTGGCCTTCCCCACTCTTTAATTTCAGTATTTACTAACTCACTTAACAAACTTTTATCGGGGTTTTTTCTTAGTTTTTCAAATATTGGTTGAAAATAATGCTGTCCTTCAATTTCTTTCTTAATTGCCTCTAACTCTTCTTCTTTTGTTAGCATCATTCCAATTCTATGAAAAAAAGCATCAGTTGATATCTTAATTTTCCATAGATCATCTTCGTTCTCAATTCCCATTTGAACGCCTATTATCTTAAGAGGTAAAGGAATTGAAAAATCTTTTACCCAGTCGCAAGTACCCTTTTCTATAAAAGAATCAATTAATTCATATGATGTATTTTCAACTACTTTTTCCAATTCCTTAATTTTACTTGGTCTAAAAGCTTTATCAAAAATAGATCTCATTTCTTTATGATTTGGATTATCTCTTCCAGCTAAGGTAGGAGCTGGTATCCAGCCTTTTTCTTCAAATAGTTTTACACCTTGCATTACATGATCTGAATTAATATTTGATTCTGCTTTTTGAGCCGCAGCACCAAAAGCACTGCTAAAATTCTCTGTATCTAATAATAATTCTCTTACAAATTCATACCTTGTAACAATAAAAAACCCTGTCTTGGGATCTTGATACACAGGTGCGTCATCTCTTAATGTTTTATATGCGTTATATGGGCATTGCTGAACTTCATTAGATGTTAAATCAACATCATTATGGTTTATATTTATATTATTCATTGTAATACTATCTTTTAAAATTATCTATTATTTAACTCTTTTATACTTGTTTCTAGCTCACTAACCCTTCTTTCTAATTTGATTAACTCTTCTTTTTTTACAAATCCAGAATCTTTCATAAACTTTTCTAAAGCAGGTTTCATCATTTTTTCCATGCCTTTAAGGTCCTTGGCCATATTAAAAATATTCATTTTATTCTCCTCATTATTTTACAAAATTTATAAATTATTATCTAAACGACAATTTCTTTCCTCAAGTATTGGTTTTAAAGCTCTGTAAGCTGCAGCATTTAAGTGTAATGGAATTGATGGGTGAAGATGATGTATAATATGGTATTCCATTCCCGAGGTTAGGTATGTTCCTATAAACGCTTTAAAACTTCTAGTATCCCTGTATCTCCCTTGATCTACCATAGGGTGATGGGGCGCCCATGATAATGTCATTTGTAAATAACCAGAACCTAATAACCTAGGAAGCCACCAAATAGCTGCAACCTCTAGTCCATACCCAGCCCATACGAATGAGATCATAATTAACCAATATAGAATTCTTGTAACTAATGATTCAATTAAAATTATTTTTTTGTCGAGAGTGTCCTCTAAAAAATCAAAATATGGAAGATTTTTCTGTCTATTAACAAATAGGTTTATCCATAAAGCACTTAAAAGACTTTTAGCCTTAACTGAATAATCAGGATCCTTAAAAGGATGATTTGTGTGAGTGTGGTGGAGCATATGAGTTGATTGGGCTAGGCGGTATGGTAATACTATTGGTATTAGAGAAGTGTATCCAATTAACTCATTTAACCAAAATAAAGATGACCCTTTTTTTGCGATATTACCGTGTTGAGCTTCATGAGAAGGTAAATAGCACAGACATGCACAAATACTAGCAACAAATAAAGAGCTCCAAAGAGGGATAAGACCGTTTAATGTTAATGGCCACAACATAAACCATACAGATAGATTTATAGCCCACCAAATTATCATAAACCAAGGTGTTTTGCCTATAAACTGTCTTGCAATTTGTTTCTCTTTTTCAGCTAGGTTCATATATTTCTCCATGATCTATATTAGAACCATTGCTCTCTATTGTCAGCATATAATCCCCAAAAAAATCCTAAAAACAAACATGGTAATAAACTTGGTATACCCATTATTTCATAAAGTTCAAAATAATGTAAAAGCTGCGAAAGAACTGGTGCTAAAAAAAATACCCCAAAAAGAATACGACCTTTTGAAACTAAATATAAAAAAATTCGACTTATCATTATAAAATATTATTATTTTTTTAAGAATCGTCAATTTATAAAAAAATTTATTTAAAGTAAAATTTAGTCTATAAAATTAAAATTCATTGGGAGGAAAAAATGTCAAATATTTCAAATTTACCTAATTCAAAAAAAATTATTTTAAAGAAAAGACCTATTGATAATCCTAAAGTTGAAGGTTTTGATATAATCGAAGAAATTGCTTCTGCGCCCAATGATGGTGAGGTATTGATAGAAGCTCAGGCTCTTGAGATTGGTGCATGGATAAGAACAACACTTAATGAAGAGGCATTCCACGGTTCTACACCCATAGGTTCAACTATTCCAGCACTAGGAGTTGGTAAAGTTTTAATTAGTAAATCTGATAAATTTAAAGAAGGTGATATTGTTAGCGGACCAATTTTTGCTCAAACTCATTCAACGATGCCAGCAGAAATGTTTGTCAAAGTTGATAATCCTGAAATTGATCCATTTACTCAAATAGCAGTTTTAGGCTTAACAACTGGGCTTACAGCCTATTTTGGTATTTATGAAGTAGGAAATGTTAAAAAAGATGAAGTTGTTCTTGTTTCAGGAGCTGCGGGCGGGGTTGGCTCCTTGGTTTGCCAATTGGCTAAAATCAAAGGAGCAAAAGTTATTGGTGTAGCTGGTGGCAGTGAAAAATGTAAGGTATTAATTAATGAAATAGGAGTTGATGCCGCTATTGATTATAAAAAAGATAATTTAGATGAAAAATTAAAATTTTACGCTAATGATGGCATTGATATATTTTTTGATAATGTTGGAGGTGAAATTTTGGATGTTGCACTTGATAATATCAGGGAAAGAGCTAGAGTGGTAATTTGTGGAGCAATATCACAATATTCACATCATGATTCTGTTGACGGTCCCAGCTTATATTTAAGATTAGCTGAAAAATATTCAAGAATGGAAGGATTTACTGTAATGCATTTTGAAGATCGTTATGCTGAAGCATCAAAAGAATTATTAGACCTTTATAAAAAAGGAAAACTTAAAATCCCTTATCATATAGAAGATGGAATTGAAAACTTTCCATTAGCTCTTCAAAAACTTTTCACTGGGGGTAATACAGGGAAGTTAATGGTTAAAATTTAAATAAACAAGCTAGTAAATTAATGATTCTTCTGTTAGATAATACCGAAAGTGTTCCCCGGTAGCTCAGTTGGTAGAGCAAGCGGCTGTTAACCGCTTTGTCGCTGGTTCGAGTCCGGCCCGGGGAGCCATTATTTTTAATTTTTTTATTTAAAATTTTCTCGACTATTGATATTATTAGTTATTATGAAAAAATTTAAATTATTATTTATTAGTTTTATTTTTCTTCTAACTATTGTTAGTTGCTCAAACCAATATGATGGTGGAATATATACTGGCAATTCAATGTCAACAAATCAGTCTCCTGATGAAGGAATAAAAGATACTGATATAATTGATGAAAAGTTACCGCCTGAAGATTTAACAATTCAATCAACCGCTGAAAAAAATATTGAAAATGAAGATAATTATAAATAAATATTTATAATTTTTAAGGATTTTGCATGAAATTTGCCGTTGTTGGTTCGGGTATATCAGGTCTGTCAATGGCATTAATTTTGTCTCAGGATCATGATGTTTCTCTTTACGAAATTGAAGATAGATATGGTGGTCATTCAAATACTATAGAAGTTAATTACGAAAATGAAAAAATTAATGTTGATACAGGCTTTATAGTATTCAATAAGCAGAATTATCCAAACCTTATAAAACTATTTAAATTCTTGTCAGTAAAATATGAAGACAGTGATATGAGCTTATCTATAGACCATCAACAATATAAAATTGAATGGTCTGGCCAAAATTTAAAAACGATATTTGCAAAAAAAAATTATTTCAAAAATTTAAAATTTCTATTCGCTATATTACAAATATTAATATTTAACTTTCATATTAAATATTTACTTAATTATAAAGATATTGAGAATATTTCTTTAAAAGAATGGTTAAAGAAGAATTTTTACACTAGAAGTTTTTTAGATTTATATTTAGTACCAATGGCAGGTGCAATATGGTCAATGCCACAAAAAGATATAATGGATTACCCTGTAAAGTCTCTTTTTCAATTCTTTAATAATCACAAGCTTCTTCATGGTAAAAAAGAGAGGCCAAAATGGCTTACTGTTTCTGGAGGAAGTATTAATTATGTAAACAAAATTATTAAATTTCTTCAAGCCAATCCTAGAGTAAAATTACTCAAAAGTGCTGGGATAAAAAAAATTAGAAGAGACGATGGGGTGATTAAAATTATAGATACAAATGAAAATATATCTGAAGTTGATCATATTATTTTTTCGCAAAACCCCTCTAAAGTATTAGACTGCCTAAGTGATCTCGAAAAAAAAGAACTTGATATCTTAGGAAAATTTAAAGCAAATAAAAATACCGCTTATCTCCATTGCGATACTAGCATAATGCCTAAGACAAAAAAAATATGGTCATCATGGAATATATATGTTCCTAAAGATGAAAAAAATCATATTTCTGTATCATATTGGATGAATAAACTTCAAAATATTGATAATAAAAAACCCCTATTTTTAAGTTTGAATCCTGATAGGCTTCCTAGTGAAAGTTCAATTTTTAAAGTAATAGAATATGAACATCCAGTTTTTGATACTAAATCAGTAACCGCTTTAAATTTTTTAGATGAAATACAGGGTAATAAAAATACATGGTATTGTGGTGCATGGTCAGGTAATGGTTTCCACGAGGATGGGATCAAATCAAGTTTGAATATTGCAAATAAATTAGGAATTAGGGCTTTATGGGACTAAAAACATCTATATATGAAGGACTTGTAATTCATACAAGATTTATTCCAAAAAAACATAATTTTAAATATAAGGTATTTTCTATTTTATTTGATATTGATAATCTCAGAGATATTTCAAAAAAAAGTATTTTTTTTTCTTATAACAAATTTAATCTTTTCTCATTTTACGATAAAGACTTTGGTGAAAAAGATGGGTCTAATCCAAAACTCTGGATAATCAAAATAGCTGAGAAACAAAGAATAAAATTAAAAAAAATGAAGATTTTTTGTCTCTGTTATCCACGAATTTTTGGTTATGTTTTTAATCCTATTACCACTTGGTTTATATATGATGAAAAAATTTTAAAAATGATTGTTTATGAAGTCAGAAATACATTTGGCGAGGACCACTCATATTCATTTAAGGTAGATAATAACTTTGATCTTAATAATCATAAAACAAAAAAGTTAATGCATGTTTCACCATTTATAAGTATGAATGGAGAGTATAAGTTTGAAACAAAATTAAGTAAAAATAAAATAAGCATTATTATTAATGGCTTCATTGAAAAAAAACGTCTTATTATAGCATCTTTTCAAGGTAAATATTCTGAATTTAATGACAGGAAATTATTATTAAACTTTATTAAATATCCATTACTTACATTTAAGATAACTTATGGCATACATTTTCAAGCATTGATTTTATGGCTTAAAAATATTAAATATATTAAACACAAAAAATCTAGATATTATAAAATTTCATATAATGAAAAGTATAAAGAAAATGATTAATAATATATTAAAAAAATATTTAATTAATATTGGCAATAAAATTAATACTGGTGAACTAACAATAATTTTCCCAAATAATGAAAAACTTAAATTTTCTGGTCAAGGTAATCTTAAATCAGACTTGAAATTAAATTCTTACATGCCTGTTATAAGAACAATTACCTCAGGACACGTCGGTTTTGCTGAAAGTTATCTTAGAGGAGAATGGACTAGTTCAAATCTTGAATCTTTGCTTGAAATAATGGTTACAAATTTACCTGACTCATTTAGTGCAAAAAGTAAAATCCATTCAATATATAATAGGATAGTACATTTTTTTAGAGAAAATACTAAAAGCAGAGCAAAAAAAAATATTCAATATCATTATGACTTAGGAAATGAATTTTATAAACTTTGGTTAGACAAAACTATGACTTATTCAAGTGCAATTTTTCAAAATGAAAAAGAAAGTTTAAAAGAGGCCCAAGAAAATAAATATCAACTTTTGATTGATAATCTCAATATAAAACCTCATCATCAAGTTTTAGAAATTGGTTGTGGATGGGGAGGTTTCGCAGAATATGCTGCAAAAAGAATTGGTTGTTCTATAAAAGGGATAACTATAAGTCCAAATCAACTAAAATTTGCCTCTGATCGTATAAAAAAATCTAATCTAGAAAAAAATGTAAGTTTTGAACTATGTGATTATAGGGATATAAAAGGAAAATATGACCGTGTTGTTTCAATTGAAATGATAGAAGCAGTTGGAGAAAAGTATTGGAGTAATTACTTTAAAAAAATTAAAGAAGTTTTAAAAAATGACGGTATGGCTGGAATCCAAGTTATTTTAATTAATAATAAAAGTTATCAAAAATATAGTCAGTCTGTAGATTTTATTCAAAAATATGTTTTTCCAGGTGGAATGTTGCCTTCCCAAGATAAATTAAATGAGAATTATATGAATGCTGGCCTTACAGAAATTAAATCTCATTCTTTCGGAAAATCATATGCTAAGACTTTATCGATATGGCATAAAGATTTTTTGAGTTCTCTGAGTGCTATAAAAAAATTAGGTTTTGATAATAAACTTGAGAGAATATTCAGATATTATTTCTCATATTGTAAGGCAGGTTTTAATTCTGAAAGAATAAATGTTGCACAAAAAATAATAAAACTTAGCTAAGACTATGCTTCTACTTCATCAAATTGTTTTTCTACAATAGGACCAGAGTCTTGGCCTAGAGCATCAGGGTCTCTATCAACAAGTTCAATTATAGCCATGGGAGCAGAATCACCATATCTAAATCCAGCCTTCATTACTCGAGTATAACCTCCATTCCTATCTTTATATCTCTCAGCTAAAACATCAAAAACTTTTGCACCCCAAATTTTTTCTGGAATTATTGAATAAAGTTTTCTTCTAGCATTTAAATCACCTTTTTTTCCTAAGGTAATTAATTTTTCTACATAAGGAGCTAATTCTTTAGCCTTAGGTAGTGTTGTCTTAACTTGCTCATGCTTAATCAAGGAAACAGCCATGTTAGCCAAAAGAGCCTTTCTATGACTTGAGGTTCTATTAAGTTTTCGTTTTGATACTTTATGGCGCATTTTAAATACCCTAATTAAAATTTATCGGATGCTTTTCTAGCAAGTTCATCAACATTTTCTGGTGGCCAAGTTGGTATATCCATTCCAAGAGATAAACCCATCTCAGTAAGAACCTCTTTAATTTCATTGAGTGATTTTCTGCCAAAATTTGGTGTTCTTAACATTTCATTTTCACTTTTTAAAATTAGGTCACCAATATATACAATATTATCATTTTTTAGGCAATTTGCAGATCTCACAGATAATTCTAATTCATCAACTTTTTTCAGTAAAGCAGCATTAAACTCTAGCTCGCTTTCATCTTCTTCAATTATTTCTTCCTCTGGTTCATCAAAATTAATAAAAGGCATTAATTGATCTTGAAGAATTCTTGCTGAAAAAGCAACAGCATCATCAGGTAAAACAGAGCCGTTAGTTTCAACTTCTAAAGTTAATTTATCATAATCGAGAGAGTCTCCTTCTCTAGCATTCTCTACGCTATATGCAACATTTATAATAGGACTGAAAAGACTATCAACAGGTATAAATCCTATGGGACTATCTTCATCCCTATTTTGCTCTGCTGATACATAACCATTGCCAGTTTTTATTGATAATTCAAATCTAATAGATGCGTTTTCGTCTAGGGTACAAAGTACCTGATCTGGATTCATTACCTCAATATCATCAGTTAAATTAATATCTCCTGCAGTAATAACTCCTGGCCCATCCTTCTCTAGAGTAAGTCTTTTTACTCCAGAAAAATCTGCCTTAAAAATTATTTTTTTAACATTTAAAACAATGTCGGTAACATCCTCTCTAACACCATTTATTGAGGAAAATTCATGAAGAACACCATCAATTTTAATACCAAAAACAGCTACCCCTTGCAGAGAGGATAGTAAAACTCTTCTTAAGGCATTCCCTAAAGTAGTGCCATAACCTCTTTCTAAGGGCTCAACAGTTATTTTAGAGAATCTGTCAGGGTTTTGACCTTGATTAATATTTATTTCGCTTGGTTTTAGGAGTTCACGCCAATTTTTTTCAATAATCACACTAACCTCTTAATTAATAATTCTTGTTATAATAAATTTATACACGACGTCGTTTTGGGGGACGACAACCGTTGTGCGGTATGGAAGTAACATCTTTTATTGAAGTTATAGTAAATCCAATAGATTGTAATGCTCTTAATGCACTCTCCCTACCTGAACCAGGGCCTTGAACTTCAACTTTTAAAGTTCTGACTCCATGCTCTTTTGCTTTCTCCCCTGCATCTTCTGCTGCCATTTGTGCTGCAAAAGGGGTGGATTTTCTTGAACCTTTAAAACCCATTAAACCAGCTGATGACCAAGAAATTGCATCTCCCTTCTCATCAGAGATTGTAATCATAGTATTGTTGAATGTTGAATTTACATGCGCAACACCATTGGAAATATTTTTCTTATCACGACGCTTTACTCTTTTATTGTCATCAGCCATTTCAAAACCCAAAATTATATTTATAGTTTATTTTTTCTTACCAGCAATTGTTTTAGCTGGACCTTTTCTTGTTCTTGCATTTGTATGTGTTCTTTGACCTCTTACTGGAAGACCTCTTCTGTGACGAAGACCTCTGTAGTTACCGAGATCCATTAACCTTTTGATATTTGTTGAAACTTCTCTTCTTAGCTCACCCTCGACTTTATAGTTACCTTCTATGATTTCTCTTATTTGAATTACTTCAGAATCAGTTAATTCATTAACCCTTCTCTCGGAGGGAATATTTGCTTTTTTGCATATGTCAAAAGCAATTTTAGGGCCAATACCTTTTATATAAGTTAGACCGGTAAAAACTTTCTTACTAGTTGGTATATTTATACCTGCGATACGAGCCAAAGAGTCCTCCAAAAAAAGCGATAATGTATTAAATCGCGGATTATATGCTTGTAAACAAAACAGTCAACAAACTATTTAAGTTTATTCAAATTATTTTTAATATCTTCTGATACTTTAGAAATTTCATTCATCCCATTGATAATTATATAGTTTTTATGTTCTGAATAATAAGAAATCAAAGGCTCAGTTTGTTCTAAATATTCTTGTAATCTTTTTTTTAATACTTTTATGTTGTCATCAGTCCTTACTTCATCTTTATTTTCCTTAGCTCTTCCTAAAATTCTTTTTTCTAGTATTGAAAAATCAACCTCAATTTGAATTATTCCACTAATATTTCTGTTATATTTTAAAAGAATCTTATCTAAAGATGATGCCTGTTTTTCATTTCTTGGGTAACCATCAAGAATAAAACCATCATCGCAATCTTTATTATTAATTCTTTCCTCTATTAGATTTAATAATAAACCATCTGATACAAGTTCACCTCTCTCCATAACGTCTTTGGCAATTATTCCAAGGTCAGTTTTATTTTTTACTGCATCTCTTAAAATATCACCAGTTGATATATGAACTAAATTAAATTGATTTTCAATAAAACTTGCCTGAGTTCCCTTTCCTGCACCAGGGGGTCCAAAGAGAATAATTATCATTATCTCTTTTTACCTCCCAATTTTGATTTTTTTAATAGCCCTTCATATTGATGGGCAAACAAATAACCTTGAAACTGTGTCATTGTATCCATTGCGACATTAACAATAATTAAAACTGAAGTTCCACCAAAATAAAATGGTACTGCAAATCTAGAAATTAAAAACTCAGGTAATAAACAAACAAGAACCAAATAAATTGATCCTACAACGGTTAGCCTAGTTAAAACAAAATCAATATATTGAGCAGTTCTTTCCCCCGGTCTTATTCCAGGAATAAAACCACCCTGTTTTTTTAGATTATCAGCTGTGTCCTCAGGATTAAAAACAATAGCTGTATAAAAATAACAGAAAAATACAATTAAAAATGCATATATAAGCATATACAATGGCTGACCTCTTACCAATAGACTTGTTATACTATTTACCCAGTCAGGACCTTGGCCTGCAGAAAAATTAGCTATTGTTATTGGCATTAGAAGTAATGAAGAAGCAAAAATTGCTGGGATTACTCCTGAAGTATTCAGTTTTAAAGGTAGGTGGGAATTATCACCACCAAACATCTTATTACCTACTTGTCTTTTAGGGTACTGAACAAGTAACCTTCTTTGAGCCCTTTCGATAAAAACAACAAATGTGATGGTGATAAGAACTAGAATTAAAAGACCAAACATTAAACCAATAGATAAAGCACCTTGCCTGCCAAGTTCTATAGTTCCAAAAAGAGCGCTTGGAAGCTCAGCAACAATACCTGCAAAGATTAATAAAGAGATCCCATTACCTAATCCATTTGAAGTAATTTGCTCACCAAGCCACATTAAAAATATTGTACCCCCAACAAGAGTTATAACCGCTGAAATTTTAAAAAACAAACCTGGATCTGATACAACACCTGTGGCTCCTTCCAACCCTACTGCAATACCCCAAGCTTGAATAGTTGCTAAAAATACCGTCGAATAACGAGTATATTGATTAATTTGTCTTCTACCCCTTTCACCACCTTCTTTTTTCAAATAATTTAATGATGGTATTACAGGGACTATTAGTTGGATTATAATTGAAGCGGTAATATATGGCATTATTCCAAGAGAAAAGATTGCCATCCTTCCAACCGCACCCCCCGAAAACATATTAAAAACTCCAATAATACCGGATTGGTTTTGTTCAAAAATTTGCCTTAGCGCGTCAAGATCAATTCCTGGAAGAGGAAGATATGTACCAAATCTATAAACAATCAAAGCTAATATAGTAAACCATATTCTTTTTCTAAGCTCTGTGGCACTTTTTAGAGCTGAAAGACTAATATTTGATGCTAATTGTTCAGCAACTGAGGCCATTTTTACTTATCTACTGATTCTTTTGATGAAGACTCAGCAGCCTCTTTGCTAGAATTATTTTTATCAGATTTTTTCTTAGGTTTTGCTTCTATTTTATTATCTTTTTTAAGTATTTCTATTTTTCCGCCTAAATTCTCAATTATTTCTATGGAGGATTTTGTTGCTTTAGATACAGAAATATTAATTTTATCTTTTATTTCACCCTTATTAAGAATTTTAATACCGTCTTTACTTTTTTTAACAATACCGGATAAATTTAATTCAACTTCTGTAATTTTTTTTGACTTATCAATTAGACCTTTAGTAATTGCTGCCTGCAAATTACCTAAAGTTAATTCTGAAAAATTTTTACGAGAAATATTATTAAATCCCCTTTTAGGTAAACGCATATGTATGGGCATTTGTCCACCTTCAAAACCTTTAATAGCAACACCTGATCTGGACTTTTGACCCTTATGCCCTCTACCTGCAGTTTTACCCTTACCAGAGCCTATTCCTCTTCCTATTCTAGTTCTTGATTTTCTTGCATTAGGATTATCTCTAAGTTCATTTAATCTCATAACACTATTCCTCGCTAACTATCTTAACAAGGTGATTAACTTTTTTAATCATTCCTCTAATTGAATCTGTATCTTCAAGAGTCGTTACCTTGTTTAATTTATTTAAGCCTAGGCCAATTAGAGTTTTCCTTTGATCAGGACTTCTTCTTAAAGAGCTTCCAACTTGTTCAATAGTAATTTTTTTAGATGTCATTTTAAAACCTATGCTGAAATTTCACCTTCATTTAAACGCTGACTAATTACATCACTAACTTTTTTTCCTCTTCTTGCAGCAACTTGTCTTGGGCTATTGATTTTAGATAATGCCTTAACAGTAGCTCTTACCATATTATAAGGATTCGAGGATCCTATTGACTTTGCAACAACATCTTGAATACCCAAAACCTCAAATACAGCACGCATTGGTCCACCTGCAATTATTCCTGTACCAGGAGGTGCGGTTCTAAGAACTACCTTCCCAGCACCATGACGACCCTCTATATCATGGTGAAGTGTTCTTCCTTCTTTTAAAGGAACTTTAATTAAAGAAGCTTTCGCAGCATCTGTTGATTTCTTTATAGCCTCTGGAACTTCTCTAGACTTACCATGCCCAAAACCAACATAACCTTTTTGATCTCCAACAACAACGAGAGCCGCAAAACTAAATCTTCTCCCCCCTTTTACCACAGTTGACACTCTATTAATGAATACTAAGCGATCTACAAACTCGCTATCTCTCTCATCATTATTATTTATTTCATTTACGGACAACACATACTCTCCTAAAATTTTAAACCAGCCTCTCTTGCATTATCTGCAAGAGCTTTAACACGACCATGATATTTATAACACCCTCTGTCAAAAAAGACTTCCTTTACTCCAGCCTCAATACCTTTTTTTGCAATTTCTAAACCAACTTTTGAGGCAGAGGAGATATTAGAACCTATTTTTGATGAAGACTTCTCTAAAGATGAAGCAGAAGCAACAGTAAGACCTGATCGATCGTCAATAATTTGAGCATAAATATGTTTTGATGATCTAAAAACAGATAACCTCATTCTCTCTGAAGAAGATTTCTTTAATTTTTTTCTTACGCGTATTTTTCTCTTTTTTGAATCTATGATATTTGACATTTTATTACTTCTTTTTTCCTTCTTTTCTAAAAATAAACTCGTCTTTATATTTTACACCTTTGCCCTTGTATGGCTCAGGTGGCCTATAACTTCTAATTTCTGCAGCAACTTGACCTACTTTTTGTTTATCTATTCCACTTACTGAAATTTCAGTAGGAGACAAAGTTTCAATCTTAATACCCTCAGGTGTTTCATAATTTATGTCATGACTAAAGCCAAGCGATAATTGAATATTATTACCCTTCATTTGAGCTTTATAGCCAACTCCATTGATTTCAAGACTCTTTTTATAACCCTCTGAAACACCAATAATATTATTGTTTAAAAGTGTTCTTTGTATACCCCAGTATTGAATACTTTCTTGGGTGTCATTAATCGGCTCAATACTAATTATATTATCTTGCTGAACAACATTTGTACCTGCAAAATTTTCACAAGATAATTCTCCTTTAGGTCCTTTTGTTAGAATTTCAGATTCAGAAATTTTAACATCAACTCCCTCAGGTATTTCAATAAGTTTTTTCCCAATTCTAGACATTTAAAAACCCCAATATTAAAAAACTGTACATAAAATTTCACCACCTACGTTCTCGCTGCGAGCGGAAGAGTCTGACATAACTCCTTTTGGTGTGGAAACAATTGATATACCAAGACCATTTCTAATTAACGGCATACTTTTTACAGATGAATAAACTCTTCGGCCAGGCTTCGAAATTCTTTTAATTTCCTTTATAACGGGATCTCCTTCATGGTATTTTAATTCAATTTGAATTTCAGATTGACCAGTATCTCTCTCAGTTTCAGAGTAGCCCCTTATAAATCCTTCAGTTTTTAAAACCTCAAGAACGTTTACCCTAAGAGAAGAAGAAGGTGAGTCAACCATTTCTTTACCTCTCATATGAGCATTTCTAATCCTTGTAATCATATCCCCTATTGGATCATTAATATTCATTGTAACCTCACCAACTTGACTTAACTACGCCAGGTAATTTACCATCTGAAGCTAAATCTCTAAAAGCAATCCTCGATAAACCAAATTTTCTATAAACACCTCTTGGACGGCCAGTTATTAAACATCTATTACGAATTCTATTTTTAGAAGAGTTTCTTGGAAGCTGAGCTAATTTAAGTC
The DNA here is from genome assembly GCA_002170885.2 of Rhizobiales bacterium TMED168. The sequence goes on along the minus strand of NHHR02000010.1, from coordinate 22,574 downwards.
TAGCCTCAAATCTATCTTCGGCAGATAAATTTTTATCATTAGCCGTTGAAAGAAGTTTTTCTCTTTTATTTTTATATTTAGAATATAATTTTCTTCTTTTTAAGTCTCTTTGAACCATACTTACTTTAGCCATATATTTTACCCTTACCTTATTTCACTTTTATTGGAAAATTAAAGCTCTGCAGTAAAGCAAGAGCCTGTTCATCATTTTTTGCTGTAGTATTTATAATAATATCCATACCCCAAATTTCTGTAACTGATTCATAATTTATTTCAGGAAAAATTAGATGTTCTTTAATTCCAAAAGCATAATTACCGTTACCGTCAAAACTTTTTGGACTCAAACCATCAAAATCCCTTACCCTTGGTAGAGCAATATTAATTAATCTATCAATAAATTCATACATTTGAGCTTTTCTTAAAGTTACTTTTGCTCCTACAGCCATTCCTTCGCGTAATTTAAAACCAGCAATAGCTTTTTTTGCTATTGTCTTAACTGGTTTTTGACCAGTTATTAATTCAAGAGATAAAGATGCATCATTAACCTTTTTGCTATCTGAAACAGACTCACTACCTGCACCAATATTTATTACAATTTTTGAAATTTTTGGAACTTCAAAAATATTTTTCAAATTTAAATTCGACAACAATTCCTTTTGAATAACTTCATTATATTGCTGCTGTAGCCTTGGTGTATAATTTAAATCTTCAGCCATCTATATAACCTCTCCAGATTTTTTAGAAAAACGAACCTTATTTCCTTTTTTATCAAATTTAAAACCTACTCTCGTTGGTTTTTTTGTTTTAGGATCAACAATCATTAGATTTGATATTTGTATTGGTCTTTCTTCCGATATGATTCCGCCGGGATTATCCTGTGAAGGTTTCCTGTGTCTTTTTACAAGATTTATACCTTGAACAAGAGCCTTGTCTTGGTTTGTTATAGTTTTAATTATTTTGGTAACCTCACCTTCTTTACCTTTATCTTTTCCAGAAACAATAAAAACTTTATCTCCTTTTTTAATTTTTGCTGCCATTATATAACCTCCGGGGCTAATGAGACAATTTTCATTAGTTTTTTACTACGAAGCTCTCTAGTAACAGGCCCAAAGATACGAGTACCAAGAGGCTCACCATTCGCATTTACGAGAACAGCGGCATTTGTATCAAATCTAATAGCGCTTCCATCACTACGACGTATTTCTTTTTTTGTCCTAACAATAACTGCTTTTAAGACTTCACCTTTTTTTACTTTACCACGCGGAATAGCTTCTTTTACAGAAACAACAATTATATCTCCAATAGAAGCAGTTCTTCTTTTTGAGCCACCAAGAACTTTAATACATTGGACTTGTTTAGCACCTGAATTATCAGCAACATCTAACTTTGTTTGCATCTGTATCATATCAAAAACCTTAATAAAAACTAATCGTTAATTACTTCCCAAGTCTTAGATTTAGAGAGTGGTTTACATTCTCTAATTTGAACTAAATCACCAACTTTAAATTTATTATCTTCGTCGTGTGTCATATATTTTTTGGAGCTTCTAACAGTTTTTTTAAACAATGGATCAGTGAATCTTCTTTCAACCAAAACTGTTATTGTCTTATCCGCTTTGTCACTGACAACTACACCTTTTAAAATTCTTTTAGGCATTACTCACCTCTTTTTTATTCTTACTCATAATAGTTTTTATCCTAGCAATATCTTTTTTCTTTTTTGATATTTGAGATGTATCCTCAAATTGACCTGCTAATTTTTGTATATTAATGTTAAAAACCTCTTTCTTAAGATCATTCAATGAATCTAGAAGTTCATCAATACTCATATCATTAATATCTTTCTTCTTTTTTGCCATTTTAGATAGACTCCCCAGGCCTTGTAATAATTTTTGTTAAAACTGGAAGCTTTGAAGAACCAAGCTCTAATGCTGTTTTAGCAATATCAGAAGGAACCCCGTCAATTTCAAACATTATTCTTCCTGGTTTAACTTTTGCAGCCCAAAACTCTGGTGTACCTTTACCCTTACCCATCCTTACTTCGGTAGGTTTTTTTGAGACAGGCACATCAGGGAAAATTCTAATCCAAACTCTTCCAGCTCTCTTCATATGCCTTGTAATAGCTCGCCTAGCAGCCTCAATTTGTCTGGCTGTCACTCTTTCAGCTGTAATTGCTTTCAAACCATAAGATCCAAAGTTGAGAGTTGTTCCGCCTTTAGCTTTTCCTTTTATTCTTCCCTTATGAGCTTTACGAAATTTTGTTTTCTTTGGTTGTAACATTACTTAAATCCCTAATTATTCTTCTTAAAATTAGAATTCTCTAGTGAGGGTCCCTTTTCTTCTTTTGCAAAAGGGTTGTTTTCCATAATTTCACCAAGAAAAATCCAGACTTTAATACCGCATATTCCATAAGTAGTATGAGCAGATGCTACTCCGTAATCTATATCTGATCTTAGGGTATGAAGTGGAACACGACCTTCCCTGTACCATTCAGTCCTTGCAATTTCTGCACCACCAAGTCGTCCACCACAATTAATACGAATACCTTGCGCACCAAGACGCATAGCTGATTGAACAGCTCTTTTCATTGCTCTTCTAAAACCTATCCTTCTCTCAAGCTGCTGAGCAATATTCTCAGCGACAAGAGTTGCATTAATCTCGGGTTTTCTTACCTCAACAATATTAACAACAACATCGGATAGAGTAATTTTTTGTAATTTTTTCTTTAGAGTCTCAATATCTGCACCTTTTTTGCCAATTATTAAACCAGGCCTTCCAGAATGAATTGTCACTAAACACTTTTTATGAGGTCTTTCTATAACAACATTTGCAATAGCTGCATTTTTTAGATCCTTAAAAATCATTTCTCGCATATGAATATCTTCTTGAATTAACTTACTATATTCATTTTTTCCAGCATACCACCTAGAGTCCCATGTACGGTTAATTCCTAGTCGCATACTAATTGGATTAACTTTTTGTCCCATTATTTTTTTTCTCCTGCAGCTTTTTCTCGTAAAATTATTGTAAGCTGACTAAAAGGTTTAAGAATTTTCCCAGTCCTTCCTCTTGCTCTAGGTCTAAACCTTTTCATAACAAGATTTTTTCCAACGTAAGCCTCATCAACATAAAGTTTATCTATATCTAAATTATGATTATTTTCTGCATTTGCTATTGCACTCTCAAGAACCTTTTTTGCTTCGTTTGAAATTCTTTTTGTAGAAAATTCTAAATATGATAAAGCATCACCAACCTTTTTTCCTCTAATACTTTTAACAGTATCATTTAATTTAATTGGACTAGTCCTAAGCATCTTAGCAATTGCTTTAGATGAAGGACCCTTACTCATATCTAATTTATCAATATTACTCATTATTAAGTTCTCTTTGCTGTCTTATCTGCAGTATGCCCATAATAAGTTCTTGTAGGAGAAAATTCACCAAACTTATGACCAACCATATCCTCAGAAACTAAAACAGGTATAAATTTTTGCCCATTATAAACCCCAAAATTAAGCCCCACAAATTGAGGCAAAATTGTGGATCTTCTGCTCCAAATCTTGATAACATCTTTACGACCGGACTCTCTTGCGGCTTCTGCTTTTTTTAAAATATATTGATCCACAAAAGGACCTTTCCAAACTGATCTAGCCATATTTACCTTCTTTTTTTCCTTTGATGACGTGTTCTAACAATAAATTTATCAGAACTTTTATTTGAACGTGTTTTCTTGCCCTTAGTTGGTACGCCCCATGGCGTAACAGGGTGACGACCTCCAGAGGTTTTACCCTCACCCCCACCATGTGGATGATCAACAGGATTCATTACTACTCCTCTAACAGATGGTCTTTTTCCCTTCCACCTATTTCTTCCAGCTTTAGCTAATTTTGTATTTGAATTATCAGGATTTGAAACAGCACCGATAGTAGCCTTACAAACATCTGGAACAAGTCTTTGTTCACCTGAAGTTAACTTCAAAATAGCCATACCCTGATCTCTGCCAACTAATTGAGCGAAAGTTCCAGCAGACCTTGTCATTTGTGCTCCCTTTCCGGGTTTCATTTCTATATTATGAATGATTGTACCTATGGGCATTTTTTTCATTGGCATTGTATTTCCTGGCTTAATATCAGCTTTATCACTAGATATAACTTTATCACCAACATTAAGTCTTTGTGGGGCAATAATATAACTTAGTTCACCATCATCATATTTAATAAGAGCTATAAAAGCTGAACGATTAGGGTCATACTCAAGTCTTTCAACCGTTGCGAATACATCAATCTTATTTCTTTTAAAATCAATTTTTCGATATAGCCTTTTATGTCCTCCGCCTCTTCTTCTAGCGGTCATTCTTCCTTTGTTGTTTCTTCCACCAGAGCTAGTTAAGCCCTCGGTAAGTGACTTAATAGGACGTTCTGATGATAAATGAGATTTATCAACTAAAACTAGACCTCTTTGACCGGGACTTGTAGGTTTATAAGTTTTTAAAGCCATAATTTATACCCCGCCCATAACGTCAATAGATTGACCGTCTTCAAGTGTTATAATTGCATGTTTGAAATCTTTTCTTTTGCCTTTAATATTTTTAAAATTAGTTGATTTACCTTTACGTCTAAGTGTATTTACTGATTTAACTTTAACTTTAAACAATGACTCAATGCTTTTTTTAATATCTTGCTTTGAGGATTGCATACTAACTTTAAAAACAACTTTATTACTCTCTGAAAGCATAGAAGATTTTTCAGTTACTACTGGGCTCACTAAAATATCAAAGAAATTCTTTTCACTCATTGAAGCCTCTCATCTAACATTTTAATAGAGTTTTTTGTTAAAACTAATTTCTCTTTACGAAGAATATCATAAACATTAATTCCTTTTATATTAATAAGCTCGAGACCTTTAATATTTTTAATTGCAAGTTCAAAATTTTTATCAAAATCATCTGAGTCAATAAATAAGGCGTTTTCTATTTTTAATTTTCTTACTTTTGATAAAAAATCTTTTGTTTTAGGTGATGAAAGTTTTGCTTCATCTAAAATAATAAGCTCATCATTTTTTAGTTTTGAAGAAAGTGCATGTTTTAGACCTAATGATCTTATTTTTTTTGGAAGTTTTGTAGAATAATCTCTCGGCTTAGGGCCAAAAACTACTCCACCGCCCCTAAAAATATTAGGCTTTCTTGTACTATGCCTTGCACCACCTGAGCCTTTTTGATTCATTATTTTTTTTGTACTTCCTTTTATTTCACCGCGCTCCTTAGTCTTATGGGTTCCAGATCTTCTTTTAGCTAATTGCCAAGTTACAACTCTATGGAGTATATCGCTCCTTGGATCAAGACCATAAATATTATCATTAAGCTCTTGGGAGGATTTTTTATCAGTGCTAAAACTAATTACATTAACTTTCATTTGAATCTCCAACACCTTCAGAAGAAATAATATCCTCCTTATCATCAGTTACATCTGAATTAATTTCTTCTTTAATATTTTTTAAGCCTGCTGGAAGGGGAATTTCACTAGGTAATGATTTCTTGATTGCATCTTTTAGTAATACCCAACTACCTTTTGGTCCAGGAATAGCTCCCTTAACATAGATATAACCATCATCAGATTGAGTCTTTACAACTTTTAAATTCTGAATAGTTACATTGGCAGCTCCCATATGGCCTGCCATTTTTTTTCCTTTGAAAACCTTACCTGGATCTTGGCATTGTCCAGTAGACCCATGGCTTCTGTGACTGATTGAAACACCATGTGAGGCCCTTAAACCGCCAAAATTATGTCTTTTCATTGCGCCGGCAAAACCTTTGCCAATTGAGACACCTGATACATCAATAAATTGTCCATCAACAAAATGAGATGCTGATAATTCAGAACCATTTTCAAGCAAGTTTTCTTCTGTAACGCGGAATTCAGAAAGTTTTACCTTTGCATTAATATTATTTTTTTTAAAATGGCCCTTCATAGGAGCAGTAACATTCTTATCATTTGTATTTCCAACACCTAGTTGAACAGATGTATAACCGTCTTTTTCTTTTGTTTTAGTAGAAATTACATGACAATTATCTAAATGAAGAATTGTAACAGGTATATGAATACCTTCTTCAGTATATAATCTACTCATGCCTAATTTTTTACATATTAATCCAGTTCTCATTGCCTAAATCCTAAAGTTTAATCTCAACATCAACCCCTGCAGCTAAGTCTAGCTTCATTAAAGCATCAACTGTTTGAGGAGTTGGATCAATTATATCCATTAAACGTTTGTGAGTTCTTATTTCAAATTGCTCTCTACTTTTTTTATCAATATGAGGACCTTTTAAAACAGTAAATTTTTCTATACGAGTAGGTAATGGTATTGGGCCTCGAACATCCGCTCCTGTTCTTTTAGCAGTATCAAGAATCTCTTTTGCAGATGTGTCTAGTGTTCTATGATCATACGCTTTCAATCTAATTCTTATATTTTGATCTTTCATTAATTTACCTTATATAACTAAGCTAGCTTAGCTATTACCTCTTCTGAAACTGCTTTTGGGACCTCTTGATAATGATCGAAAAGCATTGTAAATACTGCCCTTCCTTGAGACATAGACCTAAGTGTATTAACGTAGCCAAACATATTGGCCAATGGAACCATTGAGTCAATAACGGTAGAAGGTCCTCTTGTTTCTGTACCTGATATTTGGCCTCTTCTACTGTTTAAATCACCAATAATGTCACCTAAATGCTCTTCGGGAGTTACAACTTCAACTTTCATCATTGGTTCAAGTAATTTTATACCGGCGTCTCGACAGACCTCTCTAAATGCAGCACGAGCAGCAATTTCAAAAGCCATTACACTTGAGTCAACGTCATGATAGGCACCATCAACAAGTCGCACATTAAAATCTATAATTGGAAATCCCGCAAGAGCTCCTGTATCCTTAACACTCTCAATACCTTTTTCAACTCCAGGTATATATTCTTTAGGAATGGATCCACCTACTATCTCGCTAGTAAAATTATAACCTTCACCAGGTTGATTTGGGGTAATAATAATTTTCAATCTCGCAAATTGACCTGCTCCACCACTTTGTTTTTTATGGGTATAGTCAATTTCAGCTTCTTTAGAAAAGGTTTCACGATAAGCAACTTGAGGGGCTCCAACGTTTGCCTCTACCTTAAATTCTCTCTTCATTCTATCTACTAAAATATCAAGATGAAGCTCACCCATTCCACTAATTACTGTTTGACCAGACTCATTATCTGAAGAAACTCTAAATGAGGGATCTTCTTTCGCTAACCTAGAAAGAGCTAAGCCCATCTTTTCTTGGTCAGCTTTTGTTTTTGGTTCAACTGCAACTTCAATAACTGGTTCAGGAAATTCCATCCTTTCAAGAATAATTTGATTATCATCACCACATAGAGTGTCTCCGGTTGTAGTATCTTTCAAACCAACCAATGCAACGATATCACCTGCACGCGCTTCTTTTATATCCTCTCTCGAATTAGAGTGCATTTCAAGCATTCTACCAATTCTTTCTTTTTTATTTTTTACTGTATTAACAAGGGTTTGGCCTGTCTCTAAAACACCTGAATAAATTCTTGCAAATGTAAGATTACCAACAAATGGATCATTCATAACCTTAAAGGCCAATAGCGATAAAGGTTCTTCATCAGAAGATTCTCTTTTCATTTCCTCTTCAGTGTCAGGATTTATTCCTTTGATTGCCTCAACATCAATAGGAGATGGCATAAAATCAACTACTGCATCAAGTAGAGGTTGAACACCTTTGTTTTTAAAGGCAGTTCCATTTAGGACAGGAACAAACGATTGATTTAATACACCCTTACGAATGCATCTTTTTATTGTCTCGGTATCAGGTTCATTTCCATCTAAGTACTGTTCCATAACATCATCATCCTGCTCAACAGCGCTTTCAATAAGTTCAGACCTATACTTCTCTGCTTGCTCTTTAAGATCATCTCTGATCTCCTTATATTCAAATTCTGCCCCAAGAGACTCCTCTTTCCAGATTACTTCTTTCATAATAACAAGATCGATTAAACCCTCATAATTACTTTCAGATCCAATGGGTAACTGCATTACCAATGGTATTGAACCAAGTCTATCTTTAATCATTTCAACACAGCGAAAGAAGTCGGCACCGATCCTATCCATTTTATTTACAAAGCACATTCTAGGTACGTTATATTTGTTGGCTTGTCTCCAAACAGTTTCAGATTGAGGCTCAACACCAGCTACTGAGTCAAAAACCGCAACAGCACCATCAAGAACTCTAAGAGATCTCTCAACTTCTATTGTAAAATCAACGTGCCCAGGTGTATCAATAATATTAATTCGTTTATCATTCCAAAAACATGTAGTTGCTGCTGAGGTAATAGTAATTCCCCTCTCTTGCTCTTGCTCCATCCAGTCCATAGTGGCGGCACCATCATGAACCTCGCCGATTTTATAACTTTTTCCAGTGTAATATAAAATTCTTTCAGTGGTGGTTGTTTTACCAGCGTCAATATGAGCCATTATTCCAATATTTCTATAGTCAGATAATTTTGTTTTACGTGCCATAATAACCCTATATTTATTACCAACGATAATGTGAAAAAGCTCTATTAGCTTCAGCCATTTTGTGAGTATCCTCACGTTTTTTTACAGATGCACCCCTATTATTTGAAGCATCAATTATTTCAGAAGATAACTTTTCACCCATGGTATCTTCACCTCTTGAACGGGCAGCAGAAATAATCCATCTAATTGCAAGGGCCTTTCTTCTCTCAGATCTAACTTCTACAGGTACTTGGTAAGTAGCTCCGCCAACTCTTCTTGACCTCACCTCTACAGAAGGCATTACGTTATCGATGGCATCATGAAAAACTTTAACAGGATCTATTTTTAACTTACTCTCAATATTGTCAAAAGCTCCATAAACAATTTTTTCAGCAACAGATTTTTTTCCATCTATCATAAGATTGTTCATAAATTTAGAAATAACTTCGTCATTAAATTTTGGATCAGGAAATATTTCTCTTTTTTCAGCTTTATGTCTTCTGGACATTTTATCCCTCTTTAATTATTTTGGTCTTTTAGTTCCATATTTAGATCTTCTTTGCTTACGCTCAGATACTCCTTGAGTGTCAAGAACACCTCTTAATACATGATATCTTACTCCAGGGAGATCCTTTACTCTTCCACCCCTTATAAGAACTACAGAATGTTCTTGAAGATTGTGACCTTCGCCAGGAATATAGCTAGTAACCTCGAAACCATTAGTAAGCCTAACTCTGGCTACCTTTCTTAGAGCGGAATTTGGTTTCTTGGGTGTCGTTGTATAAACACGAGTGCAAACACCTCTTTTTTGAGGACAGGCTTCCATAGCAGGAACTTTATTCCTTTTTGAAACATTAGCCCTTCTATTACGAACTAACTGATTAATTGTAGGCATACTTGTATTCCCCAATAAAATTTATTCATTAAAAAATAATGAATAATTAATTAAAATTTTCGCGAATGGCGCGGCAGCGTTTAGGTAAATTCCTACGACCTGTCATAAGCGTTGTCTTAGTAGCTTTGTATTTGTTTTCAGTCAAGAAAAAAACAGTATTTTTTATATTTATTATACTGCTTCTATTTCTTCTTTTTCAGCATTTTTAGCATTTTCTGAAATTAATTCCTCATCCCTTAATGCTGCATCATTTTCTAAACGACGAATAGAGCTTCCAGTTCCTGCAGGTATAAGCCTTCCAACAATTACATTTTCTTTTAAGCCAATCAAATGATCAGATTTTCGATAAACAGCTGCATCAGTCAATACTCTTGTCGTTTCTTGGAAAGATGCCGCAGAAATAAATGATCTAGTTTGAAGAGATGCTTTGGTAATACCCAATAATATGGGCTTAAAGACAATAGGTTGTTGTTTTTTTGAAATTAATTTTTCATTAATTTCTTCTGCCTCAAGCTTATCAAGTTGCTCTCCGGAGATAAAAGCACTATCGCCAGGATCTGAAATTTCAACTTTTTGAAGCATTTGTCTTGTTATAACCTCAATATGTTTGTCATTAATTGTAACACCCTGAAGACGATAAACACTCTGAATTTCATTAACCAAATAGCTTGCTAAGGCCTCTAATCCAAGAATAGATAAAATATCATGTGGTGCAGGGTTTCCATCAATTAAATATTCGCCTTTTTCAATGGTATCGCCATCTTGAACAGAAATATGTTTCCCTTTTGCAATTAAATAACTTACCTCTTGTTCAGTGTCATCAAGAGGATGAATGACTATCTTCTTTTTATTTTTATAATCTCTAGCGAATTCAACTTTACCAGTTATTTCTGCAATAATTGCGTGGTCTTTTGGTTTTCTTGCCTCAAATAATTCTGCTACTCTTGGCAAACCACCAGTAATATCTTTTGTTTTTGCACCTTCAGTAGGTATTCTAGCAATAACATCACCAGCTCCAACTTTAGTTCCATCACTAGCTGAAATAATAGCATCTACAGACATTAGATATCTAGCCTCTCTATTATTTTCAAGGGTTACAACGTTATCATCTAAGTCCTTGATAACCATTGAGGGTTTAAGTTCACCAGCTTTTGATGAATTTTTCCAATCAATGACAACTTTTTGACTAATACCGGTAGACTCATCAGATACTTCGCCAATACTAACCCCATCTACAAGGTCTTCAAAAGCGACAACACCTGCTGCTTCAGTAATGATTGGAATGGTATAGGGATCCCATTGGGCTAATCTTTGGCTTTTTTTGACCTTATCGCCATCACTAATTAACAATTGAGAGCCATAAGGAAGCTTGTGACTTGCTCTTTCAGTTCCATTTTCATCAAAAATATTAATTGTAGTAGTTCTTCCAATAACAATATTTCGTCCATCAGAATCCTTTAAAATATTCATATTTTCAATATTTACCGATCCATTAGTATTTGACTCTACATATGAATTATCCATAACTTGCGCCGTACCGCCAATGTGGAATGTTCTCATTGTAAGTTGAGTTCCAGGTTCGCCAATTGATTGTGCAGCAATGACTCCAACAGCTTCACCAATATTTACTGGCGTTCCTCTTGCAAGGTCTCGACCATAACATTTAGCGCAAACACCTCTTTTTGTATTACATGTTAAGACAGACCTTAATTTAACTGATACAAGATTAGCTTTGTCTAGGAGAGGAACTTGGTATTCTTCAATGATTTCACCTTTTTTTGCTATAACTTCATTTGTCCCTGGATCAATAATATCTTCACAAGGAACTCTACCAAGTAATCGTTGCGATAAAGGAACAATTTCTTCACCAGAATCTATTACTGCTGTCATAGTAATACCTTCATCAGTTCCGCAATCTTCTTCAGTAATGATGCAATCTTGAGCAACATCTACCAGCCTACGAGTAAGATATCCAGAATTAGCAGTTTTTAAGGCTGTATCAGCAAGCCCTTTTCTAGCTCCATGAGTAGAGTTAAAATATTCTAAAACATTCAAACCCTCTTTAAAGTTTGAAATAATAGGAGTTTCAATAATCTCACCAGAAGGTTTAGCCATTAATCCTCTCATTCCAGCCAACTGCTTCATTTGAGCTGCAGAACCTCTAGCGCCCGAGTGAGCCATCATGTAAATTGAATTTACATCGTATTCTCTGCTTGTTTCTTCATTAATAGATGTTGTAGAAATTTTTTCCATCATCTTATTTTCAACTCTGTCAGTGCATTTAGCCCATGCATCAACAACCTTATTATATTTTTCTCCCCTAGTAATAAACCCATCAATATATTGTTGTTCAAACTCAGTTGCTAAAGAATGAGTTTCCTCAATCATTTTTTCTTTTTCTTCAGGAATAATCATATCATCCTTACCAAAAGAAATCCCTGCTTTAAAAGCATTTTCAAAACCAAGTTTCATTATATGATCACAAAAAATAACTGTATCTTTCTGACCACAATGTCTATAAACATCATCAATAATTTTTGATATTTCTTTTTTAGTTAATAATTTGTTAACAATATCGAAACTAACATTGTCATTTTCAGGTAATTCCTCTGAAATTAAAACTCTTCCAGGGGTGGTCTCATAAATAATTTTTGAGCCTTCATTATCTTCTAATCTATAATTTATTTTAGAATGTAAAGTGATAGATTTATTTTCCAGTGCAAATCTTAATTCGTTAACGCTATCAAAACTTTTTCCTTCACCAGGTTCATTTTCCTTCATTTGAGAGAGGTAATAAAGGCCTAAAACAATATCCTGACTTGGAACAATAATAGGCTCTCCACTTGCAGGATGAAGAATATTATTAGTGGACATCATCAAAACTCTTGCTTCTAATTGAGCTTCCAATGACAAAGGAACATGAACAGCCATTTGATCACCATCAAAGTCAGCATTAAAAGCTGCGCAAACTAAAGGATGAAGTTGAATAGCCTTACCTTCAATAAGCACGGGCTCAAAAGCTTGAATACCTAACCTGTGAAGTGTAGGCGCCCTATTAAGAAGAACTGGATGCTCTCGAATTACCTCTTCTAAAATATCCCATACTTCTGGAGTTTGCCTTTCAACCATCCTGCGAGATTGCTTGACGGTAGATGAAAAGCCTAGAGACTCTAACTTTGAATATATAAATGGTTTAAATAACTCTAAAGCTAATTTTTTTGGTAATCCGCATTGATGAAGCTTAAGCTCTGGTCCAACAACAATTACTGAACGACCGGAGTAATCAACTCTTTTACCTAAAAGATTTTGTCTGAAACGTCCCTGTTTTCCTTTAAGCATATCAGAAAGTGATTTTAAAGGTCTCTTATTTGTACCGGTAATAACCCTGCCTCTTCTACCATTATCAAAAAGGGCATCAACGGATTCTTGTAACATCCTTTTTTCATTTCTAATAATGATATCAGGCGCTCTGAGATCCATAAGACGCCTTAATCTATTATTTCTGTTAATTACTCTTCTATATAAATCATTTAAATCTGATGTAGCGAATCTTCCACCGTCTAGAGGAACAAGAGGTCGTAATTCTGGAGGAATTACAGGAATTACCTTCATAATCATCCACTCAGGTTTATTTCCTGACTCTCTAAAGGCTTCTATAAGTTTTAATCTTTTGGCTAATTTAATTGGCTTTAATTCACTTTTAGTTTCTTTAATTTCTTTTCTTATGTCTTCACTAATTTGATCTAAGTCAATATTTTCTAATAGATATCTAATTGCTTCAGCACCAATTTCAGCTCTAAAATTATCAACACCATACTCATCCTGAGCATCTAAATATTCTTCTTCTGTTAATAATTGAAGATTATCTAGAGGTGTAAGCCCTGGATCAAGAACTAAATAACTCTCAAAATATAATACCTTTTCTAGATCTTTAAGCATCATATCCAACATAAGTCCAATTCTGCTAGGTAGAGATTTTAAAAACCAAATATGAGCAACTGGAGAGGCTAATTCAATGTGCCCCATTCTTTCTCTTCTAACTTTTGAAAGAGTAACTTCAACACCACATTTCTCACAAACAATACCCTTAAATTTCATACGCTTGTATTTTCCACACAAACATTCATAATCCTTAACCGGACCAAAAATTCTTGCACAAAATAATCCATCTCTTTCAGGTTTAAATGTTCTATAATTAATTGTTTCAGGTTTTTTTATCTCTCCGAAAGACCATGAAAGAATTTTTTCAGGACTAGCTATACCTATACGTATATGATCAAATGTCTGACCTGATTTAGGCTGATTAAATAGATTTAAAACTTCTTTGTTCATTATATCCTCTTAATATTTATCAAATAATAACTCTTAATAAACTTTGATTAATTAGTCCGATGAGTCTTGCAATTCAACATTTAAACCAAGTGATCTCATTTCTTTAACTAAAACATTAAAACTTTCAGGTACTCCGGACTCAAAATTTTCTTCGCCTCTAACAATAGACTCATAAACTTTAGTTCTACCAGCAACATCATCTGATTTTACTGTAAGCATTTCCTGAAGAGTATAGGCGGCTCCATAAGCCTCAAGAGCCCATACTTCCATCTCACCAAATCTCTGCCCACCAAATTGAGCTTTACCCCCCAAGGGTTGTTGAGTGACTAGGCTATATGGCCCAACTGAACGACCATGAATTTTATCGTCAACTAAATGATGCAGCTTAAGAATATAGATATAGCCAACAGTTACTGGTCTATCAAATTTTTCACCCGTTCTTCCATCATATAAAGTTATTTGACCGCTTGTATTTAATTCAGCTTTTTCCAAAAGGTCATTAATATCATTTTCTCTAGCACCATCAAAAACAGGGGTAGCTATCGGAACGCCTTTTCTGAGAGTATGGCTCATTTCAATAAGATCACCGTCTTCATATTTTTTGATTTCTGATGGTTTGTATATTCCTTCCAATGTTGATCGTACACTTGAAATATCTCCACCCGCCTCATAAGACTTTAAAGCATTGTTAATTTGTTGACCTAAACCTGCACAAGCAGCTCCTAAATGAGTTTCAAGTATCTGACCAACATTCATCCTACTAGGAACACCTAATGGATTTAATACTACATCAACATGCCTTCCATCACTTGAGTAAGGCATGTCTTCAGCAGGAACAATTCTCGAAATTACACCTTTATTACCATGTCGTCCCGCCATCTTATCGCCAGGTTGAAGTTTTCTTTTGATAGCGACATAGACTTTTATACTTTTCATTACTCCAGGTAATAATTCATCTCCTCTACTAACTTTTTCAACTTTGTCTTCAAATCTTTTTTCAATTTGATTTTTATTTTCATTGTATTGATCTCTAAGACTTTCAATTTCTTTTTGAACACTATTATTTTGCATAACAAATTCCCACCAAGAGCTTCGAGGGATATTTCTAAGCATTTCCTCATCTATTTTGGTCTTTTCAGATTTAATAGATGGTCCTGATGCAGCCATTTTTCCAATTAAAGACTCTCTTAATCTAGAAAATATATTTCTTTCTAGAATAGATAATTCATCATCTCTATCTATTGACAGCCTCTCAACCTCTTCTCTTTCCACTGCAAGAGCTCTTTCATCCTTTTCAATACCATGTCTATTAAAGACTCTTACATCTACTACTGAACCATTCGTTCCTGGAGGTAATTTAAGAGACGAGTCCCTTACATCAGAGGCTTTTTCACCAAAGATAGCTCTTAGTAATTTTTCTTCGGGAGTAATAGGACTCTCACCTTTAGGGGTGACTTTTCCTACCAAAATATCACCTGGTTTTACTTCAGCACCAATATAAACTATACCTGATTCATCAAGGTTTCTTAATGCTTCTTCACCAACGTTAGGTATATCGCGAGTAATTTCTTCTGAACCAAGCTTTGTATCTCTTGCCATAACTTCAAATTCTTCAATATGAATAGAGGTAAAAACATCATCCTTGACAATTTTTTCTGATATCAGAATAGAGTCCTCAAAGTTATAGCCGTTCCAAGGCATAAATGCGACTAAAACATTTTTACCTAGAGCAAGCTCTCCTGAGTCAGTTGAAGGACCATCGGCAATAATATCACCTTTAAAGATTTGATCACCCACTCTAACTAAAGGTCTTTGATTCATACATGTAGACTGATTTGATCTCTGAAATTTTTTTAGATTATAAATATCTACACCAAGATCTCCTGCTTCTAAATCACCTTTGGAAGTAACTACAATTCTTTGAGAGTCAACCTGATCCACTATACCATCTCTTGAAGCAACAACAGATGATCCAGAGTCTCTAGCAACAGTCTCCTCCATACCTGTTCCAACAAAAGGAGCTTCATTAGTAACTAGAGGAACTGCTTGACGCATCATGTTTGATCCCATTAGCGCTCTATTTGCATCGTCATTTTCTAGGAAAGGAATTAGTGCCGCAGCTACAGAAACGGTCTGTTGAGGACTAACATCAACAAAATCAACCGACGATGGAGGTACAAGGTCAAAATCTCCATCATGTCTACAATTAAGAAGATCTGATAATAATTTACCCTTTTCATCCGATGGTTCATCTGCTTGTGCAATTCTGTACCTACTCTCTTCAACAGCAGAAAGATAAACAATATCATTCGTTTTCTTTCCATCAACAACTTTTAAATATGGACTTTCTATAAAACCATATTTATTTATCCTGGAATATGTAGCTAAAGAATTTATAAGTCCAATATTAGGACCTTCTGGGGTTTCAATCGGACATATTCTTCCATAATGTGTTGGGTGAACATCTCTAACTTCAAAGCCTGCTCTTTCTCTAGTTAAGCCTCCTGGCCCTAAAGCAGAAACTCTTCTTTTGTGAGTAATTTCAGATAAAGGATTTGTTTGATCCATAAATTGTGAAAGTTGTGAAGAGCCAAAAAATTCTCTAATAGTTGCAGCTATTGGTTTTGCGTTGATAATATCTTGAGGCATTACTGCATCTATATCAACAGAGCTCATTCTTTCTCTTATAGCCCTTTCCATTCTTAGAAGACCAATTCTGAATTGATTTTCTAAAAGCTCACCAACAGATCTTACTCTTCGGTTACCTAAATTATCAATACCATCAATATCACCTTTACCGTCTCTTAAATTAACTAAGGTTTTTAATACAGATATAATATCATCTTTAGTTAAAACTCTAACTGTATCAGGGGTATCAAGATCAAGCCTCATATTTAATTTTACCCTACCTACATCTGATAAGTCATAACGATCAGAATCAAAAAATAAACTATCGAATAATGCTGTGGCACTTTCAACAGTAGGTGGTTCACCAGGTCTTAAAATTTTATATATCTCAAATAATGCGGTTTCTTTATCAATGGATTTATCTAGTGCTAAGGTATTACGTAAAAATGGACTAGAGTTTATGTTATCAATTACTAGAGCAGGAATTGTTTTAATTTTTTCTAATTCAAATGTAGTTAACAATTCTTCTGTTATTTCCTGACCAGCTTCAGCATAAATCTCACCAGTATCAAGATTTACAATATCTTTAGATATAAACTTACCAAGCAATTCTTCATTTGTAATTTCTAACTCTTTAATATTTTTCTCTTCAATCTGTTTAAGTAATCTTGGAGTGAATTTTTTACCTTGCTCTACTACAACTTTGCCTTTTGATATTAGAGGAAATAAAGATTTACCTCCTACAATATTCTCAGAAATAAAATCTTTTTTCCAACCATCTTTAAATTTGGTATAATCTTCGCTTTTATAAAACATTGAAAGAATTTCTTCTGCGTCATATCCAAGACTATACAAAATAGTAGTAGCAGGAATTTTTTTCTTTCTATCAATTCTGGCATTAACAATATCTTTAGGATCAAATTCAAAATCCATCCAGGAACCTCTATATGGTATTATTCTAGCTGCAAATAAAATTTTTCCTGATGAATGAGTTTTACCTTTATCATGATCAAAAAATACTCCTGGACTTCTATGCATTTGAGATACAACCACTCTTTCTGTACCATTAATAATAAAAGTTCCATTTTCTGTCATTAATGGCAAATCACTCATATAAACATCTTGTTCTTTTACATCCTTAACTGATTTAGCTTGAGTTTCTTCATCAACATCAAAAACAATCAATCTGAGTGTTACTTTTAAAGGAGCTGCATAAGTTAAACCTCTTTGAATACATTCATCAGTATCAAACTTAGGTTCATCAAAAGAATAAGAAATATACTCAATAGTAGAGGTTTCGCTAAAATCACTAATCGGAAAAACTGAACGGAAAACATTTTCAAGACCTTTATCCAGTCTATCATTGCTTGAAATAAACCTCTGTAAAAAAAGTTCATATGAAAATTTTTGAACTTCAATTAGATTTGGCATTTCTGCAATTTGGTCGTTTCTTTGAAAAGTTTTTCTTAGTCTTCTTCGATTTTGCAGTGTTTGTGACATATTATTCTAGCCTTAAAGTTATACTTTATAAAAAATGATTAAAAATTAAATTTTCTACTTTAACTCTACAGTTGCACCAGCAGCTTCAAGTTTTTCTTTAATCTCATTAGCCTCTTCTTTAGATGCACCCTCTTTAACGTCCTTTGGAGCTCCCTCGACTAAATCTTTGGCTTCTTTTAAACCAAGACCAGTGATTGTTCTTACCTCTTTAATAACATTAATTTTTTTATCCCCAGCTGCATTTAAAACAACTGTAAATGAATCTTGTTCTTCTGCAGCAGCTTCTCCTCCACCTGCAGCGGGTGCAGCGACAGCAACTGGTGCAGCCGCAGAAACTCCCCATTTATCTTCAAGTAATTTTGATAATTCTGATGCCTCTAAAACAGATAAACTTGAAAGTTCTTCAGCAATTTTTTCTAAATCGGCCATAATAATCTCCTATTATAATAATATTTGTAATAATTAATCAGTTTCTTTTTCTAAAGTAGCTTCTTCTGGTAAAGTTTCCTCTGTTGCAGTTTCTCCTACTTCAGTATCTTCCACTTCAGTTTCTTCTGCTGCTATCTCTTCTGCCGCAGTTTCCTCTGTCTTAGATTCAGTTGTTGGGTTTATTGATTCTGGTAACTGAGATTTAGCATTTATAACTTGGGCTAATTGTCCACCTGGTCGAGTTAAAATTCCAGCAATTTTTGTAGCTGGAGCGATTAGTAGACTTATAATCTTAGCCCTTAACTCATCCATAGTTGGAAGGTTCGCAAGTTTTTTTATAACCTCAGTATCAATTAATTCTCCATCCATCATGCCTCCTACAATGGATAATTTTTCATTATCTTTTGCGAAATCAACAATAATTTTTGGTGAAGAAGTTAATTCATTAGAAAATGCAATAGCCGTAGGGCCACTAAACAAATCTTCCAGAGATTTAGCTGAGGTATTATCAACAGCAAGTTTTGCAAGACTATTTTTTGCAACTTTAAAAGATGTATTTGCTTCTTCTCTAAGTGAATTTCTTAATGAAGAAATTTCCTCGACTGTTAGACCTTCATTCTGTGTTACAATTAAAAAATTAGATTCATCAAATGATTTATTAAGTGACGATACAATTTTTTCTTTACTAGCTCTATCCACAAACTTTCTCCAAAACAAACCATAAAAGGTTTACCAACAAAAATTCTACAAATGCTAATATTTGCAGAATAACTAGCTGTCCTGATATTGAACCGATTAAGAAAAATCTTACTCGTCTCTCTACCTGTCTCATATAGGAGTGATAAACACTTTAAGTCATAAACACCCATAATCTAGGACAGTTGCATACATTAAAGTATGCAATTAATACCAAAATTGTCTAAACTCCTCCGGTATCAATTATTACTCCTGGTCCCATAGTGGAACTGAGAGAAATCTTTTTAATATACGTTC
The DNA here is from genome assembly GCA_002170885.2 of Rhizobiales bacterium TMED168. The sequence continues at coordinate 3,249 of NHHR02000010.1, read as the reverse complement.
CTTTTGCCCCGCTTGGCTTTTCCTTGCGGACCGCACTTACAAATTCTATAATATTCTCATAAATAGCATCCTCAGAAAAGCTTGCTTTTCCAATTCCTGCATGAACAACTCCACTTTTCTCAGCTCTAAATTCTACAGCCCCAGATTTGGAAGATTTTACTGCTTCTAGTATATCATTAGTAACCGTGCCAGTTCTAGGGTTAGGCATCATCCCTCTTGGACCAAGCACCTTACCTAATTTTCCAACAAGAGGCATCATTTCAGGTGTTGATATACAACGATCAAAATCAATTTTTCCTGAAGCAACTTCATCGACTAATTCTTCAGAACCTACTAAATCGGCACCTGCATCCTCTGCCTGTTTTGCAAGATCACCTTTAGCAAAAACAGCAACTCTTACATCTTTTCCAATTCCATTAGGGAGACTTACAACACCCCTTACAGTTTGGTCAGATTGAGAAGGATCAAGACCCAAATTAAGAGAAACTTCTATTGTCTCATCAAATTTGGCGTTTGCTTTTGATTTAATGATGGAAACGGCTTCCTTTAGGTCGTGATTCTTTTCAATATCAAGGCCTTCTTTATTTGAAATATATCTTTTTCCTCTTTTTGACATTTTAATCCCTAACTTCCATGCCCATAGACCTAGCAGATCCTTTTACAATATCAACTGCGGCATCAATATCATTAGCATTCAAATCTTTCATTTTAGTTTCAGCAATTTCCTTACATTGTGCAACAGATACAGAGCCACGTGACTCTCTTCCAGGCATTTGTGAACCTTTATCAATTTTAGCAGCCTTTTTCAACAAATAACTTGTTGGAGCTGTTTTAATTTTGAAAGTAAAAGATTTATCTTCATAAATTGTAATAGTTGTTGGTAATGGTGTCCCAGGAACTTCCTCTTTAGTAGCATCGTTAAAAGCTTTTGAAAATTCCATTATATTAAGACCTCTTTGACCTAAAGCAGGTCCAATTGGAGGAGATGGATTAGCCTGTCCAGCAGGAACTTGTAATTTTAAATAACCTTCAATTTCTTTTGCCATAACTATTTACCTTTATAATTTTTCAACTTGACCATACTGAAGCTCAACAGGTGTAGGACGACCAAATATAGAAACTGCAACCTTTAGTCTAGTCTTTTCTTCGTCTACTTCCTCAACAAAACCACTGAAGGAAGCAAAAGGACCTTCAGATACTCTAACCTGTTCTCCGATTTCAAAAATAATTGAAGGTTTTGGATTATCGATACCTTCTTGAACTCTATTAGTAATCCTATCAATTTCTGACTGTGAAACTGGATGTGGTTTTGTTCCATGATCTGATCCTAAAAAGCCACTTACCTTTGGAGTACTCTTAACTAAATGAAATGCTTGATCTGTTAATTCCATTTTTACAAGAACATAACCTGGAAAAAATCTTTTTTCAGTATTTATTTTTCTCCCTCTTCTGATCTCAACAACATCTTCTGTTGGAACAATAATTTCCTCAAAAAGATTTTCAATCCCTGCCAAAACAGCTCTTTCTTTAATAGATTCAGCAACCTTTTTTTCAAAATTAGAATATGCGTGGATTATATACCAACGTTTTGCCATTTGTTAACTTCCTAATCCCAAAATTAGTTTAATAAAAAAACTCATTACTTGATCACTTAAAAAGAAAAAGATAGATGCAATTATAGCAAAAAAGATCACTATAATGGATGTTAAAGTAGTTTCATTTCTAGATGGCCAAGTAACCTTAGAAACTTCATTTCTAACTTGCTGAATAAACAACAGAGGACTTACCTTAGACATACTATTTCTCCAATAAAATTTAAAAATTGTTCCTATTTTGGCAGGAGTGGAGGGAGTCGAACCCCCAACCCCCGGTTTTGGAGACCGGTGCTCTAGCCAATTGAGCTACACTCCTCCAAAAAATAAACTACTCGATAATAGCCGAAACAACCCCAGCACCAACCGTTCTTCCGCCTTCACGTATAGCAAAACGAAGGTTATCTTCCATTGCGATTGGAACAATTAGTTCTACATCAACTTCAATATTATCACCAGGCATAACCATCTCGGTACCAGAAGGAAGTGATACAACTCCTGTAACGTCTGTAGTCCTAAAATAAAATTGAGGTCTATAATTCGTAAAGAATGGAGTATGTCTGCCACCTTCCTCTTTGGTAAGAATATAGGCACTAGCTTTAAATTTAGTATGAGGTGTGATTGACTTTGGCTTACAAAGTACTTGTCCTCTTTCTACCTGCTCTCGATCAATACCTCTTAAAAGAATACCGACATTATCCCCCGCCTCACCTTGATCAAGAAGTTTACGGAACATTTCAACACCTGTGCATGTAGTGGTTTGAGTATCTTTTACGCCAACGATTTCTATTTCTTCATTAACGTTAATCACTCCCCTTTCAACACGTCCAGTAACAACAGTTCCTCTTCCAGAAATTGAGAAGACATCTTCAATTGGCATCAAGAAAGGCTGATCTACAGGTCTTTCAGGTTGAGGAATATATTCGTCAATTTTTTTCATTAGTTCGAGAATTGCCTCTTTACCAATATCATCATCTTTTCCTTCTAATGCAGCTAAAGCTGAACCTTTTACAATAGGTATATCATCACCAGGGAATTCATATTCATTTAAAAGTTCTCTTATTTCCATTTCAACCAACTCAAGAAGCTCTTCATCATCGACTTGGTCAACTTTATTCATGAAAACTGCTAATGCAGGAACACCAACTTGTCGTGCAAGCAAAATATGCTCTCTTGTTTGAGGCATAGGACCATCTGCGGCAGATACCACCAAGATACCTCCATCCATTTGAGCAGCACCAGTAATCATATTTTTTACGTAGTCGGCGTGACCTGGGCAATCAACATGGGCATAATGACGACCATCAGTTTCATACTCAACATGAGATGTTGCAATTGTTATGCCTCTTTCACGTTCTTCTGGTGCATTGTCAATTTGATCAAAAGCAGAAAATTCTGCACTACCAGCATCAGCTAAAACTTTTGTTATAGCTGCAGTCAAAGTAGTTTTTCCGTGATCAACATGACCAATGGTTCCAATGTTACAATGAGGCTTGTTACGTTCAAATTTTTCTTTAGACATATTTATACTCCACAAAATTATACTAAAATTGACAACGCCAATTTAAAAACCTCGGATTAAATGGAGCGGGTGAAGGGAATCGAACCCTCATCATCAGCTTGGAAGGCTGTTACTCTACCATTGAGCTACACCCGC
>NHHR02000004.1 GCA_002170885.2 Rhizobiales bacterium TMED168 | reverse complement strand
GCGTGGGGAATAGAAATGCTAGTAAGGGTTCACGATATTCCTAAAACAATAGCTGGTCAAAATTTTGGTATCTTTAATATTTTTCTTGGTATTGGAGGAAGTATTGGTGCTGGTATTATAGCTAGTAAAATGATTCAAAAAGGTATTATTAATGCTCATTTAAGAATTGCAGGTATTTTCGTAATTCTTATATGGGTTTCACTTTTACTTTTCACCCTCTCAACCTCATCCTTCTACTCTCAAATTGGTTTAGCAGGAATGATTTTCTTTATGTCTTGTGGTCCAGGTTTATATGGAGCGGCATTTCAGAATGCCTCCCCAATTAACCTCAGAGGAAGAACAGCAGCTATCTATTATATCAGCGCTAATGTTGTAGGATTTGCTCTAGGGCCTTTTGCTTTAGGATTCTTAAATGATTATATATTTAATGAAGTAAATGGTTATGATCAAGCAGGGATAAGATATTCACTTTTAAGCTTAGGCATAATTTTGTATCCAATTGCTGCTTTATGTTTTTATAAAGCCTCAAAACTATTCTTACCTCTTGAAGCTGAAGCTAGATAATACATAAATAAATAAATTAATTAATTGACCTCTATAAAATGATTTATAAAAGTAATCTATTTAAGGAATAATTATGAAGTATGAAAACATAAAGTTTGATGTTGAAGATAATATTGGAAGGATAACTCTCAATAGACCAAATTCGGCTAATGCTATTACTATACCTCTCGTTAAAGAACTTTTAGATATAGCCATTAGATGTGAGTCTGGAGAAAAAGTAAGAGTGCTTATTCTTCAAGGAGAAGGACCTATATTTTGTGCAGGTGGTGACTTAAAATTCATGACTGAGCAAAAAAATATGCGGGCAGCAATCTCAGAAATGATAGGCATACTTCATGTTGCATTATCAAAAATTGATCATTTAGATGTACCAATGATAGGAGCTATTACTGGAACAGCTGCTGGCGCTGGTTTATCTCTTGTTTCAGCCTGTGATATGGCAATAGCAGGAGAAAATGTTAAATTTTCATCTGCCTATACAGCAGCTGGTCTTACTCCTGATGGAAGTTCAACATTCCACCTTCCAAGATCTATTGGGAAAAAGAGAACAATGGAATTAATGCTAACTAATAGAGTTTTATCTTCCAAAGAAGCACTTGACTGGGGATTGATAAATAAAGTTGTAAGTGATGAAGATGTAATTAGTAATACAAACAAACTTGCCCTGAAGATTGCGAAAGGACCTACTAAGGCGTTCGGTGGTGTTAAAGAAATGCTGAGACAAAGTTTTTCTAATGGCTTAGAAACGCAAATGGAGCTGGAATCACAGATCTTCTCTGAACAATTAAAGGGTGTGGATGGTCCGGAAGGAATTGAAGCCTTTACCTCAAAAAGAAAACCTGAATTCAAAGGAAAATAAAATGGTAGAAATATCTGATCAGGAGCTTGAAAAAAAGAATATCAAGGTTCTTGGAAAAAATATGTCATATGTTGAAAAAGGTGAAGGTGATCCAATCATTTTTCAGCACGGTAATCCTACATCTTCATATCTTTGGAGAAATATTATTCCATATTTAGAAAATCAAGGCAGATGTATAGCAATTGATTTAATTGGTATGGGGGATAGTGATAAACTTACTGATGAGGGTAACAATACCTATTCCTACCATGTTCAGAAAAAGTATTTTGATGCATGCATTGAAGAATTAGAAGTAAATAAAAATATTACTTTTGTTATTCATGATTGGGGTTCTGCTTTAGGTTTTAATTGGGCTTATGAAAATCAACAAGATATCAAAGGAATATGCTATATGGAGGCAATTGTTCAAAATATCACCTGGGATGATTGGCCTAAAGATGCAAAATCAATTTTTCAAGGATTGAGGTCAGATGCAGGAGAGAATTTAATTTTGAAAAAGAATTTATTTATTGAGGGAATTCTTCCAAATGCAGTTATTCGAAATTTAACAGAAATAGAAATGGATGTTTATCGAAGACCCTTTTTAGAAGAAATTGATAGACGACCTACATTGGATTGGCCAAGACAAATTCCAATAAACAATGAACCAGAGGATGTATGTAAAATCGTAAAAGATTATTCATCGTGGATGTCTATTAATGAGATACCTAAATTATTTATAAATGCTGATCCTGGATCTATTTTAAAAGGAAAACAAAGAAAATTTTGTAGAAAATGGAAAAATCAACAAGAATTGACTGTTAAAGGAAACCATTTTATTCAAGAAGACTCGCCAAAAGAAATTGGCGAGGGTATATCAAATTGGTACAGAAATCTTTAAATGAAAAAAGAACAGTTTACAAAAAAAATTCACAATTTTGGTGATGGAAATGTTTCATATATTGAATGGAACGATGAATCGGAATTACCAGGTTTTCAATTTTCGCATGCTACTGGTTTTAATTCTCTAACATATAGAAAATTATTGGAACCCCTCTCAAATGAGTTTCACATAAGAGCAATTGATGCCAGAGGTCACGGTTTTACAGAAACTGACGCTATACCAAAAAAAATGTATGATTGGGTAGTATACAGAGATGATTTAATACGTTCAGTAGAAAATTTTGTTAAGGAAAAGGGAGAACCTATAATTTTAGGCGGACATTCGATGGGTGGCGCAACAATTATGCAAGTTGCTGCATCTAGACCAGAACTTGTATCAGGATTAGTTTTAATAGAGCCAGTTTTAATTCCAAAATTTAATTTAAACTTAATAAAATTGGGTAGAAAATTCCCTGCATTTAAATTCTTATCATTGATTAAAGAAGCTACATCAAGGGCTGATAGTACTTTAAAACGACGAAGAGAATTTCCTAACAAAGAAATGATTAAAAAGTCATATAAAGGAAGAGGTGCTTTTACCACTTGGGTAGATGGTTTTTTAGATGATTACATAGATGGTGGAACTAAAACGGAAGGAGATTGTCATATTCTTACTTGTCACCCTGAGTGGGAAGCAGCAACTTTTTCATCTTGGAAACATAATGCTATGGAATCAATAAAAAAGATAAGCTGTCCAATTACTCTTTTGCAGGGAGAGATTGGCTCCACAACTCAAGAGCCTGGAATTAAATTATTAAAACTAAGGGACCCAAATGGAACGTTTAAAATTATAAATAATTCTTCACATTTTTTACCAATGGAATATCCAGAAATAGTACAAAAAGAAATAATAAAAATTAAGAATAGAATCTAAATAATATAAAATTTTATAATTTGTTTCTTAATCTAAAGTTATTGAGCTAAAGTTACTCTAGGAGAAAATTATGGATGAAGAAAGTAACTCTACAAATAATAAAAATAATATAGTTATAGAGAACAGTTCTTTGAATGAAATTATAAAAAGTGATCAAAAATCTGGGAGTGAGCTAAAAATTTCAGAAAAAATTATCGGAATAGATTTACCTCAAACAAGTAAAGAAATTTTAATTAATAATACAAATAATAATGATAATTTATCAAAAGATATTAATTTTATTGATGCATTAAACGGGCTGATAGTACTAATTTTAATTTGCATGATTGCGTTAGGTTTATCTGAAAGGTTCAGAAAATTTTAACCTCTTAGAACGCACTTACCGTTATTTATAACCATTACATTTCTATCTTTAACCCAGGATCTAAATGAAATTTCTTTATCATCAACCCAAATTTCAGTTGAAATTTTTTCACCTGGAAATACGGGTGATGAAAATCTAACGTCTAATTGCTCAATTGACGAACTATTGTAATCACATACATCTTGAATGATTGATTTACATGCAGTTCCATAAGAACACAAACCATGAAGTATTGGTTTTGGAAAGCCTGCTGCCTCTGCCACATCTGGATCCGAGTGAAGCGGGTTTCTATCACCTGATAATCTATACAATAGAGCTTGATCAGGTGATGTACTTAACTCACTTATAATATCTGGATCTCTATTTGGAATAGCGTGTGGCTTCGGTCCACCCTCTTTTGGTCCACCAAAACCTCCATCGCCTCTAGCGAAAGTTGTTCCACCTAATGTACATAAAAGATTTCCTGTTTCTTTATCCTTGATATTTACTTCGGTGATTAATAGGGCTCCCTTATCTTCACCTTTGTCAATAATATCAGTTACTTTAGAGTCTACCAAAATATTTGCTGCAACTGGAAGTGGTTGATGAATTTTTAGTCTTTGTTCTCCATGTACGACCATAAGGTAATTGATACCACTATCCCGCATATGTCCTGCACCCCAGGCTATTACCGTCGCCATTGAAGGTATGGTTTTTAAGTTTTTTTCATAGACAAAATCCAGCTCATTTCTATTCATAGGGTCTCTTCCAAAACCAATTCCTAAAGCATAAAGCATAGTATCATTATCTGAATATGAATATTCAACATTAGTTGTCTTCATAGCCATAATTTTATCATAATCAATTGCCATAATTTTCTCCTAAAAAAATATACAAAAACATGCTAGAAAATAACTATCAAGATAGTATTTTATAATTTTTAGAAAAAGGAATTAAAAATGTCACTAACAGATGAAAAATTTGAATGTTTTAAAGTAGATATTAAGGATAAAATTGCACACATAAGTCTCAATAGACCAGAGAAAATGAATAGTTTACCAGTGTCCTTTTGGTCAGATTTACCAAAAATCATTAATGAGATAGATTATGATGCACTTGCTAGAGTAATAGTTATTTCTTCTACAGGAAAACATTTCAGTGCTGGTATGGATTTATCAGTATTTGGTAATGCTGAAACTGCTAGAACTAGAGAAAATCCTAAAACTGATCCTGGAAGAAAAAAAGGTAGTTTTTATAAAGGCCTTCTCAAGCTTCAGGAGACATTTAACTGCATTGATAATTCCAGAGTTCCAGTTTTAATGGCTATTCAGGGTGGATGCATAGGGGGCGCCGTCGACTTTGCATCAGCTTGTGATATTAGATATTGTACAGAAGATGCCTTTTTTTGTATCCAAGAAATAAATATTGGAATGACGGCAGACGTTGGAACTTTCCCTAGACTCCCTTACTTATTACCTTTAGGGCTGGTGAAAGAATTGGCTTATACAGGAAGAAGAATGTTCTCTAAAGAAGCAAAAGATACAGGATTAGTAAATAATGTTTTTCCTAGTCATGAAGAAATGATGAAAGAAGTGATGAAGATAGCAAAGGAAATTACTATGAAATCCCCTCTAGCAATATGGGGTTCAAAAGAAGCGATTAATTATACTCGAGGCAGAACTATTGAAGAAGGATTAAACCAAATAGCCATGTGGCAAACAGGAATGTATAATCCCCAAATTGATATGAAGGAAGCATTAAGCTCTCAAATGGAAAAAAAGGATCCTGAATTTGAAGATTTGTATCCTATTAAAAAAGATTTTGGACTTCTATAATTAAAAAAATATTTGATGCGCAAATAACAGACTTATATCAATAGTATTTGATCTAATATGATCTTTATCCTTAATGAGATTCAAATTAATATATGATCTTCTATTATTTTTTTGGAGTGACCATGCAGTCTCGAGATTAATTTCACGACCTGAAGGACTTATTGGTAATATAACAGATTTATAATTAATAATTCCTTTATAATTTCTACCTCTGGGTAAATTTAAAGTTAACTCTGCATCTTTAATTCTAGGATCTTGTTTTATTCGAAATGATAAAAGATCATTTTTATATAAAAATGATTTCTTTATTAGACCAATATCAAAACTAAACTCTGTTAAATTTGATATATTATGAATAAAATTACTAGAATTAATATCTGAGAGTTTTACAGCATTAAAACTTCCAATAAAATACCAATCTTTTGGAAGAACTGATTTATATACAATGGAGGAGAAAAGGCTTTTAGTATTATCCTTTATTGTGAAAGCACCATTAAAGATACTATCTAAGAATCCATCATTAGACTCTAAAAAACCTAATGTATAACCCACCATATTACTTGATAATTTTTTATTCCTGAGAGTTAGAAAAAAACCTTTACTTTCATTTTCTTTTTTTAGAAAACTTAAAGATGGATTCAGGAACCAGTCCTCATCTCTTTTAAAGCCAGTAAAAATATTTATATCAAAATGCAAAAAATTTAACCTTCTAGATAAACCTAAATTATATCCTTCCTCAACAGAGCTTAACCATGGATTTAAAAAAGCATTTTTGTCATAAAATATTTTAGAAATTAATGACTCTTCATTAATATCAAAAATATTTACTGATGGATTTTTTCCATATGAAAAGGAAATTAAGGAATTATTATTTCGAAAATTAATTTTTGCAGAATTAATTTTGTTAATTTCAATTCCGTATGGACCTAGTGATTTTTTCCATGAGGAATAAAATTCAAAACCTCTAGGTGTGACGTAACTATATTTTTTTTCTTGAAAATTAGATAACTTTTCTAAGGAACTGGAGCTTGGAATGATCCTGTTAATAAAGTTATTTATATTTACAGAGAAGGGAGCATCATAAGCATCAAAAATTGATATACTCTTGTTCTTAAGACCTACAATGAGGCTATCACCAAAAGATTTTGATACTAAAATATAGGTGGAAGCCGCAAGTGAAGCACTTCCATTGATATCTGAGGTAGTATAAAAAAGAGCTGAACCAACTGGGGATGAAGCTGTTTTTAAATCTAGCAAGCCTTGCCCAAAAATTTCTTTATTAGAATATTTCCCCGTTTTATTTGCAGTCTTAAATATACGGTCCAAAATTTGAATGCTAGATAAATTATCTTTAAACAATTCTTTTAAAACCGCTATAGCTCCAGTAACATGTGGAGCTGAAAAAGATGTTCCTGATCCCAACAAGTATGCTTCTGTTGGATGACTTTCTAAATAATCTAAAACATTTTCATTGAAGCCTTCTTTTTCAATATCCGTTAATGAATTAAATAAATTATTAGGTATTGCAAGCGGTACTCTCACTCCCGGTGCAGCAATACAAAATTCACTAGCTACACCACATCTATTTGAAAATTCAGCAATATCACCATCTTTATTTACAGCAACTACCGCAACATTATTTTTTGCTAATTCAGGAAAAAAATAACTTAAGCCAGCTAAGATTCCGGGATCAGATGCCTCTACTTTTTCCCCATCCGTATTAACAATGCCATTGTAGTTTCCTGCTGACCATACAAATATTGTATCTTCTTCAGTTGCAAAGGTATTAATTAATTTTGGAAATGTATTTTCTAAAATATCCTTAGAATAATCAGTTATTTGACCGGTAAATCCGAAACTATTATTTATGACATCAACCTTTGAAGATAACTCTCTATAAAAAGCAGACTCTTGCTCATCAAATCTTTCCCAACTAAATGCCGGTAAATCTATTGCCTCGTATTCGCCATCAGAGGGAGGGGAGCCTAATTCTATCGCAACAAATAATATCTGCGCATCGTAAGCAACACCATGCATATTCCTATCAACTGGTTCATCGTCTTTCCTTCCTGCTATAATTGAGCTTGTAGCAGTACCATGGAATTTTTCCAATGGAGTAGGTTCTCTCCCTCCACTATATGTGAGAATACTATCTGGATGTAAAATATCCTTTTTAAGGAATTCATGATGCCCCCAATCTAATGCCTCATCAACAACACCTACAATAATTCCTTTGCCTGATGCACCGTATGAATATATATCAGAGGCGTTAATGAAATTTAGACCCCATTGATTTTTATATTCAGGCGTTTCAAAAGTTTCTTTAGGTATATAAATTTCAGAATTTAATTTGGTTGGTTCAGATGAATCGTCATTCTGAACGGGTGTTAATGATAGTGAACTAGGAGCGCTTCCTCCACCACCACAACTTTTAATAAAAAATAAGATAAGAAAAAGAAAAAAATATCTATGATGTAATTTTAAAATCATTTTATTTAATGTTTAGTCCATATACTTGAAGAAGAGGCAACAACTTCCTCATTTATGACTATAAGAGTTTTTAAAAAAAGAGTATCCTTGCTTTTCTTTTCAATAACTGACCTAATATTTGAATTATCAATTTCAGAGTAATTTTCTAGATTACCTAAATCAATATTTATAGTTAAAAGTTTTACGTTAGTTCCAAATTCACTAGTTGCTATTGCCTCTTTATTATCTACAATGAATTTATAGTAATTTTGTTTTGTATGATGATTTGACAAAAAAACTCCTTATACTTATGACTTAATTGAATTTTATAAAAGAAAAAAGGTAATTATAATATAAATTTACTTATTTTATAATTATTAGAAGACTGTATTTAAAAATAGACCAATAATCTTAACTCATAAGGAGCTTAATATGACTAAAGAAGCAGTAATAGTTTCAACAGCAAGAACAGGGCTAGCAAAATCTGGGCGTGGTGGATTTAATATAACTCATGGTGCAGCCATGGCAGGACATGCAGTTAAACACTCTATTGAGAGAGCAAAACTAGATCCGAGTGAGATTGAAGATGTTATAATGGGATGTGGAACTCCTGAGGGTGCTACAGGCCAAAATGTTGGAAGGCTCGCTGCAATTTGGGCAGGCTGTCCTGTAACAACCTCTGGTGTAACTGTTAATAGATTTTGTTCTTCTGGTCTTCAAACTATTGCAATGGCAGCAGGAAGAGTTTTAAATGAAGGAGCTCAAGCTGTAATTGGTGCAGGTGTTGAGTCAATATCATTGGTTCCAATGCAAGGTATTAATTTCAACAATATTACTGAAGAAAAGCTTATGGAGAGTTATCCTGCCTTATGGATGCCAATGATTGAAACAGCTGATATCGTTGCAAAAAGATATAATATCTCGCGTGAAAGCCAAGATGAATATTCCTTGCAAAGTCAAAAAAGAACTGCTGCAGCCCAGGAAGCCGGACTTTATAAAGATGAAATTGTTGCAATGGATACCAAAATGAAAGTTGTAAATAAGGAAAGTGGTGAAGAAACTATTGTAGACTATACTGTAGATAAAGATGAATGTAATAGACCTTCAACAACCATTGATGGTCTTTCCCAATTAAAACCTGTTCGGGGAGAGGAACATTTTATAACAGCTGGTAATGCCTCTCAATTATCTGATGGGGCTGCTTCAGTTGTGGTAATGGATTCAAAACTAGCTGAACAAAAGGGTCTTGAACCTCTTGGTGCTTTCAAGGGCTTTGCTGTCGCCGGATGCGAACCTGATGAAATGGGTATTGGACCAGTTTTTGCAATTCCAAAACTTTTGGAAAGGAACAATCTCAATATTGATGATATTGATCTGTGGGAGCTTAATGAAGCATTTGCAAGCCAAACTTTATATTGCAGAGATAAACTTGGTATTGATAATGAAAAATTAAATGTAAACGGTGGATCGATAGCAATTGGTCACCCTTTTGGTATGACAGGCGCAAGACTAGTTGGTCACATTCTTCTTGAAGGGAAAAGAAGAAAAGCTAAAAACGTTGTTGTGACGATGTGCATAGGTGGTGGAATGGGTGCAGCGGGATTATTTGAGGTTTTTTAGTTAAACTTCTCGTGATGTTTGAATTATAAGCTTACCCTTGTTTTCCCCAGAAAATAATTTGTTGACGGCTGTCGGGGCATTTTCAATGCCTTCAACCACGTCCACTTTATATTTAATCTTTCCTTCAGCCATCCACTGACCAAGCTTTTGTAAACTTTCTTCGAATCTTTCAGCATAATCTGAAACTAAAAAGCCAGTTACTGTTAATGTCTTCATTAAGATATTTCTGTACATTTTAGGACCCGCCGAAGACCAATCATTATACATTGAAATTAGTCCACATACTGGAATTCTACCAAACTTATTCATTAACGTTAGTGCAGCATCTAAAGTGTCACCACCAACATTATCAAAATATATATCAATTCCGTTTACACATGCTTTTTCTAGAGCTTGGAGCACATTCTCTTTTTTATAATTAATTACATGGTCAACACCTAGGTCATTTTTTAGCCAGTCACATTTTTCATCAGAGCCTGCTATTGCTATAACATTACACTCTTTTATTTTTGCAATTTGACAAACTATTGAGCCTACAGCTCCTGCAGCTGCCGAAACAACTACTGTTTCTCCTTTTTTTGGTTTACCAATATCGAGAAATCCAAAATATGCTGTTGGCCCTGTAAATCCAAGAACAGAAATAAATGCAGTCAAAGGTAATCCTGTATTGGTAGGGATTTTTATTATATCGTTACCTGGTACAATAAAGTAATCTTGCCAACCACCATGCATGCCACCCTGAATTATGTCACCAACAGAAACACCATCTATATTAGAATCTTCAACAATTGCAATTGAGCCACCTGCCCTCATAATATCTCCTATTTCAACCGGTTCCATATATTGGTCTACATCTGACATCCAAATCCTATTTGTAGGATCTAAAGAAAAATAAATTGTTCTCGCCAGAGCCTGATTATCTTCTAATTCCGGAATACTTTCGTCAATAAGTTCGAGATCACTCCCCTTTATTTCTCCTTCTGGTCTTTTTTTTAACCGCCAAGACTTAAATGTATGATTTGAATTTGACAAAATAAAACTCCTTTAAATGATTGATTTACAAATATAACCTTCGATATTTTTTTATAAAATGTCAAAAAAAAACAAAAAAAATTCACTTTTTTGTTTTTTCTTTGTTGACCTACAGAACGAACAGGATACTATATTTTGTGTTAGGTAACGTTATATACTCTATTTGTAGTAAAATTTACTTAAAAATAGGAAGCCAAAAAAATTGTATGTTGCGCCCTAAACATTATTTTAAATTGCCGTTGCAAGCAATAATGCAGCATTTGCTGCAGAGAGAGCCCGACTCTCTCAAAAAAAGGAAGGGATAGAAAATGCTAATGAATAAACTAGAAAAAACTGATCAAAATAAAGAAAAGAAGACTCCAACTCCTGTTATTTCTGGTTATACTAAAGAGGAGATGGAAGAAATTTACTCATTTGCTAAATCTAAAATTGGTGAAAAACCACCTGCTGAACTTACTGAACAGCCCCGCATTGATTTTAAAATTAATGATAGGGCAGTTCAGCATAAAGGAAAAGGTTTTAGAGTTAAAATTGACCCTTCTAGAGATTCTCTTTTAACTGATTTTGGAAGAGAAACACTTGAAGATAGGTATTTAGTGCCAGGCGAATCCTTTCAAGATTTATTTGCCCGAGTAGCATCATATTATGGTGATAATCAAGAACATTCTCAACGCTTATACGATTATATTTCACAGCTTTGGTTTATGCCTTCAACGCCTATTCTTTCTAATGGTGGAACCGGTAGAGGACTTCCAATATCTTGTTTTCTCAATGAAGCAAATGACAGTTTAGGTGGCATAGTTGACTTGTGGACAGAAAATGTTTGGTTGGCCTCAAAGGGTGGGGGAATTGGTTCTTATTGGGGTAACTTAAGATCAATCGGCGAACCAATAGGTGGAGTTGGTAAAACAAGTGGAATTGTTCCTTTCATAAGAGTCATGGACTCTTTAACCCTTGCAATCAGTCAGGGCTCTTTACGAAGAGGGTCGGCAGCTGTTTATTTACCAATTGATCATCCTGAAATTGAAGAATTTATTGAAATAAGGAGACCTACAGGTGGTGATCCTAATAGAAAAGCCCTCAATCTTCATCACGGAATACAACTTACTGATGCTTTCATGAGAGCTGTTGGAGAAGATGCTGATTGGGATTTAAGAAGTCCTCATAATCAGTCTGTTCAAAAAACTGTTTCTGCTCGTTCCTTATGGATCAGAATGTTGACGGCAAGAATCGAAACTGGGGAACCTTATTTAGTATACAAAGACACAGTTAATAATTTAAGGCCAGAACAACAAAAACTTGCTGGTTTAGAGATTAAAACATCGAATTTATGCAGCGAAATAACTCTCCCAACTGGTATTGACCACCATGGTAAAAATAGAACAGCGGTATGTTGTCTGTCTTCAGTAAATATAGAAAAGTTCTTTGAGTGGGAGAATGAAAAGGATTTTATACCTGATATTATGAGATTTTTGGATAATGTTCTTCAAGATTTTATAGATAATGCTCCAGAAACCATGAAAAGTGCAGCTTATGCAGCTATGCGTGAAAGATCTGTGGGTCTTGGTGTAATGGGGTTACATTCATTTTTTCAGGAAAATAATGTTCCATGGGAAAGTGCAGTAGCAAAATCATGGAATAAAAAGATCTTCAAACATATAAAAACTGCGGCTGATCAAGCTTCAATTGACTTAGCAAAAGAAAAAGGAGCCTGTCCTGATGCGCAAGAATATGGAATAATGGAGCGGTTCTCAAATAAAACAGCTGTAGCCCCAACAGCATCAATTTCAATTATTTGTGGTGGATCAAGCCCTGGAATTGAACCTATTGCAGCAAATGTTTATGCACACAAAACATTATCGGGTACTTTTACAGTTAGGAACCGTCATTTAAAAGTACTTTTACAAGAGAAAAATCAAGACAATGAAGAAGTCTGGCTTTCAATACTCTCTAATGGTGGATCAGTTCAACACCTTGATTTTCTATCGGAACAAGAAAAAGATGTTTATAAGACTGCTTTTGAAATCGACCAGAGGTGGCTAATAGATCTTGCTGGCGATAGATCTGAAATGATTGATCAAGCTCAATCTTTAAATGTTTTTTTACCAGCGGATAGTGACAAAGCTTATTTACATGAGGTTCATTATTCAGCATGGAAAAAGGGTGTTAAAAGCCTTTATTATTGTCGTTCACTCTCTTTACAGAGAGCTGAAAATTCTTCCAACCAACCAAATAAAATTGATGTCAAAACTCTTGACGAAGTGGCAGCAGAGTCCAATCCGAATGATTATGACGAATGCTTAGCCTGTCAATAAAATAAAATAGAGAGAAAATTATGTCCCTTCTTGAAGAAAGATTAGTATACAAACCATTTAAATATCCATGGGCTTATGAAGCTTGGTTAAAACAACAAAGAATTCATTGGTTACCCGAGGAAGTGCCCTTAGCAGAAGATGTTAAAGATTGGGAAAAAAATTTAACACCCACTGAAAAAAATCTTTTAACCCAAATCTTTCGTTTTTTTGTTCAGGCTGATGTCGAAGTTAATAATTGTTATATGAAACATTATTCGCAAGTTTTTAAACCAACAGAAGTTCAAATGATGCTTGGTGCTTTTTCAAATACAGAAACCATTCATATTGCAGCTTATAGTCATTTGTTGGATACAATTGGAATGGCGGAAGTAGAATACAGTGCTTTCCTAGAATACGAAGCTATGAAAGATAAATTTGATTATATGAGAATGTGGGGTGTTGAGACTAATGAAGATATAGCAAAAACCCTTGCCGTATTTGGTGCATTCACCGAGGGTGTCCAACTCTTTGCATCTTTTGCAGTATTAATGAATTTTCCTAGGCAAAATCGAATGAAAGGTATGGGCCAAATTGTAACATGGTCTGTAAGAGATGAAACACTTCATACTGAATCAGCTATAAGATTATTTAGGACCTTTGTTGAGGAGAATCCATCAGTTTGGAATAGCAATGTCCAAGAGGAAATTATTAAAGCATGTTCAACTGTTATAAAACATGAAGATGCTTTTATTGATCTTGCATTTGAATTAGGTGGTGTAGAGGGTATGGAGGCAAATGAAGTTAAACAATATATTAGATATATTGCCGACAGGAGATTAACTCAACTTGGTCTTCCTGAGCTGTACAAAATTGAAAAAAACCCCCTGCCTTGGATGGATGAAATGTTAAACGCCGTAGAACATACAAACTTTTTTGAGGGAAGAGCAACAGAATATTCTAGAGCTGCAACAACTGGAAGTTGGTCAAAAACATTTGAGAAAGCATTCGGAACATAGGCTTATTCTAGTCAATGTTATCAATATACCTCTTAGTATAAATCTTGCCAGCAATTACACCGAATTGATCAAAAGGATTAATTCCAAGCATAGAAGCAGAAATGAATGTTCTATGTTCCCACAAAGCAATTAAATAACCTAGGGTATATGGATCAGCTTTATTAAGGATAAATAAATTAACTGACACATTACCATTTATTCTTTCCTCTTGTTTTAAATCATTAGCGCCATCAGAGAGTAGCTTTGATTGTGTTATTGATTGAGCATATGCTAAATTATTAGGGTCTTCTTTACTTGTAATAATATCCGCACATAAACTTTGTGTACCTTGGTGAAGTAATTGAAAATATGAATGTTGCGCTGTTGGTCCATAACCCCCAAAAATTACCTGACCAGTTTTTTTATATTCGGACTCTTGGTTTGGCTGTTTTCCGAGTGACTCCATTTCTAATTGCTGAATGTAATCTGATAAAGATCTAAATGACCAAATGTAAGATAAAACTGCTCTAATATTTTTGTCTTTAATATTATTATTCCATATATCAGAAAAGGATAATCTCTTTATGAATTTTATATAATCTTCATCTTCTAGGATATCTTTATCAGCCTGACGTCCTCCTTTTAAAAATAATTCATAAGGTAACTCTTCAATTAATGGCAGTTCGGCAATAGGTGACCATATTGAGTATCTTCCACCTATTTCTTTATCAAATGAAACTATATTATTATCAAATCCATATTTTTTTGCTTCATTAGGATTAGCGGTTATTGCAACAAAATGATCTATGCCAGGAGACCAATCTAAAGCCATTTTTAACATCTCAATTGTTTCATCAGTTGAAAATGACTTTGATGAAATTATAAAGATTGTCTCATAGGGATCCAATAAAGAAGTTTTATATTTAAATTCAACTGGATCAGATCCAGTTAAAAATTGAAAATTATGCTCATTGTTAGTGACTGGTGAATTTAAACTTTCTATTAATAATTTTGGACCTTCAAAGGATCCACCAATGCCAATCACAACTAAATTTACTTTTTGTAAATTATGACTTTTTTTTATCTTCTTTATAAGCTTATGCAAATGATCATTTTGTTTTGGACCTTGCATTCTATATTTAGGATGCCAGGCAGCCTGATTTTCAGAAAAATTAACTATTCTTCCATTTATTAGATCATCGATTTTTAATGATAAGTTTATATTTTGTGCTTTTGCATCAAACTCATGAAACATTTTAGATGTAAATTCGTTGATATAAGTTTCAAAACTTAATACTGAATTTTTAAACGTATAATTTTTTAATTTTTCTTTAACCATAGATCTACAATTTAACTAGGGTTTTACCTATGTTTTCACCAGTAAAAATTTTCTTGTATGAAATGAGAACATTTTCAAGGCCCTCAGTAATATCTGCTTTAAATTTTAAAGAACCTTCTTTATACCACTCAGATAGCATTGACTCTATTCTGGGACCATCATCAAGAAAATCAGGACAGAAAAAACCTGTAATTGTTGCTCTTTTCATGAGTAATTGATCAAAATTATCTGGACCGGGTAATTTAGCACCCTTTTTATTATATTGAGCTAAGAGTCCGCACAATGGTATTCTGGCATTTAAGGCTAAATTTTGCATTACTGTATCAAGAATATCGCCAGCAACATTATCAAAATATATATCAACGCCGTCTGGACAATGCTTTTTTAAAGCTGAGTCTAAATCTTCGATTTTATAATTAATAGCAATATCAAAACCTAAATCATTAACTAGCCAATCACACTTTTCTTGACTACCGGCCAATCCAATAACTCTACAACCAGCCTTTTTAGCTATTTGGCCAGCTAGTGAACCTGTGGCACCAGCTGCTGCAGAAACAAGAAAATTCTCTCCCTTTTTTGGCTTACCCACTTCCATTACCCCAACATATGCTGTCCAGCCATTAAGGCCTAAGGCCGATAAATATGCCTCATCATGGTCCAAACCCTTTTCAAGAACTAAAAATGACTCAGAATCAACATTAGCAAAATCAGCCCATTCACCAAAACCCCTAACTAAGTCTCCTTCTTTAAAACTTGGGTTAGAAGATTTAGTAATCTCAGCAAGACAAACTCCCACCATTGATGACCCAAGATCTATAGGCGGTTGATAGGAGTCTTGACGATCACTCATCCACATTCTTGTACCAGCGTCCATAGATATTATCTTTAATTTAATCTGTATCTGGCCGTTAACTGGGTCAGATATGTCTTCTTCTACTAATTCCAAAGCCTCCTCAAAATTGGTACCATCTGGCCTAGCAATTAATTTCCATACTTTTCTTTTCATATCATCACCTTTTTTTAATAAATAATATCCTTTGGTTTTTTACCTTTAAAATATTGATTCTGTATTTCTCTCATTTTCTTTGTTGCTCCCTCAGAATTAACAATAGACTGGAATAAATCTTGTTCATTCTTTAAAGCACTTGTTAAAGGAAGCTCGAGACTATCATTTAAAATTTTTTTTAACAATGAGAGAGCATCTTTAGGTTTTTTAGATAATTTATTAGCAAGTTCTATAGAGGACTCTAGAGAGTTTCCTCTCTTTACAATTTCATTTATTCCTTTTAATTGATAAATATATTCTGCAGAAAATTCACTACCTAAAAAAATTAACTCTGCTGCCTTAGTTGGTCCAATCAGGCGAGCCAATCTGCTTGTGCCTCCCAAACCAGTTGTTAAATTTAAATCTATTTCAGGCTGACAGAATTTTACACCTTCTTCAGCAATTCTAAAATCACAAGCCCATCCAATTTCAGCTCCTCCCCCTGATGCTCTCCCATTTATACTTGATATACTTATTATATCAGGATGAGTAATTTCTTTCATAAGATAAAACCAAGAAACTCCGGGGGCAGTAGTTTCCCTTCCCTCATAAAGAGCTAAAATATCTTCAAGCCAGGCATGTTCAAACCAATGATCGTCTAGAGCAGATGCTAAAATAAAGATATTACTTCCACTTTCTCTAGACCCTTTTATTTCTAAATATAAATCCTCTACAGCCTTCCAAGTTACATTATTATTAACTTCAGGGTTATTCATTGTTAAAATAACAACACCATTAGGAAGTATTTTTTTATCAATAATTTTTTTCATTTGTAACCTATTTAAAATTTTAACACGGAAAATAAAAAAAGCCATCTAACATGAGTTAGATGGCTTAATATAGAGTATTTAGTATATTTATACTTTATCTAACGCGTTAGATAGATCGGCTAATATATCGTCGATATGCTCAATACCTACTGATAAACGAACATAACCAGGGGTTACACCAGAAGCAATTTGTTCTTCTTCGGTTAATTGACTATGTGTAGTACTTGAAGGGTGTATTGCTAGACTTCTCGCATCGCCAATGTTTGCAACATGATAATGAAGCTCTAATCCATCAATAAACTTCTTACCAGCATCTACACCGCCCGATAATTCAAATCCCACTAATCCACTATAACCACCTTTTAAACAATCATCTGCTCTTTTCTTGGCTTCGCCAGATTGTAAACCTGGATAAATAACTTTACTTACCTTGCCATGTTTTTCTAAGAATTCAGCAACACTTTGACCATTCCTGGAATGTTCTCTTATTCTCAAAGGAAGAGTTTCAAGTCCTTGTAAGAATTGAAATGCATTCATTGGACTCATGGCACCACCCAAGTCTCTTAAGATAGTTGTTCTAGCTTTTAAAATATAAGCAATTGGGCCTAAAGGCTCTGCAGCAACTGTAAAAACTGCTCCATGATATGATGGATCAGGATTATTTAAGGCAGGTTGTCTATCACCTGCTCCTGCCCAATCAAAATTACCACCATCAACAATTAGTCCACCAATTGAAGTCCCGTGACCTCCAATATATTTTGTTGAGGAGTAAACAATAACTGCTGCGCCATGTTCAAATGGTTTACATAAGACTGGTGCTGCAGTGTTATCTACAATCAGCGGAATACCAAATTTTCTTCCAATATCAGATACTTCTCTTATAGGAAAAACCTCTAATTTAGGATTTGGTAAAGTTTCAGCAAAATAAGCCCTCGTTTTATCATCAGTTGCCTCAGCAAATGCATTAGGGTCTTTAGGGTCTACAAATCTTACTTCTATACCCATATCTTTAAAAGTATTATTCAACTGATTCCAAGTTCCACCATATAAATCAGTAGATGAAACAATATTTTCACCAGCCCTAGTTATATTTTGAAGAGCATAGGCTGTGGCTGTTTGACCAGATGCAACTGCTAAAGCTGCTGCTCCCCCTTCAAGTGCTGCTATTCTTTGCTCAAGAACATCACATGTAGGATTCATTATTCTAGAATAAATATTTCCTAACTCGGATAAAGCAAAAAGATTTGAAGCATGTTCAGTAGAGTCAAATTGATAGCTAGTTGTTTGATGAATAGGAACTGCAACTGAATTTGTTGTTGGATCAGAACGCCAACCTGCATGAAGCGCAAGGGTTTCTGGGTTTTTACTATTTGTAGTCATTTTTTTACCTCCTTTTTTACTGAGAGACAAAAAAACCCGGATTTATCCGGGTATCCCCCAGTCATTTTTAGCGATTTTTTTACGTGGACGCAAGCCGACTGGCTCAAATCACCACGTATCCATTTAAGAATTAAGAATAATTTATAATCAATATTATTTAAAGTCTAGTATTATTATTCAATTCATTTATGGCTGAGTATACAAGAGTTTGAGCCTGGGGTCTTATTGGATATCTACCAGAGGGTATAAGTTGAGTAAGTAAAATACTAAAAAGGTTCTCTTTTGGATCTATCCAAAAAAAGGTGCTTGCCATTCCACCCCATGAGATTGAACCCATTGTGGCAGGTGAAAAAGACTTTATGGGATCAATAAGATTTGAAAAACCTATACCGAACCCCGCTCCATCATACCTTACTTCTGTAAAACTATCATCACCCATATCTCTCATAGTTTGATTATCTGGTAGATGATTTTCTCTCATAAAACGGACTGTAATTGGACTTAATAAACGATTCCCTTGAAAAAATCCCTCATCCAAAATCATTTGACAAAAATTTGCATAATCAGCTAGCGTTGAGCATAGGCCTCCACCTCCAGATAAAAAATTCCTTCTTTTAGAGAAAATATCTTCGCCAGCTTTATAGCAACGTTTTAATTTATTACCGTTTTTTGAGACCAATTCTTGATAGCAATCTACAAATCTATGATGCTTTTCTTCAGGAACAAAAAAATCAGTATCAACCATACTTAAAGGATCAAAAATATTTTCTTTAAGAAATACATCAAGCTTTTTACCCGTAATAACTTCAATAATTCTTCCAAGAATATCAATAGATATTGAATAATTCCATTTTGTACCAGGATCAAAAAGTATTGGTAAGGAGGAAGCTGTATTAGAAAACTCAGCAAGATCCATTTCTTCTTTAGTATGGATATTCTTTGCAGATGCTAGGCCACTTGTATTATATAATTTGATAACAGGATGCCCAACCATAAAACCATAAGTCATTCCAGATGTATGAGTTAATAAGTCTCTTACCAATATTGGTTTATTTGGGTCTCTGACATTAAATTTATCAACAGTTCCCCCATCCCAGACTTTAATATTTTTAAATTCTGGAAGGTACCTTGCAACCTCATGCTCAAGTCTTAGCAAACCTCTTTCATAGAGCATCATAATTGCAGTAGATGTAATTGGTTTGGTCATAGAGTATATTCTATAAATAGAATCATATTTAATTTCAGTCTTATCTTCAACACTAGAAAAACCCTGTGAGGAGAGGTGAGCAATTTCGTTATGTCTCGAAACAAGTAATGTAAAATTTGGTAACTTAGATTGATTTATGTATGAGGAAAAATAACCAGGAATATATGATAATTTTTGACTATCAAAACCAAGATCAAATTCATTTTTATTGCATTGTTTGTAATTTTTTATTTTTTCCTGAAACATAATATTACTCTATTTTATTTAATAATTTTTTGTCTAACTTTACGTGTCTTTTGCTAACGTCGTTAATACTCTTACATCCTAATAGTTGGAGTGTTCTTGTTACCTCGGATGATAGAATATCAATTACTAAGCCTACTCCCTTTTCACCTTTAGCAGCTAATCCATATACCCAAGGCCTACCTATTAAACAAGCATCAGCACCTAAGGCAATTGCTTTGACAATGTCAGTCCCTCTTCTAATCCCTCCATCAATCAAAATTTCTGCTCTGCCATTTACCCTTTCTGCTATTTCTGGTAAAACGTCTATTGGTGCTACGGCACTATCTAGCTGGCGCCCGCCATGGTTTGAAATTACAATAGCTGATGCTCCAATTTCTATAGCTTTTTCAGCATCATCAGCATTCATTAAACCTTTTATAGCAAATGGCCCTCCCCACATTGATGCAATTTCTTTTGCCTCATCCCAAGTAACAGAAGGATCAAACTGTTGATTCATATAGGTCATCATATTACTAAAATTTTTATTTTTTCCCATAAAACGTTCTTTAACATTTGCAAACTTAATTTTTGGGCCAAAAATAAAATTCCACCACCATGAGGGGTGAAAAGCTGCATCTATTATTGAAGATAATGTTAAACGAGGAGGAATTGTCATACCACTTCTTAGGTCGCGTTCTCTTTTTCCACCTACAGGAACATCCACAGTTAACATGATTGCCTTATAATTTTTTTCCTTACATCTTTTTATAAAGTCATTGCTAATTTCTCTATTCTTCCATACATACATTTGATACCAAACTGAACAATCAGAGGCATCTGCATAATCTTCTATATTTGTACTTGCAATAGATGATAATGTAGATGGAAAGTTTCTTTCAGAGGCTGCTCTTGCAACAGCTGGTTCTCCAGAATGATGAAAAAGATATGAAATCGCTGTAGGGCCTAGGGCAAAAGGATACGGCATTTCAGTACCTAAAACCTTTGTCTGAGTATCGACTTCAGCAACGTCAACCAAAACATCTGGTATAAATTTCCATTTCTTAAAAGCATTTCTATTATTATCTTTAGTAAGCTCATCCTCTGCAGCACCATCTGCATAATCAAAAACTGCACGTGGCACTCTTTTTTTTGCGAGTAGCCTTAGATCATCAATATTATAATATTTACTCAAAATATTTTCCTGCTAAATGATAGAAAACCATAATATAAGATTTAACTTGCAAATCCACATCTTAAATATAATCTCGCTAATATGGAAAGTAATGGCAATACTATTTATGATACCATTATTCTAGGAGCGGGCGTTTCAGGAATAGGAATGGCACATAGCCTACTTAAAACTAAAGATCATAAATTCATAATTATTGAAAAAAATGACGGTGTTGGTGGTACTTGGAGAAATAATACTTATCCTGGCTTATGCTGTGATGTCCCTTCGCATTTTTATTCCTATTCTTTCTCTATGAATCCTGATTGGTCAAAAACATTTCCTGAACAATATGAAATTCTTGAGTATTTAGAAAATGTTACTGATCGGTTCAAAATTAGATCTCATATTAAGTTTAATAGCGAAGTTTTAGAGTCAAAATATAATGAAAAAGAAAAATATTGGGAAACATTTCTTTCGAATGGAGATATTTATAAATCTCGATCCCTAGTGAGTGGATTGGGTCAGTTAAATAAACCTAAATTACCAGAAATTGATGGATTAGAAAATTTTACAGGTCATAGTTTTCACAGTGCATCATGGGACCATAGCTATAGTTTAGAAGGAAAGAAAGTTGCAGTTATTGGAAACGGTCCTAGTGCTATTGGGTTTATTCCAAAAATAGCTGATAAGGTCGAAGAATTAATAATTTTTCAAAGAAGCAATAATTGGATTGTACCTAAGCCTGATAGACCATATGGAACTTTTGAAAAATTTTGTTTAAGAAATATTCCGTTCTTAGCAAAAATTTATAGATTTCATTTTTACTTACTCCAAGAGAGAAATTATTTAGCTTTTTATTATAAACATAATTTGGTAGTGAAATTTTTTGAAAAAGCTATTTCAGCAATACTAACAAAATTTAAACTATTTAAATTCGAAGATGTATACAAAGCTGGTGCTTTTATGCATATTAATGAACAAATTAAGGATAAAAAATTAAAGGAAAAGCTTATACCCGACTACCCAATAGGTTGTAAAAGAATAATACCTACAAATGACTATTATCCTGCAATCTGTAAAGAAAATGTTTGCCTTGAAACATCGCTTATAGATAAAATTTCAAATAATATAATTATTACCAAAGATGGAAATCGCCATGAGGTCGATGCAATAATTTTTGGTACAGGTTTTGAGGCCAATATATTTATTTCTCCAGTTAAAATTTCAGGTATAAATAATAAAAAACTTGATGACGTTTGGGTTAATGGTGCTGAAGCCTATAGAGGAGTAATGGTTCCAAATTTTCCTAACTTTTATATCTGCTATGGCCCTAATACAAATACCGGGCATGTATCTATAATCTATATGATTGAATCTCAAATATTGTTTATTATGAAATGTTTACAATATATGAAGAATAAAAAACTAAATTATATTGATGTAAAGGAGTCTGCAATGAAGTCTTACAATAAAAAATTACAAAAAAAACTTAGTGAGACAGTATGGGCTTCTAGCTGCGGAAGTTGGTATAAAACAAAAGAAGGAAAAATAATTAATAATTATCCAGGGTATGGTACTGAATATTATTTCATGATGTCACGACCTAAGTATAATGAACTTAATACCGAATAGAAAAGTTATTTTTTAAATAATTCTTTAAAATCTATAAAAATGTTTAAAATTTCAGGGTTAATTAATGCTTCTGTATTTTTAATCTCTCTTCCATGAATTATGTCTTTAACAGCTAACTCAGAGATTTTTCCTGATCTTGTCCTTGGAAAATCTTCTACTCGAAAAATTTTTGAAGGAACATGTCTAGGGCTAGCCTTTTTTCTTATAAAGGACTTAATTTCTAATTTTAATTTATTATCTAATAAAATATTTTCTTTCATAATTAGATATAAAATTATTCTCTCATCATCTTCCCATTCTTGTCCAACAGCTAGGGCCTCTTTAACCATTTTATGACTTTCAACATGACGATATATTTCAGCAGTTCCAATTCTAATCCCACCTGGATTTAAGGTTGCATCCGACCTACCCTCAACAATAAAAGTTTTTTTCTCTGTCTCTATTATGAAATCTCCGTGATGCCATACATTTTCGTACTTCGAGAAATAGGCATTAGTATATTTTTCATCATTTTTATCATTCAAAAATTTTATTGGCATTGAGGGAAATGGTTTAGTACAAACTAACTCTCCAGCTTCATTTATAACTTTATTATTCCTATTATCCCATGACTGAGTATCCATTCCTAATATAGAACATTGAATTTCACCTCTGTGTATTGGAAGGCATGGATTACCGCCAACAAAACACGCAACTAAATCAGTTCCCCCTGACATAGATGATAATTGAACATCATTTTTCACATGTGAATAAACCCAATCATACCCACTTGGACCTAACGGTGAACCAGTTGACGCAATAGTTCTTAAATCTGATAAACTGAAAGAATTTTTTGGATTAGCATTAGCCTTAGAGAGGCTATCAATATATTTTGCTGAAACCCCTAAAAAAGTGAGCTTTTCCTTATCCGCTATCTCAAATAAAATATTTGCATCAGGCTCCACAGGTGATCCATCATATAAAACTAAGGTTACTTCTTTTGCTAGAGCTGAAACCATCCAGTTCCACATCATCCAACCACATGTCGTAAAATACATAATTCTATCATTCTTTCTTAAATCACAATGATAGGTGTGTTCTTTAATGTGCTGAAGAAGAACACCACCAGCGGAATGAACGATACACTTTGGTTTTCCAGTAGTTCCACTTGAGTAAAGAATATATAGCGGTGAGTTAAAAGGTATTCTTTGGAAAATAATTTTTTCACTTTTATAATCTTTAATAATTTTCTCCCAAGAGAGATTGTGTTTATTTTTATTTTTATTATTTGAGAGATAATCAACAATAATAAGTTCATTAACAGAAGAAATAGATTTTTTTACTATTTCAGTTTTGTCTTGAATATTAAAAATCTTTCCACCATAACCATAACCATCACATGAAATTAAAACCTTTGGTTTACTTTGCCCAAATCTATCAATAATCCCTTCAACCCCAAAATCTGGAGAACATGAAGTGAAAATTGCCCCAATAGATGATGAAGCTAACATAGTAATTATTGCTTCTGGACAATTTGGAAGAAGAGTTGCAACACAATCACCCTTTTTAATACCAATTTCTCTCATCCAGTTTGCTATAGAGGCAACATTTTCTTTTAATTCTCTCAAAGTTAAAGAAAAACTTTCCCTGCCCTCACCGTGAAAAATAATTGCTTGCCGGTTATCATCTCCAGATAGAAGATTTTCAGCAAAATTAAGAGATGCATCTGGAAAGAAGGTAGCCTTTCTAATATTACTATTTGGAGAATATGATCTTTCACCAAAATCACCAATTATATTATTACCTTCCCAAACCTCTTTCCAAAAGCTTTCAAGATTATTCACACTCCAGCTATGCAGAGAATTATAGTTAAATTTTTTATTCTCATCTAAAAGGTTATAATCTTTGGCAAGCCTCATCATTGATGATGAGTCCATAATTTCTTTATCTGGGTTCCACAAAATTCTGCTCATGCATGGATAATCATATGAACAAGGCTTATTGACAATCCCATAAAAACTGACAATCTGATAATTAACTAAAATCAGGATATTTTATGAATAATAAACCAATTATTGTAATTGGTGCCGGCATATGCGGATTAACGCTGACCTTAGCCCTTTTAAGACAGAAAATTAATGTTTTACTTTTTGATAAAGAAAAAGAAATTGAGCAAAGAGGGGCTGGAATAAATATAAGTCCTAATGGTACCTCAATTCTTTATAACCTTGGTTTAAAAGAAGAAATTAATAAATTGGCATGTAAACCTAATAATATTGAGTTAAAAAATTTTAATAATGGTTTCTTGATCGCCAATCAAAATTTAAATAGTAGTTGTGAAAAAAAATTTAATTACCCATTTTTTCAAGCACAAAGAAAGGATGTAATTACCTCGTTAACACATGAAATTAATAATCTAAGTCCTGATACTATATTTTTTGATCATGAATTTGAAAACTATAAAGAAAATAATAATTATGTAAGAGTAGAATTTAGTAATCAAAAAACAGTTGATGGATCAATAATTGTTGGATGTGATGGAATAAATTCAAAAGTTAGAAAAAAACTTAATCCCGACTCAAAAAATGAATTTTCAAAAATTATTGCTTGGAGAGGATTAGTCAAAATTGATGGTCTTTCTGAAAAAATAAAAAAACTTCCTCCAACCATTTGGGTGGGTAAAAACAAACACTTTGTTCACTATCCTGTAAATAGAAATAAACTTTTAAATTTCATTGGGACGGTAAAGAAAAATGAGTGGACAGATGATTCTTGGTATCAAACTGGAAATAAAAATGACTTAATTAGTGACTTTGGATTAAAAAATAAGGTGATTAAAGAAATAATAGAAAGTACTGAAAATCCAAACAAATGGGGTTTATTCAATATTAAAAATGTAAAAAATTGGATTTCTAATAGAGCTATTATTATTGGTGATGCTGCCCACTCGATGTCGCCATCTTATGGTCAAGGTTCAAATTCAGCAATGGAAGATGCTGTAATTCTTTCTCGGTTAATTGCAAAAAATATAAGCCACAAAAATATTTTTTTAAAATATGAAAAAAATAGAAAAAAAAGAATTTATAGTCTTTCAAAGGCTTCACATAGAAACTTAAAATTTTTTCATACCAGTAATAATTTTTTTAAATTTTTTATGCATTTAGGTCTTTATATATTAAGTAAAATTATTCCAATAATTTTGATTCAATCAAAATGGATATATAAATATGATGCATTTAAAATGAAAATAAAATAAGTCTTATTTTAAGGCATTAGCTAAATCATCGATTAAATCTTCAACTGACTCAATACCAACTGATAAACGTATAAGACCATCATCTATCCCTAGTGATTGACGTGTTTCTTTTGGTATAGACGCATGAGTCATTATTGCAGGATGTTCTGCTAGACTCTCGGCACCTCCAAGACTTTCTGCAAGTGTAAAAATTTTTAAATTTTCGAGAACATTTTTCGCAGATGAAAGACCGCCTTTGACTATAAAAGTAACCATACCACCAAACATATGCATTTGATTTTTAGCAATTTTGTGCTGAGGATGACTTTTAAGGCCAGGGTATATTGTCTTAGAAACAGATGGATGATTTTCCAGGAATTCGGCAACCTTTTGAGCATTTTCGGAATGTCGTTGCATTCTAACTGACAAAGTTTTCAAACTTCTCAAAAGAAGAAAGCTATCAAATGGTCCAGCGATACCTCCACTTGCGTTAATTAAATAACCAAGTTCCTTCGATAAATCAGATCTATTTTTTGATGTTATTGCTAAACCACCTACCACATCCGAATGGCCACCAATATATTTTGTTGCTGAATGCATTACTATATCAAAATTAAAATCTAAAGGCCTCTGAATCCATGGAGACGAAAAAGTATTATCACATACTTTAATAATATTTTTATCGTTAATTGCTGAGGAAACCGCTTGCAGATCTGTAACCTTTAAAAGAGGGTTTGATGGTGTTTCAAGCCATAACATTTTTGTATTAGACTTTATTTCTTTTAGAATATTATTAACATCTGAGAAATCTACAAAACTGAAATCAAGTGAAGACGTTCGTTTCCTAACATCTTCCATTAATCTATATGTTCCTCCATAAAGATCATCAGATGCAACAACATGATCACCAGTATTTAATAACTCTAAAATTGTTGAGGTAGCTGCCATACCTGATGCAAAAGCAAAACCTGAGTCTCCACCCTCAAGATCAGCAATGCAATCCTCCAAAGCTTTTCTAGTTGGATTTGAAGTCCTTGAATATTCATACCCTTTATGAACACCTGGACTTTCTTGCTCATATGTCGATGAGGCATATATTGGAGTCATTACAGCCCCAGTAACTGGGTCACTCTTCTGACCAGCATGAATAGCTCTAGTGTCAAATCCTGACTTATCTTTGCTCATAACTGCCTCTTAAATATTTTTCTTCAAGTATGCTAATAAATCAACTTTAGTTAATAATCCAATAAAAGTATTATTTTCCATAACGATAGCAAAATTTTCTTCATCTAAAATAGATGATAGTTCGTCAATAGATGATTTTGAGTCAATTTGATTTATATCCTTAGACATTACATCAGCAATTGAATCTGAAAAACCATTTTTTTTATTTAAGCAATTACTTAAAATATCATTCTCCTCTACTACGCCAACCACATTTCCATCAGATAATACAGGAAGTTGAGAAATATTAGAATTTCTCATCCTATTATATGCAATTAAGACAGTATCATCTTCTTTTACACTAATTACCTGCCCTTGATCAGCTCGCATAACCACGAGATCACTTAAATCATTTTTTAAATTACGATTATTAAAACCATTATTACTTAACCAGGCTTCATCAAAAACTTTCGATAAATATTTATTTCCTGTATCACATATCAAAGTAACAACTCTTTTTGGTTCAGTCTGAGCTTTACACCACTCTATAGCTCCCGCCACTAGGGTTCCAGCTGATGACCCCGCAAGAATACCTTCTTTTTTTAACAAAATATCTAAGGTCTCAAATGCTTTACTATCATGAATTGTCACTGCATCATCTATGTAGGATAGATCTAAAATATCAGGAATAAAGTCTTCCCCAATACCCTCTACTAGCCAGGAACCACCTTCATAAGAAAAAGATCCTTTTTTTACTGCATCAAAAATAATCGATCCTTCTGGATCCGCAGCAACTATTTGAGTCTCTGGAGAGACGCTTTTGAAGAATTTTCCAATTCCTGTCAAAGTTCCACCTGAACCAACTCCAGCTACGAATGCATCGATATCATGATTCATTTGTTCCCAAATTTCTGGTCCTGTTGTTGTTTCATGGGCTAAAACATTTGCTGGATTTCCAAATTGATTGGCATAAAAAGATCCAGGAGTTTCCTTAACAATTTTTTCAGCAATATTATGATAATATTCTGGATGATCTTTAGATACATCTGATCTTGTAAAAATGATCTCAGTTCCAAGAGCCTTTAAATGTAAAATTTTCTCCTGGCTCATTTTATCTGGAATAACAAGAATTACTCTATATCCTTTTAGAGCTCCTATAAGCGCCAATCCTAAACCTGTATTTCCTGCAGTCGCCTCAACAATAGTGCCACCTGATTTTAAAAGCCCATCTGTCTCTGCTTGTTCAATAATTGAAACAGCTACACGATCTTTAATAGATCCACCTGGATTTTGAGACTCCATTTTTACAAATAAACGACACAGACCAACATCAATATTTTTTATTTCCAAAAGCGGGGTATTACCAACCATCTCCAAAAGGGAGTGATTAATTTCTGGCAATGGTAATTTTTTCATATCACAACCTCAAAATTTGGCGGTCCCTAGAGGATTCGAACCTCTGACACCTGGTTTCGAAGACCAGTGCTCTATCCAGCTGAGCTAAGGGACCCAATAATATTAAATCTATAAAGCACCCTATTACTATTATAACTCTATTTAAAAAAAAGAGAGATATAATTTAAAACAAAAAAAGCCCATAACCATAATACACAGTGCACTAAAAGTTATAGGCTTAATAATTATTGTATTTATTATTTATTCAGATTCTTCTTTAGCATCAGCTTGGCTTAAGTTTCCTGCAGCCATTTTACCTCTATTTTCAACTAATTCGAAACTAACTCTATCACCTTCGTCAAGACTTCCTAAACCAGATTCCTGAACTGCGGTAACGTGAACAAATACATCACTATCGCCTTCATCGGGCTCGATGAAACCAAACCCTTTATTGGCGTTAAACCATTTAACTGTTCCTGTTGGCATAATTATTACTCCTTTTTAATATTAATAATTTGAAAAAAACAAATTCCTATCTTGCTTATAACTGTTATCCGTTTACTTAAACCTTACAATTAAAAAGCAATGCAAAAACATTCTTTAGTAATTTAGGACTTACTTAAAAAGAAATTATAATTTTGAGAGATTACTCAGATTCTTCCGGCGTTTCTGCTTCTGTTTCCTCTTCTTCAGTTTCAGTTTCTTCAACTTCTTCTTCAGTTTCAGTTTCTTCTGCAGGTGCTTCCTCACTATCCACTTTAGCTAGTTTTTCAGCAGCCATTCTTCCTCTATTTTCAACTAGTTCAAAGCTCACTTTATCTCCTTCATTAAGAACATCTAGACCAGAGTCCTTAACAGCAGTAACGTGAACAAAAACATCGTTCTCACCATCATCTGGTTCAATAAAGCCATAACCTTTACGACCATTAAACCATTTAACTGTACCTGTAGGCATATTGTTTACTCCATTCCTTTCTTTCATATACTATAAAACTACCTTTAGACAATAGAAAAATTAAATAATTGAATCTAATAGATAAAATTAAAAAATTAATTTATCTTAAGAAATAAGTAAAAAAATGACTTAAATGACAAAAATGTTAGAAAAAAATAAAATATTAGTAGCATCTTTATATAAATTTGTTGAAATAGATGACCTATCCCCTCTTCAGGATGATCTTTATGCTATTTGTAACGAAAATAATATTATGGGTACAATTCTTTTGGCCAATGAGGGTATAAATGGAACTATCTCAGGGAATGCTAATAAGCTAAAGGATACTATTAAAATTCTTATGGAAGATAAAAGATTTTCCAATATTGAGATCAAATATTCAATAACTGATAAACAACCATTTAATAGAATGAAAGTAAGACTCAAAAAAGAAATTGTTACTATTGGACTTCCTAATATTAATCCTAATAAAAAAGTTGGAACTTATGTTAAGCCAGAAGATTGGAATGATTTAATATCTAATCCAGATGTTATTATTATTGATACACGTAATATTTATGAAACTAAAATTGGTTCATTTAAAAACGCTCTTGACCCAAAAACATCATCTTTTAGAGAATTTCCAAATTGGGTAAAAAAATTTAAAAATTCAAAAGAAAATATTAATAAGAAAATTGCTATGTTTTGCACTGGGGGAATTCGATGTGAGAAAGCCTCATCCCTTATGAAAGAAGAGGGTTTTGAAGACGTCTATCATCTTCAGGGTGGGATTCTTAAATATCTAGAAAAAGTTGATAAAAAAAATAGCCTTTGGGATGGGGAATGTTTCGTTTTCGACCAAAGGGTTTGCCTAACAGATGAACTAGAGATTGGATCTTATGAAATGTGTTTTGCTTGTCGTATGCCTATTACTGAAAAAGAGATGCAAAATGAAAAATATAAGGAAGGTATAAGTTGTATTTATTGTTATGATAAAACAACAAAAGAAAAAAAAGAACGTTTTAAATCAAGGCAAAAACAAATACTTTTGGCTAAAAATAGAGGTGAAAAACATCTTGGTGGAAGACAAATCAGATAATCATATAATATATTCCTTTAGAAGATGTCCTTATGCTATGCGCGCAAGAATGGCTTTAGCTGTAAGTCAACAGAAAGTAGAATTTAGAGAAGTTCTTTTGAGAGATAAACCTAAATCTATGATTGAGTTATCGCCAAAGGGAACAGTACCAGTTCTTTTATTAAACTCTGGAGAAATAATAGATGAAAGTCTTGATGTAATTAATTGGGCGCTCAATATAAATGATCCAGAAAATTGGAAAAGGTCCAATCAATCAGAAAAAAGTTC
Organism: Rhizobiales bacterium TMED168; assembly: GCA_002170885.2. The sequence continues at coordinate 329 of NHHR02000004.1, read as the reverse complement.
TTCTTTAATACAAAAAAATGATAACGAATTTAAGTATCATTTAGATCGATACAAATACTCAAAGAGATATAATAATGAAGATCCTCTAGAGCATAGAGAAAAATGTTTAGTATTTATTGAGATATTAGAAGAACAATTAAAAAGCACTAAATTTCTCTATGATGACAAAATTTCAGCATTAGATATTTCAATATTGCCTTTTATTCGTCAATTTCGAATAGCCGATATAGATTGGTTTGATTCATTAAATAAACCGAAGATACAAAATTGGTTAATGAATTTTCTTGAATCAGAATTATTTAAGAGCATAATGTTTAAGTATGAAAAAT
>NHHR02000006.1 GCA_002170885.2 Rhizobiales bacterium TMED168 | reverse complement strand
TAATTTTTTTAAACCTGATGCAGAATGTTTTAGTGTTAAAGGTATTAAAAGAAGAGAAAAATTCTACGATTGTTGGGATACTATTATTGAATACTGGTTCTTAAATCCCGATAATTTTTTTAAAAGTAGATTCGAGAAAAAGCTATTAAGTAATATTATTAACTTTGAAGATAAATATTTTGCAAAATCTTTTTACAGGGAAGTCGATGAGACTTTGGCAGTAATACCAAAAAGAAATATAGCACCAGAATTTTATCATAGATAAAGTAATATTAATAATTGGCATTTTGTCTATATTATCTGGAAGGGAGGCCCCGAGTGGTCATAGGCGCTCTAATGCTAAGGGAGTATAAGAGGAGTCGTATCGTTGGTTTGAATCCCACTCTCTTCGCATTAAATAATTTTTTATATTTATCTAAAATTACTCTAAAGTTTTATTGACTAGGCAAATAAACATGATTAGTTATAGTTAATTAATACTTTGTCTTTATATCGGGGGGGGATCTTAATGATAAAAAAAAATTTATTATGTTTATTAATATTTTTTGTATTTATTTTAAACTTTAAACCAATTGCTTATACTCAAGATACGTCAAATCAAATAAGTGATATCGAAGAAATCGTTGTTACATCGCAAAAAAGAGCAAACGCAATTGCAGCCCAGGATTTACCTGCAAGTGTAACTGCAATAAACGAAGATCTAATTATAAAATCAGACTCTTTAGATTTAACTGATGTAGGAAGAATGGTTCCAAATGCAACTTTACACCCATCAGCTACTTTTGCTGGTACACCAAATTTTTTAATTAGAGGTATTGGTGTTAGTGGTACAACAAGGTCACTTGACCCCACAGTTGGTATTATAGTTGACGGCGTATACTTAGGTTTTCCAGTTGGCGCAAATCTTGATATGTTTGATAGAGAGTCTGTTGAAATTTTAAGAGGCCCTCAGGGAACCCTAATTGGAAGAAATGATACAGGTGGTGCTATTGTTGTTAGATCAAAAAGGCCAAGTGGAAATTTTGGTGCAAAGATTGATGCAACAATAGGTGATTACAATAGGAAAGATTTTTCAGCCAGTATTGAAGGACCTTTTAGTGATAAAGTTTCTGGTAAAATAGCTTTCATGTCTAGAGATAGGGATGGTTATTGGAAGGATAACAATGGTGGAACAATGGTTCCAGCTGCAGGCGCAATTGCTAGAGGTTATGATGAGACAGGTACTGGTGAATCTGGGACAAAACCTGATGTTGATCTTACAATTGTTAAACCTATGCTATTAATTGAGCCAAGTGAAAATCTTGATATAACATTTATTGCTGAATTTTTAACTGATAAAAGTGGTACAGCAAATAGTAGGAATTTTGTGAATAATGATGCTTTAAGAAGAACCCAACTATTTGGTTATACTCCTCCAGAAGACAGGTATGAGATTAATCATAATTTAATGGGTGGCAATGATCTTGAAATAGAGACTTATATTGGAGAATTTAATCTTAGAACTGATACTGGTATTCTTACAGGTATAGCATCTTACAGAGAGTTAACTTATGACTCAAGTACTGATTTTGATGGTTCTCCTATAACACTTTTTCATTTCCCTGATAATCACGAGGAACAAGAGCAACAAACTTTTGAGCTTAGATATGCAGGATCAAACTCTAACAATATAGATTATGTAGTAGGCATAAGTTATTTTGATCAAGAAATGTTTGTTGGAGAAAGAAGAGATTTTGGTGTTGTTGATATTGCTGGGGTAACCGAGCTTCAGCATGATAGCGTTGGAATATTTGCTGAGCTAGATTACATGATTACTGATCGAACTAAATTAACATTTGGTGCACGTTGGACAGAAGAAAATAAAGAGGTTATCTTTAATGCAATTGGATCATGTGAAAAAGACTTCAGCTCATGTTCAGGACCATCATCCGGCTTATTTAGGAGTGGCACATATGATGATACAACACCTAAATTTGCAATAACACATGCACTTAATGATGATGTGAATATATATGCAAGTTACACCCAAGGATTTAGAAGTGGATCATTTGATGCTAGGGCAAGAACAATTGACTCTTTTTTAAATAGCCAACCTGGTCCAGAGGAAGTAACCAGTATAGAGCTTGGCTTAAAATCAATTCTTAATGATGGAAGAATAATGTTTAATTTAGCTGTATTTCAGGCAGATTATGATGATATTCAAAAACTTGCTCTTGAGGATTGTGTTGTAGATACCACTACATGCCCATCAGGTAGAATTCAAAGATTAATAAATGCTGCAGTGGCTACTATTGAGGGTATTGAAATAGAGACAAAAATTAATATTACTGATCAATTTAGTATTGAAGGCTCTATAGGTTATACAGATGCAGGTTTTGATAAATTTGAAGGATTTGATGCTGATGGTGTTCCTGGTTATGATCCAGTTACCGATCCTGCAGCAGCAAAAGCACTAAAATTTGAACGAGTACCTGAGTTAACTTATAATATTATGGCCAATTATTACCAGCCATTAACAAGTGGAGCTGAACTTGATTTTAGAGTTTCATATTCATACACAGATGATTTTACAAATAATGCTACTATGACTAGAGCAATTATAACTGAGTCATTTGGTTTACTAGATGCAAGTATTTCTTATACCTTTGCTCAAAGCAATTTAAAATTAACACTATTTGGTAAGAATATTACAGACGAAGATTATCATGATTTTGCTCTTGATAATGCTCTAACGAGTTTAACATGGGGTGGTGTTCCTGATACTTATGGTTTGAGACTTTCATATTCCTTTGAATAAAAGTTTCTAAGAATAAACTAATAAAAAGGCCATTTTAAATGGCCTTTTTTATTAAATTTAAATTGGTAATTATGGCTATAAATGAAAAGCAAAAACGTTATTATGATTGGTTAAATCAAGTAAAAGAGGAAATCATTGACCCTCAATTACCAATCATTGATCCACATCATCATCTATGGAATGGTGACGATCAACTAGCAGGATCTTTTCCATATTTAATTGAGCATCTAAACGAGGATACATTCTCAGGTCATAATATTGAAGGTACCATATTTATGGAGTGTGCAGCAGGCTATTATTTAAAGGGCGAAGAAAAGTATAAACCAGTAGGTGAAACTGAATTTGTTATTAATTTAATTAATGAGTCAAAAAAACTTAAAAAATCAACTAATATAATAGGGATTATTGGCTATGCCGATTTAATGCTAGGTAATGAAGTTAAAGATGTTTTGGATTTACATCTTTTAAAAGGAAAGGGCTTATTTAAGGGTATAAGACATGCTGCAGGTTGGGATAAAAATTCTGAAATTCATAACTCTCATAGTAATCCAGTAGAGAATATTTATTATAACAAAAATTTTAGATTAGGAGCCGAAGAGTTAATAAAGTTGAGTTTAACCTTTGATGCGTGGCATTATCATCATCAAATTAAGGATTTAAGTAATTTTGCTATAAGCTATCCAGAATTAACTATTGTTCATGATCATTTTGGAGGGCCACTTGGTGTAGGTCCTTATGAAGGAAAGAAAAAAGAAATTTTTCAAAAATGGAAAGATGATATTTCTTTATTATCTGAGTCAAAAAATGTCTCTGCTAAGTTGGGTGGTTTAGCTATGCCAGTAAACGGCTGGAATTTTCATAAACAAGATAAACCTGCATCATCAGATCAAATATTAGATATGCACTTTGAATATTATCAGCATACAATTAACTGTTTTGGTGTAGACAGGTGTATGTTTGAAAGTAATTTTCCTGTTGATAAAAGATCTATTTCTTATCATGTTTTATGGAATGCTTTTAAAAAAATGGTTCAAGATTATTCAGCTGAAGATAAAAATAAGTTATTTTTCAAAAATGCTAAAGATATCTATAGAGTTTAAAATTACCTTCTTCCTTCAATATAATCATTTAAAACTTCATGATATCTCCTAACTCTTCTCTCCTGATTAGTTAGAATTGCATCTTTAAAGCCCTTAGACTTTACTCCTTTTTGTTGTCCTATCGCCATACTAATATCTTGGTCAGTAACAAATCCCATGGATCCTTCAGGGTAGATAACCCATTCATGTTCAGCAGGTTTTAAAGGTCTAGGACCTAATGGTGTTTCCGTCATTTTTTCACCTGCTGTTACTTCGGTTGTATCGGATCCCATAAAAGTTGCAGATGCGGATAGACTTTCCATATCAGGAACAAGCCACCAGTGCTCAAAAAGGCACTTTTCTGGATCAGTTGGGTGAGGCTGTGGCCTTTGAAATTGAATTCCATCAGGAGTAAGAGTAATATCATAATTTGGAAAGCAATTATAAAAATAATAATCTGTAAGTTGCTCGTCTGTTAAAAACTCATAATGCCAAAAGCCTCTATCTTTGGCTAATTTCTTTTTTTGTTTTTGTATTGCGAGTCTTGTTTCTTGAGCCTTTCCTTTAAAATCTTTTGGATTTAAATCCCAAGCTTGTAAAGCAGCATCTAGGGGAAATTGCACTTCATTGGGTGTTTGATCTCCTAGAGCAGGTTTGTGTCCAGGCATTAACATTCTATTATGTCCATTATCATACATATCAAATTGAGAAAATTTATAGTTATTCTCTATGTGAACAGAAAGCTCAGGGTGAAGTGTTGGTAAATGATATGACTCATTAAAGTTATCATGTATAATTTTCCAATTACAATTCACCTCACAAGTCATATTTAAAACTCTAATATACTTTTCTGGTTGATATGGTTTCATATGCTCAAGAATAGGGTAAAGAGCTTCTTCAAATTTTTGGCAATTATCATCCAAGTTGATCCAAATAAAGCCTAATTCTTCTTCACATTTTATTTCTTTTAATTTAATTTTTCCACAGGGGTTTCCTCCTTCAAAATCCTCTGAGTCTTGAAGATCTACTAAAATGCCCTCTGTATTATAGGTCCAACCATGATACGTGCACTTAAAATTTTCTAAAAATCCTTTGTCAACATGAACTAATATATTTCCTCTGTGAGGACAAACATTATAAAAAGCCTTTGTTGAATAATCTTTTTGTCTAACAACTAAAATTTCTTCAATTCCAATTTTGTATACAAAAAAATCATCTGGTTCAGGGATTTCTGAGGCTATACCAGCAATTTGCCAGACTTTTGTCCAAACATTATCCCACTCTTTTCTCATAAATTCTTTTGAATAATATCTATCGCCAGTTATCTTATCTCCTCTGATAACTGGATCTGGATGTTTTGTTCTTGGTGTTGGTTTATAGGTTGTTTTATCCAAGTTTTTATCTCATTTTATAATTTATTATATAGTGTTTTTAAAAGACATAAATAAAACTATTTATTTAAATATTTTAATTTAATATATCTTCTAATATAATTAACTATTATATGATTTTAATCTATATTCAACAATTTTATGTATTTTATATTTTTATTATAAAATATTGTTTTAAAAGGAAAAAAAATGTTTAAAGGATCAATAGTTGCTATAGTTACTCCTTTTAAAAATGGTTATGTTGATGAAACTTCACTTAGAAACTTGGTTAATTGGCATATCGAAGAAGGAACTAATTGAATTGTTCCTGTTGGAACCACTGGTGAAAGTCCAACATTAGATCATAATGAACATAGAGAAGTCGTTGAAATTGTGATTGATCAAGTCAACAACAGAATACCTGTGATTGCAGGAGCAGGATCAAACTCAACTTCTGAGGCAATAAGCTTATTAAAGCATGCTGAGGCTGTTGGAGCTGATGCAGCCTTAGTAGTTACTCCTTATTACAATAAACCAACTCAGGAGGGCTTATACGAGCATTTTAAAGCCATTAATAATGCTTCATTGGGTATTCCCATTATAATTTATAATATTCCACCAAGATCTATTGTAGACATGTCTGTAGAAGTAATGGCTGAATTATCTAAGTTAGAACATATTATTGGTGTTAAAGATGCCACAAGTGATTTAGAGAGAGTTGATAAACAAAAAAATTATTGTAGTGAAGGTTTTCTTCAATTTTCTGGTGAAGATATAACAGCTTTTGAATTTATGCAAAATGGAGGGAATGGTTGTATTTCAGTAACAGCAAATGTTTTACCAAGACTTTGCTCAGAATTTCAAAAGTTTTGCATTGAGGGCGATTTTGATAAAGCGCTAAGTATTCATAATAAACTTGAACCATTACACAACGCTCTATTTATTGAGACAAGCCCTTCACCCGTCAAGTATGTTTTAAGTAAAATGGGCCTTATAGAGGAAGAATTAAGACTTCCTTTAGTAAATATAAGACAGGAAACAAAAGAAATACTTGATAAAATTATTTCTGATTTGGATTTAATTTAATGTCCTCTAAGTCAGGCGGTTCAAAAAAAAACATGAAAGGAGAGAAAATAATAGCCGATAATAGAAAGGCTAATTATTTATTTACAATAGAGGATGTTTTTGAAGCAGGTATAGTTTTAAAAGGTTCAGAGGTTAAAAGCCTTAGATTAAATAGAGTAAATATTTCTGAATCATATGCATCTGAAGAGGGTGGAGAGATTTATTTAATTAATTCTAATATACCGGCATATAAGAACGCTATATTTTCAAATCATAAGCCAAAAAGAAAAAGAAAATTATTACTTCACTCTAGAGAAATTAATAAGTTAAAAAATGCTTCACAAAAGAAAGGCATGACTCTAATTCCAATTAAACTTTTTTTTAATGAGAAAGGTATTGCAAAAATATCTATAGGTGTTGGAAAAGGTAAAAAACTTCATGATAAAAGGCAGGATGAAAAGAGAAAGGATTGGGATAAACAAAAATCAAGATTATTAAAAAATAGCAATTAATCTTTTAATATTTTTTTTGTTTTTATAAAAATATCATCAAACATTCTTTGGGTTAATCTTTTAGTATTAATATTATATCTTGAGCAGTGATAGCTATCTATTAGTTTTATTTTTTCTGATAATTCGTGAGTTTTTAAATGTTCAAATTTAAAGTTTTTTTGTTTTAAATTAAATATTGACACAATACTTTTATGAGAAATTAAGCCAAGGGCAATAATAACTTTTACTTTTTTATGATAGTTAATTGTAGAGTTTAAAAAAATTTGACAATTTTTAATTTCAGTCGTTTTTGGGAGATTTTTAGGAGGAACACATCTTACTGCATTTGTAATACTGCAGTTTATAAGTCTTAAATCATCTTTTGCATTCTCATTATATTTCCCCCTCAGAAATTTGTGTTTTCTAAGAGTGTTAAATAATATTTGACCTGCAAAATCACCTGTAAATGGCCTACCTGTTTTATTAGCTCCTTTTAAACCTGGCGCTAAACCAACTATTAAGATTTCTGAATCTTTCTTATTCATTGAGGGAACAGGTGCATTAAACCATTCAGGAAATTTTTTTTTATTTAAATCTCTAAATTTTTTTAGCCTTTTGCATTTTGAACAATTTTTTTTTGGTTCTATCAATTTAATTCCTTTTTTTAAATTGTTTTAAAACTTTTTATTAGTTATATTAACAATATTATAATCTAATACTTGCAATTAATTATATCTATGGATATTTACTAGATTAAATTTTAAAGGAAATAATATGGCGCGTGTGACTGTAGAAGATTGTGTTGATAAAATTACAAGTAGGTTTGATTTAGTCCTTTTTGCTGCTCATAGAGCCCGTGAAATGTCTGAGGGATCTGAAATACTTGTCGACAGAGATAATGATAAGAATCCAATAGTAGCCCTAAGGGAAATTGCAGATGAAAAACTTATTCCATCCGATCTTGAAGAGTCAAAAATTTCTAGTTTGCAAACACAAATTGATATTGATGAAGCAGATGACGATTACATTCCTCTAGTTCAGGATAATACAAATACAACATCCGCTGTCCTTTCAGATAGTACAATTGACGAGTCTAATGATACTGAAGTTGAGCCTATTGAGGAAAGAATGAGTGAAGAAGATCTTTTAAAGGCTATGCAGGACAATATGGTTGATAAAAAAAATAACAGAAGATCTTATTAATGATTGGATAAATTATGCGTCAATCACAATTAGTTGACCGTATTTTAATAAATAATCCTGATATTGAGCGGGATATTTTAAATAAAGCTTATGTTTATGGAACCAAGATGCATGGAAGACAACTTAGAGCTTCTGGAGATCCATATTTTTCTCATCCAATTGAAGTTGCAGGAATTCTATCCGACTTAAAACTTGATACCACCTCGGTAGTTTGTGCTTTGCTTCACGATACAATAGAAGATACAAATGCAACTATTGAGGATATAGAGTTAAATTTTGGATCAGAAGTTGCTAAATTAGTTGATGGTGTAACAAAACTGACTTTACTTGAGGAGAAGCCAGGTAGTACCAAACAAGCTGAAAATTTTCGTAAATTATTACTTGCAAGTGCTAGCGATATAAGAATTTTACTAATTAAACTTGCAGATCGTCTTCATAATATGAGGACTCTTCATTTTATTAAGGATCAAAAAAAAAGAAAGAGAATTTCATTAGAAACTCTTGAGATTTATGCTCCTCTTGCTGGAAGAATCGGTATGCAGGAACTTAAGGAGGAGTTAGAGGATTTATCTTTTACATTTATTGAACCTAAAATTAGGGATATCTTAATTGAAAGGTTAAAAGTTTCCAAAAAGAAAAAAAGTAAAATTGTTCAGTCTACCAAAAAAGAATTATATAAAGTATTAAAGGGTAATAAAATTAAATGTGCGATTTTTGGAAGAGAAAAAAAACCATATTCGATATGGAAAAAGCTAGAAATTCAGCATAAATCTCTTGAGCAATTATCTGATATATTCGGTTTCAGAGTTTGTGTAGATAAAATTTCTGATTGTTATATTGTACTAGGAATCTTGCATGGTGAGTGGCAGGCAATTCCTGGAAAATTTAAAGATTATATTTCTACACCAAAAAAAAATGGTTACCAATCTCTTCACACTACTTTAATTGGACCTCAAAACCAGAGACTTGAAGTTCAAATAAGAACTCATAAAATGAATGAATTGGCTGAAAGAGGGTTAGCTGCGCATTGGATATATAAAGATAAGGATGAAATTGAAAACAACTATTTATCATCAATTGAATGGATAAATGATCTTGTTGATATTCTTCATCGGGACGGAGCCACTGAAGAATTTTTGGAAAATACAAAAATGGAACTTTTTCTTGATCAAATTTATGCTTTTACACCAAAAGGAACTTTAGTTGCTCTTCCAAAGGATGCTACAGCTTTAGATTTTGCATACGCTGTTCACACTGATTTAGGTAATTTTTGCAGTAGTGTTAAAGTAAACGGTATTGATAAACCTAGGAGAACTGTTTTACAAAATGGTGATGATGTTGAAATTTTAAAATCTAAAACACCAGTTGCATTGGAATCGTTGCAAGAATTTGTCAAAACAGGAAAAGCAAAGTCAGCAATTATAAGATCAATAAAAGAAAAAAAATCACATAATCAAAGATTATTGGGAAAGGCTATAATAAAAAGCGTTTTCTCTTCTCATAGAAAAAAGCCTACTAGGGATATTTTAGAAAGATCTTTTGGGCCTTTAAATGTAAACTCTTTAAAAGAACTCTATGAGCTAGTTGGTGAGGGAAATTCTTCAGGTTCTCAAGTCTATGATCTTGTTTTTCCAAATAATAAGAGGAAGAAAAGAATTCGAAGTTATCTTGATAAAAATATTTCACTACCAATACAAGGTCTTCATAGGGATATGCCTGCGAAATTTGCAGAAAATTCTTTTTTAGTTCCTGGTGATAAGATTGTAGGTATAGTTATACCAGAAAATGGTATGACAATTTTTTCAGTTGATAGTAAAGAAATTCTTAAATATGAAAAATCTCCTGAGTCATGGATAAAAGTCGAATGGAAAGAAGAAATCGATTATACATTTATTTCAAGAATTAAGATTACAATAATAAATGAGGTGGGGGTTCTTAACTCTATTACCTCAACAATTGCTGACTTTGGAGGAAATATAACTAATTTGATTTTAAATGAAAGGGACAATGATTTTTACAATCTAATAATTGATATTAATGTTAATGATAGTGAGCATATAACTGATATAGTAAAAAGTTTAGAGGGTTTACCTGTTGTTGAAGATGTAAAAAGGTTTGTAGGATAATTGTATGAACAGAGAAGAGGTTTTAAAAGAATTTAAAGACGCTGGTGCTCTTCTTGAAGGGCATTTTATTTTATCTTCCGGCTTACATTCTTCAAAATATTTACAATGCGCTCTTGCCTTATCCGACCCTTCAAGAGCAGAAAGACTATCATTTGCTCTTGGAAAAATGATATTAGAAAATATTAAGGAAAAGATTGATATTGTTGTTTCTCCTGCAATGGGGGGATTAATAATAGGGCATGAGATTGCTAGATTTTTAAAAGTTCCTTCAATTTTTTTAGAACGTGTAAATAGTAAATTTGAATTAAGAAGAGGTTTTACAATAAAATCTAATACAAACTGTTTGTTGGTTGAAGATATTGTAACAACAGGACTATCCTCAAATGAGAGTATTAAGGTAATAAAAAGTTTTGGAGGTATTGTTGTTGGTGAGGCATGTCTTATTGATAGGTCTGGTGGAAACAACGATTTAGAAACAAAATTAATTTCTCTTACAACTGTCGATATTCCGGTTTTTAACAAAGATAATATTCCTGAAAATCTAAAAAATATTCCCGCGATTAAACCAGGAAGTAGAAATATTTCTTAATGTTTAAAAGAAAAAAATCTATAGATTTTTATACAAAAATAAGATCTCATTTATGGCCTGAAAAAGGCTTATTGAGAAACTTTTTATACCTCTGGAAGAGATTATTTAGAATACCTGACAGCACTTATTCAGTTTCTATGGGTTTTGCTTTAGGAGTTTTTATATCATTTACTCCATTTTTTGGACTTCATTTGATAATATCTGTTGTTACTTCATGGTTTTTGAAAATTAATATTTTCTCTAGTATTATTGGAAACCTTTTTGGAAGTATTATATCTTATCCTTTGATGGCAATTGGCATGCTGACAATTTCTAATGAAAATACTTCAAAAGAATGGTTGCATATTATTGTAAACTTTATAAAAACGACTATCCCAATTTTTTCAGGAATATTGATAATTGGTTTTATACTATCAATAATTTGTTATTTTCTTATAAAATACATAATTGGAATTTTTAAAAAAAATAGACCAAATAGAGGTAAATAATTGGAAGATACCATTCAAAATAAAATAAGACTTGGAGTTAATATAGACCATGTCGCTACTTTAAGAAATGCAAGAAAAGAAAATTTTCCGAGCCCAATTAATGCTGCAAGGCTAGCCTTAGAATCAGGAGCAGATAGCATTACCGCTCATTTACGAGAGGATAGGAGGCATATAAACGATATGGATATAAAAGAAATTGCTTATAATTTTCCTGGTAAACTAAATTTAGAGATGGCAGCTACTGACGAGATGATTAAGATTGCTGAAAAGATAAAACCTTTTTCATGTTGCATTGTTCCTGAAAAAAGGGAAGAGATTACTACTGAGGGTGGTTTAAACTTATTAAACAATTATAATAAATTAAAGCCAATGATTACAAAACTTAAAGATATTGGAGTTAGGACTACTCTTTTTATTGATCCGGATGATGCCAATTTAGATGCATGTTATGACCTTAAAATAGACTGTGCAGAAATTCATTGTGGTACTTTATGTAAATTATATGAAGAAAATGATGAAAAGGAATTTGATAATGAATTTAATAAAATAAAAAACTTTTCAAAAAAACTTTTTTCTAATGGAATTGAGGCCCATGCTGGTCATGGATTGAATTATGAAACAACTAAAATCATAAGTTCAATAAATGAAATAGAGGAATTAAATATTGGCTTTTTTATTATTGCAGAATCAATTTTTAATGGATTGGAGAAAACTATTTTAACCATTAAAGAGTCTATGACTTTAGGCAGATCTCTTGAGGAATTATAATGATAATTGGCTATGGAATTGATTTGATTGATATCAGGAGGATTGAAAAAGCAATCAATAGGTTTGGTGAAAGATTTATAAAAAGAGTTTTTACTAAAAATGAAAGAATTAGATCAGATAAAAAACAAAAAAGAATAGAGTCATATGCAAAAAGATTTGCTGCAAAAGAAGCATGCTCTAAAGCTCTTGGTACTGGATTTCGTTCAGGTGTTTTTTGGAAAAATATTGAAGTAGTAAATGAAAAAAGTGGAAAACCTACATTAAACTTAAGTGGTGGGGCATACAAAAGACTTAAAAAGCTTACCCCCAATGGTAATAATTATAATATTTCTTTATCAATTACTGATGATTTTCCATGGGCTCAGGCAAATGTTATAATTGAGGCTGTTAAAAAATGAGAAAGAAAACAACAATAAAAAAAAACGAAAATTTCTTTTTATCTTTTTTTTGGATTATCTTAATTGCATTGATTTTCAGGGCATTTTTATTCCAAAGCTACAATATTCCATCCGGATCAATGCTGAAAAATCTTTTAGTTGGTGATTACATTTTCGTCTCAAAATATACTTATGGTTATTCAAAACATTCTTTACCTTTTAGTATTCCACTTATTCCAAATAGAATTTTTTCATCCGAGCCATCAAGGGGAGATGTAGTTGTTTTTAAATTACCAAGTGATGGAAGAACTGATTATATAAAAAGAGTTATAGGTTTACCAGGTGATAAAGTTCAAATAATTAATGGAGAAGTATATATTAATGGTTCAATTTTATCTTACAAAAAAATTGGTATTTATAACAATAATAACTTAATTAGCCGAAAAAAACGTTCCATTGGCTGTAAAAATGAAAAATTAGAAATAATTCAAGAAACATTGCCAAATGGAAGAGCGTATCAAATTTTAAATTCCGACATTTCTTCTTTTGCAGATAATACAGGTGTATATAATGTTCCAAAGGATCATTTTTTTGTAATGGGAGATAATAGGGATAACTCTCAAGATAGCAGGTATATTAAATCAGTAGGTTTTGTTCCTTTTGATAATCTTGTTGGAAGAGCTGAATTAATTTTCTTTTCTTGGAATTGGAGAAAAATTGGTCAAAAGAATTGTAAGACATCAGTTGAGTGGGAAAGAATTTTTAAAAAAATAAAATGATAGACTCAACAAAAAAATATAATTTAATTTCTTTAGAAAAAATCTTAAATTATTCTTTCAAAGATAAAAAATTATTAATTAATAGTCTTACGCATACAAGTGTAAATAGTGGCGAGTTATCATCAATGGAGCGTATGGAGTTTTTAGGCGATAGGGTCCTAGGGCTTATTATTTCTGAAGAATTATTATATAGATTTCCTCTCGCAACAGAGGGTGAATTATCAAAAAAATTTAGTTATTTGGTTCAGAGAAACACTTGTGCTGATATTGCTAGGATTATTAATTTAGATAAATATATAATTTTAGGAAAATCAGAAATCTTAAATAAAAAAATTAAAGATTCTATACTTTCAAATATTATGGAGTCATTAATTGGATCTATTTTTTTAGACTCTAATTATACTAAGACCAAAAAAATTGTTATCGAACTTTGGCGAGATTTAATTAGCAATATAGATATAAAAATTAAATTTTTAAATCCTAAGAGTGAGCTTCAGGAAAAAATATTATCAATGAATAAAAGTTTGCCTGAATATAATTTTATATCTGTTCGTGGCGAAGATCATAACCCAATATTCACTGTATCAGTTTCAGTTATGGGTCTAGATTCTGTTATTGCAGAAGGAAAATCTAAGCAAGAAGCAGAGAAAAATGCCGCAAAAGAAATATTGAAGATTATGAATAATGAATAAAAAGAATATAACTATTGGTATTATTGGGCCTACAAACTCAGGTAAATCAACTTTATTAAATAATATTATTGGAGAAAAACTAGCAATAGTTACTCACAAATCTCAAACTACAAGATCAGCTTTTAAAGGTATAAGAGTGATTGATAATACTCAAATGATTTTTATCGATACTCCAGGTATATTTGATGCAAAAACAAAATTTGAAAAGGCAATGCTTGAAAATGCATATAATATTTTAAATGATGTAGATTTAGTTTATTTGCTTATTGATTGTAAAAAAACATTTATAGATTTTGATGACACTTTTTTAAAAAATATTAAAATTTTAGAAGATAAAATATTTTTAATTTTAAATAAAATAGATTTAATCGATAGAGAATTATTATTAGAAAAGGTTAAAAATTTAAATGAATTATTTAATTTTAAAGAGACTTTTTTAATTTCCGCAAAAGATGGTGATGGTGTTAATGATTTGCTCAAAAAATCATGTTTACTATCAATTAATGATTTTTGGCTTTATCCAGAGGATCAATCTGCAGATGTCCCTATGGCAAGAATAGCGTCAGAAATTACAAGGGAGAAAATTTTTATTTTACTTCATGAAGAAATACCATATTCAACGACCGTTGAGACGGATGGCTGGATAGTTAACAAAAGTAGGACTGTTACAATTAATCAAACAATATATGTTGGAAAAAAGAACCATGTCGGAATTGTGCTTGGAAAGGCTGGACAGATGATCAAATCTATAGGAATTGCTTCAAGAATTGATATTGAAAAAATTCTTAATAATAAAGTTAATCTTAAAATAAATGTTAAATATAAAAAAGATTGGTCTAATAAAAAAGAACACTATGACGATATTGGCCTAAGCTTTGAATAATGAGATTTGAATGAATATTAGCGACGAAGGAATAATTATTAGCAGTAAAAAATTTTCTGATAGTGTTAATCTTATGAAAGTTCTTACAAAAAATAATGGTATATATTCAGGATTAATCAGATTAAAAAAGAAAAGTGGCGCTATTGGTATAAATATCCCTGGTAATACAATCTCAATTAATTGGAGAGCTAGATTATCTGAGCATTTAGGTTTTTTTAATTCTGAATTAATAAAATCTAGAACATCAAATTATTTAAATAGCTCTATTAATTTAGAAATTTTAAATTCTATTTGTGCTTTATTAGATATTTTTCCTGAAAGAGAAGAGTGTGAAGAAATTTATATTTTAACAGAAGAATTATTTAATAATTTAGATAATAAATCTTTGTGGCCAATTCTTTATATAAAATTTGAATTATTATTCATTGAAAAAATGGGATATGGACTTGATTTAAAAACTTGCGCTGTAAACGGATCAGCTGAGAACCTGACCTGGGTATCACCAAAAACAGGAAGAGCTGTAAGTATTAAAGGGGCTGAGGGTTGGGAAAAAAGACTCTTAAAGCTACCAAATTTTTTTACTGAAATTGATAGTTTAATCACTAAAGATGATTTAATTGATGGCTTTAGGCTTACAGAATATTTTTTAAATAAAAGAGTCTATTCACAACAGACTAAGAATCTTTCATCATCAAGAATAAGACTTGTTAATTATTTAAAAAAATAATTTATTTATAAATTGAAGTTAGAAAATGAAATTAATTGATCAGTATCAAGATATTGAGTTAATAGACGCTCTAGAGGAAAGATACCTTGCTTATGCCCTAACAACAATTATGGATAGAGCACTTCCAGACTCAAGAGATGGTTTAAAACCTGTTCATAGAAGAATTCTTTATGGCATGTATAAATTAAGCTTGAAGTCTAATTCCTCTTTTAAAAAATCTGCAAGAGTTGTTGGTGACGTAATGGGTCGTTTTCATCCTCATGGTGATCAAGCAATTTATGACACATTGGTTCGTTTAGCGCAAAATTTCTCAGTTCGATGGCCACTTATTGATGGACAAGGAAATTTTGGTAATATTGATGGTGATAATGCGGCTGCTATGCGCTATACAGAGGCAAGATTAACTAAAATTTCTGAATTATTATTAGAGGGAATCGATGAAGACGCTGTTGAGTTTAGATCAACTTATGACGAAGTTGATTTTGAACCAACAGTTTTGCCTTCAAATTTTCCTAATCTTTTAGCAAATGGTTCCTCAGGTATAGCTGTAGGAATGGCAACCTCAATTCCACCCCATAATGTTGAGGAGTTATGCAATGCATCTCTTCATTTAATAAAATATAGGAATGCAAGTTATGAAAAGCTTTTAGAAATCATTCCTGGTCCCGACTTTCCCACTGGAGGTGAAATATTAGAATTTAAAGAAAATATTATTGATACATACAAAAAAGGTAAGGGAGGATTTAAACTTAGGGCAAAATGGCAAATAGAAAACGAAAAGCGTGGTTTATGGAAAATAATTGTTACCGAAATTCCTTATCAGGTAAGTAAAGGTAAATTAATTGAAAAAATTGCTCAATTAGTAATAGATAAAAAATTACCCATGCTTGATGATGTTCGTGATGAGTCAGCAGAGGATATTAGATTGGTTTTAATCCCTAAAAATAGAGATATTAATCCCGATAGTTTAATGGATAGCCTTTTTTTACTAACTGATTTAGAAACAAAATTTTCTGTTAATTTAAATGCCTTAAGCAACAATACTCCAATTATTCATGGATTAAGAGATTTGCTTTTATCATGGCTGGATCATAGAAAGGAAGTTTTAAAAAATATTTCAAACTATAAGTTGAATAAAATTAACGAAAGGCTTGAGATTTTAAATGGTCTTTTAATTGCATATTTAAATATGGATATGGTTATAAAAATTATAAGAGAAAAAGAGGATCCTAAAAGTGAACTTATAAAAAGATTTAAGCTAACTGATCTTCAATCTGAGTCGATTTTAAATATGAGGTTACGTTTACTGAGAAAATTAGAGGAAATAAAAATCAAAGATGAACATGACTCACTTTCAATTAAAAAGAAGGAACTTGAAAGTTTACTTAATTCAAGTCAAAATCAATGGAAATTTATTTCTGAAGAAATTAAGTCTTTAAAAAAATTATTTTCAAAAAACACAAAAATTGGTCAACGAAGAACTTCAATTACTCTTCTCAGTGAGGAAATTACCTATAAAAATGAATACACTCTTCCAAGCGAATTTGTTTCCATAGTTTTATCCAAAGAAGGTTGGGTTCGTTGCTTAAAAGGAAAAAAAGATGAGTTAAAAGATTTGAAATTTAAGGACGAGGATTCACTATTTTTATCTTCAGATGCAAATTCAAATGACAAAATTATTTTTTTCTGCTCTAACGGCAAGTCTTATTCATTAGACGCTTTAGATTTACCATCAGGTAGAGGACATGGAACACCATTGAAAATTCTTTTGGATATAGAGGAAGATCATTCGGCTATAAATATATTCCCCTTTGTTAAAAATGAAAAATACATTCTTGCCTCTTCTGTTGGCAATGGATTCATCATAGATAGTGAGGATATGCTCTCAAATAGAAAGTCCGGTAAGCAAGTATTAAATATTAAAGAAGGAGAGAAATCTGTAATCTGTAAAAAAGTTCAGGGGTCCGATGTTGTTTCTATAGGTAAAAATAAAAAAATGCTTATTTTTCCAATAAATGATCTTCCTAAGATGAGTAAAGGGAGGGGGGTAAGGATACAAAAATATAAAGACTCTGAAATAATGTATTTAGATACCTTTAATCCAAATGAAGGATTAATTGTTGAAGATAAATCCGGAAGAAAAAGAACTTTTGAAAATACTAGTGATTGGTTAGGTAAAAGAGCTCAATCAGGAAAACTAGTTCCAAAAGGTTTTCCTAAATTAAATTAAATTAAATTAAAGTATTTTATTTGGAAGCCAAGTTGCTATTACCGGGAAAACTGATAGAAGAAATAACATTAGTATTTGTATAAAAATAAAAGGTATTACACCTTTATATATATCGATTGTTTTTATATTATCTGGCGCAACTCCTCTTAAATAAAACAGTGCAAAGCCAAAAGGAGGTGTTAGAAAGCTTGTTTGTAAATTAATTGCCATCATCACACCTAACCAAACAGGGTCAACACCCATTTTGAATAAAATTGGAGCTACAATTGGAACAACTACGAATGTAATTTCAATAAAATCCAAAAAGAATCCCAAAATAAACATTGTAATCATTACTGCTAAAACAGCTCCAACTATACCACCTGGTATGGAAGTTAAAAGCCTCTCTATAGTTTCATCTCCTCCAAGACCCCTAAAAACTAAACTAAAAAAAGTTGCTCCTATTAGTATAATAAATACCATTGAAGTAATTTTAGTAGTTGAATAAGCTGTATTCATCAAAATTTTATTCTTATATAAGCTTATTAAACATTTTAAGATAGAAAATCCAAATAGAGCTAAAAATAAAAAAGAACCATAAATAGAAATATTCGTTAAAAAATGAACGTTATCTCTATTAAGCCTCAAATCAAAAATTATAGAGATAATTATTAAAAATATAAATAAAATTGCTGCTATTAGTGGCCAAAAATTTTTATTTGATGTTTTGTAAGTTGCTAAAAGTATAGCACCAATTGCTCCAACAGATGCGGCTTCTGTAGGTGTTGCAAAACCAGATAAAATTGATCCTAAAACTGAAATTATAAGAAATAGAGGAGGGAAAAGAATTAAAAAAATATTTTTATCAGTATTCTGTTTTTCCTCTTTTTTAATAATTTTTGGTATAGATAAAGGATCTGTATATGATTTTACAATTTGATAAATTATATAAAAAAAAACTAATAAAATACCCGGTAATAGTGCTCCAGCAAATAAATCTCCAACTGATAGAGTTTCAGGAGAAAATATGCCCATATCCAGCTGAGATTTTTGATATGCATTTGATAATACATCCCCCAACAAGACTAAAACTATTGATGGAGGTATAATTTGACCTAAAGTACCAGCTGCTGCAACTGTTCCCGTAGCTATTTTTGGATCATATCCTTTATTAAGCATTGTTGGAAGTGATAATAAACCCATTGTAACAACTGTTGCGCCAACTATTCCTGTTGAGGCAGCAAGTAAAGCACCAACTATCGATACAGAAATTCCAAGTCCACCTCTTATATTTTGGAAGACTCTATCCATATTTTCTAATAACTCTTCTGCTACTTTAGATTTTTCTAACATTGTTCCCATGAAAACAAATAGTGGTACTGCCATTAAAATTTCATTGGTCATTGTTCCAAAAATTCTTTGAGGAATAGCTTTTAAGAATTGCATTGGAAAGATATCAAAGTAATCACCGATAAATGCAAAAATTATTGCCGAACCTGCTAATGAAAATGCAACTGGATATCCAAGCAAGAGAATAACGCAAGCAAAGCCAAACATTAATAAATCTAAATATTCGATCAATTTTTTGACTCAATAAAATTTATAAGATTTCTGTATATTATTGATATTCCCTGAAAGAGTAATAATAGAGGAAAAACTATCAATGCCGTCTTTAGAATAAAAACTGCATTTAAACCACTTGTTTCAGGTGAACCCTCTAAAATTTTCCATGATCTTTTTACATAGGGAAGGCTTGTTGAAAAAGTAATAATACAGAATGGTATTAAAAATAATAATGAACCAATAATATTTATCAAAGACTTATATTTATTTGATGCTGCCCTATATATTAAATCGACTCTAACATGTTCATCGTTAAGTAATGTATAAGCCGCAGCAAGTGTAAAAGATAGACCATGAAGATAAATTAATAGTTCCTGTAGTTTTAAGAAACCAATGCCATAGATGTATCTAGACATAACAATAGATAATTGAATTATTACCATAAATACTATAAACCAGGAAATATACTCTCCAATAAATCTATTTAATTTCTCAAAAAAACTTACGATTAAATTTAACAAGTTCTACCCTCTGGCTTTCATATAGGCTTGCTCAGATTTACCTGACCACTCTTTAAGCCTTTCAATTGAATCCTTAAATGATAAAAATATTTTTTTTGAAATATTAGTTCTTGTTGAAACATCTTCAAGAACTTCTTCGGATAAAATTTTTAAAGACTTCATTATTTCAGGAGAAAATGTTCGCATTTGAACATTATGTTTTTTAACTAAAGTGTCTAAGGCAATGGAATTATGATGATTAAATTCAGACAAAGTATAATTATTTTCAAAAGCGAGCACTTGTCTAATTATAGATTTTTCAGATTTAGAAAAAGAATTCCATGTATCTAAATTAATTCCAGTAGCTAATCCTGCTCCAGGTTCGTGAAAACCTGGCCAATAATAAAATTTTGCTGCTTGGTAAAATGCTAATGATAAATCATTCCAAGGACCAACCCATTCTGTAGCATCAATCGCTCCAGATTTTAAACTAGAAAAAATTTCACCACCAGGTATTGCAACTGCTGCTGCGCCAACTTTTCTTAAAACTTCTCCGCCAAGACCGGGCATTCTAATTTTGAGACCATTTAAATCTTCAATTTTTTTAATTTCTTTATTAAACCATCCTCCCATTTGAACACCAGTATTTGCAGATTGAAAAGAAATTAAATTAAAATCTTGTGTTAATTCATTCCAAAGTTCTTGTCCCCCACCATGATCTATCCATGCATTTAATTCGTTAGCCGTCATACCAAAAGGTACTGCAGTAAAAAAATTGAAACCAATGTTTTTTCCTTGCCAATAATATTCAGCACCATTGTACATATCTGCCAGACCGCTTGATGCAGCATCAAATGCACCAAAAGCAGGGACTAGTTCCCCAGCAGCGAAAACTTTAATATTAAGCCTTCCTTCAGTTGCATCTTTTATTCTTGAGGCAATTCTTTCAGGTGAGGTTCCAAGACCTGGAAGATTTTTAGGCCAGGTTGTGACCATATTTAATCTTCTTATATTACTCGATAATGCAGGCGAAGATAAACTTGAGCCGATAAGGATAGAAGAGGCAGCTCCAAGAAGAAAATTTCTCCTTCCAAATTTTTTTTTATATTTTTCCATATTTTACCTTCAAATAATTTTTAAAATTAAATTTTTATCCATTTATTATCTTTTAAGATCTGAGAAGAGTTGAATTTATTTTTATAATCCATTTTATTTGATCCTTCCACCCAATATCCCAAATAAACATATTCTTTTCCTAATTCTTTAGCCAATAAAAAATGTTCTAAAATTACAAATTTGCCAATAGAATTTCTGAGAAAAAAATCACTATAAAATGAATAAACCATTGAAATAGAGTCTTTTAAAAAATCTGAAATAACACATGCAATCAATTTATTATTATAAAAATATTCTAGAATTTTTGTCTCAATCCCAGGTGAGTTAAACATTTTACAATAATCTTCATATTTCATTTCATTCATTTCGCTATTACTATGTTTGAATTCTAAATATCTTTTAAAAAGTTTGAATTGTTCTATTGAAGGATTGTTAGTTAATCTCTTCGTAAATAAGTTCTTATTTTTATTAATAATTCTTTTATTACTTTTTGATAATTTAAAACCATTAACCATAATTCTTATTGATTTACATGAATTACAACCATCACAAATTTGATTATAGAGAATATTGTGACTTCTTCTAAAACCATTTTTAATAAGGAATTGATATTTATCTGACTTGGTGATGTCATCCATTATCAAAAATATTTTTTTTTCTTTCCTATTCTCCAAATATGAACATGATTCCGAATTTGACAGATAAAAATTAAGCTTGTCTTTATTTATTTTATTCATGAAAAATTCCTAATAACCAATATAAGTAATCATTAAAGTATATGTAATCCAAAGAATTATTACCAATGGTATTCCTGATATTAAGAAATCTTTAAATCTATAATTGCCAGGGCCCATGACCATAAGATTAGTTTGGTACCCCATAGGAGTTGCAAATGAACAATTTGCTGCAAATATTATACAATAAATAAAGGGTTCGGGTTGCATATTTAAATCAGAAGCCAAACTTATTGCTATTGGGGTGAATAGCACAGCTGTAGCATTATTACTGATAAAATTAGTAATAATTGCTACAAAAATAAAAAGTATAGACAAAACAGCAGTTAAAGATAATTCAGCTGTAATGTAATACATACTGTCAGCAATAAATTTCGCCCCACCAGTTTCTTGAAGTGCTATTGATAGCATTATAGTTGATGCTACAAGAAGGTAGATTCTAGGATCAAGTGACATTACCGCATCTTTAACATTAAGTACTCTAAAAATTAACATTAATGCTGCACCCATAACGGCAGCCGCTGTAATATTAAAAATACCTGATGATGCTAAGAAAATAGTGAATATAAAAATTAGTCTTGCTCTCAAAGCAAATAATTTTGAAGGGAGATAGATTGTCGACCATTCAATTGGAAAAATATCTTTAATTCCTCTTAGAGACCTAATAGATTTTTCAGAACCTTTTAGTAAGATAATATTACCGGCATTTAGTTTTAAGGAGTTTAATCTATCTACTTCAGTATTAATTCCCTTTTGAATTCCAATAACCCTGCAACTAACCTCATTTTCAAAATTTGTTTGGCTAATACTTCTACCAATTAGGAAAGATCCTGGTGTTATTGCTGCCTCAATAATTACCTCAGGTTTAGTTGAGTCAGATTGTTTACCAATAGTGCTAAAAACTTGATCATTCCTTTTTAAGGCACTGGTTAGATTACCTTTAGTTATTGATAATGTTATTTTATCCTCTAATTCAATTTCCACCTCATCATATGGGGGTAATAATTTCTCATTTTTTCTTGTTATTAATCTTACCGAACAATTTTCAAGCTCAGGAAGCAAACCAGAAATAAATTTTTTACCAATTAACGGATTACCATTTTCAATAATAATTTCTACAATGTATTGCTGGCCTTCATTTTGAAGATCATCTTCACTATCTTTATTTTTCTTACTAAATAATTTGATAATAACTGGTAATAAAAAAACAGCATAAAGGAATCCAACAATTGCTAAAATCATTCCTTGTTTTGTAAAATCAAAAAAACCTATCTCTTTTCCAATAGTGGAAAATACTGAACCAGAAACAAGAAGGTTAGTTGAAGATCCAATTAATGTGGTCATTCCACCAAGTATGCATACATATGAAAGTGGTATTAGAATATATCTTGATGGTTGATCCAATTGTTTGCATAAAGAGAGAATTATAGGAATAAACATTACTATTATAGGGGTATTATTTAATAACGCGCTTAAAACAAAAACTAGAAACATTATAGAGAAAAACTTAAGCTGAGTATTTTGCGATTTATCTCCTGACATCCATACAGCTATATCTTCTAAAGCTCCGGTTACAAGAAGACCATGACCAATAACAAGAAGGCACATAAGTGCAATTAACGATGGATTAGCAAAACCTCTTAATATAACTTCTAAGGATACAGGAAGCCCTGAAACAGCCCCTAGAAAAGGACTATTTTGGAAAATAATTATTAAAATACTTATTATTGCTAAAGATGTAATTTCAATAGGAATTTTATCTAAAGAAAATAGAATAACGCCTACAAATATTAATCCAAAAACAAACCACATGTATAGATCAATTGAAAACATATTAAATATTTCTCTTTAAATTAAATTTTGTTTTAAAAATATAATCATGAATACATTTTCTTTCGTTGTTTATTAAAGGATAGATTATCGAAATTAATAAAATTGAACCAATGGGGACAACAATAAAAAAAATCAAATTATATGCTAATAACTCTTTAATAGTTAATCGATTATTGCTTTTATTTATCAGGTTTATCTTAAAAATTTTCATTCCAAAGGTTATACCCTCATCACCTCCAATAGAAAAAGAATAATAGCTGATAAATATTACAGGAATAATAAATAGAAATACTTCATTAAATAACTTTAAAGTAAATATATTTATAATTTTAAAAATGATAAAAGTTAAGAAAATTAAAATTAAGCAAACTATAAAATCTAAAAGACATGCTTTTATTCTATTTATTAGTATTTTGTCAAAATATGTTAATTTATAATTTATCATCTTATTTATTTTAGCTTTTAAATGATTATACTTTAACAGAAACTAAATAGAATCTGTATATATTAGATTATATATTATATGTGAAATATTATATTTTTTTTTAATTTTATATATTAAGGTATTGATAATAATGGTTAATTCTAATTTTTTTGATGATAATTTTATAGCTTTTGCACATCGAGGGGGTAACGATTTTGGACCAGAAAATTCTCTTAAAGCTTTTAAAGGTGCTTATAAGAGTGGTTATAAATATCTTGAAACAGATATTCATCTTTCCAAGGATGGGCATTTATTGGCTTTTCATGATGATAGTATTGATAGAGTTACAAACAACAAAGGTAAAATAGAGAATCTAAATCTAAGCGAAATAAAGAAATCTAAAATAGATGGTAAAGAGGAAATTCCTGTTATTACCGATCTTTTTGAAGAGTTACCAAATTGTTTTTTCAGTATTGATTGTAAATCAGACGATACTGTTTTACCTCTAATTAAAATTATTAAAGATAAATCTCTTATGGAAAGGATCTGTATTGGCTCTTTTTCTCAAAAAAGAATTAATCTTATAAGGAATATTTTAGGTCCAAATTTAAAAACATCGATGGGTCCTAATGAGATAATTTTGAGTAAATTACTATCAAACTTTTCAATAAACTATAAATTTAAATCAAATTTTGCCTCTCTTCCAATAGAAAAATATGGATTAGAGCTTCTTAACGAAAAAAATATAAAATATTTACAAAAAAATAATCAAAAAGTAATTGCATGGACAATAAATGACGAGAATGATATGAGGCTTTTGATTAGAAGAGGTATTGACGGAATTATGACTGATAATATTCTCTTATTAAAGAGAGTTCTTATTGAAGAAAATTTATGGTAATGAGCATATAACTTGTATTAGAATGCAAATGATTATACAAAATGTTGTATAGATTTTTAGAAAGTTCAAATGGAAAAAAAATTAGATAATATTTTACCTCAAAGTTTTTTTAATGATGGCCTTGAAAAGGCTGATAAAGATATATTTTCTGCTATTTCAAAAGAATTGTATCGTCAACAAAATCAGATTGAGTTAATAGCTTCTGAAAATATAGTTTCTAAGGCTGTTCTTGAGGCTCAAGCATCCATAATGACAAATAAATATGCTGAGGGTTATCCTTCGAGGAGATATTATGGTGGATGTGAGTTTGTTGATATAGCTGAAGAATTAGCAATTAAAAGAGCATGCGAGCTGTTCAATGTTAATTATGCCAATGTTCAGCCTCACTCAGGCTCTCAGGCTAATCAAGCTGTTTATACTGCGCTATTAAAACCTGGTGATACAATTTTAGGTATGAGTTTAGATGCAGGTGGGCATTTAACCCATGGCGCTAAACCCAACCAGTCAGGAAAATGGTTCAATCCAGTGCAATATGGTGTGAGAAAATCAGATAGCTTAATTGATATTGAACAAGTTAAAAGTTTAGCAATTGAACATAAACCAAAACTTATTATTGCAGGAGGTTCAGCCTATCCTCGGCAAATAAACTTTAAAGATTTCCGTGAAATTGCTGATTTAGTTGGAGCTTATTTATTGATTGATATGGCTCATTTCTCAGGACTAGTTGCAGGTAAATCTCATCCTAGCCCTTTTCCATATGCTGACGTTGCAACAACAACTACACACAAGGTTCTTAGAGGTCCAAGGGGAGGCCTTATACTTACCAATAACGAAGAAATTGCCAAAAAAGTTAATTCAGCTATTTTTCCAGGAATTCAAGGTGGACCCTTAATGCACACTATTGCTGCTAAAGCAGTATCATTTGGTGAAAGTTTGCGTCCAGATTTTAGTTTATATACAGATAATGTTATTAAAAATGCTAGAGCTCTCTCCTTAACTTTATTAAGTGATGGATTTGATATTGTTTCTGGGGGAACAGATACACACATTGTTTTAGTTGATTTAAGACCAAAAGGAATAAAAGGTAACATTGCTGAAGAGTCTCTTGGAAGAGCAGGTATTACATGTAATAAAAACGGGGTTCCCTTTGATCCTGAAAAACCAATGGTAACATCTGGTATTCGTCTTGGCTCTCCTGCTTGTACAACTAGAGGTTTTAACACCTCAGAATTTAATATTATTGGTGATTTAATTTGTGAAGTCTTAAATGCTATTTCCAAAAATAATAATGAACCTGTTTATGAAATTGAAGAAAGTGTAAAAAATAAAGTAGAGAAACTTTGCTTGAAATTTCCTATATATGAGAAATAAAAATGCAATGTCCCTTCTGTAATAATCAAGAAACTCAAGTACGTGATTCAAGACCAACCGAAGAAAATTCTGCAATAAGAAGAAGACGTCAATGCTTAGCTTGTGGAGGAAGATTTACAACTTTTGAAAGAATTCAAATGAGAGATTTAACTGTCATTAAGCGTTCTGGAAAAAGAGCTCCATTTGATAGGGATAAATTAATGAGATCTGTTGATATTTCTGTAAGAAAAAGAAATATCGATCCAGATGTTATTGAAAGAATGGTTACTGGTATTGTTAGGCAATTAGAAAGTACAGGAGAGACGGATATACCATCAAACTTAATAGGTAGTCTAATAATGGCAGCTTTAAGGGAAGTTGATATGGTTTCTTATGTTAGGTTTGCTTCTGTTTATAAAAATTTTCGTGAAGTTAAGGATTTTGAGGATTTTGTTGGTGAATTAGGTAATCCATCAAATATAATTCGCGAAGATTAGTAAATGTTTTTTTGCCTTAAAAAATGAAGATTCCCTATGCAGATAATTTTTTTATGAACTATGCAATTAGGCTTGCATCAAGGAATATTGGAAATACTGGTAAAAATCCATCTGTAGGATGTGTTTTAACTTCAGATAATAAAATTATAAGTTTTGGTATAACTGGTAATAATGGTTCTCCACATGCTGAATATCAAGCAATAAAAAAAGTGACTAATTTACCCAAAAATGTTACTGCCTATATTACTTTAGAGCCATGTTCCCATGTTGGAAAAAATCCATCATGTGCTGATTTATTAATAAATAGTAAAATTAGCAGGGTAGTTATTGCACAGTTAGATCCAAATCCGCTTGTTAACGGAAAGGGTATAAAAATTTTAAAAGAAAATGGAGTTAAGGTTGATTACGGCTTACTCGAAAAAAAAGCATTAGTTAATAACTATGGATTTATTAATAACATTAAAAAAAAATACCCAGAAGTAAACGTAAAGATTGCGTCATCAAAAAATGGTATAACTATCCCTGAAGATGGAAAAAAATGGATTACTAATAATTTATCTAGGTCATACGGACATATTCTAAGATCCAATCATGACGCTATTATGGTTGGTATTAAAACAGTTTTAACTGATAATCCAAGTCTAAACTGCAGATTACAAGGTTTAGAGAGTAGATCTCCAATTAAAATTGTTGTTGATACGAATTTACAAACACCTTTAAGTTGCAAGTTAGTAAAAAATTCAAATAAAGATTTAATTATATTCTCCAACTCACTGAATAAAAATAAAACTCTTAGTTTTAAAAATGCTGGTATTGATGTTATTTATATTAATAAGCTAAAAAATGGATTTCTTGATATTCAAGAAATACTATTATACCTGAATAAAAAAGGAATAAATAGATTATTAATTGAAGGCGGTTCAACACTAGCGTATTCTTTTATCAGTGGAAATTTTGTTAATGAAGTTTATTGGTTTTCTTCAAAAAATAATATAATTAATAGTAAATTACCTAACGAAAGTGATGAAAAATTAAATTCTATTAAGAAAAGTAATATTTTTATAATAAAAGATTGTATTAACTTAAGAGATAATAAGCTAGAAATTTTTAAATTAGAAAAGGATTAATGCTTTGTTTACGGGAATTATTACAGATGTAGGTAAAATTCAATCTATAGATTTAGATAGCGGTAACATAAAAATTGTATCTAATTATAAATATGAAACAATTGATTTAGGAGCATCTATTTGCTGTTCAGGTATATGCCTAACAGTAATAGAAAGAGGCAGTTTTAGTGATTATTCATATTTTTGTGTACAAGTTTCCAGTGAAACAATATCTAAATCTTCAGTAAAATTTTGGAAAGATAATACAGAGATAAATCTTGAAAGAAGTCTTAAATTTGGTGATGAGGTTGGTGGCCATTTAGTTACTGGACATGTTGATTGTTTAGCAAAGGTTCATTCAATAAATAAATCAAAAAATAGTAATATAATTAATATAAAGTATCCTAGTAAGTATAAGAAGTTTATTGCATCAAAGGGTTCTGTTTGCTTGGATGGTATATCATTAACAATTAATGATGTTTTTGAGGACATGTTTACAGTTAATATTATTCCTCATACTGAAGATAATACCTCATGGAGTAATTTAAATGAAGGCGATGGTATTAATTTAGAATTTGATGTTTTAGCAAGATATGTTGCAAGACAACTTGAGGAAAAAAAATGAAAAGCTATATATCTCCAATAGAGGATATAATTTCTGAAGCCTCGCAAGGTAAAATGTTTATTCTTGTTGATGCTGAAGAGAGAGAAAACGAGGGTGACTTAGTAATACCTGCAGAAGATGCAAATGACAATGTGATAAATTTTATGGCAAAAAACGGACGTGGTTTAATTTGCTTAGCTTTAAATGATGATAAAGTAGATAGTCTTGGTTTAACTTTGATGTCTTCAAATAACCAATCTCGTCATGAAACTGCTTTTACTGTATCAATTGAGGCCAGAGAAGGGGTTACAACTGGTATCTCAGCACAGGATAGAGCCTTGACAATTGCAACAGCTATTTCTGATAATTCAAAAAGTACTGATATTGTTTCACCGGGACATGTTTTTCCAATAAAAGCTAGACCTGGGGGTGTTTTAGTAAGGGCTGGTCATACAGAGGCTGCTGTAGATATTGCAAAATTAGCAGGAAAAAATCCCTCAGGTGTTATTTGTGAAATCATGAATGATGATGGAACAATGGCTAGATTACCAGAGCTTATTGAGGTTGCTAAAAAATTTGATTTAAAAATAGGAACAATTGCAGATCTAATTTCATATAGAATTAATAATGATCACATTATTACAAAGGTTGGTAATGAAAAAATTATCAGTGATTTCGGTGATGATTGGGATTGCTTCGTTTATAAAAATGATCTTGATAAAGCTGAGCACATTGCTCTTGTTAAAGGACGGATTGACTCTGATGATATTATTCCCGTTAGAGTTCACTCTGTTAATATCTTTGAAGATTTAATTTCTATTAATCCTAATAGAAAAAATTTAATATCTAAGTCAATGAATTTAATTAGCACTTTTGAATCTGGTGTAATAATTTTGGTTAGAGATACAAATGAAGGTGCGTTATTAAATCTTCTTAAAAAATATTCAAATAATAATATAAAGCAAGATAATAAATTGAAAGAATATGGTGTGGGGGCTCAAATATTAATTGATCTTGGTGTAAAAAAAATGAATTTAATTTCTGATACAAATGCTATGCCAATTAATTTAGAAGGCTATGATCTTGAAATTACAAGTCGACAACCACTTGAGGAAGTTAAATAAAATGGTAAAGAATGTTGGCATCGTTATTTCTGATTATTACAAGGATATTTCCATGGGTCTTGAGCAGGGGGCTATAAGATTTTGTAGTGAAGCTAAGATTAATTTTAAAAAATTTTATGTTCCTGGTGCACTTGAAATAGGTTCTGCAATTAAAATTATTTCAAATAAAGATTTAAGTATTAACGGTTTTATTGCTTTAGGTTGCATAATAAGAGGAGAAACAAGCCATTTTGAAATTGTAATAAATGAATCCGCAAGAGCTTTGACTGAACTTTCATTGAATCATTCCTTAATAATAGGGAATGGTATTTTAACAGTAGAAAATGAAAAACAGGCTATTGCCAGAAGTGTAAAGGATAATAACAATAAAGGTTATCATGCCGCATTAGCTTGTTCAAAACTTTTAGATTTAAAGGGTAATATTTAATTTGAAATCAAATATTCATAATAAAAAATCATCAGCCCGTCTTTTTGCAGTCCAAATTTTATTTGAAATGGAGATTAATGGAAAAAAGATTAATAATATTCTTGAAAGATTAACTGATGATTATTTATTTGAAATTTCTAGATTAAATAAAACAGATAAGGCTGATAAAACACATTTGAGAAAAATTTTAAAAGGTGTTACTAAAAATCAAAAGGGTATTGATTTAGATATTAAAAATAATTTAATCGGTTGGTCTTTATCCAGAATAGATTCAGTCTCAAGAGCAATATTAAGATCAGCATTTTATGAATTAAAAGAATGCCATGATATTCCGCTTAAGGTAATTATCAATGAGTATATTGAAATATCGAAATCATTTTTTGATGGTGAAGAAACTAGTTTTATAAATGGTATTTTAGATAAAATTTCTAAAATTTATAGGCCAAGTGAATTATAAAATGATCACTGAATTTGATTTCATAAATAAATATCTTGTTCAAAAGGAAAATAATTCAAAATATTCTTTAAACTTCGGTGACGATGTTGGCGTTGTTGGTGATAAAATATATTCCACTGATACAATATGTGAAGGTATTCATTTTTTTTCTGATGATAAACCATACTTAATCGCCAAAAAATTAATTCGAGTAAATATTTCGGATATAGTTTCAAAAGGGATTAGACCAAAATATTGCTTATTTAATTTCTCCGCAGGTAAAAATATCGACGAAAAATGGATAAGTAATTTCATGCGAGGTTTTAGGTCTGATATTAATTTTTTTAAACTTAATTTAATTGGTGGAGATACAATTAAAACATCTAGTAAGACTGTTTTATCTCTGACAATTTTTGGAAGTTTAAAAAATAATAAATTCATAAAAAGATCATCTGCAAAAAACGGTGATCATATTTATGTATCTGGGACAATTGGTGACTCAGCATTGGGTTTACGTTTTAGGAAATCAAAAAAAATTAATATTACCAGTCAACATAGAAAATTTTTATTAAATAGATATCTAAAGCCAAGACCAAGAATTGACCTAGTTAATTATATAAATAAAAATGCATCTGCTTCAACAGATATATCTGATGGTCTTTACGATGATTTAATGAATATATGTGTCGCTTCAAAGTTAGGAGCTGATATAAATTTTAATAAAATCCCATTATCTGATTCAGCTAGAATTTTTCTTTTAAAATATCCTAAATTAAGTCAATTAATTTTAAATGGGGGTGATGATTATGAGTTATTATTTACTGGAAAAATCGGTTTAGATAAAAATAAAAATATCACTAAAATTGGTCAAATGAAAAAAGGTAGAAATATAAATATAACTGATTTTGATGACATAACTTGTTTTGACGGTTATAAGCATAAATTCTAGGAATGTTTAACTTGATATTTAAGCTTTGTTTTGGCAATAATCGTCAAATTTACAAACTAGTTATTTGATAATGTGGAGGAAATTATTATGGATATTATGTATCTAATTATCGGTTCTGGGGTATTGGCTGTTCTTTATGGAATAATTACTTCCTTATCTGTTTTGTCGGCAGATACAGGAAATGAGAAAATGCAAGAAATTGCTAAAGCTATCCAAGAGGGAGCAGGGGCATACTTATCTAGACAATATAGTACTATTGCAATCGTTGGCATAGTAATTCTCATAATTTCATATTTCTTATTGGGTCTTGAAGTAGCAATAGGTTTTTTAATCGGGTCAGTTATGTCCGGAATTGCTGGTTATATCGGTATGCTTGTATCAGTTAGAGCAAACGTAAGAACTACTCAAGCATCATCAGTTAGTTTAGCTAGCGGGCTTAGTATTGCATTTAAGTCTGGAGCAGTTACTGGAATGCTTGTAGCTGGGTTAGCATTATTAGCTGTGTCAGTCTATTATTATACACTGACGAATTTATGGATTCCTTCAAATGATAGGGTTGTTATTGACGCTTTAGTAGCTCTAGGTTTTGGTTCTTCATTAATATCAATTTTTGCTAGATTGGGTGGAGGAATTTTTACCAAAGGTGCAGATGTAGGTGGAGACCTAGTTGGAAAAGTTGAGGCTGGTATTCCTGAAGACGATCCAAGAAATCCAGCAACAATTGCTGATAATGTTGGTGATAATGTTGGAGACTGTGCTGGAATGGCAGCTGATTTATTTGAAACATATGCTGTTACAGTTGTAGCAACAATGGTCTTGGCTTCAATATTTTTTACCGGAAATGTTATTATGATGATTTACCCAATGGCAATTTGTGCAGCTTGTGTAATCACATCAATTCTAGGCACTTATTTTGTTAAGCTTGGTAAAAATAATTCAATTATGGGTGCTTTATATAGAGGTTTTATTGCCACCGCCATTTTATCACTAATTGTATTGTATTTTGTTACAGATTATGTAGTTGGTTTTAAGACAACTCTCTCTGTAGGGGACTTATCTTTTAATGGTCTTGATTTATATATTTGTGGTGTTATTGGATTGGGAATTACAGGTCTTATTATATGGATAACTGAATATTATACTGGTGTAGATTATCGTCCAGTTCAATCAATAGCTAAATCATCAGAAACTGGACACGGTACAAATGTTATTCAAGGTTTAGCTGTTTCTATGGAATCAACAGCTCTGCCTGCACTTGTAATAGTTTTTGGAATTATTCTTACATATAGCTTAGCTGGTTTATTTGGTATTGCAATTGCAGTCACCACAATGCTTGCACTAGCTGGTATGGTTGTGGCTCTTGATGCTTTTGGGCCTGTTACTGATAACGCAGGTGGTATAGCGGAAATGTCAGAATTACCCGAGGATGTAAGGAATACAACTGATGCATTAGATGCTGTTGGCAATACAACAAAAGCTGTTACCAAAGGTTATGCTATAGGGTCAGCTGGATTAGGAGCATTAGTTCTATTTGGTGCTTATACTGCAGATATTGATTATTTTACATCAAATGCAGTAGAGGGAAGTTATTTTTATGGAGTAACTACTGACTTCTCATTATCTAATCCATATGTAGTTGTAGGACTCTTGGTTGGAGGAATGCTTCCTTATTTATTTGCAGCCATGGGTATGACCGCTGTTGGAAGAGCTGGTTCTGCTATTGTAGAAGAGGTAAGGCAGCAATTTAAAGAAAAACCTGGAATTATGACTGGAAAAGATAAACCAGATTATTCAAGGGCTGTTGACCTTTTAACAAAATCTGCAATTAAGGAAATGATTTTACCCTCATTACTTCCCTTACTTTCACCAATTATTTTATTTTATTTTATTAATTTTATTGCATCAAAAGGCGATGCCTTTTCTGCACTTGGTGCAATGCTTCTTGGGGTTATTGTTACTGGCTTATTCGTCGCTCTTTCTATGACCGCTGGAGGCGGTGCATGGGATAATGCCAAAAAATATATAGAAGATGGCAATCATGGTGGTAAAGGATCAGAAGCTCATAAAGCTGCTGTTACAGGTGATACAGTTGGAGATCCATACAAAGATACAGCTGGACCAGCTATTAACCCAATGATTAAAATTACTAACATTGTAGCCTTATTGCTATTAGCAATCTTGGCGCACTAAACTTTAGTAATATAAAATTTTTAAATCAGAGAGATTCCTGTTATTTTTATTTATAAATAGGAATCTCAAATGACAAAAAAAGCCATCTTTTCTACATCCTTTAAAAGTTCAAAGGGTAGATTGCATAAAGAAAATGAAAGTGAAAATAGGAATCCTTTTCAAAGAGATAGGGATAGAGTAATTCATTCGGACTCATTTAGATTATTAAAGCATAAAACTCAGGTTTTTTTAGCACATACAGGTGATTATTACAGGACACGTTTAACTCACTCTCTTGAGGTAAGTCAAATCTCTAGGACTGTATCTAGAAAACTTGATTTAGATGAAGATTTAGCCGAGGTTTTAGCTTTATCGCATGATTTAGGTCATCCACCATTTGCTCATTCTGGAGAAGAGATTTTGAATAAATGCATGAGCGATTATGAGGGTTTTGATCATAATGCTCAAACATTAAGAATATTAACCTCTTTAGAGGAGAGATATCCTTTATTTGATGGTTTAAATTTAACATGGGAAACTTTAGAGGGTATTGTTAAACACAATGGTCCATTATTAAATCCTCATATAGTTATTAAAGAATATAATAAAGTTCATGATTTAGAGTTAAATACTTTTCCTGGTCTTGAGGCTCAAATTGCATCTTTATCTGACGATATAGCTTATAATAATCATGATATTGATGATGGTTTTAGGGCTGGGTTAATATCACTTAATGATCTAAAGAAAATTGAATTACTTTCAGAGATTATTAAAGAAATTAAATTAGAGTTTAAAAATATTGATGATTATATGATTGTTAAAGAATTAATTAGAAGATTGATAGGTTTAATGGTTAATGATTTGATAAATAATACCAAAAAAAATATTAATAAAATTAAACCTAATAATCCTGAAGAAATTAGATCTCACAATAATTTAATTGCTAGTTTTTCAGAATTCTTTATTTCACAAGATAATGAAATAAGAAAATTTTTAAGATCACGATTTTATGAACATAGTTTAATCGAGAAAGAAAGAGTCAGATCTATGAGAACAATTGAAGAAATTTTTTCTAAACTAATAAAAAATATAGACCTTCTTCCAACTAAACTAAGAAAAAAATGTGATACTCCATATTCTAAAATTTCTGCGAGAGTTATTTGTGACTATATAGCATCTATGACCGATAGATCTATTTTTGAAAATCATGCTAGATTATATGAAAAAAATTTATTAGATCATCCTGGGTATTAAAATGAATATAATAAATTATTATAGAGATAAGATTAAAGAAATTTTACTTAAAGAATTTGATATTGAGGAAAGTGATTTAAAAAATATATCTCTTGAGTTTCCTAAAGACTCATCTCTGGGTGATCTCTCTACTAATGCATCAATGGTTTTATCAGGAAAACTGAAAAAGTCTCCTCAAGAAATTGCATCAATAATTATAAATTTAATTGGTAAATACCCTGATTTTGAAAAAGTTCAAATTGCTGGAAAAGGATTTATAAATATAAATCTTAAAAAAAATATTTGGTGGGATTTATTATCCAAGATTCTAAAGAAAAAAGATAAATATGGTGACTCTAATTATGGTAAAAATGAAAAAATTAATCTTGAATATGTGTCTGCAAACCCAACTGGACCTCTTCATGTAGGTCATACTAGAGGAGCTGTTTTTGGAGACACCTTATCTAATATATTAAAAAAAGTTGGCTACAGCGTATGCAAGGAGTACTACATTAATGACTCAGGAGAGCAAGTAGATAAATTAGCTCAATCTGTTTTTTTTAGATATAGGGAGGCATGTGGTGAAAGAATTGAAGATATTCCAGAAGGCTTATACCCTGGTGATTATCTTAAACCTGTTGGGGTTGATCTCAAAAATCAATACCAAGAAACATTAATAAATGCCAAAAAAGAATATTGGTTGCCAATTGTAAAAGATTTTTCTATTAACTCTATGCTTAATTTAATCAAAAATGACCTTAATTTACTTGGCATAAATCATGATATTTTTACATCTGAAAATAAACTATTGAATGATGGCCTTGTTGAGAAAGTATTTAAAGAAATGGATAAATCAAATCTATTATATGAAGGTGAAACTCCTCCACCAAAAGGTGTCCTTAAGTCTGATTGGTCCAAAAAAAAACATATACTTTTTAAATCAAAAAATTTTGGTGATGACGAAGATAGGGTTGTTAAAAAACATGATGGATCATGGACTTACTTTATGCCTGATATCGCTTATCATAAGGACAAATATAATAGAGGCTTCAATAAAATGATTAATATCTGGGGCGCTGATCATTCTGGTTACATTTCAAGAGTAACCTCTGCTGTAGACGCGGTAACAAATTCAAAATCAACCCTTGAAGTAAAAATTTGTCAGCTTGTTAGACTTATGAGAGGTGGAAATATTGTAAAAATGTCTAAAAGATCTGCAAATTTTATTACATTAAGAGATTTGGTAGAAGAGGTAGGCTCAGATGCTGTAAGATTCATGATGGTAATAAGAAAAAATGATGCACCTCTTGATTTTGATTATGATCTAGTTAAAGAGCAAACTAGAGATAATCCTATTTTTTATGTTCAATATGCTCATGCAAGAATTTGTTCTGTTATAAGAAAAGTTGAAGATGAGGGTCTTTTCTTAGTAAATGATGGAACTATTTTAGAGAGTAATTTTACTCTTTTATCTAATTCAGATGATATTGAGCTTATAAAAGTTATTTCTAGCTTTCCAAAAATAATTGAACAAGCCGCTATTTATAAAGAACCTCATAGAGTAGCTTTTTATTTAAGAGATATAGCTTCTTCTTTTCATTCTTATTGGAATTTAGGTAATGAAAATAATAATTTAAAGGTAGTTAATATAAACAATTTGGAGGAAACTAAAGCAAGATTGGCTCTAATTATCTCTGTAGGTATTACTATATCTGAAGGTTTAAGATTACTAGGAATTAAGGCCCTGGAGGAGTTAAGGTAATATGAAAAAGAATATATTAATATTCTTAATAATATTTTCTGTAATTATAATCATTGGTTTTTTTCTATTTATTAACTCTGATAGCACTATACCCACAGTTTATGCTCCAAATGAGCCTATTAGAGAACTTCCAAAAAATACACCAGAGTTAAAAAGACCTTCAAATATACCATGTGTATACTCGCTTTGGAGTAACTCAACTGAACCATGCGGGACACTTGAAAATATTTTTGAAGATAAAAAATTAAATTTAAGTTACTTTACTCTCTCATTTGGTACATTTTCTAATTTAATGGATGCAGAAGTTCATTTAAGAAAACTTAAAACACTAGATTTTTTAAAGAATAGAATAATTAAAATTGATACTATTCTCCCAACTAATAAGATCGTTAATGTAAAAAAGGGCGATACAATCACAGTCATTGCGAGAAGAAACCTAACAACATCAAAAAAAATTATTGAATTAAATAACATAGTAAACCCAAACAAAATTAAAGTTGGTCAAAGATTATTACTTCCTGGAGAAAATATAAAATATCGAATCATAACTACAAATATAGAGAGTAGAGAAATTGCTCAAGGCTTTTGTAATAGCCTTTTAAATTTAAATTTTAGATGCCAAATTCTTTCACAAAAAAATAGTAAAATATAATTATATTTTTACTTTAAATATCTGTTTTTAAATAATTATTTTATACTACATAAGTTAAATAAATATTTTATTTAATATAAATTAAAATTTTTTGATACTTAATATAGTGTATATTATGTAAATAACAGCTATATATTGTATTATGAATAATAGTTCAATAAATACTAATAATGAACAACTAGACTTGTTTCATGTAAACCTTGATGGATATGAAGGTCCTTTAGATCTATTATTATCTCTTGCAAAAGAGCAAAAAGTTGACCTATTAGAAATATCTATACTTGATTTAGCTTCTCAATATTTGAGTTTTATTGATCAAATCAAAAGAATAGATATTGATTTGGCTGCTGATTATATTGTTATGGCCTCTTGGCTTGCCTTCTTAAAATCTAAATTACTATTACCTGATGAGGATAATGAGGATGTTTCAGCCAGAGAATTATCAGCAATCTTAGCATTTAGACTAAGAAGGCTTGAGGCTATGAGAGATGTTGGCTCAAGATTAATGACTAGAAATAGGGTTGGTATTCATATATTTAGGCGTGGTATGCCTGAGCAAAAATTTTTAATTAAAAATTTTAATCACAGAGACACACTTTTTGATTTAATGTCATCATACTCGGGAATACGTAATCGAAATTATGTAGATAAATGGAAGCCAAGAGTCTTTTCTATTTTTTCAATTGAGGATGCAAGAAAAAGATTAGAAAAAATGTTAGGTAAAGTTTTAGATTGGACAAAAATTGAAGATTTCTTACCTATAAATAATGACGTTTCAGAGGAAGGTATACTATATAGAAAAAGTTCTTTGGCTTCCATTTTTTCAGCATCACTTGAGCTATCAAAAGAGGGTGTTATAGAGATAAGTCAAAGCAAGAACTTTGGTTCAATAAAATTTAAAAATAAAGAGATTTCGTCAATGAGTAGAGAGATGCTTGCATAATGGAAAAGAAAAATAATACTTTATTATTGGATTTTTCTGAACAAATAAGAGCTGTAGAAGCTCTTTTATTTGCTTCTTCAGACCCTCTTGATGAGAAGACTTTAAAAGAAATGCTTCCTGAAGATGTGGATATAAATGAAATATTAAATAATCTTTTAAATTTATACAAAGGTAGGGGTGTAGAATTAAAAAGAATTAATAATAAATGGATGTTTAAAACAGCTTCAGATTTATCATTTATAATGCAAAAAGAAGCAAAAGTTCAAAAAAAATTATCAAAAGCAGGCTTAGAAACCTTATCAATAATTGCCTATCATCAACCAGTTACAAGAGCAGAAATAGAGGAGATAAGAGGTGTAACAGTATCTCCTGGAACAATAGATACCTTATTGGAAATTAATTGGATAAAAATTAAAGGTAGAAGAAAAGTTCCTGGTAATCCAATGACATATGGAACTACAGAGGAATTCTTAGTCCATTTTGATCTCGATAATATAAAAGACCTTCCTGGTTTAGATGATTTAAAATCAACTGGATTATTAGATAGTAACTTACCACCTGATATGTATCCAATTGATGATGATATAGATATAATTGAAGAAAATAGTTAATTTTTCATAAAAGTGATATGTATAAAGTGCTATTATATATTTTTAAAAGGAATTAAAAAATGTCTCCCAGTTTAATGCAAATTTTAGTTGTCGTTGTTCTTGTATTGGTTTTTTTTGGAAGAGGAAGAATTTCGAATTTTATGAGTGATTTGGCTTCAGGTATAAAAAGTTTCCGAAAAGGTCTAGAGGATGATGTTAGCGAGAATGAAATTGAAAACGACGACTCTAAAGATAAAGATTAAAATATAAAATTATGTTTGATTTTGGATATAGTGAATTATTAATTGTAGCTGTTGTATTATTAGTTGTTGTTGGACCAAAAGAGCTTCCCGGTCTTCTTAAGATAATTTTTGACTTTGTCTCAAAAATTAAAGTTTATGCATCTGAATTAAGAACAGGAGTTCAAACAATTGCAAATGACTTAGAAGTTGAAAAGATTTCAAAAAAAAATAAAAATTCTATTAATAAAAATAGCAATGACAAAATAAATATAAATGATTAATTTTTAGGATGTCAGATAAAGATAAAATAGAACAAAAACAAAACGATCTATCTAAAGCTCCACTAATTGAGCATTTGATAGAGTTAAGGACTAGATTGATAAGATCTATTGGTATTTTTTTTGTAAGCTTTATTTTATCTTTTTATTTTTCAACAGGTATTTATTCTTTTTTAGTCGGTCCTTTTTTTGAAATAATGGGATCAAGTGGTGAGATGATTTTTACAGCTCCACAAGAATTTTTAGTAACAAAGTTGAAAGTTGGTATATTTGGTGCAACTTTAATAGGGTTACCTTATTTTGCCATAGAGTTGTATTTATTTTTAGCACCCGGTCTTTATGAAAATGAGAAAATGGCACTGGTACCTTACTTTATAGCAACACCTTTTTTATTTTTAATAAGTACATTAATGGTTCACTATATAATAATGCCACTAGCAATTAGTTTTTTTGTATCAATGCAAATTGACTCTTTCACAAGTGATATCTCCATAAAACTTCTTCCAAAGGTAAGTGAATATCTTAGCCTTGTTACATCTCTTATTATTGCTTTTGGAATTTGTTTTCAATTACCTGTAATCTTAACTTTATTGGCAAAGGTAGGTATTATTGGATCAGATAATTTAAAAAAAGGAAGAAAATATGCAATTGTTTTAACATTTTTGGTTGCAGCATTTTTAACTCCCCCTGATCTAATAAGTCAAATTGGTTTAGCAATTCCAACACTTTTACTGTATGAATTATCTATTCTTTTAGTTTCTATGATTGAAAAAAAGAATAAAAAATTAAACATAAATAAGAATTAAAATGCATGATATTAATAAAATAAGAAGTAATAATGATTTTTATCTAAAGGGATGGAAAAGAAGAGGCTTGGATATTGATCTAGATAAAATACTTAATCTAGATAAAGATTTGAGAAAATCTATTACCGACCTTCAAGAACTTCAAACAAAGAGAAATGAATTATCAAAAGAATTTGGTATTGCAAAGAAAAAAAATGATAATCAAGCCTCAGAAAAATTATCTGTTGATGTTCAATCAATAAAAGAGAAAATGCAAGCTATTGAAGATAATAAAGAAATATTTTCTATAGCATTAAAAAATGAATTATCGTCTCTACCAAATATTCCTCATGATGACATACCTGACGGTAAGGACGATAAATCAAATATTATTGTTAGGGAGTTTGGTAATAAAAAAGATAGTTCCCCAAATCATTATGAAATTGGTGAAGAATTAAAAATGTTAGATTTTGAAACTGCTGCTAATTTATCTGGTTCAAGATTCTCAATTTTAAAAAAAGATCTTGCATGTATGGAAAGAGCATTGGCTAATTTTATGATAGATTATCATGTTAAGAACAATGGTTATCAAGAGATTAGTGTTCCATATCTTGTTAAAGATGATGCAATGTTTGGAACAGGGCAATTGCCGAAATTTGAGGAAGATCAATTTAAAACAGAGGACGGATTTTGGCTTATACCCACAGCCGAGGTCCCTTTGACTAACCTTGTTCGGGATAAAGTTATAAATGAAGACGACTTACCTTTACGTTTTGTTTCATATACTCAATGTTTTAGAAAAGAAGCGGGGGCAGCTGGAAAAGACACAAGAGGTTTAGTAAGGCTTCATCAATTTCCAAAAGTTGAATTGGTTAGCATAGTTGATCCAAAATCTTCTTTTGATGAGTTAGAAAGATTAGTTTCCTCAGCAGAAGGAGTTCTAAAAGAATTAGAACTTCCTTTTAGAACAGTAATTTTGTCTACTGGAGATATAGGTTTCTCAGCGTTAAAGACTTATGATCTTGAGGTATGGTTACCGGGACAAAAGTTATATAGGGAAATCTCCTCATGTTCTTTATGTGGTGATTTTCAATCAATTAGAATGAATGCTAAGTATAAAGATAAAAAAACAGGAAAAAAATTCTCTCCTCACACATTGAATGGTTCAGGAGTCGCTGTTGGTAGGGCTATGGTTGCAATTTTAGAAAACTATTACGATGGATCAGGTGTTGTTATTATACCTAAAGTTTTACAATCTTACATGAATGGAATAGAAAAAATTGAATTAGAAAATAATTGAAATCAAAAATAATAATTAAATTTGATATTTCGATAAAATTTACATATTAATCATTAATTCAACATTAAGGACAAGTTATGCAAGAAATTTTATTTCAAATAATGCCATTAGTTTTAATATTTTTCGTTTTTTATTTTCTTATAATAAGGCCTCAGCAAAATAAAGTTAAAGAACATGCAGCAATGGTAAAAGCTGTTAAAAAAGGAGACGAGGTCGTTACTCAAGGTGGTCTTATAGGAAAGGTAATAAAAGTTTCTGATGATGAAGTAACAATAGACTTTGGCGACAATGTTAATATTAGAGCTGTGAAAACAACATTAGCTCATGTCAAATCATAGTATGCTATGATTTATTTCTCTAAATCCAAGAAAATATTACTATTACTGGTGTGTATTTTTGGATTTTTTCTTGCCTATCCAAATTTCTCTCAAATTAATTTACCATTTTTCCCAAAGCAAACAATTAATCTTGGTTTAGATTTAAGAGGTGGATCATATCTTCTTTTAGAGGTTGATACATCATCTATAAAAAAAGATAGATCCCAGTCTCTTTTGGAGGATATCAGATCAACTTTTCGTCAGAATAGAATTAAATACTCTGGTTTAAAAGTAAATCAAAATGGTGCACAGGTTACAATCAGAGAAACTTCACAAATCTCTGATGCTAAAAAATTAATTCAGAGTCTCAATAATTCAACTACTAATTTATTTTCTAATAGTAACAATGAAATGTTTACACTTGATATAAGTGACCAGAATTTTTTACTATTTTTAAATGAGTCTACTTTAAGAGAAAAATATAGATCAGCAGTATCTCAATCTATAGAGATTATTAGAAGAAGAATTGATGGTTTAGGCGTTACTGAGCCATCAATCCAACGACAAGGTAATAATAGAATTTTACTTGAAGTTCCAGGTATGGATGATCCTCAAAGGCTTAAAGATTTATTAGGTAAGACAGCAAAATTAAATTTTAGAATGGTTGATGTATCAATAAGTGCTAATGAAGCCAGACTAACAAGGGTTCCAGGTAGGTCTGAAATTATTTCTGATATTAATGGAATTGAATACCTCGTAATGAAAAAAGTATTAGTATCAGGAGAAAGACTTGTAGATGCTCAAGCAAGCTTTGATCAAACAACAAATGCTCCAATAGTTAACTTTAGATTTGATACACTTGGAGGAAAATATTTTGCAAAAGCAACCTCAGAAAATGTTGGAAAACCTTTTGCAATAATTTTAGATAATCAAGTTATTTCAGCACCAGTTATTCGTAGCCCAATTTTAGGAGGATCAGGCCAAATCGAGGGAGGTTTTTCTGTTGAGGAAGCTAATAATCTTTCAATTTTATTAAGGGCAGGGGCATTACCTGCGCCATTGGAAATACTAGAGGAAAAAACAATTGGACCAGGGCTTGGAAAAGATTCTATCAATTCTGGAACTTCAGCAGCAATAATTGGACTAATTTGTGTTCTGATATTTATTATTATTAGTTACGGTAGATTTGGCTTTTATGCAAATTTTGCATTAATTTTAAATATTATTTTTATTATTGGTGTTTTATCATTACTGCAAGCAACTTTAACGTTACCTGGAATAGCGGGTATTGTTCTTACAATTGGTATGGCTGTTGATGCTAATGTTATTATTTTTGAGAGAATAAGAGACGAAATTAACAATGGAAAAAATCCAATTACAGCAGTTGAGTCTGGTTATAATAAATCGCTAGGTACTATTTTAGATGCTAACATAACTACTCTAATAGCTTCTCTTGTATTGTTTTTTTTAGGTACAGGACCGGTAAAAGGTTTTGCAGTAACATTATCAATTGGAATTATAACCTCAGTATTCACTGCTTTTGTTATTACAAGGCTATTTATATCAATGTGGATATTGAAGAAAAGGCCGGATGAATTATCCTTGTGAGTAGTAAAAAATGAAAACATTAAAACTAATAAAACATAATACAAGTATTGAGTTTCTTAAGTTTAAAAAAACAACTTTAATAATATCTACTTTATTTTGTTTGATGTCATTTTTTTCAATTCTTATAAATGGATTAAATTTTGGAATTGATTTTAAAGGTGGAAGTTTAATTGAGGTCAGCTCTGAAGATGAAATAAATATTAGCCTTGTTAGGTCTAATTTATCCCTTTTGGATTTAGGTGATATTCAAATTCAAAACTTTGGTTCCGATAAAAATATTTTAGTTAGAATAGAAGCGTCGCTATCCGAAAATAATTCAATAATTTTGTCTAAAATAACAAATGAATTATCGGATTTTGGAAAAATTCAAAGAACAGAGGTTGTCGGTCCTAAGATAAGCTCAGAACTTATTCAAAAGGGTATTTTAGCAATTATTTCTGCAGTTGGGCTGATGCTTTTCTATATTTGGATTAGATTTGAGTGGCAGTTTTCTCTAGGAGCTGTTTTGGCTCTTATTCATGACGTTATAATAACAATAGGTATTTTTTCTTTTTTTCAAATAGAATTTAATCTTTCTATAATTGCAGCTCTTTTAACAATTATAGGATATTCTATGAACGATACA
Source organism: Rhizobiales bacterium TMED168 (assembly GCA_002170885.2). Next base: position 12,297 of record NHHR02000006.1, on the reverse strand, counting down.
GTTGTTGTTTATGATAGAATTAGAGAAAATTTAAGAAAATATAAAAAACAAGATTTATATGATTTAATCAATACATCAATTAATCAAACACTCTCAAGAACAGTTCTTACTTCTTTCACAACTCTATTGGCTTTGTTTTCACTTTATTTTTTTGGCGGACAAGTTATTAAAGGATTTACATTAGCTATGATTATTGGTGTGTTTATCGGGACATACTCATCAACATTTATTGCCTCTCAGCTTCTCCAAATACTTGGTGTAAAAAGAGATTGGTCAAAAAATAAAGAGAACTAGTCTTTCTTATTTAGTTAATAAATATTAATATAGATTCGTATTTTATGGAGTTTAAGATGAGTGCAATACTTTCTTCTTTAAGAAACACAGTTGTTTCTAGTTTTATTTTAACTATTTTATTGCTAGCAATTTTTATTTCATGGGGATCTATTTCAACGGATAGTTTTTCTGATCAAGCCTTTTATTCATTTATTTTTAGGTGGTTACATGTTGTATCAGGGATAATGTGGATTGGCTTACTCTGGTATTTTAATTTTGTTCAAATACCCAATATGCCAAATATACCTGATGATCAAAAGCCTGCTGTATCAAAGGTAATTGCTCCTGCAGCTCTTTGGTGGTTTCGTTGGGGTGCAATGGCGACAATTATCACTGGTTTGATTCTTGGCTACTTAAACGGTTATTTAGAATCTGCAATGACTCTAGGCTTTAGAGGTGATGCTGCTCCTCAACATATTGCAATCGGTATAGGTATGTGGTTAGGAACAATAATGTGGTTTAATGTTTGGTTCGTTATATGGCCAAATCAGAAAAAAGCTTTGGGTATAGTACCTGCTGAAAATGATGTTAAAGCTGCTTCTGCAAGAACTGCAATGCTTTTTTCTAGAACTAATACTTTATTGAGTATCCCAATGCTATTTTCAATGGTTGCTGCTCAAAATATTTTTTAAAAATTTAATTAAGGGGGCTTTTTGCTCCCTTTTTTATATAATCTTTTTCAAATATTGGCCCGTATAACTTTCTTTTACCTTTAAGATGCCTTCTAATTCACCCTCATAAACAAGGCTACCACCTTTATCCCCGCCATCTGGACCAATATCTAATATCCAATCTGAAGTCTTTATTACATCAAGGTTATGTTCAATAACAACAACTGTATTACCATTATCGACTAATTCATGAAGAACTTCTAAAAGTTTTTTTACATCATTAAAATGTAAACCGGTTGTTGGCTCATCGAGAACATAAAATGTTCTTCCTGTAGCTTTTTTTGATAATTCTTTAGCAAGTTTTATTCTTTGTGCCTCTCCTCCAGATAAAGTATTGGCCTGTTGTCCTACTTTTATATACCCAAGTCCAACTTTTTTAAGTGTTTCCATTTTATCTCTAATCAAAGGAACAGCCTTAAAAAGATCTGCACATTCAGTAACTGTCATATTAAGAACATCAGCAATTGATTTATCTTTATATTTAACCTCCAAAGTTTCTCTATTGTACCTTTGACCCTTGCATTGATCACACTCAACATAAACATCTGGAAGGAAATGCATTTCAATTTTTATTACTCCATCACCTTGACAGGTTTCACATCTTCCCCCCTTAACATTAAAAGAAAATCGTCCAGGTTTATATCCTCTTGCTTTAGCTTCTGGTAGTTGACAAAACCAGTCTCTTATTGGAGTAAAAGCACCCGTGTAAGTAGCTGGATTTGATCTAGGGGTTCTTCCAATTGGTGATTGATTAATATCTATAATTTTATCTATATAATGTATTCCTTTAATACTCTCATATTCCATTGGTACTTTTTGTGAGTTATTTAATTTTCGATTTAAAGCTGCAAAAAGCGTGTGCAGTAATAGAGTAGATTTTCCTGATCCTGAAACACCTGTAACACAAGTTAGAGTACTTAATGGGAAATTTGCAGTAACATTTTTTAAATTATTTCCACTAGCTTTACTAATTGAAATACATCTCTCTTTATTAATTTCTCTTTTTTTTGGGATATTAATTTTCATTTTTTTAGATAAATACTGACCAGTAATACTATCTTTATTATCTGAAATTTCTTTAAATGACCCTTCAGCTACTAAATAACCACCATGTATCCCAGCACCTGGACCAATATCAATAATATGGTCAGCTGCATTCATTGTTTCTTCGTCATGCTCAACAACAATAACTGTATTACCTAAGTCTTTTAATCTAGCTAATGTTCCAAGTAATTTATCATTGTCTCTTTGATGAAGTCCTATGGAAGGCTCGTCTAGCACATAAAGTACTCCTGTTAAACCAGAACCTATTTGTGATGCAAGTCTTATTCTTTGAGATTCTCCCCCTGATAATGTTCCTGACTCTCTAGAAAGGGTTAAGTAATTTAAACCAACATTTTTAAGGAAAAATAATCTTTCAGTAATTTCTTTAATAATATTTTTTGAAATTTCTGTATCTTTTTTAGAAAGTTTCTTTTTTACATTTTCAAACCATATTATTGATTCATCAATTGTTAACTTAGATATATCTCCAATATTTGAATTATTAATTTTTATACATAAAGCCTCTTCTTTGAGTCTATATCCGTTACATTTAGAGCAATTTGATTTTGATTGATATTTTTCAATTTCCTCCCTCATCCAATTACTATCAGTTTCTAAATATCTTCTTCTTAAATTATTTAATATACCTTCAAAGGGTTTGTTAGTTTTAAAGGTTCTAGAACCATCATCATAATTAAAGGTTATTTTTTCATTATTTGAACCATCTAAAATTACCTCTTGAAACTTTAGAGGAAGATCTGACCATTTACAGTCTAGTGAAAATTTATAATGTTCAGAAATTGCCATTAGCGTTTGTAAATAATAAGGGGAGGGCGATGAAGTTCTCGACCAAGGTGCTATAGCTCCGTCTCTTATACTTAAATCTTTATTTGGAATAACCAAATCACTATCAATAAAATATTCCGTACCTAATCCATCACAATGTTGACATGCACCCACAGGATTATTAAATGAAAATAGTCTTGGTTCAATTTCTTCAATAGTAAATCCAGATTCTGGGCATGAATAATTTGCTGAGTAAATAATTCTTTTACTACTTTCTTTTCCACTAGCTATCTCAATAGCGGCTAGCCCATCAGATAATTGAAGAGCCGTTTCAAAGCTATCAGCTAACCTATTACCTAATGACTTATCAATTACAATTCTATCAATAACAACATCTATATCATGCTTAATATTTTTCTCTAAATTTGGGAGGTTATCTAGTTCATAAAACTCTCCATCAATTTTAACTCTTTGAAACCCCTTTTTTAGAAGATTAGAAAACTCTTTCTTATACTCACCTTTTCGACCACGAATTATAGGAGATAATAAATATGCTTTCGTTCCTTCTTTGATTTTATTTACTTGATCAACCATTTGGGTAACAGTTTGGCTCTCAATTGGAAGACCTGTAGTTGGGGAGTGGGGCACTCCTATTCTAGCAAACATTAATCTTAGATAATCATGAACCTCAGTTACTGTTCCAACAGTAGATCTTGGATTTTTTGATGTTGTTTTTTGTTCAATTGCTATTGCTGGAGAAAGACCATCAATTTGGTCAAGATCAGGTTTTTGCATCATTTCTAGGAATTGTCTAGCATAAGCTGATAAGCTTTCAACATATCTTCTTTGTCCTTCAGCATAAATAGTATCAAATGCCAAAGATGACTTTCCAGAACCAGATAAGCCTGTAATAACAGTAATACTATCCTTTGGAATTTTTACATCGATATTTTTTAGATTGTGTTCTCTTGCTCCCAAAATATTAATATATTTTTTATTCGCTATTTTATCTTTTTTAGATGACATTATTATTCCTAGACTCTTAAGTATTAAATATAATTATAAAAGGTTATATCATAGTGCTTTCACCTAGGAAGAGTTTTTGTTATATATATTATAAATATTGGAGTTTTTTATGGCAGGTAGTTTAAATAAAGTTATGCTTATAGGTAACCTAGGAAATGATCCTGAGGTTCGAAGTACTCAAGATGGAAGGTCTTTGTGCACATTTTCAGTAGCCACGACTGAAAGTTGGAAGGATAAGAACTCAGGAGAAAGACGAGATAAAACAGAATGGCATAGAGTAGTAATTTTTAATGAAGGTCTTGTAAGAATTACTGAGCAATACTTAAAAAAAGGTTCAAAGGTATACTTGGAAGGACAGTTACAAACAAGAAAGTGGGAAGATAAAGACGGTATTGAAAAATATACTACTGAAGTTGTTCTTCAAAATTTTAATGGAAATCTTACAATGTTAGGTGGAAGAAATGATAATTCCTCTAGTGATTTTGCAAGTGATTCCATTCCAAGTGAATCAACATCCCTAAGTACAGATGTTGATGATGATATTCCCTTCTAAGTCATTGTTTTTTCTTTATAATATTTAGTTCTAATAATATTAAATTAATTGATGTGATAACTTTTAAGTGTTAAAATAATTAACTATGTTTTTATGATTTGATTCGTTTTAAATCATTCCATTTAAGGGTGTTTATGTCTGATATATTAGATGAAAATTCTGAAATTTCTAATATCAATTTAGACGCTGAAATGCGTCAATCTTATCTTGATTATGCTATGAGTGTAATCGTTTCTAGAGCCCTTCCTGATGCAAGAGATGGACTTAAACCTGTGCATAGAAGAATTTTATATTCCATGTATGAAAATAATTATGAATGGAATAAGCCTTACAGAAAATCTGCTCGTGTAGTTGGAGATGTAATTGGTAAATATCATCCGCATGGTGATCAAAGCATATATGACGCCCTTGTAAGAATGGCTCAACCTTTTTCAATGCATTTACCTTTGATAGAGGGTCAAGGTAATTTTGGCTCTGTTGACGGAGATCCTCCTGCTGCTATGCGTTATACAGAAGTAAGGATGGAGAAAATAAGTCAACATTTACTTTCTGATCTTGATAAGGAAACAGTTGATTTTCAAGAGAATTATGACAATTCTGAGTCTGAACCGATTGTTTTACCTGCAGAGTTTCCAAATTTACTTGTTAATGGTGCTGGCGGTATTGCTGTTGGTATGGCAACAAATATTCCTCCCCATAATTTAGGTGAGATAACAAATGCATGTTTAATGTTATTAGATAAACCAGAAACTTCAATTGACGAATTAATAGAAGTTGTACCAGGGCCAGATTTTCCTACTGGTGGAATTATATTAGGTCAATCGGGTGCTAGAAGTGCTTATTCCACAGGCAAGGGATCTATTATTATAAGAGGCAAAGTTTCAATTGAGGATTTGCCGAAAGATAAAAAGGCCATAATTATTTCTGAAATTCCTTACCAACTTAACAAGGTTTCATTAATTGAGAAAATTGCAGAACTAGTTAGAGAAAAAACTATTGAGGGAATTACTGATCTAAGAGATGAGAGCGATAGAAATGGTATGAGGATTTATGTCGAATTAAGAAAAGATGCAGTACCGGATGTAATTTTAAATCAACTTTATCGCTATACTCAATTACAAACTTCCTTCGGAGCAAATACAGTTGCTCTTGATAGAGGAAACCCCAAAACACTTAATTTAAAAGAATTACTTGAATGCTTTATAGATTTTAGGCAAGAAGTAGTTACAAGAAGAATTAAATTTCTTCTAAATAAGGCTAGAGATAGGGCTCATATCTTGGTTGGTTTAGCTATAGCGGTTTCTAATATTGATGAAATTATTAAATTAATAAGATCTTCAAAAAGCCCCTCGGATGCTAAAGAAAAACTAATGAAAAAGGAATGGCCTGCAAAGGATGTTAAATCATTAATTGAGCTAATAGATGATCCACGCCACAGTATTTCAAAAAAAGATCTTTGCAAGTTTTCAGATGACCAGGCAAGAGCAATATTAGAATTAAGACTACAAAGACTTACTGCGATTGGTAAAGATGATATTGAAAACGAAATGGATGAATTAAAAAATAATATTGAAGATTATTTGCTTACCCTTAAGAGTAAAGACAAGGTTATAGATATTATTAAAAATGAATTAAATGAAATAAAAGATAATTTCTCTATACCAAGAAGAACTGAAATTGTTGACTACATTGATGATGTTCAAGATGAAGATTTAATAAAGAAAGAAGAAATGGCTGTAACAGTAAGTCATTCCGGCTATATAAAAAGAGTACCTTTATCTACATATAGATCCCAAAATAGGGGAGGTAAGGGTAGATCGGGAATGCAAACAAAGGATGAGGATTTTGTTACTAATATTTTTGTAGCAAATACTCATCAACCAATCTTATTCTTTTCTTCTACTGGAATGGTTTATAAATTAAAAACTTATCTTTTACCTATTTCTAGTCCTCAGGCAAAGGGTAAAGCCTTGATAAATTTATTACCTTTATCTGACGGTGAAGTAATAACAACAATTATGCCACTTTCAGAAAATGAGGATGATTGGAAGGATTTATTTGTTATGTTTGCTACCTCAACTGGTGGTATTCGAAGAAATAATTTATCAGATTTCTTAAAAATTAATAAAAATGGAAAAATAGCAATGAAACCTGTGGATGGAGAATCCATAATTTCAGTACAAACTTGTACGGATGATAATGATATTCTTTTAGCCACAAAAAAAGGTCAATGTATTAGGTTTTCGGTTGATAAGGTTAGAGTTTTTGCATCACGTTCCTCTACAGGTGTTAGAGGTATAAAGTTAGAAAAAAATGATAGCGTTATGGCTATGTCAATTCTTAACCATGTTGAAGGGGAAACTGACGAATTCCGTGCATATTTAAAAACATCTTCTATCATGAGAAAAGCCAAAGATGATGTTGATGAAATTGTATCAGACGATGATGTTAATCTAGAGCTATCAACTGAGAGGTATGCTGAATTAGCTGCTAAGGAAGAGATTATCTTAACTGTTGCATCTAATGGGCAAGGGAAAAGAACATCCTCTTATGAGTACAGATTAACAAACAGAGGTGGAAAAGGTGTTATAAGTATGATGTTAACTAAATCAAAATCAGATATGGTTTCATCCTTTCCGATTGATGAAAATGATGAAATTATGCTTATAGATGATAATGGCCAATTAATAAGATGCCCTGTTTCAGGTATTAGGATTATGGGAAGGAATACTCAAGGAGTTAAAATTTTTAATATTGATGATAATTCCTCTGTTGTTAGTGTAGAAAGAGTTGTAGAACATGAAAGTGAGGAGGAATAAGCATGACACTTGCAGTTTATCCTGGATCATTTGATCCTTTCACACTCGGTCATAGAGATATCTTATTAAGAAGTTTAAAGATTTTTGATGAGGTAATTATTGCAGTGGGTGTAAATCAAAATAAAAAGACACTTTTTACCCCTCAAGAAAGATTAAAAATGATTGAAAATGAAGTAAAAACAATAAAACTTCCTAAACAGAATAAAGTTAAAGTTGAGTGTTTTGAGGGTTTAATTGTTGATTTAGCCAGAAAATATAACGCCAACTCTCTTATAAAGGGTGTTAGAGGTCCTGTTGACTACGATTATGAGGCTCAAATGGCCGGTATGAATACAGTAATGTGTCCCGATTTAGAAACAATTTTTTTGATGTCAAAACCTGAATTTAGTTTTATTCACTCTTCTCTTGTTAAGCAAATTTCCTTAATGGGTGGGGATGTTACTGGATTTGTAAGTGATAATATTAAAAAACTACTTAAAACAAAGTCTTAATGATGAAAATTAATTTATTAATATATACTTTTATTTTCTTATTTTTTACAAATGGAGAAATCATGGCTAACAACAATAAAGATAACTTAATTACTATGGTAATTACTCAAAACGAAAAAATTACTGATCCTGGCGAGGTATCACCAACTGAAAATGTTGTTATTGAACTATTTCCTGATATAGCACCAAGCCATGTTAAACAAATAAAGACATTAATAAGTGAAAAGTTTTATGATGGGATTATTTTTCATAGAGTTATAGAGGGTTTCATGGCTCAAACAGGTGACCCTACCGGTACCGGAATGGGTGGATCAGATTTACCAGATATTAGAGCTGAATTTACTTCTACACCTTTTGAAAGGGGTACTTTAGGTATGGCAAGATCACAACATCCTGATAGTGCTAATTCACAGTTTTTTATATGTTTTCAAGAAGCTTCATTTCTTAATAATCAATATACAGTTTTTGGAAAAGTTATAGAAGGTATGGAATTTGTTGATAAAATTGTTCGTGGAGAACCACCTGAATTTCCTGATAAAATTGTATCTATAAATCTTTCTGAATAATTAATGAAACTATCTGATTTTGACTTTAATCTTCCAGAAGATTTAATTGCTTTAAACCCTGTAAAACCAAGAGATAGTTCAAAATTACTAAGAATAAGTTCCTCTGATATTTATGAAGATACTACATTTGACAAATTAACCAATTATTTAAAGAGAGGAGATGTTCTTGTTGTAAATGATACAAGAGTTATACCTTCAAAAATTTTTGGTTATAAGATAAACGCAGAAAAAGAGTTAACTAGAATTTCTTTTACTTTTTATGAAAATAGAGAAAATGGACAATGGAAAGCTTTATCTAGGCCAGCAAGAAAGATTAATAAAAATGATTTAATTTTTTTTAGAAAAGACGAGCATAATTTTCATAATCTTTTTGCTCAAATTGTTGATAAAGATAAAGGTGAGGTAACTTTTGATTTTGCTAGCGATAATGAAAGATTTATAGAAATCTTAAATGATAGTGGCGAGATAATGTTACCACCCTATATAACCTCTAAGAGAGCCATAAAAAAAGAGGATAATGACGATTATCAAACCATTTTTCAGAATAATGAGGGATCTATTGCGGCACCAACAGCAGGTCTTCATTTTACAAATAAGCTAATTAGAGAAATTATAAAAAAAGGAGTAATAATTGAAAAACTTACTCTTAATATTGGTTTAGGTACTTTTTTACCCTTAAGAAATGAAAACGTTATAGAAAATACTCTTCAAAGTGAATATTGTTATTTATCAAAAAATACGGCAGATATATTAAATGAAGTTAAAAGTTCAAAAAATAAAAGAATAATATGTGTTGGAACTACTGCTTTAAGAACATTAGAGACATCTTTTGTGAATGGTAGATTTGAACCAGTTAATAAAAAAACTGATAAATTTATATATCCTGGAATAAATATAGATTCAATTGACGCCTTAATTACTAATTTTCACCTACCAAAATCGTCTTTATTTATACTTATTTGTGCATTAATGGGGACTGATAAGATGCTAAAAGCTTATAATCATGCTGTTAACAACAACTACAGGTTTTATTCATATGGTGATGCCTGTTTTTTAGAGAAATAGAGTGACTAAATATAAATTTATACTGCAAAAAAAATCAAATAAAGCCCGTACTGGAATAATTAAAACATCTCTAGGTGATATAAAAACACCGGCTTTTATGCCTGTTGCAACTCAAGGAGCTATTAAATCTACCCCAATTAATATAATTGAAGATATGGGTTATGAAATGATATTAAGTAATACTTATCATAATCTTTTAAGGCCTGGTTTAGATATAATTAGAAAGTTTTCTAATTTATCGAATTTTATGGATTGGAATAAACCAATTCTTACTGACTCAGGTGGTTTTCAGGTTATGTCATTATCAAAATTAAGAAAAATTAATAAAAATGGTGTTATATTTCAATCACATATTGATGGTTCCTCACATGAATTGACCCCTGAGAATGTTGTTGAGACTCAAAATATTATAGGATCAAATATTCAGATGGTATTAGATGAGTGTACACCTTTTCCCTCTACTCATGAAAATGCAGAAAAATCAATGCATCTATCTTTAAAATGGGCTGAGAGGGCAAGAAAAACTTTTTTGAATTCAAAAAATAGATCAGATGCTCAATTTGGTATCATTCAAGGAAGCATATATAAAGATTTAAGGGAAAAATCCTCACAAGAAACGATAAATATTGACTTCGAAGGCTATGCTGTGGGGGGTTTAGCGGTTGGAGAAGGGCATGATAAAATGATAGAAGTTCTTAATTTTACGGTTCCTCACATTCCCGAAAATAAAGTCAGATACTTAATGGGTGTTGGAAGACCTGAAAATATTATAGAGGCGATTTCAGAGGGAATTGACATATTTGATTGCGTTATTCCTACAAGAGAGGGTAGGCATGGACACGCTTATTGCAATGAAGGTACATTAAATTTAAAAAATAAAATTTATGAAAACGATCAAAGGCCTTTAGATGAAAGTTCAGACTTTAGTTTTTCTAAAAGGTATAGTAGGGGTTATATTCATCATCTAATTAAATCAAAAGAACCTTTAGGTGGATTAATTATATCTTGTCATAATCTAAATTATTATAAAAAATTAATGGAAAATATAAGATTTGCTATTGAGAGTAATAATTTTGAAAATTTTAAAAAAGAATTTTATTTTAATAGAGATTCATCCTGATCAATACTTTCAATACTAATATCCTCTATTATAATTTCCTCTTTTTCAGGTTTTGTTGCATTTGAAGGCTCATTCCCGTTTTCTGTTTTAACGGCTTCAACACAGTCATCTGTTTCAATGCCTGCAGCAGCACACACAAGTTTTCCAGCTACATCGGGAGTTTCCTTTTGAGAGGGCCTAAGAACCTTAATTTTCTCAGAAATAGTGTTATTTATTCTTTCAACCGTTGTGCAAGAAGATAGAACAAATAAACAAAAAGATATTATTAAAAATTTACTATTCATTAAAATCATCCAAAAAATCTAGCATATAAAAAGTATTTTACTAGAGATATATATATTTAATATTACATTTTAATTAATTATATGAACTTTTAAATTGATTTGGACTGTCGAATTGATTAAAAGACTAATTATATCTTGGTTTTAGGGCCCTTAGCTCAGTTGGTAGAGCAGCTGACTTTTAATCAGCTTGTCGCAGGTTCGACCCCTGCAGGGCTCACCAAGATATTAGCAGAATACCGACATTATAGGCTATATCTAACATTTTTACCTATAAATATCTAAAAAGTTTCTGCAAAGTTTCTGCAAAAAAACTTAAAAATAATGTTATTCATCTGTAAATTAATATTAATAAATAACAGATGAATTAAGTTTAATGTCAGAAAATTGCCAAATTTTATTAAATTTATTAATAGCCCTATCAGACATTATTTTATTATTTAATCCATCATAAGCCATATAAAGACCATAATATGACCAACCATTTTTAGGGTATTGTTTTAAATCTTTATTAAATACTTTTACTGCTTCATTGAAGTTTTTATTTAATAATAAAGCATGCCCTAAAGTTTGCCTTGTTGAATAATACCAAAACTCAGGTTCTCTGTATGGAAGTTGATCTTGAATTTTTACTGCATTTCTAAAAAATTCTATAGCAGAAGAAAAATTTTCTTTATTAAGCTCAATTTGACCCAAAGCAAGATAATTGGATATCTCCAATAGTTTATCAGATGGTTGTCCTGCTTTTATTAGAACTTTTATTTCATCAGATTGATTGTTTGCTAATATTTTTTTTTGTTCATTTTTTGCTTTATTAAAATTTTCTAGGGACGAAAAAGCAATACTTCTAGCATAGTGATATATTCCAAGAGAGAATTTAAAATCTTCATTTGGTTTTTTATAAGATAGTATTTCTTCCCATTTAGCAAATCTAATATAAGACAATAGGGGAAGTGTTTGGAAAAACTCTATAAAAGGTATCTGCCTAATTTGCTCATCTTTTACATAGTTTGATACTTTTAAAGCAGAATTTATAGATAATTCACTTCTTCCCTCCATTGTTGAAGCTGCCCATAGAAAATGAATATTATGTGGGTAATACATTGCCGGATATAATCCTTGTGAGTTGCATTGAGCTATATAATCTTCATCTACTTTTGCAGCATTAATATTTGCTATTGATGCATCATTATAACGTCCTACTCTCCAATAAATATGGGCTGGCATATGAACTAAATGTCCTGCACCGGGTACTAAGTCAGCCAATTTGTCGGCATATTTTTCTGCTCTTGATGGATTTGACGATGCTTCAACTGCATGAATATACAAGTGAATTGCTAGAGGATGATTTGGATCATTTTTAAGAACCCTTTCTAAGCTTTCTATAACCTTAACTGTATCTGGCCTTGGGTTACCGTTATCTGCCCAATAATCCCATGGCATTGTATTCATTAAAGCCTCTGCATAAAGAGAAGCTGCATCATTATCATCTGGATATTTTTTAGATAATTCTTCCATCGCTTTAGCATATGCTATATCGAG
>NHHR02000007.1 GCA_002170885.2 Rhizobiales bacterium TMED168 | reverse complement strand
AGCACACTTGTACGTTGGTTTGAAACGTAAAGACGAGTCAAATAAATTTGATACACTTCAAAGAAGCATATCCGCTTGGACATCGCCACCTACGTTTCTCTTTCTTTATAATCACAATTTCAAAGAGCGCACAAAGAGAAAACTGATCTACGCTAGATAAACCAGCAAATATAAAAGAAACAATTTTCTAAATGTGATTGGTTAAAAACCAATCCGACTTTTTATAGCTCGGAATACGGTTTATAAGTACCTACGAGGGCAATGTAAACCTTTTTTTTTATAATTTTTCCCCAAAAAAATACTCAAATATTTATACAAAAATATATGTAAATATATCAAGCATTTAAGTTAGATATAATATTATAATTATGAGCTTTCTGCAACATCTAATTGATCAGCTTCAGGAATAGAAATAACATTCTCTTGGCTATCTTCTTGAGAGATAGATTGGGCATTATTTGAATTCTTGCTTTCCGGCTGATCTCCATTTTTATAGTCAGATGGTGGTTTTGAATTGGATGAATTACCATTCTTTTCAAATTTACCACTTTCTAAAAGCAATCTTGCATAATGCTCAGCATGTTGAGAATAGCTTTCTTGCAAGACAGTATCGCCAGAAGATCTTGCATCACGAGCTAAAGATAAATATTTTTCGTAGATTTGTTTTGAAGAGCCCCTGACTTTAATGGAAGGGCCATTTGATTCAGAATTATTTCCATTACCCCCACCAGGTCTTCGGTTTCTTCTTCGATTATTGTTATTTCTTGGTTTAACCATAATAACACATTATAAATATTGAAAAATCAATCATTCAAAATCCTAATTTTTTTTGATAAATAATTCTTAGTAAACTTAAATAATTTTAGCTTTAACTGAGAATAATTTTGTATAACTACAAAAACTGAAAGAACATTAACACTATCATTGGCTTTATATCCAGATTTTTTTTAATTTTTTTTAATTTTTTTTATTTCAAAAACTAAAACTCTATCCAAACCATTAATATCATTATATTTTCTTACCAAAATAAAATCGAGTAATTCAAAAATTTTAATTACTTTATAGGCCTGATCATAACCAATTTCTAAAATTATTACCCCATTTTTATTAATTACTCTTTTCAGATCCTTAGCAATTTTTCTATAACAATCTAATCCATCACTACCCCCATCAAGAGATAAAATAGGATCAAAATTTTTAACATCCATAGGTAAGTTTTCAATATCTGTGCTTGGTATGTAAGGTGGATTGGAAACGATTAAATCATAAGTATCATTAATTGAGTCCAACCAATTCGATATAAAAAAATTAGATTGCTTCTCTAAAGATAGTTTCCTTGAATTTTTAATAGCTATATCAATAGCTTTTTTTGATAAGTCAATTCCAGTACCAATTATTGTTTTATGCTCTTTTAATATTGATAATAAAATACAACCAGATCCAGTTCCTAAATCTAAAATATTTTTAACATGATTATTTTTAATTAAATCATTAACAATATCAATAATCAGTTCTGTCTCAGGTCTTGGGTCCAGTACATCCTCAGATATTATAAAAGTGGAATTATAAAAATCTCTTTTTTTAAAAATTTTACTTATTGGTTCACCTTTGATTCTTCTTAGCTCAAAACTATTAATTTTGTTTATTAAATTTTTTGAGATAAGAAAATCTTGATTCAAAATTAGATCTTTATCATTGAAAGATAGAACTTCTTTTAAAATTATTCTTGCATCAAGTTCATGAGTTTCAATTCCATTGATCAAAAAATTTTTTGACATTTTTTTTTGAATTTTGTTTAAAAACATAGTTAACCCTCAAGAAGCTGTTTGGTTTTTTCCTCTGAAGTGAGCGCGTCTATTAGAATATTAAGATCTTGTCCCTCAAGGATGGTATCAAGTTTATGAAGAGTTAATGTTATCCTGTGGTCTGTAACTCTTCCTTGTGGAAAATTATAAGTACGTATTCTTTCCGATCTATCGCCTGATCCAACTTGTGAACTTCTATCAGCGGCTCTCTCTTGCTGCTGCTTGAATCTCTCCTCTTCATAAAGTCTTGCTCTTAAAACCTTCATGGCTTTTGCTCTATTCTTATGCTGAGACTTTTCATCTTGCTGCGTAACAACTAAGCCACTAGGTAGATGGGTTATTCTCACTGCACTATCAGTTGTATTCACAGACTGCCCACCTGGTCCACTAGCACGAAAAACATCGACCCTAATATCTTTTTCTTCTACCTCAATATCAACATCTTCTGGCTCAGGAAGGACTGCGACAGTGGCGGCAGAGGTATGAACTCGACCACTAGATTCAGTTGTTGGAACTCTCTGTACTCTATGAACACCTGACTCAAATTTTAATCTTGAAAATACTCCATTTCCTGTAATTGATAGAATGGCTTCTTTAAATCCACCAACATCACCATCAGAAATAGAAATAATATCAGTTTTCCACCCATTAATATCGGAGAATCTTTGGTACATTCTATAGAGATCGCCTGCAAATAATGCAGCCTCATCGCCTCCAGTTCCTGCCCTAATCTCTAAAATTACATCGCTAGAATCTGCTTTATCTTTTGGTAATAGTAAAAATTTAATTTCCTCGCTTAATTTTGAAATTTTATCTTCAAGATCTTTTAATTCCCCTTGAGCAAGGTCTTTCATATCAATGTCACTTGTTTCTTCTTCAATAATATTTTTTAAATCAATTATTTCTTTTGAGAACTTTTTCCACTCAATTGAGGCATTATATAAAGATTGAATTTCAGAATATTCCTTCGATAATTCAACAAACTTTTCGGAAGTATTTTCCTGGCCAAGCTGTTCCTCAAGTTCTTTACCCTTCAAAATAATGCCATCAAGTTTATCTTCTGGAATTATTGTCATATTTTTTTTTCACCAGCTATTTGAGTGGCTTTTTTTTCGACATGCTCGATAATTTTCTCAATCATTTGATCATTATTTGTTTTAGATAATTGCTTACCATTTAAATAAATCATTCCATTATTATTACCGCCACCTGTAAAACCAACATCAGTATATAATGCCTCACCTGGGCCATTAACTACACAACCTATAACTGAAAGTGTTATAGATTCTGTAATATGTGATAATTTTTCTTCAAGAACTTTCACTGTATCAATTACTTCAAAGCCCTGACGAGCGCATGAAGGACAGGAAATTATAGTTACGCCTCTATAACGTAATCCAAGACTTTTTAAAATATTAAAGCCTACTTTGATCTCCTCAACAGGATTAGCTGAAAGAGAAACCCTTATAGTATCACCAATTCCAAGCATTAATAATTGTCCAATACCAATTGATGATTTTATTGAACCAGTCATCAATCCACCGGCCTCAGTAACTCCAAGATGCAGTGGTGCTTTTGTCTCTTTTGCTAATTGTTTGTATGCTTCAACTGTCAATAAAACATCAGAGGCCTTTACTGATATTTTATATTCATGGAAATCTAGATCCTTAAGAATTTTTTCATGCATTAAAGCACTTTCAACCATTGCCTCAGGGCATGGACTTCCATATTTTTCCAATATGTCTTTTTCAAGTGAACCAGCATTAACTCCAATTCTAATAGCGCACCCATTATCCTTCGCAGCTTTAACGACTTCCTTTACTCTTGCATCATTTCCTATATTACCTGGATTAATTCTTATACAAGACGCACCTGCTTCGGCTGCCTCAATAGCTCTTTTATAGTGAAAATGAATGTCTGCAATAATAGGAACTTTGACATTACTAATTATTTTTCTCAAAGAAGAGGTTGAGTCTTCATCGGGACAAGATATTCTGACTAAATCAGCTCCTGCTTCTTCAAGCTCTTTAACCTGTTTAATAGTGTCTTTGATATTAGAAGTTTTAGTATTAGTCATAGACTGAACAGAAATTGGTGAGTCTCCACCTATAGGTAATGGTCCAACCTTTATAGGTTTACTCTCTCTTCTCTCAATACTTCGCCAGTAATATTTTTCCATTTATAACTCTTATTAGAATTAAAGATTAATTAATTTTTCCTAATTCAAAATGTTCATGCAATGTATTTAGTGCTTTTTCAGTTTGCTCTTTGTTAATTAAAACTGAGATTTTAATTTCTGAAGTAGAAATTACATCAATATTTATATTATTTTCTGATAATACCCTGAACATCTGACTTGCAACACCTGCATTACTTCTCATACCAACTCCAACCAGTGAAATTTTTGTAATATTAGAATCAATGATTAAACTTTCATATGAAAGATTATTAGATAGATCTTTCATTAAGTTTTTTGCTTTATCAAATTCCTCCTTAGGAACAGTATAAGTTAGGTCAGTAGTTTTTCTATCATTTGAAATATTTTGAACTATCATATCAACATTAATACTTTTTGAAGCTAACGCTCCTAATATTTCAGCCGCAACACCTGGTTTATCTTTAATTCCTGTAAGTGTTAATTTTGCATCATTAGTTGAGGCAGCAACGCCAGTTACAATTTTTTTGTCAGAAATACTATCTTCTGAACAAACTAATGTACCTTTTTTTTCGTCTCCTATTTGACTAAAGCTCGAAAGTACCCTCAAAACAACATCATTATTCATAGCAGTTTCAACTGACCGTGTTTGTAAGACCTTTGCCCCTAAAGACGCCATTTCAAGCATTTCTTCGTATGAAATTTTATCCAATCTTTTAGCATTAGGAACTTTATTGGGATCAGTTGTATATACTCCATCAACATCTGTATAAATATCACAAAAATCAGCATCAATTGCTGCAGCTATTGCCACAGCAGAAGTATCTGAACCACCTCTTCCTAAGGTTGTTATTTTTCCCTCAGGACTAATACCCTGAAATCCAGGAATTATTACTACAGAGTCTTCTTCAAGAAGACTCACAATACCCTTTGAGGAAATTGCTTCAATACGTGATGACTTATGATCATTGCTTGTTACAATTGGTACTTGCCATCCAAGTAAAGATTGCGATTTAATTCCTGAGGAATTTAGCAAGCCTGATAATGCTCCTACACTAACCTGTTCTCCGCTTGAAATTACTACATCATAATCTGGTGGGTAAAACTCTTTTGAAAGTTCTTTTGTCAAATTCACCAATTTATCAGTTTCGCCAGCCATTGCAGATAGAACGACAACGATTTGATTTTTAGAGTCAACTTCAGCTTTAATAATTTCTGCAACGTGCTTAATGCGCTCAATACTTCCAACTGAGGTTCCACCAAATTTCATAACTATTCTAGACATTTATATCTCCAAGATATTTAAATACCTGAAAAATCGTAAAAAATATAATAAAATTAGATTTTCCTATTGGGCGTGAGACATAGATAGTGTATAGGCGAGTAAGGAGCAAGTAATAGTGTCTGATGAAATTGAGAATAAAAAAACAACAATTGATCCAAATGAGTATGAAAAATTCTCTAAGTTGGCTGAGGAGTGGTGGAATCCTGAAGGAAAATTTAAAACCCTTCATAAATTTAATCCTACGAGAATTGCTTATATTAGAGAAAAATTAATAAACCACTTTAAAATTCCTCTTAGTGAAAAAAAACCTTTCAAGGATATTAAGCTTTTGGATATAGGCTGCGGAGGAGGACTATTATCTGAACCAATGGCAAGGTTGGGTGCAAAAGTTACAGGCTTAGATATTGTTGAAAAGAATATTAAAACTGCGTCTGTTCACGCAAAAGAGCAAGATCTTAAAATTAATTATATTCAAGAAACTGTAGAAAATTTAGCAGAAACTGAAGAAAAATTTGATGTTATTCTTAACATGGAGGTAATTGAACATGTTTCAGATGTAAGCCTTTTTGTAAAATCCTGTAATAAGGTTTTATCACCAAATGGAATTATGGTTTTTGCAACTTTAAATAGAACCTTTATTTCTTATGGTTTGGCTATCATTGGTGTGGAATATATTTTGGGATGGCTACCAAGAGGCACCCATGACTGGTCAAAATTTATTACTCCAGATGAATTAAAGATTTTCTTATCAAGCAACGGATTAAAAATAGATGAAATTATTGGTATGAAATATAATCCCTTTCTAGATAGTTGGAGTAGATCAAAAGATTTATCAGTTAATTACCTAGGTTTTTCAAGCAAAATTAATTCTTAAGTTTTGGACTTACTCCTGGAATGGGTGTCACATTTACACCTTCCTCTATTAAATCAACAGCTTCCTCTACAGTGGTTTCACCATAAATCTCTCTTTCTTCTTTTTTACCATAATGTATTGACCTTGCCTCTTCAGCAAACTTATCTCCAACATATTCAAAATTTTTCTCAACATGCTTTTGGACATTTTTAAGAATTTTTTCAACATTCTTTTTAGTTTTTAATGCATTGGTATAATTTTGTTTTTTTGCTCCAATATTAGGAGCCATAATATTTTTTTCAATTTTTGTCGAATTACACTGAGGGCACGCTACAAGTTTTTTTTTATTTTGCTTATCAAAGTTTGATGAGTCAGAAAACCAGGCATCAAAATTATGATCTTTATCGCATTTTAAGTTGTATTTTATCATTTTTATTTACTTATAATCTTATATTTTTTTTGTTCATTTAAAGATGGTATTCTTATACGAGCATTTTTAACTTTTTGTAAATCAACCTCAAAGTTTAATAAACCAGTTCCTGATTTTTTTTCTGCAATAATTTTACCCCATGGATCAATGACTACTGAATGACCATAAGTTTTCCTTTTATTTTCATGTAGTCCATTTTGTGCAGCGGCTACAATATAGCACCCATTTTCAATTGCTCTTGCTTGAAGAAGAGCATGCCAGTGGGCCTTACCTGTCTCAAAAGTGAAAGCAGAAGGAACAAAAATAATTTCTGCACCTTTATTAGCTAAATCTCTATACAGATAAGGGAATCTGAGATCATAGCAAATTGTTAGTCCAAAAGAGCCAAAAGGAGTTTTTGTAATCACAGCCTTATCACCTGATGAATATGTTTTGCTTTCAAAATATTTTTCTTTTTTTGATATTTCAACATCAAATAAATGAATCTTATTATAACGAGCATGAATTAAACCATCTGAATTTATTAGAAAAGTTCTATTACTAGCTTTATTTTTTTTATCCTTAACAATCCAGGAGCCAATGTTAATCCATATATTAAGATCTTTCGCTAAATGGAGTATTTTTTCTAAATAAGGGTCTTCTCTTTCAGTATAAATTTTTTCAAATAATGCAGTATTTCTTATTTCCATAATATTAGTTGTTTCAGGGGTGCATACTAACTTACTTCCATTAGAAACAGCTTTGATTATATATTTCTCTAAAATTTGATATGATCTATCTGGACTACAGCCAGTATTGAGTTGAATTAATGAGTATTTTGTCAATTTTTTAACTTTCAAGCAATTTATCAAGCTCTCCATTTCGGTCTATAGCATAGAGATCATCATATCCACCAACATGAGTATCATTAATAAAGATTTGAGGCACTGATCGTTTTCCAGAAGATCTCTCGAGCATCTCTTCCATGATTGTGAAATCATCTCCAATATATAATTCATTATAATTGAGATTTTTTTGCTCAAGAAGTTCTTTAGCTTTTGTACAATATGGACACATTGGGCCAGTATAAATATCTATTTTCAAATTTTTTCTCCACTTACTTATATGGTATATAATAAATAAATTTCAATAAACAAATATTTGATAGATTAATAAAAGTATATTTAGAGTTTTGGTAATTATAAAATGATACATGATCGAAAGTTAATTCAAGTAAATAGAAAAAGATCAGATAATATTCCCCCTGAATCAAAACTTTTTCTGAATGAATATGCAGATGAGATGTTTGATAGAATAAGTCTTATTAAAAATGATTTTCAAAATGGAATTGCTCTAGGATTTAGAAATCTTCATATACCAAAATCTAAAAATATATTTAATCTAATTCGAGGAGACATATATAAATCTGAGAATATTGATTTAATATGCGATGAGGAATTCTTACCTATAAAAAAAGATGGACTTGATTTGCTTGTAAGTTTTTTTAATCTTCATTTTGTAAATGATATTCCTGGAACCTTATTTCAAATCAACCAATCATTAAATGCAAATGGGCTTTTCATAGGATGCCTCTTTGCCGGTGAAACATTAAAAGAATTGAGATATAGCTTGATGTCTGCTGAAGAACAAATATTAGGAGGCGCTAGTCCAAAGATAAGTCCTTTTGCAGACTTAAATGATTTATCGAATCTTTTGCAAAGGGCTAATTTCACTTTACCTGTTGCCGATATAGATAGACACAGAATAATCTATGATAACCCTAAAAAACTATTAAATGATATTAAGGATATAGGTGAAACAAATATATTAAATGAAAGGCAGAAAAACTTCATGAGAAGAGATGTCTTAGAAAAAGCTTTTGATATATATAGAGAAAAATTTTCCACGGATGATGGAAAAATATATTCAACATTTGAAATTGCGTGGCTACTTGGTTGGAAATATGACGAAAATCAACCAAAACCACTAATGCCCGGATCTGGTGAAAAAAATCTTGAAGAAGCTATAAAAGAGTTAGACTAGTTTTTTTAAAGAAGCATTTTCAATTAAGGTACAAGTTTTATCAATCCCATAAAGTTTTACAAATGAACCAAGCCTTGGTCCCTGATCTTGACCAAGAAGAATTTGATAAAGGGCCAAAAACCATTCCCTGAGACTTTCATAATTAGCTTCTTTTCCTATGTCATAGAAAATAGTTTGTATGGTTTCTGAATCAACATCTTCATCGAGTTTTTGCAATTTATCAAGTAGCTTATTTAATGACTTACATTCTTCTTCTGAAGGTTCTCTAAATTTCTTTTTTGGTAATATGAAGTCATTAAAATAAAAAATTGCATACTCTAAAAGCCTATCTATATATGCCTTTGACTCCTCTGATATTTCACCAATATAACTTTTTATAAACCCCCATAATATTTCCGTATTATCAGCTTGCGATGCATTAACTAAATTTAAAATTAAAGAAAATGTTATCGGTATTTCAAAAACTAGCGGACTACCATTGTGTATATGAAATACAGGATTGTTAAGTTTTTCAATGCTTGTCTGATCATTATATTTATCAAGAAATGTTTGATACTCATCAACCGCCTTCGGTATAACATCAAATGAAAGTTTTTTTGCTCTCTTTGGCTTTTGATACATATATAATGAAAGGCTTTCTGGACTTGCATATCTAAGCCATTCATCAATTGTAATCCCATTACCTTTAGACTTGGATATTTTTTCACCATTCTCATCCAAAAAAAGCTCATAATTAAAACCTTCAGGGGGCCTTTTATCTAATGCCCTGCAAATTTTTCCTGATAAAGTAACAGAATCTATTAAATCTTTTCCTGCCATTTCATAATCAACACCTAAAGCCATCCACCGCATAGCCCAATCGACTTTCCATTGAAGTTTACAGTTACCTGATAAAATTGATGTTTCTATTTCTTTATCTTTAGATTCATCAAAATAAAGAATAGAGCTATTTTTTTGGTCAACCTCTATGACCTTAGCCATTAGAACTTTTCCGGTATCTTGGCATATAGGTAAGAATGGTGAATATGTTTTCCTTCTCTCCTCACCAAGAGTTGGTAAAATAATATCTTGAATAGAGTTGTAATTTTTTAAAATCTCTTTAAGTGTTTCATCAAAACTTCCTGATGAATATTGCACTGATGCACTCATAAATTCATAATCAAAATTAAACCTATCTAAAAAATTCTTTAATAAATTATTATTGTGATCTGCATAACTTTCAAATTCTCCATATGGATCAGGTATACTTGAGAGAGGCTTTTCTAAATTATCCTCAAGAATTTTTTTATTAGGAATATTATCTGGAACTTTTCTTAAGCCATCCATATCATCAGAAAAACATATAATTTTTGACTTTAAATCTGGATTTAAGACATTAAGAGCAAATCTTACCATTGAGGTTCTAGCAACTTCACCAAAAGTTCCAATATGAGGTAAGCCTGATGGCCCGTAGCCTGTTTCAAAAATAATATCTTTTTTACTATTTTCTATACGCGCCAAAATTTTTTTTGCCTCCTCAAAAGGCCAAGACTTGCTTTCTAATGCATCAGCTATTAAAGATTTACTCATGAATAATCTCGCTCCTATTGATAGTCTTATTTATACCATGACTCTATCGGCTGCGATATCTGGTGATATCACTGACAAAGAATTAAATGTAATTAATTATCTTTTTACCACTTTGCCAGTATTTGAAAACAGTAATAACGATCATTTGTCAAAAAAAATTATTGAAAGTATGGAAGTTATTAAATCTGAGCCTAATGTTGAAAACATT
>NHHR02000001.1 GCA_002170885.2 Rhizobiales bacterium TMED168 | reverse complement strand
ATATATACTTCCCTTCATATAGCGACGCCCTTTTTGGTAATTATGCTTTATGGTCTGCAGGCTTGGTCTCCTACAATTTTAGTAAGAGTCTATGATTGGGAGCTCTCTGATGCTGGAAAAGTTTATGGTCTTATCGCATTATTTTTTGGTTCATCGGGAGTAATTTGCGGTCCTTTCCTATCTAAACTTTTAAAAAATTTATCATTAAGCTCATCTGGCTTAAAAGTATGTGTTTTAGGTGTTTCCTTGGCCGGAATGTCAATATCCTTACTACCTTTTCAAAATGACTCTTTTTACGCTCTTATTTGTATAGCTATAGCAAGCTTTTGCATCCCTTTACCACTCGCAGTAGTTACAACAATTATGCAAGAGGTTACTCCAAATTCTATGAGAGGTGTTGTGAATGGAATGTATGTAGTCTCAACAAATGTAATAGGCTTGGCCATTGGACCATTTTTAGTTGCTTTTGGAACTGATTATATTTTTAATGATCCGAAATTAATCGCATACTCTCTTAGCCTTGTGGCAATTATAGTTGCCCCAATTGGTACTATTCTATTTTGTATTGGGATAAAAGAATATAGAGAAAAATTTGAAACATTCTAATTTAATATCATTTTAATGGCGGAGAGAGTGGGATTCGAACCCACGATACGATTGCTCGTATACTCCCTTAGCAGGGGAGCGCCTTCGACCACTCGGCCACCTCTCCAAATAGTATCGACAAAATGCCAATTTTACATCACTGTGTAAAGTTATTAGTGTATTATTTATAAATAAAGGATAATTTTCAATATGAGTAAAAATTTAACTGAAGAACAAATTAGAATATTATATAGTTCTGGAACTGAAATGCCAGGTTCTAGCAATCTACTTGATGAAAAAAGATCAGGTACTTATGTAACTGCCGATAAAGGTTTGCCAGTTTTTCGTTCAGAAAAAAAATTTGAGTCAGGAAGCGGATGGCCAAGTTTTTATGATGTCATTGAAGAAAATATAATTTTTAAAGAAGATACATCACATGGGATGATAAGAAAGGAAATACTATCAAAAGAAGGTGAGCACTTGGGGCACGTTTTTAATGATGGACCCCAGCCTACTGGATTAAGATATTGTATAAATGGTTTATCACTTAATTTTATTCCAGATGAAAAATAACTAATCATAATTAGAATCCAAAATATAACCACTTATAAAAGGGCATAACGAAATCGACAAACCACTAATTCCTGATAAAATAAGAAGTTGTCGAATGAATAGATCTTCAAGACCAATATAAATTAATGATGAGATCGCTCCAGATCCAAAAATTAGAGTAGGAATAAAGAGTGGAAAAATTATTAAAGGAATTAACAGGTTATGTTGCTTTAAAGATAAGGTTAGTGAGGAACCTAAACTACCAATAAAACTTAAAGATGGTGTACCTAAAATTATTGTAATAATTAGATAAATTAGCATTTTAGAGGGGAAATCTATAAAAATACTCAATACTGGTAATATTAAAATTAATGGTAAAAAATTAGTTAACCAGTGAGACATTGCCTTGACAAAGGATATTTCTACTAAAGACATTGGCCCAATTTTATATAAATCAAGAGTACCATCATTATAGTCATCATAAAATATACTATTAAGTGATAACAATGATGTTAAAACTATTGAAACCCATACTAAGCCAGGTGAAATAGATGATAAAAAACTTTTGTTTGGCCCTATTCCAATTGGTAACAAAATTATTGTAACGGAAAAGAAGGTTAAAGATAAAATATAAGAACCCTTAAGACTAAAAGAGTCTTTAATTTCTTTTACTAATAATAACTTTAAAAGTCTCATTACTCTTTATCCATATCAATTTCTAAATCATAATTTGTTAAAAAATCACTGTGAGAGGATAATAAGACAATACCCTCTGATTCAGTATGACTTCTAATTATATTTTTTAATAGAGAAATACCTTCTTTATCTAATGATGATAGAGGTTCATCAAGAAACCAAAGTAATTTTTGAGAAATTATTAACCTTGCAATTGCCAATCTTTGTTTTTGACCTTGAGATAAATATTTACATTTTAGATTCCGGTACTTTAATAAATTAACTTTTTCAAGAACATCTTCAAAGTTATTGAACCCATAAATTGAAGACCAAAAGAGTAGGTCATCATTTGGTGTTATTTCATCCTTAATACCAATTTTGTGTCCAAGAATAGAAAAATTATTCTTTAAATTTTTATTATTATACTTTATTGATCCATATTCGTTGGGAATGAGACCTGCCAAGACACGTAAAAGAGTTGTTTTTCCAGAGCCATTTGAACCAGTCAATAGACCTACTTGACCATTTATCAAGCTAAAAGAAATGTTTTTAAAAATCTCATTTCCTGATCTAATACAAGATATATTTGAAACATTTAATCCTTTCATATCAATTGTCATTAAGTTTTTTTTGATAATTATAGATTAACTTAATACCAAAAATTAAAAATAAAATTGGTGCTAACCATAAAAAAATTGTATTAAATTTGAATGGTGGTTTCATAATAATATAATCGCCGTATCTTTCTCTAAAATAACTATAAATTTCTTCATCTGTCTCATTATTTAAAACTTTTTTTCTTACAATAAATCTCAAATCCTTAGCAAGCGGTGAATTTGATTCATCTATAGTTTGTGAGTCACAAACAAGACATCTAATATTTTGATTAATTTTACTAATACGATTTTCTACAACTTCATTTTCGTTAAAATCAATAATTTCATAAGGATAAATGCTTAAGGGATAGAAAAAAAAGAAAATTAATAAAAAAATATTATATCGAGGATTTAATTTAAATTTTATATTCTTAAATAAAGATAAAACCCCACCAAGGGCTGCTATTAAAGCACCAATCCAAATTAAAGAGATTAATGGCTTAAACCAAATTCTTACAATCCATTCTTCAGTATCAATTTTTTCACCAAGAATTATATAGACATGTGAAAAATACTCTGAATAAATTCCTGCTTCAGTAGTCATTGACTTTTCTACTGGATAAAATCTTTTTTCAGCATTAATTATTATCTTCTCACCTAATATTTTTTTAACTGAAAAAATACCTGAGGAGCTTATATAATTTTGACCTTTAATATCTTCAACATTTAAAAATTTAACTTGATAATTTCCTATATCAATATTTTCTCCAAAAGTTAAAGTTCCCTCATATTGCTTTTGTGACGATATAGATACCGAACAACCTAGAATAAGAATTCCTAAACCTAAGTGTCCAAGGGAAGATGAGAGAGTTATAATATTTCTTTTTTTGAAAAAACCATAGACAGATGCCAACACTATCCAAATAGAAACAAAAACCCCTATTATTGAAAAAATTTTTTCTATACTGAAATATAAATAGAAAATATATGTAATAGAAAAAGATAGAATGATTAATGTTATAATTTTTACAGAAGGTATTCTAAAATTTAATTTTCCCCACGGTAGGAACATAGCCATTGCAGCTATTATAGAAATTAAAAAAATAATTGGTATTACTGTGATTGTGTAAAAAGGTGTACCAACAGAAATCCTTTCTCCAGAAAAAATTTCCAAAATCATTGGATAAATAGTACCTATAAAAATTGTTAAGGCTGATACAATTAATAATAAATTATTAATTATAAGGAAAAAATCTTTACTAAGAATATTATTTTTAGAATTTATTTGAGGACCAATAGGTTTCATAGAAAAAACTATAAGGCTTCCAATGATATATATTGTTATTAATGATAAAATAAATAAACCTCTATCAGGATCGTTTGCAAAAGCATGTACAGATGTTAAAAGACCTGATCTAACAATAAAGGTTCCTACCATTGATAGTGCAAAACCGAGAATAGATAACAAAATGCACCAATTTGCTAAAGTACCTCTTTTTTCCATTACTAGTATAGAATGCATAAGAGCTGTGGCGACTATCCACGGAATAAGTGAGGCATTTTCAACAGGGTCCCAAAACCAAAAACCACCCCAGCCAAGTTCATAATATGCCCAATATGAACCAAGTGTTATTCCAATAGATAAAAATATCCAAGATAAGATAACCCAAGGTTTAGTTTGTGTTGCCCAACTTTTATCGAAATTTTTATTATATAACCCCGCAAGAGCAAAAGACCATACTATTGATAAACCAACATAACCTAAATAAAGAAAAGGAGGGTGAAAAGCTAGCCCAGGATCTTGGAGTAAAGGATTTAAGCCTATACCTTCACTTGGCACAGGAGATAACGTTTCAAAAGGATCAGACTTAAGTTTTAAAAAAGTTACAAAACCAAAACACAAGATGCCCTGAAACATTAGAATTCTTAATTTAAAGTAAGATGTTAATTTCTGAATATTTATTGCTACAAAAAATCCATATAGGGCCATAACCCAACACCATAAAAGCATCGAACCTTCGTGATTTCCCCAAGATCCAGATATTTTATAAATTAAAGGTTTGGAGGTATGAGAATTTGACCAAACATTTAGTAATGAAAAATCTGAATTTATATAAGAAAATATTAAAATACAGAATGCAATACTTAACAAAATAAAGCTTAATATTGAAATAGATGAAACAACAAAATCTAAACTTTTGAATTTGTTAATAGAAAATACTAACGGAAAAAGAAATTGTAACAGAGATAAAAAAGCTACAAAAAGAATACTTGAGCTTGCAAATTCAATCATTATTATAACCATCTATTATCAAAGATTCGGCAACCTCAGGTGGCATATAATTTTCATCATGTTTTGCTAAAATACTTTTAGCTTCAAAATAAATATTTTGATTAGATATTGGAGAATTTATTGTAACCTCTGTAGGTGAATATTTACTGTATAATTTTATAAAACCTTCAGCAATTACACCCTGACCTTCTTCAAAAAGATCAGGAAGAATACCATTATAACTTACACTAATTTTTTTTAAGTTATCAGTAATAATAAAGTGAATATTATTTTTTTCATGCCTAGTAAAACTATCCTTTAGCACGAGACCGCCAAGCCTTATTAAAGAGTCGTGCGATATTTGTTTTTTTTCAATTTTAGTTATGATCTCTGAGGGAGAGTAAAAGAAAATTACATTATCCCTTAAAGCAAAAATAATTAGAAACAAAGAAATAGAAACTAAAGACAGTAATAAAATAATTTTATAAATTTTGTTTATTCTTTTAGTCATTTTTTTCAATTTCTTTAATTTTTTTTTGAGAATGAGAAAGGTATAATTTAGATAAATAAATTAATAAACTAAGAGAGATAAAACAAAAAGAATAGGCAATCAAAATATAAAAAGTATAGTCTTTCATCAATTAACCCCTGTAATATTTC
Organism: Rhizobiales bacterium TMED168; assembly: GCA_002170885.2. Next base: position 23,574 of record NHHR02000001.1, on the reverse strand, counting down.
ATATTACTAATGTTAATTTTTCTCATATTAAGCTCTGCCTGCAACCTTAGAGCAAGAATGTACAAAAATAAAAAAAGAAAAGAGAAAAACATCACTAATAACGGCGTTAACATATCAATATGGATTGAAGGAGAGCTTAATTTTGAAATACTTGCTGGTTGATGCAATGTATTCCAATAATCAACAGAAAATTTAATAATTGGCAAATTAACAATGCCAATAATAGACAAAATAGAAGAAAATCTCTCTCCTTTTGTAAAATCATTAAAGGATTTTGAAAAAATAATATACCCCAAATAAAAAAAGAAAAGTATCAGGACTGAAGTCAATCTAGCATCCCAGACCCACCAAGCCCCCCACATAGGCTTTCCCCAAGCGGATCCAGTAACCAAACAAATTGCAGTAAATGTTAATCCTATTGGAGCAGCAGCCTTTGAGAGACAGAATGCAGTTACATGTCCATATACTAAACCAAAAAAACTATTTACAGCTAAAAATACATATATCATCATACTTAGCCAAGCAGATGGTACATGTATATACATCATTCTTACTGCGTTTCCTTGTTGATAATCAATTGGAGAATTAAAAAATGAAAGCCAAATGCCAAAAACCAAAAGTAAAACTGATATTGAGGCAAGCCAAGGGGACAAAACAAATGAGAGTTTTTTTAGCTGTCCAGGATTTATAAAAATATTATTCATTTTTTAAGATTTTTCTATAAAATTACGCAACTTTTATTTTACAAAACTAATAACATTTAAATATAAATGTTTATATCGTATTTGTATTAAATATCTAAAAAATATCGTATAGGTAATTTATGACTAAAAATATAGAAAAATATTTAAATGCGCAAAAAGTAGATATTTCTGATTGGGAAAAAATTGCAAGCTCAACACTTAAGAATATGACTTTAAAGGACTTAAATAAAAAAATTGATAAGGATTTATCAATTAAACCACTTTATACTTCAAATGATGAGGAGGATGATTACAGTCATTCATCAAGAAGGGGTTTAAAAGCAAATAAAAATGATTTTATGCCATGGTTTATATGCACTACTGTTGACCATCACAAGGATCCAAAAATACTTAACAATAGAATATTGGGAGAGCTTGAACGAGGAAGTAATTCAGTTGAGTTATCTTGTTTTGAGGAAAATACTCTAGATTTAATTTTGAACAAAATAGATCTAAGCATTGCACCAATTTTTATTAGAAATATTAATTACTCAAGAGAAAACTTTTTTAATTTTGCAAAGTTCATAAAAGAAAACAAAAATAAAGAGATTATTTGTAATTACCAAATTGATCCATTTGCATCTAATTTATGGCTTGAAGAGTTTTCAAAAAATAATACTAGTCATGAAAAACTTAGTTATGAAGATATTTTAAAATATCACAATGAATTTAATAGTGAATTTAAAAATATAAATTTAATTCATTTAGATGGAAGTTTGTGGAACGATTTAGGAGCAAATACCTCAGAAGAAATTGAATTATTATGCTTAAGTTTTCTTGAGATAATAAAAGATTTTAATAATAAAAATAATAAAAAATTTTCACTTAGTATTACTTTAGCTGCAGATACAGATTTTTTTACCTCAATAGCAAAAATAAGAGCAGCACGTATAATTTTTGGTAATATTTTTAAAAGTCATAAATTAAACTGCAGCCTAAGTATTACATCAAGATCATCTTCGAATATATTATTCGAAAAGGATCCTTGGGTAAATCAACTTAGAATTACAACAGCAGCGCTTGCTTCTGCTATAGGTGGTTCAAATAGAATAATTTGTAATAATATTACTCAAAAACTGGGTCAGGCACCCGATTTTATTAGAAGATTAACTAGAAATACACATATTATTCTTCAGGAAGAATCAAGAATTTCAAGAGTTCAAGATCCATCTGGAGGTTCTTTTTATATTGAAAACCTTACTAATAATATAGCAAAGATGACTTGGAAGAAATTACAATTAAATGAGAGTAATGGTGGAATTCTCAGTTTAATTTCATCTAAAAAGTTTCGTCAAAATTTAAAAAATTCACGAGATAATTTTAAAAAAAATATTAAAGAACAAAAATTAATTAAAGTTGGTGAGAATTCATATGAAGATCCCGACTCTAATCCAATAAATGTTAAACCTTTTGAGGGCTAATTTTAAGGAAGTTTTATGAGTAATCCAAAAACATTAAAAAATCTAGATTTAGATTTAAATATATTAAATAACAATAATTTAGATAGTAAATCTAATGTATATCAAACGCCAGAGGGTATTGATTTAAAATCATTTTACACAAAAAAGGATATAAAAAATATAAAACACACGAACTCTTTACCGGGCATAGATCCTTTTGTTAGAGGGCCTTACCCAACAATGTACACGAATAAGCCTTGGACAATAAGGCAATATGCAGGTTTTTCAACAGCGGAAGAGTCAAATGCATTTTATAAGAAAAATTTAGAGAATGGCCAAATGGGTTTATCTATTGCATTTGATTTAGCTACACATAGGGGTTACGACTCAGATAACCAAAGAGTTTCTGGCGATGTTGGAATGGCTGGTGTTGCAATAGACTCTATACTTGATATGAGAGTTCTCTTCAAAGATATACCGTTGGATAAAATGTCAGTCTCAATGACAATGAATGGTGCCGTTATTCCAATAATGGCTTTATATATTGTAGCAGCTGAAGAGCAAGGAGTTTCAGCTGACCAATTAAAAGGCACAATTCAGAATGATATTTTAAAAGAATTTATGGTTAGGAATACTTATATTTATCCTCCTAAGCCATCTATGCGAATAATTTCTGATATTTTTAGATATACTGCAGAAAATATGCCTAAATTTAATTCTATTTCGATATCTGGTTATCACATGCAAGAGGCCGGTGCTTCTGCTGATCTTGAATTAGCTTATACAATTGCTGATGGAATTGAATATATAAAAGCAGGTATTAGCGCTGGATTAGATATTGATGCTTTTGCTCCACGTCTTTCATTCTTTTGGGCCATAGGCATGGACTATTTTATGGAAATAGCAAAAATGAGAGCAGGTAGATTAATATGGGCTAATTTAGTAAGAGAATTTAATCCTAAAGATCAAAGATCATTGGCATTAAGAACGCATTGTCAAACTTCTGGGTGGTCGCTTACTGCTCAGGATCCCCTTAATAATATCACAAGAACATGTATTGAAGCTCTAGCTGCTACACATGGTCATACTCAATCTTTACACACTAATAGTTTTGATGAAGCAATCGCCCTACCGACCGACTTCTCGGCCAGAATTGCCAGAAATACTCAATTATTTATACAAAATGAAACAGGAACGTGTGATGTAATTGATCCCTGGGGAGGATCTTTTTTCATTGAAAAATTAACCTCTGATTTAGCAGAAAAAGCTATAGGTCATATTGAAGAAATAAATAAATACGGAGGAATGACTGAAGCAATCGAAAAAAATATTCCCAAGATGCGTATTGAGGAGTCGGCAACAAAGGTCCAAGCAAGGATTGACTCTTACGAAAAAACAGTTGTTGGTGTTAATAAATTTACATTATCAGATAACGAAGAAGAGAACATCGAAATTAAAAAAGTAGATAATTCACAAGTTTTAGCTAATCAAATAGAGCGATTAAAAAAACTTAAATCTGAAAGAAATAATGAAGAAGTAAAAGATAAATTAGAGAAAATAAGAATAGGAATCAAAGAGAATAAAAATGTTCTCGAACTTGCAGTTAATGCAGCAAGAGTAGGAGCTACGGTTGGAGAAATATCTAATTCCATGGAAGAAGTGTGGGATAGACATAAAGCAGAGGTAACTCTAATAAAAAATACATATACAAATAACTTTTCTTCAGAAAAAATTGATTTTATAAGAAAAAGGACTAAGGACTTTGAAGCAAAAGAGCATAGAAAACCAAAAGTTTTTATAGCAAAATTAGGACAAGATGGACATGATAGGGGTCAAAAGGTTGTTGCAAGTGCTTTAGTAGATATGGGTTTTGATATAGAGGTCGGGTCCTTATTCCAAACACCATCAGAAGTTGCAGAATTAGTATTTAAAAACAATTGCGATATTGTTGCTGCCTCATCTTTAGCAGCAGGTCATTTAACATTAGTTCCTCAATTGAAAGATGAATTAAATTTGAAAGATTTAGGCCATATTCATATTGTTGTTGGGGGTGTTATTCCAAAAGATGATTTTAGTGCTTTACTTGATTCTGGTGCATCAGCTATCTTTGCAACTGGGACAAATATAGTAGATGCTGCAGCTGAGTTATTGAATTTATTAGAAATTAATTAATTTTTTCATTAATTACTCTTATAAGCCCTTCTTGAGCGACTGAGGCTACAAGATTTCCAGAAGCATCAAAAATACTTCCTCTGTTAAAACCTCTTGCACCAGAGGCTGATGGACTATCTTGACAGTAAAGAAGCCATTCATCTGCTTGAAAAGGTCTATGAAACCACATAGCATGATCTAGGCTAGCAGACTGCAAATTTTGACTCATAAAATTTATTCCATGAGGATTTGTACAAGTATCAAGCAGAGACATATCTGACATATAAGCAAGAACACATTGTTGCAAAGAAACATTTTTAGGTAAAGCTGATTTGGCTCTAAACCAAACAAAATTTTGAGGAATTTTGGGTTTAGGATTCATCAAGTCTACAGGATCAATTGGTCTAATTTCTACCGGCCATTCTTTATTAAAACTGTCTTTATATTCATCCGGAACATTACTAAGAATTTTTTTTCTTAAGTCATGTTCTGATGGAAGGTCACTATAATTTGAAACAACTGGCATTGGATCTTGGTGACTTAAGCCCTCTTCTTCAATTTGGAAGGATGCTGACATATTAAAAATCTTTTTACCATGTTGAACTGCAACGACACGTCTAGAAGTAAAAGATCTACCATCTCTTGCTCTATCCACTTCATATAAAATTGGAACCTTTGGATCACCTGCCCTCAAAAAATATGCATGAAGAGAATGGCAAGTTCTGTCTTCAACAGTTCGGCTAGCAGCAACAAGTGCTTGGCCAATAACTTGTCCTCCAAAAACTCTTTGCCATCTATCAGATGGGCTTTGACCTCGAAATAGATTTACTTCAATCCTTTCAATATCTAACAAATTAATTAAGTCATCTAGACGCTTATTCATAAAGTTTACCTAGCCCTTTGATTAAAGAGGATGGATTTTGCTTTTTTTGCTTCCTTTGTATTATCGGCAAGTGATTGTTTTCTTAAATCCTTTCCTAGCTCAAAACCTTTTTTTACAGCAGGCCTATTACCAACCTTCTCCAACCATCTCTTCAAATGGGGAAAGTCAGAGATTCTTTGTCCTTGATTTTTCCAAGGTTTAACCCAGCCCCAACAAGCCATATCTGCTATTGAATATCTACCAGCAAGGTATTCATTTTTTCTTAATTGCTTATTCATAACTCCATAAAGCCTATTGACCTCATCAGTGTAACGTTTAACAGCATAGTTAATTTTTTTTGGTGCATATTGCCTAAAATGATGAGCTTGGCCTGCCATTGGCCCTAACCCGCACATTTGCCAATAAATCCATTCATCTACTTTTACTCTTTCCCTTTCATTTTTAGGATAAAATTTTCCCGACTTTCTTCCAAGGTACTGAAGTATTGCACCTGACTCAAAAACTGAAATTTGTTTTCCTCCTGGGCCATCAGGATCTAAGATTGCTGGCATTCGATTATTAGGTGAAATTTTTAAAAATTTTGGCTTAAACTGGTCACCCTTACCGATATTTATTGGTTTAAGAGTATAAGGAATTTTACACTCTTCAAGCATTATTGATATCTTCCAGCCGTTTGGAGTTGGCCAATAATATAACTCAATTGGTTTTTTTTGTTTTTTCATTTTTCAATCTTTGTTTAAAAGTTTTTTATTTAAAATATCATTTACAGTTTTGGGGTTTGCTTTACCTTGAGATTCTTTCATCACCTGCCCAACAAACCAACCAATTAAATTCGGTTTTGTTGACAAAGCCTCAACTTGATTAGGGTTATTTATAATAATTACATCGATAATTTTTTCAATTTCATCTAAGTCATTAACCTGCCTCATATTATTAGAGTCTACAATAGAATTTGGATTTTCTCCAGTTTCAAGCATTATTTCAAATACATCTTTGGCTATTCGACCAGTTATAGTGTCATTATCAATTAAATTTATTAACTCACCTAAATCTATGGCTTTTATAGGGGATTCCTCAATGGACTTATTTTTCTTATTTAAGACAGAGAATAATTCACCAATAATCCAATTGCAAATAAGTTTAGGATTACTTTTTTTAGCAGCAATCTCAAAAAAATCTGCAGTTTCTTTTTCTGAAACCAAAATACTAGCATCGTATGTAGACAAGCCGTATGACTCAATAAATCTATTTTTTCTTATATCAGGAAGTTCTGGTAATTTTTGCTTTATTTCATCAACAAATTCAGTTGTAAAAGTTAAAGGCAGTAAGTCTGGATCTGGAAAATATCTATAATCATGAGACTCTTCCTTACTTCTCATTGCACGTGTTTGCATTTTTTTAGGATCGAATAATCTAGTTTGTTGCTCAATTATACCACCCTTTTCAATTAAATCAATTTGTCTTTTAGATTCATAAACAATGGCTTGTCCAATAAACTTAATTGAATTAACATTCTTTATTTCACATCTTGTTCCTAGGTTCTCACCTGGTTTTCTTACTGAAACATTTATATCAGCTCTTAGAGACCCCTCCTCCATATTTCCATCACAAGTTTGTAAATACTTCATAATATTTCTTAGTTTTTTAACATAAGCCTGTGCTTCATCTGGGGAGCGCATATCTGGCATTGAAACAATCTCCATAAGAGCAACACCTGATCTATTTAAATCTACAAAAGAATAACTTGGATGTTGATCGTGAAGAGATTTTCCAGCGTCTTGTTCCAAATGAAGTCTTTCAATACCAATATTTTTAGTTTTACCATTATCAAGATCAATTGAAACCATCCCATTGCCAACAATAGGTTGTTCAAATTGTGATATTTGATAGCCTTGAGGTAAATCAGGATAAAAGTAATTTTTTCTATCAAATATAGAAAAATTGTTAATTTTAGCATTTAGTCCTAATCCAGTTTTAATTGCTTGCTCAATACAAATTGAGTTAATGACAGGAAGCATTCCAGGCATTCCAGCATCGACAAAACTAACTTGGGTATTATGTTCTGAGCCAAATGATGTTGATGAGCCAGAAAAAAGTTTTGAATTTGAAATAATTTGCGCATGTACCTCTATTCCAATAACAATTTCCCAGTCACCAGTATTGCCTTTAATTAAATTACTCACTTCAGCCACCATTTGTTATCAATATTTTTGAAGTTTGCTGATTCTTCGATAATACTTGCAAATGAATAAATAGTTTCTTCTTCAAAAGGTCTTCCTATCAATTGCAAGCCAAGAGGTAATCCATTGTAATCTATAGCTGCGGGAACTGAAATAGCTGGTAAACCGGCTAAATTTACTGGCACTGTAAAAATATCATTTAAATACATTGAAAGTGGATCATCAGATTTTTCATTCATGCCAAAAGCAGAACTTGGTGTTGAAGGAGTTAATATAACATCTACATCTTTAAATGCTTTATTATAATCCTCTGTAATAAGTGATCTTACCTTTTGAGCTTTAAGATAATATGCATCATAATAACCAGAGGACAAAACATAAGTGCCAATCATAATCCTCCTTTTAACCTCGTTACCAAACCCTTCAGACCTAGTTAATTTGTACATTTCGTTTATATCTGAAGATTTTACTGAATGACCAAATCTAACTCCATCATATCTTGCTAAGTTTGAAGAAGCCTCAGCTGGAGCAATTATATAATAACATGGGAGTGCATATTTAGTATTTGGTAAAGAAATATTTATAATCTCTGCACCTGATTTTTCTAACCACTCCTTACCCTTATTCCAGATATTTAAAATTTCATCTGACATCCCATCCTGAATAAATTCGTCTGGAATACCTACTTTTAGTCCCTTAATACTACGACCTATAGCATTTTCGAAATTTGGAACTTTTCTTGAAGAACTTGTAGTATCTTTGGGATCATGGCTACACATACTTGTTAACAAAATAGAATTATCTCTTACATTTCTTGTAATAGGTCCTGCCTGATCCAATGATGAAGCAAAAGCTATTATACCCCATCTTGAGCATCTTCCATATGTTGGTTTTAGCCCAACAGTTCCTGTAAATGAGGCTGGCTGTCTTATTGACCCTCCAGTATCTGTTCCAAGAGAGCCTAAACCAATATTAGCAGCAACAGAAGCTGATGAACCACCTGATGAACCTCCAGGAACAATTTTTGTTATTTTATCTTTATTTTGCCATGGATTTATAACTGGTCCATAAAAACTTGTTTCATTTGATGAGCCCATCGCAAACTCGTCGTTATTTAACTTTCCTAATAAGATTGCACCATCATTCCAAAGATTTTCCGTCACAGTGGACTCATAAGGTGGAATAAAATTAGATAACATTTTACTCGATGCAGTTGTTAAAACCCCTTTAGTGCAAAACATATCTTTAACACCCAAGGGAATACCTTCTAATCTAGCATTAGAGCCATTTGAGTAATTAATATCTGATTTCTCAGCTGATTTAATAGCAATTTCAGGAGTTTCAGTAATAAATGCATTTAATTTTCTAGAAGACTCCATTGCCTCAATATGGTCTAAGACCAGCTCTCTCGAGGTGAAATTTTTATTTTCTAGACCTTCTCTAGCTTCATGTAGGCAAAATTCATTAAGCTTTGTCATTAATCTATTACCTTAGGTACAAGAAAAAATCCTTCATCAGTATTTGGAGCATTCATAGTAATTTCGTTTCTATAATTTCCATCATTTACATTATCTTTTCTTCTTTTCATTCCCCTATCATTATCAAAGGAGGAAAAAGTTGGTAAAACTTTATCAGTATTTACTTCTGTGAGTTGATCAACCCAATTAATAATTTGATTTAAATCAACTAAAAATTTTTCAATTTCATCGTCTTTAAATGAAATTTTGGAAAGATTGGCTATTTTAATAACATCATCTTTATCAACCGACATAACAACTCCTAAATATTACAAAATTAAATTCACAAATAGCAAAGTCTTACTTGCATCGCAACACTAACAATTGATACTTATAAACATGATGATTAATGATTCAAAACAATTTCGAGAAATAATACCATTGAAAAATTCGATTATAGGTCTTGATTTGGGTAAAAAAAGAATTGGTGTTGCGGTTTCTGATATTAATCAAAAGGTTGCATCACCATATTTAGTAATCGAAAATAAAAAGTTTGCGGAAATTGTAAGTATCATTCAAAATATTATTGTAGAGAGAAACATCTGTGCAATTATAATTGGAGACCCAATAAATATGGATGGGTCTATTGGGCCAAAATCACAGTCGAGCAAAACCTTTATGAATAATTTATCAAAAATAGTAAATATACCAATACTTTTATGGGATGAGAGATTGTCAACAGTTTATGCAGAGAAAACGCTATTGGAGGCAGATCTTTCAAGAAAAAAAAGAAAAAAAATAATAGATAAAATTGCCGCCTCAGTAATACTCCAGGGCTTTTTAGATTTTCTAAACACTAGCTAAAATATCTTTTAAAAGAACCATTCTGCACCATAACCCATAACGCATTTGATCAAAATATTTTGCCCTAGGGTCATTATCAAAATCTCTTGGTATTTCTTGAACTCTTGGAAGTGGATGCATTACAATTGAGTCTTCAGAGAGCAAATTTAAACTCTCCAAAGAGAGAGAGTAATTATGATCACTTCCCCTTTCTGTCTGAACCCTGGTAACATATAAAACATCAGTTTCACTTATAACTTCGTTTATATCATTAGTTTGATATGATTTTCTTGGTAAAAATTCTTTTGGAAAAGAGAGCTCCTTTGGACTTACAAAATTAAAATGATTTCCAGAATATCTTGACAATAGTTTCACAAGACTCTTAACAGTTCTTCCATTCTTTAAATCCCCTATCATCGTTATTCTTAAATCATCTATACTTTCTTTATTATTATAAAAAATTGTAAAACCATCTAATAAAGTTTGTGTAGGATGTTCACCTTCACCATCTCCAGCATTTATAATAGGTACTTGACTAACATTTGCGGCTTTAGAAACTGAACCTGTGATAGGATGTCTCAAAACTATACAATCGCTCATTGTTCCCATTGTCAATACAGTGTCCTCAAGGCTTTCACCTTTTATAGCGCTTGAAAATTTTACATTATTAATTGGTATAACCGATCCACCCTGTCTAACCATTGCACTATAAAAAGAAGAAGATGTTCTCGTGGATGGTTCATAAAATAAATTAGTCAAAATCTTATTTTTTAAATCATTTGTAGAATTATCCTTTTGATTAATAGCTCTAGACCATAAATCAAAAATATAACTCTCTTTCATATCGTCTACTGACAGAAGATGTTGCACGTTTTTCCCTTTCAGATTACTTATATATTAAAATGACAATTTTAAACCTTATATTTTTAAATTTTTTAATTATTTTTATAAGTTATATCCTTGGTTCAATACCAAGTGGATATATTTTAACAAAATATTTTTTAAAAGTTGATATTACTAAAGAGGGATCAGGCAACATTGGAGCTACTAATGTATTAAGGTCAGGTTCTAAAACTCTTGGAATAATTACTTTAATTTTCGATACACTCAAGGGGGTAATTCCAATTTTAATTTTTAATATCTCCCCCTACTCTGTGATTTTAGCAGGATTATCTGTTTTTATAGGTCATAACTATTCGATATGGCTTAACTTTAAAGGTGGCAAGGGTATTGCAACATACTTAGGAATTATTTTTTCTACATCTTTAACTCTAGGTTTTTTGTTTATAATAATATGGTTAATAACATCAATAATCTTTAGAACATCGTCAATATCATCTTTATTGACTATTTTTTTGATTCCTTTTATTTCAATTTTTCTAATAGAAACTAAACTTGTTTCAATTTTATTTTTTGTCCTAACAATTATTTCTTTTTATAGACACAGTGCAAATATTAGGAGAATTTTGGATGGAAATGAGCCAAAAATAAAAATTAAATGATTTATAAATAAAAAAATTTCTTGAATTATGATGTTAATTTTGACTAATTGAATTAATAAAGTTTGATTTTTTTTAATTTTGGAGTTTTATAAATGCACGTTGTTGTTGTTGAATCACCAGCTAAAGCAAAAACAATAGAGGGTTATCTTGGCTCAAGCTATAAAGTTATTGCATCCTTTGGGCATATTAGAGACCTTCCATCATCTGAAGGATCTGTAAAACCTGACAATGATTTTGAAATGTCTTGGGAGATGGATACAAAGGGAAAAAAACAAACAAAAATTATTCAAGATGCACTTAAAAGTGCTAATTCTCTGATACTAGCAACTGACCCTGATAGAGAGGGTGAAGCAATTGCTTGGCATGTATTACAAACTTTGAAAGAAAAAGGAGGTCTTAAGGATAAAAATGTTTCTAGAGTGACATTTAATGCAATAACAAAAAAAACTGTCACAGAAGCAATAGAAAATCCTAGAGAGCTAGATACAGAACTAATTGAAGCATATTTAGCCAGAAGAGCATTAGATTACTTAGTTGGATTTACACTATCTCCAGTTTTATGGAGAAAGTTACCAGGCGCTCGATCAGCTGGAAGAGTTCAGTCAGTAGCTTTAAGATTGCTATGTGAAAGAGAAATAGAAATAGAATCTTTTAACCCTAAAGAGTATTGGTCGGTTAATTCTTATCTAACCTTTGAGGATAACCCCTCTTTTAAAGCCTCACTTACTCATTTTGAAAATAAAAAAGTAGAACAATTTGATATTAAAAATTCTGAAGAAGCTGAAAAAATTAAAGTGATTTTAAATAAATCTAACTTTACAGTTGATAATATTGATGAAAAAGAAGTCTCAAGAAAACCTTCGCCTCCATTTATTACGTCCTCAATGCAAATGGAAGCATCTAGAAAACTAGGAATGTCAGCTAAAAATACAATGCAAGTTGCTCAAAGGCTCTATCAAAACGGATTAATTACTTATATGAGAACTGATGGGGTTCAAATTGGTGAAGAAGGAATTAATGAAATTAGATCCTCAATAAATAAAATATATGGAGAAAATTATTTACCATTAAAGTCAAATGAATATAAAAGTAAAATAACAAATGCCCAAGAAGCCCATGAGGCAATTCGACCAACTGATGCTAATATTTCTCCAGAAAGAATTGGTTCTGAATTTTCAAAAGAAGAGAAGGATTTATATGGATTAATTTGGAAAAGAACCATAGCTAGTCAGATGGAAAACTGGAGAGGATTGAGAACAACAATTAATATTTTAAATAATGAAAAAGATATTCAATTAAGGGTTTCAGGAACAGTTACTATATTTGATGGTTTTAGAACTCTTTATGAGGAAGGTAGAAAAGAAGATAAAGCTAAGGATTCTCAAGAGCTTCCAAAACTTAATAAAGGCCAAACCTTAAACCTTATAAATACTGAAACAAATCAACATTTTACAAAAGCTCCACCGAGATACTCCGAGGCAACCTTAGTTAAATCTTTAGAAGAAAAAGGCATAGGAAGGCCTTCAACTTATGCATCAATAATATCGGTTCTTCAAGAGCGCCAATATGTAGTTATAGAAAATAAATATTTTAAACCTGAGGCAAAAGGAAGATTATTATCATCTTTTCTCGAAAATTTTTTTACGCAATATGTAAGTTATAATTTTACTGCTGATTTAGAAAAAAATCTTGATAAAGTTTCAAATGGAGAAATTAATTGGAAAGATTTTTTAAACAACTTTTGGAACGAGTTTAGTATTTGCGCAAATTCTGCGCTTGAACTAAGAACAAGGGAAATACTTGATAAGCTGAATGAAAGTATTGGAAATCACGTTTTTAAGGATGAAAATGGTGAAATTAATAGAAAATGTCCAAAATGTAATACTGGAGAATTAAGTTTAAAAACTAGTCGCAATGGAGCATTTGTTGGATGCTCTGAATATCCAGATTGTAAATTTACTAGATCTTTTGGATCTTCTGGTCAAAATATTGAAGAAAAGGTACTTGGTATAGATCCAGAGAGTGGAAAAAATATTCATTTACTTATAGGAAGATACGGACCTTATGTGCAAATTGGTTTAAGTGATGATAAGGAAAATAAACCAAAAAGGTCATCAATTCCTAAAACAATAGATCCCTCAGATTTGAGCCTCGAAAAAGCAATTGACCTATTATCATTGCCTAAAGTCATTGGAATTCATCCTGAGGATAATAAGGAAATTACTGGAGCAATTGGACCTTATGGGCCCTATCTCTTACATGAAGGAATTTATGCAAATCTTCAAAATGTCGATGAATTATTTACTATAGGGTTAAATAGAGCTGTTGATCTAATTGAAGAAAAAAGATCAAATCCAGGACGTGGGAGAGGAAGTAAAATTTTAAAGGAATTAGGTAATCATCCAAAGGATAAAAAACCGATAAAACTTATGGATGGAAAGTACGGTCCTTATGTAAAGCATGGAAAATTAAATGTAAGTATTCCTAAAGAAAAGAGCGTTGAAGATATTGACATTGATATTGCTATTGACCTTTTGAATAAACCAAAAAAGAAAAAATAAAAGTACAATGGTGTCTGTTTTAAAACCAAAACCTGCTGCTACATTAATTATTACAAAAATTATAAATAAAGAAATTTATGTTTTAATGGGAAAAAGACCTGATGATGCAAGGTTTGCACCTGGTATGTGGGTTTTTCCAGGCGGAAAGCTCGACAAAGAAGACATTAAGCTTAAAACTAAATATTCATTAAATAATAAAATAATTAATTTCTTATCATTACTTAATGCTAAACCTCCTCTTGGAGAAGCTTTAGTGCATACAGCAATCAGAGAAACAGAGGAAGAAACAAATTTAAAAATATTAGATAATGATCTGAGAAAAATGTGGGTACTTGCTAGAGCAATTACTCCAATAAATAGGCACATGAGATTTGATACTAAGTTTTTTGTTGCACCAGAAACCTGCTTTAAAGGTAAAGTAAAAGGTAACGGAGAACTGGATAAATTAGAATATGTGTATATTAAAAAGGCACTAAAATTACCTATGTTCGATATTACAGAATTTATTCTTCAAGAATTAAAATTTAGAATTGAAAAAGGGAATGAGATAAATAGTAATCCAGTTTTCTGGCGATATAGAAAATATCAAAGATTAATAACTGAAATTAAAATACTTGACTAATAGGCAATTATACTTAGTTTCCCTTTTATAGGTTTAAAAATGGCAAAAGCAGCAACAATTAAAATAAAACTTAATAGCACAGCAGGTACAGGCTACTATTATGTCGCAAAGAAAAATTCACGTACTATGACAGATAAAATGGTTGTTAAAAAATACGATCCTGTAGTTCGAAAACATGTTGAATTTAAAGAAGGAAAAATTAAATAAATATTTAAGTTTTTCTGGCCATTAAATTAATGAATAATAATATATCTAACGAAACATCTGAACAGATAAAAAATCTTAATTTAAAATTTGATCAACCATTAATTATTAGTGATGCTGATGAAGTACTTTTTTTATTTTTGAAAGGTTTCGAAAATTTTTTAAAATCAAAGGACTTATACTTAGATCTGGCAAAAGCAAGATTAACTGGAAATATAAAAAAAATATCCAATGATGAAGTTGTCCCTAATGACACAATGACTAAGCTAATGCCAGAATTTTTTTTAAAGGAAACAAAAAGTCTTGAGCCAGTAGCTAACTCATCAAAATGCTTAAAAAATTTATCTAATAAATGCCAAATAATTATTCTTACAAATATTCCTCACAAAGATAAAAAAAGTAGAGTGGAGGCATTGAAAAAAAACAACATGAATTACCCAGTTATTACAAATACAGGATTAAAAGGCCCTACTGTTGCAAAAATATGTGAAAAAATGAAGGCACCAGTTTTTTTTATTGATGATTTAGGTCAAAATTTAGAATCAGTAAAAAAAGAATATGATAAGTCAATATGTATACATTTTCTTCAAGACAAGAGATTAGATAAATTGATGATAACTCCTAAAAATATCAAGCATAGATTAAATGACTGGCTTGAAATAGAAGATTTAATAAATAAAGAAATATTAGTTTATGAAAATAAAAAAAGATAAAATTAATATAGTATCGATTTGCAGAGAATGTTTTAAAACCTTTAACGAAGAAAAAGAATTTTGTGAAAATTGCTATTCTGCAAAAATATTAAATAATAAAGAAATTGAAGACCTTAATATAGCGCATGTTGACTGCGACGCATTTTACGCTTCAATCGAAAAAAGAGATAATCCAAAATTAAGAAATTCTGCAATAATTATTGGGGGTGGAAAAAGAGGAGTGGTTTCTACAGCTTGTTATGTAGCAAGAACAAAAGGTGTAAAATCAGCTATGCCTATGTACAATGCTTTAAAGTTATGTCCTGAAGCAATTGTAATTAAGCCAAATATGCAAAAATATAGGGAGGCTTCTCAAACAATAAATAAAATTATGAGAGATTTAACCCCATTAGTTGAACCACTATCACTAGATGAAGCCTTTCTAGATTTATCAGGAACATTTAAACTACATAAAAAAATACCAGCTGTTTTATTAGCTGAATTATCGAAAAAAGTCAGAGATAAAGTTGGTATATCTGTTTCAATAGGTCTCTCTTATAATAAATTTTTAGCAAAAATTTGCTCTGATATTGACAAACCAAGAGGTTTTTCCGTTATAGGTAAAAAAGAAGCTGTAAATTTTCTAAAAAATAAACCAGTTGAAATATTATGGGGCGTTGGAAAAACACTTAAAAATAAATTAAACAATGACGGAATAAAAACTATTGGGCAAATAAAAGACTCAGACCTCAAAGAAATTATAAAAAGATATGGATCAATAGGATCACATATACATTCATTATCGAATGCAAAAGATAATAGAACTATAAAATCTTATAGAAAGGTAAAAAGTATCAGTCATGAAACTACATTTGAAAAGGATACCAATGAAAAAAATATTCTCTTAAATATACTTTGGAAACTTTGTGAAAAAGTTTCAGATAGAGCTAAAAAAATAGAGTTGGGAGGAAATACTATTAATTTAAAAATAAAAACTGAGGATTTTAAATTAATTTCAAGATCTATAACAATTGACGAACCTACTCAAATCGCTGAAATCATATACCAAAGTTCAAAGTTGTTATTAATTCGTGAAATAAATATTAAAAAATTTCGTCTATTAGGCGTAGGAATAACTAATTTAAAAGACTCTGAATTATGTGATCTGTATGATTTAATAAATGTTCAGAGTAATAAAGATAGAAATATTGAATTGGCAATTGATGATATAAAAAAAAGATTTGGAAAAAGTTTTGTTAAAAAAGGTAGATCAATTTTAAGAGAGGTTTAGATGTCAAATAATATTGAAAATAAATTATTAGAAATGGGTATAAAACTTCCGCAACCTGCTGCGCCAGTAGCAAGTTATTTACCATATATTATTTCTAGTAATTTATTATTTATTTCTGGACAAGGTCCTTTCAATGAAAAAGGTCTTATTACAGGTAAAATAGGTTCAGATCTTACCTTAGAAGAAGGAAGGGATGCTGCAAAGCAATGCTGTAAAATGATATTAGCCCAGGCTAGAGAGGCCTGTGGTAATTTAGATAAAATCAATAAATGTTTAAAATTAGGAGGTTTTGTTAATTGTGAAAATGATTTTAAAGACCAGGCCCTTGTAATAGAAGGTGCCTCAAAATTAATGATAGAGATTTTTGGTAAAAATGGTTGGCATTCAAGGTTTGCTGTAGGATCAAATTCTTTACCATTAGGTATGTCTGTTGAAATTGACGCAATTTTTGAAATTAATCCATAAATTATAATGAAAAAATTTTCCTCTAAAATCGAAAGATCATTAATTGGTATTGATGAAAATAAATGGAATATTTGTGCTTCAAATAAAAAAGATTACAATCCCTTTAATAGTTACCAATTTTTAAAAGCTCTAGAAGTGAGTAATTCTATTAATAATGATTCAGGTTGGAATTCTGCACATTTAATTATTAAGGATGATGATCAGGAAATTATTGGGTGTGTGCCATCATATGTTAAAACTAATTCATCTGGAGAGTATGTATTTGATTACGAATGGGCAAATGCGTATCAAAGGGCTGGTGGTCAATATTATCCTAAGTTACAGGTATCTATTCCATTTACTCCTGTTACAGGAAAGAGATTTTTAATTAACGAAGCTTATAATTATGATAAAATCTTTAAATTTATCTCCTCTGAGCTTATGAAGCTTTGCTCAAATATAGGAGCTTCGTCAATACATATAACATTTTTAAACAATTTAGAGGCTGAAAAATTAAGAAAACTTGGTTGGTTAATTAGAAAAGATCAGCAGTTTCATTGGAAAAATAATAATTATAAATCTTTTTCTAGTTTTTTAGAAACCTTATCATCTCGTAAAAGAAAAAATATAAAAAAAGAAAGATTAAATTTTATCAACAGTGAAATTAAAATTGAACATCTTAGAGGTGATGAAATTAAAGATCATCATTGGGACTCATTTTATAACTTTTATCTTGATACAACTATAAAAAAATGGGGACAAGCCTATTTAAATAAAGATTTTTTTATTACAGTAGGAAAAAATATGAAGAATAATATTCTTTTAATAATGGCAAAAAAAAAATAATAATTATATTGCCGGGGCATTAAATTTTATTGGAGAAAATAGTATATATGGGAGAAATTGGGGATGCACAGTAGATTATAAATTCCTTCATTTTGAGTTGTGTTATTACCAAGCAATAGATTATGCAATACAAAATAAAATAAAAGTTGTTGAAGCAGGAGCACAGGGAACTCACAAAATTTCCAGAGGGTATTCACCAATTATTACTTATTCAGCCCATTGGATGTTAGAAAAGAATTTTCATAGTGCGGTTGAAAAATTTTTAGACTATGAATCAATTGAGATTGAAAAAAGTAAAAAAATACTTGAAAATTATTTACCTTATAAAAAAGGAGCTAAATGACCTACAACGAAAAAAATATATTTGCTAAAATAATAAATGGCGAAGCAACTTGCGCAAAAGTCATGGAAAATAATTATATTTTAGCCTTTATGGATGTGATGCCACAAGCAATAGGCCATACATTAGTAATACCAAAATATAATACTGAAAATATTTATGACCTACCTGAAGATTATTTTATTCCTATGATGGATGCGATAAGGAAAATTGCTAAATCTATAAAGAAAGTTTACTCACCAACAGGGGTTATGATTATGCAATTAAATGGTCAAGAAGCAGGACAAACAGTATTTCATTTACATTTTCATTTAATACCAAGGAAAGAGGGTCTAAATTATAAATTTCATGCTTCAGAAATGGTTGATTTTGAAACCTTAAAAAAAGAAGCAGAAAAAATTAGAGATAATATTAAAAATTAACTCTTAATAAGTTCTTTTTTAATTTTATTGTTTTTATTCAATGGTTTATATGAAAAATATAAATCTTTTTTCTTCAAAGAAACATTAACTGTTCCACCTTTCTCTAAAACGCCATATAAAATTTCCTCAGCAATTGGTTTTTTTACCTTTTCCTGAATAAGTCTTGCTAAAGGTCGAGCACCCATATTTTTGTCATAACCTTTTTTACCTAGCCAGCTAGCAGCTTCGGCAGAAATATTAATAAACACATTTTTATTATCTAATTGAGATTCTAGCTCGAGAATAAATTTTTCTACAACCTTTTGAATAACCTGGTCGGGTAAAGAATTAAACGAAATTATAGAATCTAATCTATTTCTAAATTCAGGATTAAATAATCTGTCTATTGCTTCAGTATCATCACCCTCCCTTTCTTCCCTATTAAATCCTAAAGCAGGTTTTGCTAGATCTGATGCACCTGCATTTGTTGTTAAAATTATAATAGTATTTCTAAAATCTACTTTTCTTCCATTTTGATCTGTTAAAGTGCCATGATCCATAATCTGCAGTAAAACATTAAAAATATCTGGATGAGCCTTTTCAATTTCATCAAGTAAAACAATACTATAAGGGTTTTGATCCACACCATCTGTTAATAGTCCCCCTTGGTCAAATCCTACATAACCAGGAGGGGCTCCTATTAAGCGGGATACTGCATGACGTTCCATATACTCAGACATATCAAATCTTAGTAACTCAACACTTAAAACTGACGAAAGCTGTCTAACTAACTCTGTCTTACCTACCCCTGTTGGACCTGCAAAAAGATATGAACCAATAGGTTTTTGGAGGTCTCTAAGGCCTGCCCTAGATAATCTTATTGATGCAACAATTTCATCAATTGCTTTATCTTGCCCAAAAATAAACCTTTTAAGAGATTTATCTAAGTCTTTAAGTTTTTCGCTATCATTCCTTGTTACATGTTTTGATGGAATTTTAGCCATTTTAGAGATGGTTAACTCAATATCTTTTTGACTTATTAATTTTTTTCTTTTTGATATGGGTTTTAATTTTTGAGAAGCACCCGTTTCATCAATAACATCAATAGCTTTATCTGGGAGTTTTTTATCATTCATATACCTGGATGACAATTCAACGGCAGTTTTGATAGCTTCATTAGAATATTTTAAACCATGAAAATCTTCAAATCTTGTTTTTAAGCCCATTAAAATTTTAATTGTATCAGAGACACTTGGTTCATCTATATCGATTTTTTGAAACCTTCTTGACAAGGCTCTATCTTTATCAAAAAACTGTCTATATTCTTTATAAGTTGTAGATCCAATACACCTGAGCTGCTGGCCCTGTAAAGAAGGTTTTAATAAATTAGATGCATCCATAGAACCTCCTGAAGTTGAACCCGCACCTATAACAGTGTGAATTTCATCAATGAATAATACTGCATCATCTTGATCTTCAATTTCCTTTAATACAGCTTTTATTCTTTCTTCAAAATCACCTCTGTATCTTGTTCCTGCTAGTATGGCTCCCATATCTAGAGAGAAAATTTTAGTCTTAGAAATTACTTCCGGAACATCATTTTCAATAATCCTAAAAGCTAATCCCTCAACTATTGCAGTTTTTCCAACACCTGGATCACCAACTAAAATAGGATTATTTTTTCTTCTTCTACTTAAAATTTGTATAAGTCTATCAACTTCGCCTGATCTTCCAATTAAAGGATCAATTAATTGCTTCTTTGCTTTTAAATTAAGATCTTCACAAAATGCATCTAATGCACTCTCTTTACTAGATTCAGCATCTTCATTTTCGAAGCTAGAAGGACCTTCGTTAGGGCTTATAGATGAAAAACTCTGATTTTTTTTAATTCCATGCGCCATAAACTGAACAGCGTCATAACGTGTCATTTCTTGTTTTTCCAAAAGGTAAACTGATTGACTCTCTTGTTGGGAAAAAATAGCAACAATAACATTCCCACCATTAACTTCTTGGTTTCCTGATTGCTGAACATGTATAGCAGCTCTTGTTATTACTGTCCTATAACCAGCGGTTGGCTCAGGAACTAACTCATCTCTATCTACCACAAGATAACTTTGATCATCTATAAACTCAATCAAATCATCCTTTAGAATAGATATATCAAGACCACAGGCTAAAAACACTTTTTGAGCATCTTTATCATCTGTTAACGATAGTAAAAGATGTTCAATTGTAACGTGTTCGTGTTTTTTTTGAGAAGCATAATCAATAGATCTCTGAAGAGTTTCCTCAAGTGTTTGTGAAAATGATGTCATTTAAACTTTTTCCATGGTGCATTGTAAAGGATGGTTATTTTTTCTTGATGTGTCAAGGACCTGAATAACTTTTGTTTCAGCTATCTCAAAGGAAAATATACCACAAACACCTATTCCATTCTGGTGAACATGAAGCATAATTTTTGTAGCCTCTTCGTTACTTTTGTTGAAAAAAATTTTAAGTAAATATATCACAAATTCCATAGGTGTATAATCATCATTTAAAATTAAAACTTTATAAAGTGAAGGTTTTTTGACCTTATTTTTTGTATCTGTTTTAATTGAAGATTCATTATCGTCTTCAAAATTAAATTTATCTACCATTTTATTAACTTTTCTTTCTGTCTTCTAAAATATTATCTCTTGCTTGATTAATCTTCGCACTTAAATATGATGAACCACCTTTATCAGGATGTAGCTTTCTAATCAATTCTTTATGCGACTTGATTATATCTTCTGTTGATGTTTTTTCGTCAACACCCAAAAGGTCGTATGACTCACTTAAAGATAAAGTTTCTTGAAATTTTTTACTATCATTTAGATTTTTTTTTCTAAAAAAATTCAGAATTATATCAAAAATAAACTTTTTTCTTAAAAACCAGGCTGCAACTGATAAGAACAACGTAGAATATTTGTAGAGACCAGCTATTAATAAAGTTAAACCTATAATTGAAGAAATTATGACAATAAAAAATTGAATTTTTTTATTAAATTTATTTTTATTAGAGTTGGTAATCCAATCAAAAAAAAATATCATCAAAACTAAAAATATTATACCTAGAAAAAAAATCATTTATCATACAAGTCCTAAATCGTGAAGTTCAGTAATAATTTTATTATTATCATCTAAATTATTGATATTGAATATTTTAATATCATCTGGGGTATCTTTTTTTTCTAAATATCTCCAACCCTGAAAAGGTCTAACTTTATAAGGTATGGTTAAAAATAATTTATCACTTAGTTCAATTTTGCACTTTTTAATTTCATTTAGATCAGTAAATTTTTCTACTTTCAGAATGTTCTGCCTTACACAAATTTTTCCTTTTATAACCCAATAAATAGATCCGCCACTGATCAATTCTTCAGCTCTTTTTGGAAACATTCTAGTAATGTGAATAGTTTTTTTATATTTTTCCCTCATATACTCTTGTCTATAAAATAGATCAGAAGGTGTTTCAGCTCCAACACATAACTTTTTTAAATTCACAAACAAAACTATACCAAAAATACAGCAGCAAGACCCAAGAATGTTAGAAACCCAACTACATCGGTAACTGTTGTAACAAAAACACTTGAGGCTAAAGCTGGATCAACTCCAACTTTATTTAAAAATAAAGGTATTATAATACCTGAAAAACCGGCAGTAACCATATTTAGAATCATTGCAACGGCTAAAACTATTCCCAAAGCAGTATTAGAAAACCATAAAGAGCTTAAAATTCCTAAAATAATAGCAAACAAAAATCCATTTAAAAAACTTACAAGTATTTCTCTATTAATGATTCTTTTGTAATTTAGTGGAATAAGGTCCCTGGTTGAGAGAGATCTAACAGCTATAGTTAGAGTTTGTGTTCCAGCATTACCACCCATTGATGCTACTATTGGCATTAAAATAGCCAGTGCAACCATTTCCTCAATAGTTCTATCAAAAATTCCTATAACTATAGATGCAATTATTGCAGTAATTAAATTTATAAATAACCATGAAAAACGTCCCCTAGATGTTTCTATTACACTATCAGAAATATCTTCATCACCAACACCTCCAAGCAATTTAATATCCTCTCCAGCCTCGTCTTTAAAAACCTCAACAATATCATCTGCAGTAATAACACCAATAAGCCTTTCTTCACTATCTATAACTGGGGCAGAAACAAGATCAAATCTTTCAAATTGGTAGGCAACTAATTCTCTATCCATATCAGCGGAAATCATAACTAATTCGTGAGACTGAAGATCTTTTAAATTTTTATCTCTTGAGGATCTAATTATATTTGATAATGATATTGCTGCAATTGGTTTAGAGGAATTATCAACTAAATAAATTTCATAAAATTCTATAGGAAGTTCGTCATTAAGCCTAAAACGGTCTATTGCATCACCAACATTCATATCTGGTGTTAATGAAACAAAATCAAAAGACATTAACCTACCCGCGCTATCTTCTGGATAATTAAGCGATAACTCAAGATCTTTTCTATCAACATCAGGAATTTTATTTAGAATAATATTTTTATCCCTTTCCTCAAGATCTTCTATGACATGAACAGCATCATCAGTTTCTAATTTTTGCAAAAACTCGGCAACGTGAGTTGGACCTAAATAATTTATTACTTCCTCTCTCAAGTGCTCTTCTAATTCAGCTAGAATCTCTGGATTAAAATCGTTTTCAATAAATTCTACAAAGTTCTTTACCTCTGATCTTGGAATTAAATTTATAATATCGGCAATGTCAGCGGCAGATAAATCTTTCGTAATTAATATCACTTTATTTTTATCTGCAGAATCAAGTGCATCCATAATATTTGAAATTATTGATGGATCAAATGGAGTAAAATTATTATTTAAATTAATATCATTCATTATGATTGCTCTACAAATTGGTGCGGCCGAGAAGACTCGAACTTCCACGGGTTTTATCCCACAGCGACCTCAACGCTGCGCGTCTACCAGTTCCGCCACGGCCGCAATATTAT
>NHHR02000005.1 GCA_002170885.2 Rhizobiales bacterium TMED168 | reverse complement strand
CTTGCCCTATAAGAGTTTATCAGTGGGGCCATAGCTCAGTTGGGAGAGCGTCTGGTTTGCAACCAGAAGGTCGTCGGTTCGATCCCGTCTGGCTCCACCAATTTAAAAAAATTTTTAATGAACTGAT
The DNA here is from genome assembly GCA_002170885.2 of Rhizobiales bacterium TMED168. The sequence continues at coordinate 16,009 of NHHR02000005.1, read as the reverse complement.
TGCAACTCTTTATTGAGTGATTTTCTTCCAAAAAAGAAAATAGTAAATGATAGAGGGCCAAAAATTAAGAAGGTGTAACTTAGTGCTAAATTAATAGACATATCACTTTGAAAAATAACACTTGTGAAAAAAGGTACGACCGTAGGACCTAAACTTAATCCAACAATATTCATAATAAAAACATATAAGCCCGAAACGGAGCCCCTGTAATTCTGTGGCGTCATTTTCTGAAGGCCAGATGCAAAACATGCCATTGGTAAAGTAATAAAAAAACTAATAATAAACATTCCATAAAGTACCAATTTTTCCGAAACAAATGAGAATGTTAACGCAGGAATAACTGCAAGTGCTAAAGCAGAAATAAGAAAAACTGAGTGTGTTGAGTTTTTGATACCCTTTGTTTCAAGAAATCTCTCTAATACTGGACCAGAAAGAACTCCTAATGAACCAGATATAAGTGTTACTATTCCAAAAAGGTAACCAACTCTTGATAAATCCCAGCCATGAATTCTAGCTATATATGTAGGTACCCAAGCTTGAAAAGTATAAAGAAGAACAACTATAAATGAGGCAGCAATCATTAAGGTAAAGTAGGCAGAAAATTTACTTTTAATATAGGCAATGACATCGATAAAAGATTCGTCCTTTTGTTTTTCTTTATTAATAATTCCTTTTCTTTCTGGATCTGAAAGAAATGCTAGACCAAGTGATAAAATAAATCCAGGAATAGCAATAAGTATAAAAATCATTTGCCATGGTTGAAGAATAATACCAAAAATTTCTACTGGAACTGTGTAAAGTTGAATAATCAATCCTCCAAAAAGAAGGGCTAAGCCCTGACCAATATATGGACCCATTAAATAAAAACTCATTGGAAAGGCTCTTTCTTCAGGACGAAATAAATCTGCAATAATAGACCACGAGGCTGGGGTTACCGCTGCTTCACCAGCACCAACACCTGCACGAGAGACAAAAAGACTATAATAGTCGCTCGAAAATCCGTGGGCAGCTGTTGCCAAACTCCAAAGGAGTATTCCTCCAATCAAAACAACAATTCTATTGAATTTGTCAACCATCCTTCCAACAGGTAAGCTAAAAAGAATGTAACTTATCATAAAACCAGGACCTAGAATTTGACCCATTTGAATATCTGAAAGATCTAAATCTGTTCTAATGGGGTCAATGAGAAGATTAATCATAGCCCTATCAATAAAAGACACAGTATAGGTTACTAATAAAAGCGTAGTTAGAAACCATGCATATTTTTTACTTGGCCATAATGATAAATCAGACATTTTTCCTCTAAAATAAAAACCCGCTAAAAATATAGCGGGCTTTATTGTAACTTCAAGTAGCTAAATAATTATATTAAAATCTATTTAGCTTCCCAACTTTTTACTAAACTATATAGTGAAGTATTCATTACTTTTCTAAATTTTTTGGCTCTCTTGAGATAATTTTTTCCTTCGGGACTTGATAAGGAACCATTTAAATTAGAGAGAACTCCCTCAAGAGATGAGGAGCTTATTGCTACATAATGCGTTCTTCCTTTAATGCCCGTAAATGTTTCAGAAAAAATTATCATACTTCCATCAATAGAAGAATTTTCCATCATTTTTGTTACTTCAGCAACAAAAGTATTGGCATCTTTTGCATGTATATCAATTATTGCACCGATCCTATTAGTTTCTTGATTACCAAAAGCTGCTACCGGTGTACCTGCACCATTCATAACCCATGTAACTGTTGAATTCATAGTTTCAAGCATCTGTAAACCTTCGCTTGATGACTGCACAATAGAATTTGTTTTTTCATAAGCATTAGGGCTTTCGTGTTCGCCAACCATACAGTGAGTAAAATTATATTCGCCATTTAATTCAAAAGCGTAAAGACGATGAGTTGATATCCCTTTTGAGGCCGAGGAATTATAAAATGCATCAAAAGCTCCTACAAAATTATTCCCACTTTCTAAACTTGATGCATTAAAACAATAATAAGCATGCATTGGTGCCGCATTTAACTGTGTTAAGACTAGAAAAGGTAGTGAAAGTAGAGTTAGTAAATATTTCTTCATTTTTTTCTCCATTTTTTATTAATTAGTTATTTGGATCATTAAGAACTTTTTCAATCATAAATCCGTCACCCAAGCAGGTAGCAAAGTTTTGATTGTAATCTCTATAAGACTTCCATCCACCATCTGATTGATCCTGTTGATATATTTGAGCTGACTCAATATCAGGATATACAGCAAGATGGGCAAAATCTCCTGGAGCCTCTTCCATACCAATTCTTGGATAGACATTAGCCCAACCGATTAAGCCTCTTGGATTTTCTTTAAGATCAGCAGCTCGTTTTGCATGCTCTTCAAGTAAGTCTTCATAGCTGACACCATCATTTAAAGAACACCAATTCCAGGAAACAATTCTATCATTGTCCTCAGCAAGAGCTTTTTCATTTAAATAGTTCGGTACTACAGCAGACATTTTAACTTCGCAATTAGCAAGTTTTTGCCATTTTTCATTTAACTTTTGACCAGATTTTGTACCAAGCCATTTATCCCATCCTATTCCTGAGTTTATGTGGGAAGTGTTAAGCAATTCAACAAAATCATAACCTGATCTTATAAATGAATTCTGAGGATAAAGTGGTGTTTGACGAGCAAAAAAAACTTCAACATCGTTTTTTTTAGCCCACTTAAAATATTCATTTACCATTGAGTCATAATCACTCATAGTCACTCCTTCATTTAGTTTACAAAGCTGGATTTGTAAATTTGATGGCCCCATATGATCATCAGCTAGAGAATTACCTGAAACTGAATAAGTTAAAATAAATGTTAAAAGAATTAATATTATTTTTTTCATTTTTATCTCCTTTATTAATATTAGTTTTCAGGAAAGTTAAGAACTTCTTCAGAATATAATTCTTCTCCACCACAACTGGCATAATTATCAGTATAATCGTAATAACCTTCCCAGCCACCTGCAGCAAAAGCCTCCTTATATTCCATAAAGGATTCAACATCATCGTAAATACCTAAATGAACAAAATCGCCAGGTGCTTGAGCGCCACCGGTAACAGGAGCTACTATAACCCAACCACTAAGACCAATATTATCTTTTTTAAGCTCTTCAACCATCATTTGATGCCTTGCTTGTAAATCTTCTAATGAAACACCATCTTTTCTCGAACACCAATTCCAACTCACAACACGATCATCATCAGACTCAAGAGCCTTTTGGTCTAAAAATTGAGGATAGGCATGGCCCCACTTAACATAACAATCTGCAGCTTCTTGCCATTTTTTAGCTAATTTTTGACCATCTTTAGTTCCAAGCCATAAATCCCAAGCCTTACCTGTTGTATTATGTGGACCAGCTAAAATTTCTTGAAAATCAAATCCTCTATCAGATACGAAATTATCATGTGGAAACAAAGGCATCTGTCGTGATACAAAAACCTCTACATCATTTTTCTTTGACCACTTGATGTAATTATTAACTGCATCAGAATAATCTTCCATTGATGAACCATCATTTAATTTACAAAAATTTACCTGAAAATTGAAATATGTCATATCAGTGTGATCATCAGCTTTCAAATTTGTGGTTGATGAAATCAAAGTTAGTATAGCTAAAAAGCCAATAAATATTCTACTCATAATCTTCTCCCATAATAATTAATAATAATAATGAGAGAATGGTCGGTTAGAAAAAATACAAAAGAAAGTTAAAAAAAGAATTATTAACTATATGTTATATTTTTTCTGTAAAACTTATACATAATATTGTGAGTAATGGGGATAACTAATAAATTTGCGAAAAATAAAAAATTTAAAATGTAAATATAGATAATTTATAAAATTAATAATGTAAGCAAAATATCTTCAGAATTACTGCGAATGATATTCCTTTAGTCTTTGCTCCATATCATTTGGATAAGTCCAATCGTCACCCATTACTTTTTCAACTCTTAGCTCTTTACGAATTTTATTAAGGCCAATAATCTTATCAACCTCTTGATGCCAATGATAAATTCTCGCTTCCTGATAACTTAAGGGAACTCCATCAAAAGCATATGAGTCAACTGCCTTTTGAATCCAACTTCCAAATTGAAGGTCCTCATCAAGAACATCATTAAAACCTTTAATTTGAGAGTCCCAAATTTCTGGTCTATCGCCTTCGCCCCAACTTGGTGCTATCCACATTACCTCAAAAATAGTTTCATTAATACTTTTAGGCCACCATAACAAAATTGGAAAACCTCTCTCAGACATTGGTGAAACTAGATTAGGCATTAAATTATATGATTGTGTACAAGTCCTAGCAATATATCCAGCTGTTTCAATTTCTGGTCTTGGGTCATTAGTATTTGGATCCATACCAAGTTTTTTTGAACCTTTTGGCAATGGATGATAACTCGTTGAATTAGGATCTGAATCTTTACTATTCCCATAAATTGGTAAATCTGGATAAGACCTACTTGGTGCAACCATCCTTCCGTGACCATGCTTATAAAATGTATTTACATTGCCTTTATAGTCTAAACCCACGTGGACAGTTTCTGGATGTATGGATTGGACATGATAAACTTCCATATTTGCTTCCATAGCTATTTTCCAATTACATTTAACATTATAAGTATATTGATCAACCAAACGAAGGGAGCCAAGTTGAAATTCCTTAAACTCATCATAAATTGGTCCTAAACTATCTTTTAAAGATATTGAGTCTAAATCAAAATTTATAAAAATTAGGTTACCCAATAATTCAATTTTTATTTTATGAAGACTTCGGCAATTATCATCAAAATCAACAAAGTCTTGAGGATCTCTTTTTCCAATTAAATCACCATCAAAGTTGTAATTCCAGCCGTGATAGCCGCATATTAAACTTTTTGCTTTTCCATATTCTTCTCTAACTATTGCAGCCCCCCTATGGCGACACATATTATAAAAAGCTGTAACCTCTTCTTTATTTTTTCTTACTATTATAACTGGTTGACCTGTTTTTTCCCAGAGCTTATAGCTACCAATCTCTGAAATTTCATCAAGATGTCCAGCAAGTAGCCAGGTTTTTTTCCAAAGGTTTTCTTTTTCAAGTTCAAAAAATTCTTCATCAGTATACCTTTTACCAGGCAGGTCTGGTAGTTTTGGAAAATTAGCAGGAGGAGACTTTCTATTTCTTTCATACTCAATTAAATCTCTAAGTTTATCAACTTGAACTTGTTCCATAAATAACCTCTAAATATTCATTCAACTATAACTATTTAAAACTAAACAATCGTTCCACTTTTTATATCAGTATAATTACTATTTTCATAAACTATAGAACCATTCACTATTACGGCTTCATAACCTTTTGAGTAACGCATATAACGACTTGCTTCCCCAGGAAAATCATTTACAAAGGCCTCATCAGATATTCCAACTTTGTTGATATCAAATAAGACTAAATCAGCTGCTTTCCCTTTTTTTATTTCACCTCGATCAAAAAGACCCCAATCATCCGCTACTTCTTTAGTCATTCTGTGGACAGCAGTTGATAAAGATATTTTCTCAGTTTCTCTAACATAATGTTCTAAAAGGTGAGTTGTATCACCTGTGCCACAAAATTGGGTTATGTGTGCCCCTGCATCAGAAGCTCCAAAATGACATAATTCATTCATAATGAGATAAGAAACAGATTCCTTATCAGAATTTATAACATCCATTAATTGAAATTCAGTTTTTAGATCATCTTCTAGGGCTATATCCAAAATAACCTGACCAATTTCTTTTTTTTCAGACTTTGCAATTTCAGCTAAATATTTTCCTGAATATTTCTTATTTTTATCTGAATAAACCTCACCAACCTTTAACATAGGAATAGCAGCACTCATACCCTGGGCATTTTTAGCTTCTTCTATTAAGATTTTTTGGTTTTCTTTATCAGCAAAAGCATACCTTCTTTGCTCTAAGGATAAATCCATAGTAGCCTTCCAAGTAGGCATTCCAAATAAAAGCATACTTGTTTCGGAGAGCCTCATATTTAAATCAAAGCAGCGTGGCATTGTTTGACCAAAAACTTTTGCACCCCTATCTCTCTCCATCTGAAGAGCTTCCATTATCTTCTCTGCCTTAGGAGCATCAGGAGTAGATAAGACTGGTTGGAATGTACACATAATTCCTGTTTCTAAACTTATATCTCCTAACTCTTTAATATTTTCTAATTGAGTATTCATATCAATAAAATATGGAACTACCTGCCATACCCCTCTGCCAGTTTTTGTAGCAGCTTTAGCAAGCGCAATTTTTTCCTTTTTACAAGAAAATCTACTTGGAACAGGATCAAAATTCTCGTCTACGTCTACATAAGATGAGGAAACACCGAGCGCCCCCTGTTCCATGGCCATCTTAACTATATCAACCATTTGCTTAATTTCATCATCAGTAGCTTTTCTTTTTTGACTATCCTCACCCATAACATATAAACGAACGGCTGAATGACCAATTAAAGCCCCAACATTTATACCAAGTCCTGGCTTAATATGATCTAAATACTCACCAAAAGTTTCCCAAGAAAAAGGTACAGCGGCTTCAAAGGTTGGCTTTTTAATATCCTCAATTACCTGAAACATAGAAATAATTTTGCTTTCTCCACCATCCCTTATAGGAGCAAGAGATAAAGAACAATTACCTGTTACAACTGTGGTCACACCATGTTCAATTGAGGGGGTTGCATATCCATCCCAGCATAACTGAGGATCAAAATGGGTATGAATGTCAATAAAACCAGGAGATAAAACTAATCCCTTAGCATCAATTTCTTTATCATAATCGTTTTTAATAGTTCCAATTTCATGAATAAGACCATCTTTTACTGCAACATCTCCATAATATGGTTCTTTTCCAGTTCCATCAACAATTGTTGCATTTCGAATTACTAATGAATTATTTGACATATAAAACTCCCAATCACTTATCGTGTAATGTATATTTTCCTAGATAAAAAAAATTGTCTAGGATTTTTATGAAAAAATTGTAAGGTATAAAAATGTATACCTCAAAAAAACCAATAATACAGATAGCTTATGCAGTTAAAGATGTTGAGAAAGCTGCATCTTTTTGGTCAAAAAAATTTAATATCGGACCATTTTATATAAATGAACATATTCAAATTTCAAATACATTAGTAAATAAAGAAATAAGTGAATTTGACCATTCATCTGCATACGGCTGGAAAGAAAATATGATGATTGAACTAATATGTGATCATAAAATTAAAGATTCACCAAAAAATAGTAGTCAAAACGGTATCCATCATATTGCTTGGATCGCACCTGATTTTGATAAAGAAAGAAAAATTCTAGAAGAAAATGATTGCATTGAAGTCCTATCAGCAAATGTTGGTCACAGAGATGGGATGAGATTTGCTTGGTTTGACCCTGGTAATGATATAAATCATTTTTATGAAATTTATGAAAAAAGCCAAGAAATTGACAATTTTTATTCATTTCTTCATGAACAGTCAAAAAAATGGGATGGATTTAATCCAGTAAGAGATATAGCAGATATTAACTAAATTTTTATTACCCTAAAATTCTTGCTGTTTCTTTCTCATAAGCCTTCATGTCAAAATAGTCTCTCCAATTACATATTAAGCCATCTTTAAATTCCATAACGCCCATAACCAAAATATCCATCCATTGTCCATTAATTTCAAATCTATCTGTTCTCTCAGTAAGAACAATGCCATCTGTGTTTTCTGCTATGTTATGAACAACCCACTCAATACTCGAGGCCATTTGAATAAATGCCTCTAATGAAGGCCTTATTTCATCCTTACCGCGCTGAGGATCCATTGGTATATTATGATAAAAGCAATCATCTGTCATTGAGGCCATTATTTCTTCAATATCCATGTTATTCCAATGTTCAATAAATTTTAATGCTCTAGTTGTATTATTCATATTATTCCCTCTTTATTTAAATTTATCATAGTAAAATTTTTTCATATTTTATACGTAAATCTTTTTTTTGAACTTTACCCATCGCATTAATAGGCAAATCCTCAACCCAAATAAAAGATTTAGGTATTTTATATCTAGCAATTCGATTTTCTAATATATCTAAAATATTTTTGTCAGAAATTTTTAATTCTTTATTTTCTAAAGTTAAAATAGCAACAGCGGACTCTCCTAGATCTAAATCTTTGACACCTATAACGGCACTTTCTTTAATATTGTCTATACTATTTAAAATTATTTCAATTTCCTTTGGATATATATTATAACCCCCAGAGATAATCATATCACTAACTCTTCCTGATAAAGTAAGCCTACCCTCTTCATCAATTTGACCAATATCTCCAGTTATAAAAAAGCCATCTTCAGTAAATTCTTCTTCTGTTTTTTTTTGCATCCCCCAATAACCTTTAAAGACATTAGGGCCTTTAACTTGAACAATACCTTTTTCACTTGGTGGTAAAATATTATCTTTTTTATTAGTCCTTATTTTAACTCCAGGAAGAGGAAAGCCAACAGTTCCTTCAATTCTTTGACCATCAAGAGGATTAGAAGTGATCATACCTGTTTCAGTCATTCCATATCTTTCTAAAATTGAATGACTTGTTTTTTTCTTAAAATCTATAAAAGTTTTTTCAGTCAAAGGAGCTGAACCAGAAATAAAGAGGCGCATATTTTCATAAGACACACTTTTAAAATTTTCATCGTTAACTAACCTATTGTAATAAGTTGGGACGCCCATCATTACTGATGAATTTTTTAAATTTTCTATAACATCCTCAATATTAAATTTTTCTATAAAAATTATCTTTGAGGCACTCAATAGGGCTATATTTAAAGCAACAAATAAACCATGAACATGAAAAATTGGTAAAGCATGTAAAAGTGTATCCCTATCAGTAAAATTCCAAATTTCTTTTAAAGCAATTGCATTAGACGATAAATTATCATGAGTTATCATAGCCCCTTTAGATTTACCTGTCGTTCCAGAGGTAAATAAAATTGCAGCAATATCGTAACCATTACAATCTTCAAAAATATATGATGGCTTCATTAAAAGAATTTTTTTAAAAAAAGAGTCATCATCGTCTGTACCAATAGTTTCGAAAAAAGGAACACTTAGTTTTGAACAAATTTCTTTATTAGTATCCGAAGAATTAGGGCTGCCAATAAATAACTTTGGCTCAATATTCTCAATAAAATATTCAACTTCATCAGTTTTATAAGATGTATTCAGGGGTGTATAAATTATACCATATCTTAAGCAGCCTAAATACAGTCCGATTGCAGCCAAAGATTTATCAATTTGACAAATCATTCTATCACCCTTTTTTAAACCAATGTTTTTTAGAAAAGATGCAAATTGTGCTGATATTTTATCTAAATCTTTAAAGGAAATTTTTCTCTTATCGGGTATCTCAATGCAGATTTTATTCATCGAGGGCTCAAAGCCATCATACAAAATTTTATATAAATTTTTATTCATTTCAGGAGAGCCTTATTATTAATTGATGGGTATTACTAAACCTTCTCTTCTTGGGTCTGCGCTGCCAATAAATCCATCTTCTTTTTTTACAGCTAAATGAAGACCACTTCTCTTCTTTAAAACCCTAACCGGATGACCTTTGGATTCAAGCTCTGATTTTAAATTCTCTATAACACTATCTTTCTCTAATTCTGTATAATTACCTTTGTTCATATAATGCGGTAGCTCAACAATTTCATCTGGCTCAAGATTCCAGTCAATGATACCCAAAACAGATTTCGTTACATAGTTAATAATACTTGTTCCCCCAGGAGATCCTGTTAAAGCATAAAGCTCGTTATCTTTGAATATGATTGTCGGAGTCATAGATGACATAGGGCGTTTATTAGGCTCTACTCTATTAGCTATTTTTTTTCCATTTATTTCTGGTAGCATAGAAAAATCTGTTAGCTCATTATTCAAAATAAATCCACCCGCCATTAAATGGCTTCCAAAAGGGCCTTCGACTGTTGATGTCATAGAGACAGCATTTCCTTCTTTATCAACAATTACAAAATGACTTGTTGAAGGTTTTGAAATATCAATATTTTTTTCAAAATTTTCATAGCCTTCTGGCATACCCTCTTTAATATCCTCAGAGTAATAATCTTTATTAATTAAATTTCTTCTTTTTTTAATGTATGTATCGTCAAGTAAACCATTAATCGGTACATTAATAAAATCTGAATCACCCATATAATAGGCTCTATCAGCATAAGCAATTCTATTAACCTCAGAGAATAAATGAATCATATCTATAGAATTAGGTTTTAATGACTCTATATTAAAATCTTCAAGTAGTTTTAGCATCATTAACATTGTTAGACCTCCAGATGAAGGTGGCCCCATACTACAAACGTTGTATTTTCTATATTTGCTGCAAAGTGGTTCTCTCCATACAATTTTATAATTTTTCAAATCACTATGTGATAATACCGCTTCTTTATTATATTTTTTAATTGAATCAATAATTAATTTTGCAGTTTCACCTTCGTAAAAATCCCTTGAACCTCTTTTTGAGAGCCTTTTTAAAGTTTTAGAATATTCTATATTTTTCAGTTTGTAACCAACTGGAACAGGCTCTTTCTCACCATCTAAATTTTCAATATAATAGAGTGATGCCGCAGGCTCTATTTTTTTTAATGGCCCAAGATAACCTAAAATTGAATTAAGTGCAGGTGAGACAGCAAAGCCATTTTCAGCTAAATTAATTGCATAACTAAAAAGCTCATCCCAGGGTAATTTACCAAATTTTTTATGGGATTCTTCAAGTAATCTTATAACCCCTGGAACTCCAATAGATTGTGAACCAACAACTGCATCAGGATAAAATCTTTTTTTATTTCCCTTGCTATCTAAAAATAAATCTTCTCTTACTCTGGATGGTGCTTTTTCTCTTCCATCTATTGAAAAAAGTTTTGAAGACTTTTTATCCCAGTATAGCATAAATGCTCCTCCGCCAATTCCTGTTGCCTGAGGTTCAGTGAGTGTAAGAACCAATTGAACTGCCACTGCAGCATCAATTGAATTTCCACCTTTTTCGATAATTTCTAGTGCAGCTCTCGATGCATGGGGGTTTGATGTGGTAATTATACCTTTAGATGGTGTTATATTTTCTGCAAAGCTTGAAGAAGAAAAAACAAAGAACAGAATAACTAAAATTAAAAATTTCATAGAATCTCCATAGATATTAATTTTTGATACTATACAATTTTAATAGCTTTGTTTAGTTTCCTTGTAATGATTAGTATAGGGAAAAAAAATCTTATCACAGACGTTGATGGTATTTTGGTAGGAAACTCTCATGATGTACAGATTTGTACTGGATGCACAGTAGTTACACCTATCGAAGGAACAATAGCTTCAGCAGATGTCAGGGGAGGTGCGCCAGGTACAAGAGAGGTGGGAGCACTAAATCCCTATAACCTTGTTGATAATGTTGACTCAATAGTACTCTCCGGAGGGTCTACTTGGGGTTTAGAAGCTGCAAGTAGTGTAGCAAGTTTTATCGGTGCTAAAGGTAGAGGATATAAACCCTCAAATTTCTCAAAAAATGTACCAATGATACCAGGTGCTATTTTATATGATTTAGCAAATGGTGGGGATAAAGATTGGGGTGCGAATCCACCTTATGCTGATCTTGGAGTTAAAGCAGCATCAAATTTATCTGATCAAATTATTCTTGGTAATAGTGGAGCAGGCTATGGCTCAATGGCTGGTTCTTTAAAAGGTGGATTAGGAAGTGCATCATTTGTAACAAGCGAGGGATTACAAGTGGGAGGTCTATTTGCAGTAAATAGTTATGGATCTGCTGTAAATGAGGAGACGGGTCAATTTTGGGCAGCAATAGATGAGTATAAAAAAGAATTTGGAGGAAGGGGCGCTCCTAAGGAGGCATCACTAAATATTCTTGGCGGAACCTCAGCAGCGGGATCTTTACCGAAGCAAAATACAACTATAGGTATTATCGCTACAAATGTAAAAATAGAAGCTAAGGCTGCAAAAAGAATAGCCATAATGTCTCATTCAGGAATGTCACGAGCTATAAGACCAATCCACTCACCTGTTGATGGTGATGTAATATTTGTATTAAGTACAGGAACTTTAAAAAAAGAATTAACCCTTAATGATATAAATATGGTTGGAGAGTTGGGAGCAAGAGTATGCTCTAGATCAATAGCAAGAGGTATATATGAAGCTGAAAGCCTTAAGGGAATACCCTCTTGGAAAGAAAAATATGAATAATTTTTTATTCTCAATTTTTAGTTTATAATATTTTTATTGCGCCGGTAGCTCAGCTGGATAGAGTACTTGACTACGAATCAAGGGGTCGGGAGTTCGAATCTTCCCCGGCGCGCCACTAAGAATTTTTAAATTAAGGAAAATATGGATTATTTAATTTTATTACTTCTTATTACTTTATTGGCTTTTATAGCTTTTATTTTTTTTAAAGTTGATAAGCAAAATAAAAAATCTAATGATAATAATAATGTATTCATTGATTTTGAAAAAAAACAACAAAATCAGAATGAGACGCTAGAGAGACAAGAAAAGGCTCTAGCTGATCTAAGGATTTCAATCCAGAATTTTCAAGAGCCCATTCAAAAATTACGTAATTATCTCTCTGGGGGCACTAAGGCAGGTCAATTTGGAGAATGGTCATTAAAAGCTATAATTCAGGATATTTTCCCTGAAAATCATTATAGAGAAAATGAAGAAATAATAGAAGGTAGCGGAAAAAGAGTTGAATTTGTAATTATTCTTCCTGGAGGATTATTGCAGCCGATAGATGCTAAATTTCCTTCTGGATTATACGATAACTATATAGAAGCAGCATCTGGTTCAGACAAGGAAAGGGTAAAATCAACCAAAAAAGATATTGAAAGACATATAAAAAATGATGCGGAGGATATTAGAAAAAAATATCTATTAACGGGTAAGACTTCTGATCTTGGAATTATGTATATTCCAAGCGAATCACTTCTTCAGTTAATAGATACACTAGACATAAGAGAAGGGCTATTCAGAGATTATAGAGTATTAATTTTAGGTCCAAATTCTCTTGCAGCATATCTTCTCAGCATCTCTATGAACTTTAGAGTTGAATCATTTAATGAAAGGGCTTCAGAAATTATGAATGAATTTGGAAAATTAAAAAAAGAATTTGAAAAGTTTAGTAATTCAACAAATGAATTAAGAAAAAAAGCAGAAGAGGTTCTTAGTAAAATTGATGAATATGGAATTAGAGAAAGACAAATGTCAAAAGCGATTGATAATATGGAAAATATTAATCAGGAAAAAAAATAATATAATTCTTCACTTAATTTGACTTAAGAATATGTAGGTTTTATAAACCCTTAAAGTATTAATTTAAGGGTCAAATTATGAAAAGAACATTCCAGCCTAGTAACTTAGTCAGAAAAAGACGTCATGGTTTCCGCTCAAGATTGCAAACTGTCGGTGGCAGAAATGTCTTATCTAATAGAAGAGCTAAAGGTAGAAAGTCTCTATCTGCTTAAATAGTTTATGAAATTTAAGTTAAATGAAAATGACTCGAAAGAACTAGGGTTTATTTTAAGTAAAATCACTAAACGTTCAGATTATGTAAAAGTCTCTAAAGGTGAATACATAAAAACACCAAGTTTGTTTCTACAAAAATTTAAAAGAGGTGATAAAAAAAATCCTAGATATGGAATAACAGCGACAAAAAAAATTGGTATTGCTGTTGAGAGAAATAAAGCAAAAAGAAGATTAAGGCATGCTTTAAAAGAAGTTATTCCAAAGTATGGAAAAAATGGTTATGACTATGTTGTTGTGGCAACAATAAAAACCAACAAAGTTTCTTGGAAATCTGTATTAAATGATTTAGAAAAAGCTTTCAGGGAGATAAAATCATGAATGATTTATCAAGATACATATTAGCAATTGTATTAGCTATGATTATTTTATTCAGCTGGCAAATATTTTTTCCTGTTGAACAATCAGTATATAACCAAGAAGAAGACACTATAGATATGTCGATCGAAGAAATAGAGATATCTAACATTAATAAAGCATTGGCGACAGCAAAATCTTCATGTACCTCTGAAAAAGTAATAATTGATAACAATAGGATAGAAGGATCAATTGACCTCTGTGGAGCGCAAATTAATGAAATTTTCTTAAAGAAGTTCAATACTTCGACTGATTTAGATAGTGATTACGTTCAATTATTTAAAGAAGAGTCCTATTGGGTTGAGTCAGGATGGTTGGCGCCTAGGGGAGCTAATTTTATACTTCCAGATGAAAATACTTTATGGAAATTAGAGTCACAAAATAGTATTTTATCCCCAGATACACCAATTATTATCTCATGGAATAATGGTAATGGTCTAAATTTTATTAAAAAATTTTCTATAGATGAAAATTACCTATTTACATTTACTCAAGAAGTGGAAAATGGCACCTCTGGTTTGATAACATTATTTCCTTTTAATAAACTTTCAAGACAAGAACTTCCAACAAGTCAAACATTAGGCCTTCTCCATGAAGGCCCAACCGGATGGTTTGATGAAGAGTTGGATGAACAAGATTATGATGATATTTCTAAAAAAGATTATAGAAAAGAATTCCGAAATGGATGGATAGGGGTAAGGGATAAATATTGGGCAACTGCTATAAGTTCGCTTGATGAAGGCGAGAAAAAAGCTCACTTCAAAGTTTCTAGACAAAATAAGAGTGATATTTATAGAATTGGTTATACAGGTGAGGCTTCCAGCGCCTCTCCTGGTGGAACTATTTCTTCAAGTGGTTTAATTTTTATAGGAGCCAAGGAGGTAGATATAATTCAAAATTATTCTGAAAATAAAAATCTACCTAAATTTGATTTAATTATTGACTGGGGTTGGTTTTACTTTATTTCAAAACCATTATTTTATATTTTAGATTTCCTATATATTTATACTGGAAATTTTGGGATGGCCATTCTTCTTTTAACTGTTCTCATTAAACTTGTATTTTTCCCAGTTGTTAATAGGTCATATGTACAAATGGCAAAGATGAGAAAAGTTCAGCCTGAAATTCAAAAAATGAAAGATTTATATGGTGATGATCGTCAAAAAATGGCCCAAGAAATGCAAACTTTGTACAAGAAAGAAGAATTAAAACCTCTTTCTGGTTGTCTACCTATATTTATTCAAATACCAGTATTTTTTGCATTATATAATGTTCTTCTCGTAACTATAGAAATGAGGCATGCTCCATTTTTTGGATGGATTAGAGATTTATCTGCACCTGATCCATTATCAGTATTCAATTTATTTGGAATTATAAACTGGACACCCCCGCAAATTTTAATGATAGGTTTTTTTCATCTTTTATTTGGGCTAACATTTTTTCTCCAAACAAAGTTAAATCCTGCACCAACTGATCAGATTCAAAAAACACTTTTTACTTGGATGCCAATATTTATGATTTTTATTGCAGCAAACTTTCCGATAGGACTTGTTATTTATTGGGCATGGAATGGATTATTATCAATAATACAGCAAGCCTATATTATGAAGAAGCAAGGAATGGAAATTGCACTATTTGCAAATTTTGGTAAAAAAAATTCTGAAGAATAAACCAATGAATGCTGATAAGAAAAATCTCTCTTTTGAAAATTGTTCATTTGTAAAAGGTGTTGCAAGCGTTGACGGGCTTGATATATCAAGTATCCCTGAGATAGCTTTTTTGGGAAGATCAAATGTTGGAAAATCCTCATTATTAAATGCAATAACAAAAAGATCAAAATTAGCAAATACATCGAAGACGCCTGGTAGAACTCAAGAGTTAAATTTTTTTTCCATAATTGATGATAAGCCAATTATTAATATTGTTGATATGCCGGGATATGGATATGCAAAAGTTTCCAAGAAAAAAATAGAGGATTGGACAGAATTATCTAAATATTATCTACAAAATAGATCAAATTTAAGAAGAGTTTTTCTCTTAATTGAT